>JADJPH010000039.1 GCA_016713335.1 Candidatus Fredericiella danica | reverse complement strand
AGTCGCCATCAGCGCCAATCTGCGCCTGCCGTCGCGAGATCTCATGGTGCGACACAATAAGGTGACAGTCCTTGCCACGTCCGATCGGAAAAGGCAGCGGTTCAATGTCGAACACCGCACCCGGTAATAGCAGGCATTGAGCGCCGGTAACCAAGTGTTCGATCCGCAATTGTGCTTGCAACATCGTCACGCTCCTCTAGGGTCCCCAGTCAGGACTGCTGTCATTCCCCGCCCGCTGAAGGAGCGGATTGACCGCTCCGGTCGCCGGGTCAAGTATATACAAATCGTCGCTGCCGGCCCGGTTGCTGGTAAACACCAGATGAGCGCCGTCCAGAGACCAGTTTGCCAATCTATCGTTGGCGGGATCGGACGTCAAGCGCGTCTGAGCGCTCCCATCGGGCCGCATCGAATAGATTTCCCGGTTGCCGTCACGCTCTGAATAGAATACCAGACGCTCCCCGTTTGGTGACCAGTGTACAGCACTCTCATGATCGCGGCTGTTCGTCAGATTCACCGGATTGGTGCCGTCGATGCCGATGGTATAGATTTCGGCGGGGCCAGGGTAATTCTGCGAGTAGGTGATGAACAACCCATCGGGTGACCAGGACCCACCCCATGCGCCGGCTGGATCCTGCGTGATCGACTTGATATCGCCCGTTTCAAGTTCCAGGGTGTAGAGTTGCCAGACGCCACTTCGATTCGAATGAAAGAGCAGGCTGCGCCCATCAGGCGACCAATCCGGATCATGGTCCTCCGCCGGATCGTTTGTAACCCGCACAGCCTCCCCAACGGTGGGATCCATCACATAGATCTCCCAGTTACCGTCGCGGTTGCTTTCGAACGCCAGAAGCCTGCCATCTGGGGACCAGGCCGGGATCGCATCGTCTGACGGATGGTTAGTCACGTTGGTAAGTTCGGAGCCGGCGTTGCTTGCCACGTAGATTTCCTGATTACCGTCGACATCCGATACGAATGCCACGCGCCTGCCCCCGCCCAACGGCGTCGGAGCTGGCGTTGCGGTGGCCGTCGCAGTTTCGGTTGCAACTGGGATTTGCACTGCAACCACAACGGCGGTTGGCGTATTCCCCTGTGTTGGCGACGGCGCGGGCGTCGGCGATGGTAAGGTTGCGCCTTCATCACGCAGACGGCTCGCCAGACGGGATCGTGGCCGCACAGCGGCAGACGCTACGGGTGGCGGTTGCTGGTCTGCACGCTCCGAAGTCGTGGGTGTGGCGACCGGCTTCGTTGGTTGCAGCAGGCGCTGTCCCAACGCCGTGACAACTGGCACGCCCACGAAGACAACCAGACCCAATGCCATTGCCACCAGCCATACACGCCGAGCACGACTTGCTCCTCCCACCCTGGACGATTTCGTCAACTGGGTGCTGAAGGCTTCCACGGTCGGCAGACGGCGCGTCACGGAAGGCTCAAGCGCGGCCATCACGGAGCGCTCCACCTGGGGTGTCACCGTGGTGTTGAAGGTGCGGAGCGAGGGCACCGGCAAATCTTCGGTAAGACGGCGCAGTGCATCGGGCGGTCGTTGCCCTGTCAACATGGTATACAGGGTGGCGCCCAGCGCGTAAACATCGCTTGCGGGCTCCGTGGGCGCCAGACCATATTGCTCGGGCGCTGAATAACCGGGCGTCATGCCGCGTGCTCCGGGGACGGTCACAACATCTTGGGCAAGCACTTTCGACAGGCCAAAGTCCACCAACATCACCCGATCTGAAGGCGTGATAATGATGTTCTGCGGCTTGATATCGCGATGGATGATCGGGGGCTGCTGGCTATGAAGATATTGGAGCGCAGCGCATACTTCCAACGCAATGGGAATCGCGTCGATCTGTGCAAACGGATGCCCCTGAATGCGCATGATCTCGGCCAGATTCTTACCTTCGACATAGTCCATGACCAGGTATTGGCCCTGATCCTGGATGACAAAATGGTCAATGACGCGCGGTAGATTTGGATGGTGTAGACGGGCCAGAATGAGCGCTTCCTGCTCAAACTGGGTCTGTGCAGCCGCTTCAGAGGCGAGGTTTTCTTTGACCGCACAGGTGCGCTGCAAGGTGATGTCGTACGCGAGGTACACGGCGCCAAAGCCGCCCCGCGCGATCAGGTGATTGATGCGGTAGCGTTCATGCAGGAGAAGCCCGGCCGTAAGTGTCATAGACGAGGATGCAGGGACCTTTTGCGATGCGAGCCACAACCGGCAACGATGGTATAATGCAACCGTACCCGGAGGATTGCGAGCAGCCGTTTGCTGCAATCCATAGGACCACGCCGGGCACAGCCAGACGAACACATCCATTGTAACGATATTCTCATGGCGAACCAACCCAAGAAGACAGTACTTGTCGTCGATGACGAGCCGCGCATGGTGCGCTTTGTCAAAATGAACCTTGACCTCGAAGGCTATCTGACATTGGAAGCCAATAACGGCTTCCAAGCCCTTGAGAAAGTGCGGGATCACCAGCCCGATCTGGTTTTGCTTGACGTCGAAATGCCGGGGATGGATGGATTTGAAACCTTGCGGCGGATTCGTGAAGTAAGCGACGCGGCGGTCATTATGCTCACCGTTCGTTCGGAAGAAGACGATCGGATCAAAGGTCTGGACCTCGGCGCCGACGACTACATCACCAAGCCATTCAGCCCACGCGAGTTGTCAAGCCGGATCCGGGCCGTGCTGCGCCGGCTCGAACAGCAAGGCCGGCCCGAAGATCAAATCGTCACGGTCGACGAACGTTTGCAGGTCGACCTGCAGCGCCGCCAGGCGATCGTGAATGGCGAACGGGTAAGCCTGCGGCCGACCGAGTACCGGTTACTCTATCACCTGATCCAGAACGCCGGCTGGGTGGTGCCGCATGAAACGCTCTTGACCAAGGTCTGGGGCCATGAATACATCAACGACCATCATCTACTGCGTCTCTACATCACCTATCTGCGCCAGAAGATCGAAGAAAACCCGGCGGACCCGAAATACATCTTCACCGAGCGCGGGCTCGGCTATCGGTTTGTGAATTTTGAAAAAAATCAGAATGATGCGTGATACGTGATACGAAACACGAGTCGATTCACCCCCCTCCAAGTTTGATCTCCCCCCCTCCCTTATGCTATCATTTCCGCTTGGCGCGTGTGCGCCATATAACAATTCTTCACGCCTTCTGACTGGCGGATAGGGTGCCAACGAGTACGATCTCGTGGGTAGATCCACAGAATGAGGAAGGCGGAAGCAGTAACCCAAAACAGGAGTCAGTATGGCAAACGTCACGATGAAGCAACTCTTGGAGGCTGGTGTTCACTTTGGCCACCGGACTCGCCGCTGGAATCCCAAGATGCGTCCGTACATCTTCACCGAACGCAGCGGCATTCATATCATTGACTTGCAGCAGACCGTCCAGGCCCTCAACAAGGCATCAGACGTGGTGCGCGAAACCGTTGCGAAAAGCGGCACAGTGCTGTTTGTCGGCACCAAGCGCCAGGCGCAGGCCACCGTCGAACAGGAAGCCCTGCGCGCCGGGATGCCCTATGTCAATCAGCGCTGGTTGGGTGGCACTTTGACCAACTGGGTGACGATCTACCAGCGGATCCAGTACCTGCTCCAAATGGAGCGGCGCATGGATGCCGGTGAATTCCGCAACCTGCCGAAGAAAGAACGGCTGTCGCTACAGCGCGAAGTTGACAAGCTCAACCGCCGGATCGGTGGTCTGAAGACCATGCGGCGTCTACCCAATATGATCTTCGTGGTTGACACCAACGTTGAAGCGCTGGCAGTCGACGAGGCGAACAAGTTGGGAATTCCGATCATCGCCATGGTCGACACGAATTCCAATCCGGATCAGGTCAACTACGTGATTCCGAGCAACGACGATGCGATCCGCGCCGTGAAGCTAATGGTTGGCGCCATCGCCGACTCCGCCGAAGAAGGGATGCGGATTCGCGAGGTTGAGCAAGCCGAAACCGGCCAGGTCAGCCGGCGTGAGCTTGCGGGCATGGAGCAATACCTTGGCCCAAGCGTGTTGGCAAAACTGCAGTCCATTGACGACGCCGAAGAGTTCGGCATCGCCGATGAGATTGTGGAAGAACTTGCCGAGGTTGAGGAATTCGAAGAAGAAGCGGAAGAGATTGAGCCCTTGCGGACAGTTGCTTCCTTTGACGACGAAGAGCCCGTATAGCCCTGTGGGGCAGGCAACGCCTTGACGAACAATGCGGGTCTGGCTGGTAGTTGTCTCCAGGCAGACCCGCCACTAGATCGATCGGTGTCACTGATTGAGGAGAAACGAAATGGCTGAGATTACCGCAGAACAAGTCAAATTACTGCGCGAGGCAACCAGTGCCGGCGTTCTAGACTGCAAAAAGGCCCTGGCGGATTCCAACGGCGATTTTGAGGCCGCCGTGGAAGTGCTGCGCAAAAAAGGGTTGGCGACAGCCGCCAAGAAGGCAAGCCGCGATGCCAATGAAGGCTTGATCGGCAACTACGTGCATGCCGGCAGCCGGGTTGCCACGCTCGTGGAAGTGAACTGCGAATCAGATTTCGTCGCCCGCACGGAACAGTTCCAACAGTTGGTGCATGACGTGGCGATGCATATTACTGCGGCGCGCCCACAATGGGTCACCCGTGAAGAGGTGCCGGCAGAACTTGTGGCCAAGGAGCGTGAAATCTACCGCGAACAGATGGCCAACAGCGGCAAGCCGGCGCAGGTGGTCGACAAGATTATCGACGGCAAACTGGACAAGTGGTACAGCGAAGTGGTCTTGCTTGAGCAGCCGTTCATCAAAGATCCGGATATCAAGGTCCAGGATCTGCTGACAAGCAGCATCGCCTCCCTTGGCGAGAACATCAAAGTAAGGCGTTTCGCCCGCCTGGAGATCGGCGGCTAAGCCGGACGGTAGCAAAAAATGCCCAGCGACAAAGCTGGGCATTTCTGTCTTGCAGAGAGGACACTGATATGGCAGAGCTGAAATATCGTCGCGTTCTGTTGAAACTAGGTGGCGAGTCCCTGGCCGGCGAGGGTGGATTTGGCATCAATCCGCGTATGGCTGAGTTCCTGGCGCGCAAAGTGGTCGAAGTCGTCAATCTGGGTGTGCAGGTAGCGATCGTGATCGGCGGTGGCAACTTGTGGCGCGGCAAACAAGATGGCCTCGACCACGGCATGGAACGCGTGACCGCCGACCATATGGGGATGCTGGCCACCGTGATGAATTCGCTCGCATTGCAGGATGCACTTGAGCGCATGGGCATGCCGACACGGGTCATGACCGGCATCGAGGTGCGCGCAGTCGCCGAGCCGTACATTCAGCGCCGGGCGATCCGGCATCTGGAGAAGGGCCGTGTCATCATCTTTGGCGCCGGCACCGGCAATCCATATTTCACCACCGACACCGCGGCTTCACTGCGCGCCATGGAAATTGACGCCGATATTTTGATCAAAGCCACCAAGGTCGACGCCGTGTATGACAAAGATCCAAAGAAGAACACCGATGCGAAACGCTTTGAACACCTGACTTATATTGACGCGCTCAATATGCGAGTTGGCGTGATGGACAGCACGGCGATGGCGATGTGCATGGATAATGATCTGCCCATCATGGTGCTGAATCTTTGGCAGGAAGGCGCCCTGGAGCAGGCCGTTCTGGGCCAGCCGGTTGGCACTACGATTACGTCCTAGATGGCGCCGGTGCGATGCGGCCATGCGCCCCAGCGACAAGGTCGCATCGCAACCGACAGACTACGCCGGCGGGACCCCGCACCTCCATCTCCCGCGGTTTTCACATCCGGCATAATTTGTTACAATGGCATTTATACATCCCAACTAGCTTCAATTCCGCAATCGCGCGATCCGCATTGATCGCGCCCTCCACAAAGGAGCAACTGCGATGATCAAGGAAGTCCTGGCTGATAGTCATGACCGCATGGAAAAAACCATCGAGGCGTTGCGCCATGATTTGATGGCGATTCGCACGGGACGCGCCTCGCCGGCCCTGGTCGAACACTTGCATGTTGAATACTATGGCGCGCCCACGCCACTCCTTCAACTCGCGACGATCAGCGTGCCTGAACCGCAACAGATTCTCATTCGCCCCCATGCACGTGGCGATATCAAAGCGATCGAGAAGGCGATCTCGGAGTCAGATCTTAGATTGACACCGAACAATGACGGCCAGAGCATCCGGCTGAACATTCCGCCCCTGAACGAGGAACGCCGCCGCGAGTTAACCAAGGTCGTTAACAAGCGCGGTGAAGAGGCACGCGTCAGCATCCGCAACATCCGCCGCGATGCCATTCAGGATATGCGTGATCTTGAAAAAGAACACCTCATCTCCGAAGATGACCTCAAGCGTGGCCAAGAACAAGTGCAGGAGCGCACCGACCACTACATCGAACAGGTTGACCAGATCATCAAGGAAAAAGACAAAGAGATCATGACGGTCTAGGAGTATTCGTGAACGATGAAGTGAGCACCGGTGGGGACGACGTCTCCGAAATAACCGCGGTACCCTATCACCTAGGAATCATCATGGATGGCAACGGCCGTTGGGCGCAAGCGCGCGGCCTGCCCCGCATCGCCGGTCACCAGGCAGGTGTGGACAATATCAAACGCATTCTGGAGCACTGCGTGCGCCGCGGCGTCAAAGTGCTGACCGTCTATGCGTTTTCGACGGAAAACTGGAAACGCCCACAGGAAGAGGTCAGTGGGCTGATGCGCCTGCTTGGCCTGACAATCCAGCGCCAACTCAAGGAACTGAATAAGAACGGGGTCCGCATCTTGCATAGCGGGCGCATGGAGGGCATTAACCCACATCTCCAGAAGCAGATCCGCAACGCGCTCGAGGTGACAAAAGACAATGATCGGATTGTCTTGAATGTGGCCTTCAACTATGGTGGTCGCGCGGAAATCATCGATGCAGTGCGCCACATGATGCAGGATCGCGTTGAGCCGGACGCAGTGACGGAAGATCTATTTAGCAGCTACCTCTATACCGGCGGCATCCCTGACCCAGATCTGATCATCCGCACAGGGGGCGAGTGGCGCCTCAGCAACTTCTTGATCTGGCAGGCAGCGTACGCAGAATACTACACCACCCCAACCTACTGGCCGGAGTTCGATGAAGTCGAACTCGACAAGGCATTTATTGAGTACAATCACCGAGAACGCAGATTTGGACGCGTCCTCCAGAAGTAGCTCACCGACCACAAGCGCTTAACTCGAGAGCAAGTGAACCTGTGCGTACGCGAATCATAGCAGCACTGATTGCCATCCCCATCGTGGTGATACCAATTTATCTGGGCGGGATCTGGGGATTGGCACTGGGCGTCGTCATTACGGTCCTCAGCAGCCTTGAAATGTTCTACATGCTGCGCGTTGGCGGCTACAACCCATCGATCTGGATCGGCGTACCCTGGGCCGTGATGCTCTTCCTGTCGGGTTGGGACGCATCGTTGGTGCAGCGTTCCTCGATTTCCATCACAGGGATCCTGACTGAGCCAACCGTGAAGTTGGTGCAGCTCATTTCCTTCCCGACGGCATCCGTGCTGATTGCCGGTTTCATCGTCACGCTGACCTACAGTCTGTTCATCGTCGACAAACCAATCAATACGTGGATGGCAACCAGCATCGGCGCGATTTTTCTTGGGGTGACGCTTGGCCAGGTCGTGGCCTTGCGTTTTCTGCCGAATGGCTTCTGGTACGTGCTGTTCGGCTTCCTGGTAACATGGGCAAACGACTCGGCGGCCTACTTCACCGGGGTCTTCAAGGGCAAGCGGAAGCTCTGGCCAAGGCTGAGCCCGAAGAAAACCTGGGAGGGGACGATCGGTGGCTGGGTGGCAGCCACACTCGCCGGCGCGTTCCTGGCGTGGGCGCTTCCGGTTGGCATCGGGCCGCTCTTCGGCGCCATCATCGGGTTTTTGGCTGGCATCCTTGCCCTTTTCGGTGACCTTTCCATCAGCATGATCAAACGCCAGGTTGGCGTCAAGGATACAGGCAATTTCTTCGTCGGGCATGGCGGTATGCTAGACCGGCTTGACAGCCTGCTCTTCACGCTCCCCTTCATCTACCAGGCGCTCATCTTCTTCGCCAAGAACCCATAAAAAAGCGGATGGGGTGTTGAATCCCCATCCGCTCGTTTGAATCTACTTTGGATCTTACCTACTTCGCATACTCCACCGCGCGGGTCTCGCGCACGACGGTCACGCGAATCTGACCGGGGTATTGCAGGTTATCCTCGATCTTCTTGGCGATGTCTCGGCTCAACTGAATCGCCGACAGATCATCGACGTCCTCGGGTCGCACCAGCACGCGAATCTCACGCCCTGCCTGAATTGCGAAGGTCTGGCTGACGCCTTTGAAGCTGTTGCCGATATCTTCAAGCTCGGTCACACGCTTGATATAGGTCTCGAGACTTTCACGCCGCGCGCCCGGTCGGGCCCCGCTGATGGCGTCGGCAGCCGCCACAATGACCGCCTCGATCGATTCTGGTTCGACTTCGCCATGATGGCTGGCGATACAATTGACAATCACTTCGGGCACACCGTAGCGCTTGGCAATCTCACCGCCCACAATGGCATGGGGACCGTCAATCTCATGGGTCACGGCCTTGCCAAGGTCGTGGAGCAAGCCACCCAACTTGGCAATCTTGACGTTTGCATGCAGTTCTGCCGCCATCAAGCCCGCCAACTTCGCCGTCTCGACCGCATGTTGCAGTTGATTCTGGCCATAGCTCGTGCGGAACTTAAGCCGTCCCAACAGCCGCTGCACCTCACGGTGAACGCCGGATACGCCCGCTTCCAACATCGCCTGTTCCCCAGATTCGACGATGATACGGTCGATCTCCTGCTGGGCCTTCTCCACTTCCTTTTCGATCCGCGCCGGGTGAATGCGGCCATCGGCGACGAGTTTGCTCAGCGCCATCCGTGCCACTTCGCGGCGCACGGGATCATAACTGCTGATGATGATGGCTTCAGGGGTGTCATCGACCACGGATCGACTCCTAACGCCTGTTCAATCGCCCGGATATTGCGGCCCTGGCGCCCGATGATCCGCCCCTTCATTTCATCGGAGGGTAGGTCGACGCTGCTCACGGAGAACTCACTGACGTGGTCGCTGGCAATCCGCTCCAACGCCATCGTGATAATCGCCCGGGCGCGGCGATCGGCCTCCTCATGGGCCTCAGCTTCCACCTCACGGATTTTGCGGGCCATCATCTGGCGCGTGTTCTGCTCAACCCGATCAAGCAGCACCTGACGCGCCTCCTCCGTACTCATGGCGGCGACGCGCTGTAACTCTGACTGCCATTCGGCTTCCATCGTATCGAGCTTTGTCTCGCGCTCTGTAATTCGCGTCTCCCGCTGGTTGAGTTTGCGCTCGCGGCTCTCAATCTGCTGCAACCGGCGTTCGGCCGTGTCAAGCCGATTCTGAAGCCGCTCCTCAATCTTCTCGAGTTCGGTTCGGCGCCGCGCAGCTTCAGTATCCATCTCCTTGCGGCGTTGCACCTCTTCCTCTTTAATCGAAAGCTGTAGTTGTTTGGCCTTGGTTTCGGCCTCGGCCACGATCCTGGCAGCTTGTTCCTCCGCCCCCAGGCGGATCGCGTCCTGTCTTCCCCTCTCCGCCTGCATGCCCGCAGTGCGACCACGCCCGAAGGCGACATAGCCGGCCACACCTGCACCCAAGAGCGTGAAGAGGATAATCAGCACAACGGCTAGCAATAAGCTATCCATACAGTGTTGTCCTCATCGACTGGTTCAACAAACAAAAAACGCCGCAGCATGACGCTACAGCGTGCAGTAGTGCGCGCCCAGCGGTCTGTCAACCGAAGGACGGCGCAGGATCTCTGCAAGTGGAATCGCGGCCAACTGGGGCAGCACGCGCCAACAGCACAAACAATTCGGTCAGGCGCTACGCGTGAGCAATCCGGCCTTTACACGAATCAGATTGTCGATTTCGGCCATCACTAACGGGTTCTGGCGCAAATACGCTTTGCATGCTTCACGCCCCTGGCCGATTGTGTCCTCGTTGTAGCGGTAGTATGCGCCGCGTTTGGAGAGGATGTCGTACTCGACGCCCAGATCAAGAAGGTCACCGGCGGTGCTGATACCCTCGTTATACATGATGTCGAACTCAGCAGTGCGAAACGGCGCCGCCACCTTGTTTTTCTTGACGGTGACCCGCGTCCGGCTGCCAACAACTTCATCACCCTGTTTGATCGCTTCAATCCGCCGCACGTCCAGGCGCACACTGGCATAGAACTTCAGCGCCATCCCGCCTGACGTGGTCTCCGGATTCCCAAACATCACACCGATCTTCTGACGCAACTGGTTGGTGAAGATCATGCAAGTGTTGGTTGACTTGATGGCCCCAGTCAGCTTGCGCAGCGCCTGACTCATCAGGCGCGCCTGCAGGCCAACGTGACTATCTCCCATCTCGCCTTCGATCTCAGCGCGCGGCACGAGCGCCGCCACACTATCCACCACCACCACATCCATGGCATTCGAGCGAACAAGCGCCTCCGCAATCTCGAGCGCCTGCTCACCGGTATCCGGTTGGCTGACATAGAGATTGTTTACATCTACGCCGATTTTGGCGGCGTAGGCAGGGTCAAGCGCATGTTCAACATCGACGAAGCCACAGACACCCCCTTGGCGCTGCGCCTCCGCAATTACATGCAGACAGAGGGTGGTTTTGCCCGAACTCTCTGGGCCGTAGATCTCGATGACGCGTCCACGTGGGATGCCGCCCACACCCAGCGCAATGTCAAGGCTTAAGCTGCCCGTCGGAATGGTCTCCACATTCAGACGGCTGGCGTCGCCCAATCGCATGACGACGCCTTCGCCATATCGCTTATTCAGGCTCGCCAGGGTCGTCTCGAGGGCTTTCTGGCGACCTTCTTTGCTCATGCTTGGCTCCGAACCGACGACCTGAACTGCTTGCGGCGGCTGATCAGACGATCAAAACAGGTTTACTGTATCCAAAAACACGATTCCACTGTAGCTATCGCGTGGCGCACAGTTTACAGCAAAACCAACATTCACGCAAAAGAAGATTAAGAACAGGTTAATATCCCTTTCTAGCCAAAGGGAAGATAAATCCGTTCGCGCAGCAGCGCCACATCGTTGCGGAGCGTCTCATCATGCTCAACTTCACGCTCGATCTTTTCGATACCGTGGCGTGCAGTCGTGTGGTCGCGCCCGCCGAGGCAATCGCCGATCACCGGCAATGAGAGACCATTTTCCTTGCGGAGCAAATACATCGCCACGTGGCGCGCATGGGCAATTGCCGCAATTCGGCTGCGCCCGGTGAGGTCATCCGCCCCCAGGTTGTAGTACTCAGCCACGATCTGGACAAGGCGCGTGGGTGAGCAGACTGAGCGCCGGGGCGCCAGGCTGTTCAGAATTCCGCTGGCAACCGCCACGTTCAACCCAGTCCCCTGCAATTGAACCTGCAACCATAGGTTCTTGAACGCACCTTCCAATTCGCGCACGTTGCTATCCACCCGTTCGGCGACAAGCATCAAGACATCCAGCGGGGCACGGATACCCTGGCGCGCCACAATCTCTTGCAGAATCGCCACGCGTGTTTCAAAATCCGGCGCCTGCATATCGGTCTGAATCCCCCTTCAAAACGGCTGCGCAGACGCTCAGCCAATGTCGCCAATGCCTTGGGCGGGCGGTCACTGCTGATGACGATCTGCTTTCCGGCCGCATGCAGATAGTTGAAGGTGTGGAAGAACTCCTCCTGCGTCGATTCCTTGCCGCTGATGAACTGGATATCATCGATAAGGAGCAGATCGACTTGCCGGTACTTGGCGCGGAACAGATCGGTCGTCTGGTGACGGATCGCCGTGATCAATTCGTTTGTAAACTCCTCACTTGTGACGTAGAGGACGTTGTACCCAAGTTCCGCGGCGCGGATTGCGATCGCATGGAGCAGATGCGTCTTGCCGAGTCCCACCCCGCCATAGACAAAGAGCGGATTGCTGGCGCCGCCCGGTTGTTGTGCGACGGCGGTTGCCACCGCATGCGCCAGTTTGTTATGGCTCCCCACCACAAAATTTGCAAACGTGTGGCGGACATTCACATTTGGCGAAAGTGTCATCGCGGGCTTGGCCGGCTCAACCGGTGCAGCCGGTCGCTGCGGGCGCGCGAAGTCGATTGCAGCCGGTTCATCGGCGCCGCGCTGCTCGTAGAGTGGGGCAGGCGCCGCCTGTGGCGCATCCTGAACGGGACGGGGTTGCACCTGAAAGCGGACATCCACCGAACTGCGCCCCATGATCACAGCCAGCTTCCGCTTGATCTTTGGACGCAGGCGCGTTTCAACCCAGTCGTATCGAAATGCATCGGGCAGCCCCACAATGAAGAGTCCATCTTCATAGGCGATGACCCAGGTGTCGTGAATCCACCGATCCAGCGCGCCATTCTGTTCAATGGCCAGTTCACTCTGTAGTTGCCGCCATACATCGTGCGGATCAATGGTCTTGACCGCCGGTGCGAGGCTCCTACGCGTCTCGGCTGCAGGAGTACCGACCACGTCATCGCCGGTCCAGGATCGGTCTGGCGCCGGCGTCACGTCATTCCGCTCGCTTTTTCCTGCGCCACGCTGCGCCACGTCGATAGCGCGGCCAGTTGAACCACTTTGCTGTACAGAATTTCGTGCTGAAAACGATAAACGATGGCTGACAGGGCTGGCGTTTTCAGAATAAAATTTCGATTCCTGCGGTCCGAAAAACGGCCGGAGATCATTTTGAGAGAACACAAACTGCTCCTTCTCCAAGTATGGTCAGCGCCAGAATGATGCCGCGTCCATACAGTTCCTGAGCATGGATCGATACCCAGGGACAAATAGAGCGTATGCGCCTACGCATTACGCCCTTGTCCAACCAATGAAACCTGTTTATTTTTGTGTCTATTTACACTGCCGCGAGGGCAGGCATGCCGAGAATGCAGAGTGGTTGCATTCCCTCAACAGCTTAAGCCGGTCGGCTACGCCTATACAGCATTTGGGTTGGCGCTGTCATCAATGTGGCTGTACACTGCTGACTGATGTAAAAGGAGTCTATCAGATTGACTGCCTTTTGACAATGTCGCTCCCGTCAGAAAACGGTCAATATTTGGGTCTTTATCGTCAACTCGCGCACAACGAACATATGTACTACGCAAGATGTAGCGCAACAAGGTTTGACCGACGCAAAATACATTTGAAGGGGCCAGGAGATCGGACAACAACTTTAAGGTGAAAAGCTCCGTTGCAATTGATTGTTAAAATGCCGTTATACTTGCCCACATGCAGCGGCCGAATTGTGCACAGGGAAGCTGACTATTCCCCAGAGTTATCCACAGATCAGCCACGAAAACGGCATTTCTGGTACTCTTGTTAACATTTCGCAAAAGTATGGCGGGCGCAACGCCCTGCCCGAACCACCACCCATCGGATCGACACCGTGACTGCCCGCTACTACAACTACACCACCTTGCTGCCCACGGATTGGTGGGGAAGGCGAAGTTTTCTCAATGCCTGGTGGCGCTTTGATCGCGGCGACCCACGGTGGACGCCCCCAAACTATCGTTCGCTGGTGTCGCTTGTTCAGGATCAACGCGCGCATTCCGGTGGCGGGTTCTACGCCCAACCCATCTATATGGAGGCGCTGCCGCAGCGCACCGGTGGCCAGACCGGCTACTACGGCTCTGCCATCACCGGCGCCTATTTTGAAGAAGTCGTTGCCGCCGCCATCATCCAGATCGATCCCCGCCGCGAAGATGGCGCCGCCTATCTATCCCTTCTTAAATGCGCCAATGACGAGGAGACACTCGAAAGACTGTTGGGCAAAGTCATGGAGGTCGCAGGGGAGTTTGGCTGTGAACGGGTGATCGGTCCCACCGGTCCCACGCCGTCATGGCAAGCCGGTGCGCTGCAGAACTACTTTAACCTCTTGCCGCCACTCCACACCCCCTACAATCCGCCCTATCTTGCGGACCTATTGGCGACCACGATGGAGCCGCGGGCAGAGACCGCACTCTTCTGGTTG
This sequence comes from Candidatus Fredericiella danica, assembly GCA_016713335.1. GTDB lineage: Bacteria > Chloroflexota > Anaerolineae > Caldilineales > Caldilineaceae > Fredericiella > Fredericiella danica. The sequence goes on along the minus strand of JADJPH010000039.1, from coordinate 59,090 downwards.
AACACGCCCGGTGAATCGCCCAACCGCTCGACGCCTGTAGCCACCATCACACCATTGGATCCGGCTCGGCTGGCAACTGACCTGCTGCCACTCCTTGCCGCCAGTCTGGCGTCCACAGAGGATTTATTTCCCGAGCCAGATGCAGAGGAAGCAACGACCCTGCTTCGCTGGCTGCAAGTCTATCCGGTCACCGGCTGGCAGGCCGAAGTTGACGATGAGGTGGTTGGCTTTGTGCTGGTGCAACCGGATCTCTCCGCGCTGATGCGGAGCGCCGGCGGGGGGCGCCGGCTGCCGTGGCGCTGGCACCCGGCAGTCCGCAGATCGCCAACGGCCGGGCGCATCCTCCTGGGCGCCGTCGCCGAGACATGGCAGCACCAGGGTATCGCCACGCAACTCTGGAATGCCGCACTGGATCATGCGCGTAAAGCCGGCTGGCGTGAGCTGACCTGCGGTCCCGTGCCGCTAGAGGGCGCAGCTGCCAACTTCCTGCGCGGCATAGGCGCCCAGCCACGCCAGCGCTATATACTCTACGAATGGGCGCCGTGGTAGAATGACGGGCATGGCTGCTGAAACTCATCCCAAAGATATCACGATTGATCGAAGCGCCGGCGTCATGCGGGTGCTCTGGCAGGATGGCCACCCAAGCGACTACGCGCTGCGCTGGTTGCGCGCCAATTGCCCCTGTGCGACCTGTCGCGAGGAGCGGCGCGAGCTTGTCCTGAACACCGATCCGCTTGCACTTTCGACCACCCCACCCCCCAGCTTTGAAATTGCCGGGGCGGAATTCGTGGGCAACTATGCCATCCGGTTCACCTGGCAGGATGGCCACGGCGCCGGCATCTATGCGTTCAATATTCTCCGGCAGTGCTGCCCCTGCGCTGCATGCAATCCCGATGGTCCGCCGCCGTTTGTTGCAGATTAGTGTAGCAAGGCGTTCCTTCTTTCATTCACATCAATGACGTCCTAACCTCGACTTTGTCCACAAGGTAGACATCATGTCCGAAATCGACACTTTCCTTACACAAAAAAAGATAGTCATTGCCCAACGTCAACAGGATTTCACCGCGGCCCCGGAACGGGCGACGGTGCAGATCAAGGCCACCTCCTGGGTCGCCGGCAGCACCGGCGCACGCCCGGTGAAGATGGGCGAAATCCAGGTTCTGACGGATTCAGCGCCCGGTCTGGCCGGCCACGCACTGGGACCCTCCGCGCCTGAAATGCTGCTTGGCGCGCTTGCCAGTTGCCTCGTGCACACCTACCTCATTCAGGCCGTGCTGCTGAATCTGCCACTCGACCACGTCGAAGTGGAAGTGAAAGGCGCCCTGGACTTGACCGGCGTGGTGGGTCTGCCCTATACCGCCCTACCACAACTCTCCAGCGTCGAGTATCAGGCGCGCGTCACATCCAGTGCCGCTCCTGCCGACATCGAGCGCATGCACGCGGCCGTCGACGAGACGTGCCCGGTGCTCAACACGTTGCGGCTTCCCACGCCGGTTATGCGCACACCGTCATCCTGACGTGTCCGAAACGAGCAGCCAGCGCATGGCAGAATTCGCAACCGACACCGGTGTGATCAGTTTTGAACTGATCGACGCACAAACATCCCCGCCCCGTGGCGTCATCACGCTGCTTCATAATTTCATGAGCACCGGCCGCGCCGCCTGGGGACCGCTCCTGCCCGCACTAAGCGAAAACTACCGCATCCTCCTGCCCGACCTGCCCGGTCACGGGCAGTCACAGGGCGCGCCGGCCGCGTACGAACACGCGGCTATCGCCAAACAGCTCGCGGCATTGATGCACCACCTGAGCGTCGCTGACGGTCATCTTGCCGGGTGCAGCAGCGGGGGCATGATTGCACAGTTGCTCGTGCACAACCGCCTGCTTGCGCCGCAAACCCTGACATTGGTCAGCACCACGCACAGCACAAACCCGGCCACCACCGACAGTTATGCGAGCCTCACCCCGGAACACTTCCAGGCTGGACGCAATTGGCTGGAAGCAACCGCAAGGCTCCACGACCCTTACCACTACCCCGGCTATTACGAGCAGGAACTCCTGCCAGGCTTTCGCCAGTTGACACCCGAAAGTGCCATCGATCTGCCGTTGAGTGCGCTGCGCCGCTTTCAACTCCCCGTGTTGATCATCCACGGCATGCGCGATGAGTTCTTCCCTGCCTACATTCCGCAGCGCATGGCCGACGAAATCCCCAATTCTGAGTTACATTTGATCCCCGGACAGACGCATGCCTTACTGTTTCGTCAGCCGTGGCAAGTTGCACGACTTATGCTAGAATTTCTGAACAGATAAAGCCGTCACAAAAGCTAGCATTCATCGTGACCAGCGCCGCAAGCGCTGTGTTTGCAACCCAACAAGGATTGGTACGCGCATGCAGATCAAACACAAACTGAAACTGGCGCCCTCTATCCTTACCGCGGATTTCGGCCACCTGGCCGACCAGATTCAAGCAGCAGAAACTGGCGGCGCCGACGTGATCCACCTTGATGTTATGGATGGGATGTTCGTGCCCAATATGTCATTTGGCCCCATGATCATTCAGGCCGTGCGCAAAGCCACCAAGCTGCCGCTCGATGTCCATCTCATGATTGAAGGACCGGAACGCTATCTGCAGGACTATGTCGCTGCAGGCTCCAGCATCTTGACCGTCCATGTGGAAGCCTGCCCACATCTGCATCGCACGATCCAGCAGATCGCGGGATTGGGGTGCAAAGCCGGGGTATCGCTCAATCCCGCCACTCCCATCGAGATGGTGCGCGAGGTCTTGCCCTTTGTCGACCAGGTGCTTGTCATGAGCGTCAACCCCGGCTTTGGTTCGCAGCGCTTCATCGAGACCACCACCAGCAAGTTGCGCCGGATGCGCAAGCTGATGGACGATCTAAATCCGCTCGCCGACCTGGAGGTCGACGGCGGCGTTGATACGCACAACATTGCGGATATCGTAGCTGCCGGCGCCAACATGATCGTCGTGGGCAGTGCGGTCTATAACAATCGCGCCTCGGTGGAAGAAAACCTCAAACGCTTACGCGGCTGCGCTTGAGCTGAACTGATCGGAGCGTCAATTTGCATCAAAGATCTGCCGAATCGCGCAGATCTATAAACTCACCGTAACCCGTTCGCCTCCTGAAACGTCCTGATCGCTAGACAACTTGGCGACAAAGCCCTCGGCTGCCGCAGGAGATGCTCGACATCGACGTTCATCGATCTCTAAGGAGGCAACTTACATGGCCGAACTCATCAGGGTTTCTGCCCAATCGCGCTCAACGGCAGTAGCAGGAGCAATCGCAGGTGTCATGCGGGAGCAGGGGTACGCGGAAGTGCAGGCAATTGGCGCCAGTGCGATCAATCAGGCCATCAAAGCCGTGACGATCGCACGGGGCTATCTGGAACAGGATGACATTGATCTGGCGATCATTCCCAGTTTCACCGAAGTCGAAATTGAAGGGAATGAGCGCACCGCCTTGCGCATGTCCGTCTTCAAACGACCGGCGACGATGGTGTCCCCGTTGCCAACCAATGGCTCTGGCCAGCGCCACGCTGCGTAACGCTGCTGATCATTCACTTATACATAAAAAGGGGATGGCACCGTTGGGTGCCATCCCCTTTTTTGTTGCGGTGCGCGCCGCTATTCGCGGGGCGTGCTCTTGTCATTACGATTTCGCCGCCGGCGTCGCTTCCGCTGTTGGTTATCACCAGCGGCCGGCGAGCTGCTCTGACCACTATCGCCACGGCTTTCACTATGAGCCGGCTCGTCGCGCGTGGGGCGAGCTTGCTTGCGCCGTTCGGCATCCGCGCGGGTGCGTTCGTTGTCCTCTTCTGCACTCGCACGGCGCTTCACCGTGCAACCCCCACATGTGCTGCAGCCGTGACCGGATGCGCTCTTGCTGCTGACCAATTCGGCAACGCTGACTTCAACCAATGCATGGTTTTCGAGCATCACCGTCACGGATTCTTTGAGGGGGTGCACGTGACGCACGCGGCCTGCACCATGCGGCGTGACGACTTCGGCGCCCAACTTGGGCATCTTCTTGTTTTGTTCTCGGTAGAGATCGTCCTCATACGAGAGACAACACAACAACCGGCCACACACCCCGCTGATCTCATCCGGGTTGAGCGGCAGTTGCTGGTTCTTCGCCATACGGATGCTCACCGGCGTAAACTCGCGCAGCCAACTGGTGCAACAGAGTTGCCGGCCACATTTGCCGACGCCGTCGAGCAGTTTGGCCTCATCTCTGACGCCGATCTGGCGCATCTCGATCCGGGTGTGAAAGACTCGCGCCAATTCACGCACCAACGATCGAAAATCAACCCGATCCTCCGATGCAAAATAGATCAGCAGTCGGCCCCCATCAAAGCTGTATTCGCAGCGCACCATTTTGATATTCAGGGTGTGCTCTTTTGCTTTGGCGCGGCAGACGGCCAGCGCCTCTTGTTCCTTGTGTTGCCACAAGTCACGCTGCACCAGATCCCATGGTGAGGCGCGGCGCATGACACTCTTCATCTCGCCGACGACTTGCGAATCATCGATCAGGTGCGGCGGTTGCACGATTTGGGCTACTTCAGGCCCGCGCGCTGTATCCACAATGACAAAGTCATTCGTAACCAGGTCCAGCAGATTCGCTGGCGAGAAATGATAGACCTTGGTGACTGGCTTGAACTGTACTCCGACAACTGCCGGCATTACCTACTCCTTTACAAACGGCGACTCCAGCCTCAGTACGGCCTGACGCCGATCACGACCACACACTTCCAAAGGAATACGCTCTGATCCAGACCACAGTATCATACCACTGGCCCCTCGGTAAACCGCGGCAGTTTCAGCATCAGCACGTCCAGGGCCAGGCGGGTGTTCACGGTGTGATGCAAATAGCCCTCAATGCGGCGCAAGGTAAGCAAATAGGAACGTACAAGTTCGCGGTCAAGCAGACCGGCAACGCGTTGCAATTGTTCGCGCTGGTCAATGTTGGCGCAGGCATCTGCGCAGCCGGCCTGGACCAGCAACACATCCCGCCACCAAAGCGACCAGGTTTCAAGCATGCTGAAGAGGTGGCGGCTGTTTCTACTTGCAGCCGTGCTTTCGGCGAAGGCAAGCCGCTCAATTCGATCCGCTGCCATCAAGCGCCAAAGGGTCTCCAGCGTCTGAAGTCTTTCCTGGCCGCGCTCAGGAAACCTGAGCTGATCAACCGCCCACCCCAATCGCCCATTTGCCAGGTGGGCAAGCACCGCGGCCTGGTCGGCAGACGCCCGCCATTGCGCCTGCAACGCATGTTGGATCGTGGCCGTATCAACCGGTCGCAGCTCCAGCGTCTGGCACCGGCTGACAATCGTCGGCAACACACTGGCACGATCCAGGGCGGTTAGCACCAGGATCGCTTGCGGCGGTGGTTCTTCCAGCGTTTTGAGAATCTTGTTGAGAAAACTTGGGTTTGCCGTATGCACATCCTGGACAAGAAAGATGCGCCACTGCCCTTCAACGGGCTTTAGTACGACATCATGAATGATCGTCGCGGCCTGCTCGGCGCGCAGTTCACCGTTTGCGCGATCAACAGCGCCCTCTTTATCCAACGGCTGTAGTATCCGAAAGTCAGGATGATTGCCATGCTGAAACAGCCGGCAAGCACGGCAAACGCCACAGGGCCGCTCTCCCGGCTGGGTACACAGCAAAGCTTGCGCAAAGGCGCGCGCCAAAGTCGTCTTGCCCACCTGGGCAATGCCGAGAAAGAGATATGCGTGGCTGGGTCCCTGACGACCGCAAACATCACTTGCCGGCGCCAGAGTTCGTTGCAGTAGTTGCACTGCCCAATGATGGCCGGCCACCGGCCAATCGAGTTGAGCATCATTCAGTTGGGAGCCCATACGGGGCGGCATTATAGCACGTTAGGGCGGAAAAGAAAGCGCCGGCGGGTGTGCCCAACTGGACACCACCGCCGGCGCTAAAGACGCAACAAGCCAGAAGTTACTTGACTTCGACCTGGGCGCCTTCGGCTTCGAGCTTGGCCTTGGCGTCCGCCGCGGCTTCCTTGCTCACTGCGGCCAGCACCGTCGACGGCGTGCCTTCGACGACATCCTTGGCTTCTTTCAAGCCCAGGTTGGTCAGCGCACGCACGACCTTGATGACGTTGATCTTCTTCTCGCCGGCGGCCTTCAGCACGACATCAAACTCAGTCTGCTCTTCGACTGGAGCGGCTTCGGCAACGGCGCCACCGGCAGGCATGGCGGCCATTGCCACTGGGGCAGCAGCGCTCACGCCCCACTTCTCTTCCAATGCCTTCACAAGCTGCGAAGCCTCAAGCAGGGTCAGCTTGTCCAACTGTTCGATAATGGCGTTCAAGTCAGCCATGGGTATTTTCCTCTCAAGAAAAACAGGGTTTTACACTCTGCGTGAAACAAAATAACGAAACTCAGGCCGCCTCTTTTTGGGCGTCGGCATGGGCATTGATGACACGCGCAAGACTTGCACCAGGGGCATTGATAATCTGCACCAGGCTGCGAGCCGGACCGCTGATGACGCCCAGCAGTTGTGCGCGCACTTGCTCTTTGGTCGGCAGGTCGGCCAGAGCCGCGGCTCCCTTTCCTTCGATGACTGAAGTTTCGAGCAATGCACCCGTAACTTCCAGCACCTTTGCGCTCTTGATCCAGTCATTCAGCGCGGTCATGCTCTTGCCAATGTCTTCGCCAAGGAAGGCGACGCCATTGGTGCCTGTCAAGAGATTTTCCGGCACAACTCGATTGGATTCTTTGAGCGCAATGCCCAGGAGCGTGTTTTTCACGACCACATACTGGGTGTTCGTGTCATTCAATTTGACGCGCAACGAACGCAGTTGACTCACCTTCGTACCCTTGTAATTGGTGAAGACCAGGGCCGACGAGTTCGCAATCAACTCCTTGTATTGCGCAACAAGCTCTTTTTTCTTTTCTCGATTAATAGCCAAGCTACATTTCCTCCTTTCCTAGAAGATAGTTTCAATCCAATAGAAACGCCCTTCTGTGATGCAGAAGGGCGTAAGGAGCAAATCAATCAGTGCACAGGCATGCGCACCGGATGTTTACTACTCGCTCGGCCTCGGCAGGCTGCCGCATCTGTGAATTCAAGATCCGGCATTTACACTTGCACCTACTGTCTTCAGCATCGAAAAGAGAAGCGTGTCTATTCGATTCAGACGGTCAGTATAGCGCAGATCCGAAGCCGCCACAAACCTGACCGTCGCCAGACAACTACAAGTTGAGGCGAGACGCGCTGCGCGAAACCGGGCGGCGCGCCTCGCTCATCTTTCTGAATCTCAGGCCGCGGCGACGCTGTCCTGCTTCAACGCGGTGGTCGCCGCCACTTCGGTCTTGACGCCGGGACCCATCGTGCTGGCCAGGGTGACGCGATGAACATAGATGCCCTTTACCGAGGCCGGCTTGGCCGCCATCAGCGCTTCCATCAACGCAGCAAGGTTCTGCATGAGCGTTTCTTTACTGAAACTCGCTTTGCCGATGGGGACATGGATATTCGAGGTCTTGTCGACACGGAATTCGACACGCCCCAGCCGTGATTCACGGATCACGCGCGGCAAATCTTCAGGTGGCACGATGGTACCAGTCTTCGGGCTCGGCATCAGACCGCGTGGACCGAGGACCTTACCGAGTTTACCGACCACGCGCATCATATCCGGGGTGGCCAGGACAACGTCAAAATCCGTCCAACCCTTCATGATCTGGTCGGCGAGCTCGTCGCCACCGACAAAGTCGGCGCCGGCTTCGCGCGCAAAGACCTGGCCATCAGGACCTGCAAAAACCAGGATGCGCACGGTGCGGCCAGTGCCATTGGGCAGGGTGACGACGCCGCGAACCTGCTGGTCTGAATAACGCGGATCAACACCCATGCGCAAGTGGACTTCGACTGTCTCGTCGAATTTGGCGCTGGCTGCGCTTTTGACGAGATCGAGCGCCTCATCCGGCTGATAGTACTTGTTGCGGTCAACTTTGGCCAGATCGGCCAGGAATCGTTTGCTGTGTTTTGCCATTTTTATACTCCGGTGGTTCTGGCGGGCGATGAAGCCCTCCCACACGATTTTACTCGACGATCGTCACACCCATGCTGCGCGCCGTACCCTCGACCATGCGCATTGCACTCTCGAGGCTGACGCCTTCCAGGTCCTTGAGCTTCATCTGCGCGATCTCGCGCACCTGAGCCTTGGTCAACTTGCCAACCTTGCTCTTGTTTGGCTCCGCGCTACCGCGTGGGATGCCGGCGGCCTTCTTGATCAGATCGCCTGCCGGCGACGTCTTCATGATGAAGGTGAAGGAGCCGTCGGAGAAGATCGTGATCTCAACGGGGATCACTTGTCCAACCTGACCGGCAGTACGGGCATTGTATTCCTTCACAAAGCCCATGATGTTGACACCCTGCGGACCCAATGCGGTGCCGACGGGTGGCGCCGGCGTTGCTTTGCCAGCGGGCAACTGCAATTTAACGATTGCCTTTAGTTTCTTTGCCATGATTGACTCCTTCTGGAACTGGTGAACGCTTACTACCCGACTGGCAATCGGGTCTCAGCTCCCAGCACCAGCAAAAATGAATTGCAGATACAAGACGTTTTAGCTGTTACATTGGACCACAGACCGGCCCGATTGCGGCTAGGCGTCTCGCACCAACTGAATAAAGTCCACTTCAACCGGTGTTTCACGATTGAAGAAGCTCACCAATACTCTGGCCTTGCCCTTGTCCGGGAAAATTTCGTCGACGATCCCGGTAAAATCGGCAAAAGGCCCGGTCATGATGCGCACATGCTCGCCACGCTGGAAGCTGACCTTGATCCGCGGCTCATCCGACTCGATGCGGCGCATGATCTTGTCGACTTCCGCCTGCTGCAGCGGCGTGGGCTTGTTGCCCATGCCGACAAAGCCGGTCACGCCCGGTGCTATTGCGCACCACATACCAGCTATCTTCATCCATGATCATATTGACCAGGATATAGCCGGGGAATACGCGCCGCTCAACCTCGCGCCGGACACCGTTGCGAATCTCGATCTCGGTCTCGGTCGGCACGACCACTTCCAAGATGCGGTCCGTCATCCCCATGGACTCAGCACGGTGTTCAATATTCTTCTTGACTTTGTGCTCCATGCCGGAATAGCTATGGATCACAAACCATTCCGGAACCGCTGCATCGCTCGTTGCTTCTGCATCGAGTTGAGCACTGATTTCGGCGTCAAGTGCAGCCAGTTCAGACTCGCTGAAACTGTCAGCGCTCTTGTTCGGCACCCCTTTAGCGGCCGGCTTCGCGGGTGGATTCGTCGTCTCGCCGCCAGCTTTATTGCTCTTCGACTGTTGGGTCACGTTTTTCTCCTCTGTCTTCCACCAAGCCCACTCAATGTTCGAGTTCAGGCATTCCTGCTACTGCGTTAACGGCTCTGCACTTCCGCAAAGCTCCACCAACGCATTGCCGTTGGAGGACGCACTCAGAGGTTCTGAATCAACAGACCTACGATGTACCCAAACAACGAGTCGATCGCAAAGAGCACGATCGTCGAAATCGCCGTAATCAACAGAACGATGCCGGACAGGCGGAGTCCCTCTTCGCGTGTCGGCCAGGTAACCTTGGCAATTTCGGCCGCGTATCGCGGAACCAACGCATGAAACGGTTTTCTTGCTTCGGTGTCGTGTCGGACTTGGTCATCTAGACCCCCAAGAAATGGTCTCTATTCCGAAAACGACCACCGGGCTTTACGCACCGGTGGTCTGTGCAGGCAGGCGAGGCAGGACTTGAACCCGCAACCTGCGGTTTTGGAGACCGCCGCTCTGCCAGTTGAGCTACTCGCCTACAACAATGGACGGTAGACGGCGCCAGGCTTTCGCCTGCCACCGTCTACCGCATAGACACTACTTGATGATGCTGGTGATGACGCCAGCACCGACCGTGCGCCCACCTTCGCGAATGGCGAAGCGGCTGCCCGTCTCCAACGCAATCGGCGAAATCAACTTCACCACCATCTGCACACTGTCGCCGGGCATCACCATCTCCATCCCCGCCGGCAGTTCGATCTCGCCCGTGATGTCCATCGTCCGCATGTAGAACTGCGGCCGGTATCCCTTGAAGAACGGCGTGTGCCGACCACCCTCTTCCTTCTTCAACACGTACACGTTCGACGTGAACTCCGTGTGCGGCGTGATGCTGCCAGGCTTGGCCAACACCTGCCCACGCTCGATGTCGATCCGCTCGATCCCGCGCAACAGACAGCCAACGTTGTCGCCCGCAATCCCCTGGTCCAACAGCTTGCGGAACATTTCCACACCCGTCACCACGGTCTTCCGCGTCGGCGCCAACCCGACGATCTCGACTTCTTCCATCGGCTTGATCATCCCGCGCTCGATCCGCCCCGTCACCACCGTCCCACGCCCCTTGATGCTAAACACATCTTCGATCGGCATCAGGAACGGCTTGTCCGTCTCGCGCACCGGCGTCGGTATGTACTCGTCCACCACCCGCATCAACTCCCAAATGCACGCATACTCCGGCGCATCCGGATCCTTGCTCGTCGACTCCAACACGTTCAACGCCGAACCACGCACCACCGGAATGTCGTCTCCAGGGAAATTGTAGCTCGTCAGCAGTTCCCGAAGCTCCATCTCCACCAGCTCCAGCAACTCCTCGTCGTCCATCATGTCAACCTTGTTCAGAAACACCACCATCGCCGGCACTTCCACCTGCCGCGCCAGCAAAATGTGCTCCCGCGTCTGCGGCATCGGGCCGTCCGGCGCCGCCACCACCAGAATCGCGCCGTCCATCTGCGCCGCACCCGTGATCATGTTCTTGATATAGTCCGCATGACCCGGGCAATCCACGTGCGCATAGTGCCGCGTCGCCGTCTGATACTCCACGTGCGCAATCGCAATCGTGATCCCACGCGCCTTCTCTTCCGGCGCATTGTCGATCGAATCAAACGCCCGATAGTCCGCCCACCCCTTCAGCGCCAGCACCTTCGTGATCGACGCCGTCAATGACGTCTTCCCATGATCGATGTGACCAATCGTACCAACGTTGACGTGCGGCTTCGTGCGCTCAAACTTCGCCTTGGACATTGGAAAAATGCCTCCTCACTGGAATCTTTCAAATCTAACCGAACGGTTTGTGTCGAAAACTCGGCCTGTGAACATCGAACCGCCCGGAAGGGCGGCTCAGCCTTTTGAACTCAACACAGCTGCCATAGTACGCAACCGCGTGCACAAACTTCGGAGAGCCCACAACCAGACTTGAACTGGTGACCTCATTCTTACCAAGAATGTGCTCTACCTGCTGAGCTATGTGGGCCTACCCGCTTGTGAATCGCCAATCGCGGCTTCTTTCCTTCGCAGGAAAGCAACCGTACACACCACACAGGCGTGTCACAGAACGATTGGCCATTCACAATTGAATGGTGGGCGGGGGCGGATTCGAACCACCGTAGGCGCCAGCCGGCTGATTTACAGTCAGCTCCCTTTGTCCACTCGGGCACCCGCCCATCTATTAATGTACTGCGCCGACACAGCCTATGCTACCCTGGCTCTGCCAGCAGAGCCGGCGATCGGACTTGAACCGATGACCTGCTGTTTACAAGACAGCTGCTCTACCGACTGAGCTACGCCGGCATCTAATACCAAGAATGCCACCGCCTGCACTTGGCTGCTTGCGCACGCGTTCGGAGATTATAGCACAATCGACCGGGCGGTCAAATTTGTGGGGCTTCACTTTGCATACAAGTCTTGGCGCGCACCCGTTTGACAGGCCGATCCGCGCTATGCTAGAGTCCAACCCATCGGTCATCTCCAGACAAAAAAGGCTCCAGATTATGCGCGAAAATCGTATCCGCACCCTTTGGCAGAACGGTGAGGCCGCACTCACCGCATGGCTTACCATTCCCAGTGCCTTTAGCGCCGAGTTAATGGCGCACGCAGGCTTTGATTGTCTCACGATCGACGTGCAGCATGGGCTGATGGACTACGCCGGCGCCGTCGCCATGTTGCAGGCCATCGCCACCACGGACTGCACACCGCTGGTGCGCGTCCCCTGGAATGAGCCGGGCATCATTATGAAACTTTTGGACGCCGGCGCCTACGGTATCATTTGCCCGATGCTTTCCAGCGCTGAGGATGCCGCGCAATTCGTCAGTGCCTGCCGTTATCCCCCCCAGGGCATGCGCAGCTATGGCCCCAAACGCGCCATGCTCTATGCGGGCGACGATTACCCAGAGAAAGCCAATGCAACGATCCTCGCCATCGGCATGATCGAGACTGCCGAGGGCCTGAATGCGGTGGATGAGATCGCCGCAACGCCAGGCATCGATGCGCTTTACATCGGACCGGCGGACTTGAGTCTGGCGCTCGGCCGCACGCAACGCACCGACCAGACCGACCCAGTCATGGTTGAAGCACTGGATCGGATCCTGGCAGCGGCAAGACGCCACGGCAAAGTTGCCGGCCTGCACACGAACTCAGCCGCCTACGCGCTGCAAATGATCGAAAAAGGCTTCCAACTGGTGACGGTGCAGACAGATGCAGCCTTTCTCGAGGCTGCCGCCCGCCAGGTAGTTGCCGACGTACGCAAGACCGCGCCGGTGCGTTCTAGCAAGGCAGGACCGTACTGACGTGTTGCGTGTTGCGTGGCAAATTGCGACTGTCAGCGCACCTCTGTCGAGCACCTCCGTCGGGTGGTGATCCCCCCGTCCCCCCGTGCGCGCGGCGCAACCACTTACTCGCGTGCTCTGTGGGTTATATCAGAGCACCATCCCGTCAGGGTGGTGTCCCCGTCCCCTGGCCGGCCCACCACTCTGCGGGCTCTGCGGGGCCATCCCGTCAGGGTGGTGATCCCCCGCCCTCCCCCGTCTGTCAGCGCACGCAGCCGCGGCTTGGGCAACGCGAACCACTTACTCACGTGCGTGGCTCTGTTTGTTACGTACCACTTACTCACGTGCGTGGCTCTGTGGGTTATATCAGAGCACCATCCCGTCAGGGTGGTGTTTCCCCCCGTCCCCCGTTGTAGCGCACGCAGCCGGGCAACCACTCAGTGCGTGGCTCTGTGGGACATCAGAGCACCATCCCGTCAGGGTGGTGATCCCCCGTCCCCGTTTGCGCCGGCGCGTACCCTTACTCACGTGCGTGGCTCTGTTTGTTACGTACCACTTACTCACGTGCGTGGCTCTGTGGTTACATCAGACCACCATCCCGTCAGGGTGGTGTTTCCCCCAACGAACCACTCCGGCCGCTCACGCTCATCGGCGCTGCGTGCCCCGGCTCTGCCTTCCTTTCCCTGAGTTTGCCGATCCCACCGGACCGGCATACACTTAACTGTATGACAACCAACAGCGCACCGCACCACCCACTTGAACCCGCCAAACCCGCGCGCCAGCAACAAACGCTGGCCATCGTCGATGCCGATATCGTCAGCGGCATGGATGAAGTGGCGCGCGAACAACTACTGAACAACCTGCGCCACTACCGCGGTGACGGCGTGCGCCCGCTGTGGATCAACTGGCTGCGTCAGCGCGCCGACCTGCGGTTCACCTGCCTCGTCCATGACGTGCTGGCATTCAACAACTTCATGCTGGATATGGTGCGAAGTGTGGAAGGTGTGCGCGAAACGAGCACGATCCTCTCGTTTGGCGGTCGCGCCGATATCGACACCCTGCTCGATCTCGAAATGGAGATGAGCACGAACAACCTGGTCGCCGCGAATGTGATGATCGACGTCCGGCCCGGGCTTGACCGGCGTTGTTTTCAAGGACTGCTGGATCTACCCACCCACCCACAGGTGCGGCGGGTGTGGCTGCTCAACTGCTATCACAGTGACAACGCCGATCTGATGCTGCTCCTCGTGGGCAAGAACATCTCAGCGATCATCGGCTACGTGATGAGTTGGATCCGCACAACGCCGGGCGTGGTGGACACCGAAGTGCTCTCCGTCACGGACTGGCGCTGGCTGGCAAGCCCGGACGACATTGTCGAACTATGCGAAATGTTCTTCACGCGCATGTCCGCCTAAGCACACCACCACCCAGAACGCCATTCACTGACGTCTTGGGCTCAACTCACCGTACGCTCCAGACAAAGGGTGAGTTCCTCGGGCGAAATATTGCCGCCGCTCAAGATGAGCGCCACCCGTTTCCCGGCCAGCCTTGGCCCTAATGCGCGGGCCGCGGCGAGCGGGGCCGCGCCGGCCGGCTCAGCCAACGTCTTGGCTTTCTCCAGGAACATGCGCACCGCCTGCATCATCTCTTCGTCGCTGACCAGCACAAAGTCGTCCACATACTCCCACATCATCCGCTGGGGCAGCATAAACGGCTCGCCGGTAGCGAGCCCACCCGCAAAGGTCTGGATCGCGGCGGTTTTTGCCGCATGCGCTTGCCAGGTCAGAAAGCCGGCGGGTGCACCGCTCGCCTGCACCGCAACCACCTGAATGCGCGGATTGATGCTCTTTGCCACGAGCGCCGCCCCTGCCGCGCCGCTGCCCCCACCCACAGGCACGATGATGACATCGATCTTCGGTTCGGCTTCTAGGATTTCAAGGGTGTGCGTGCCTACGCCGGCAATCAACGACGGCTCATCACCAGATGAGATGAAGCGGAGTCCTTGCGTACGTTCCAAATCGCGGCCGTGGCGCTTGCTGGCTTCAAAATCGGCGCCGGCAAAGACGATCTCCGCACCATACGCGCGCATCGCCTCAACCTTCACCCGGTTGGCCCCCTCGGGCACGACGATGACGGCCCGCACGCCAAACAATTGCGCGGCGTAGGCAATCGACTGGCCATGGTTGCCCGTCGATGCCGTCACGACCCCACGCGCACGTTCTTCCGGCGCCAGGTGCGCCATGAAGTTGATGCCGCCGCGCACTTTGAAGGCGCCGATGGGCTGGTAATTTTCATGCTTCACGTACACCGTTGCTCCCAGCGCCTGATCCAACTGCGGATAATGATGGAGTGGTGTCGGGCGCAAATAGGGTGAGATCGTGCGCTGGGCGGCAAATACATCCGCTAGAGTAGGAGGCGATATCGACATCGCGCACCACGCCGCATCCGGCTCCACGCGATAAACATCGCCCCGAGCGCCGTGAACATGGCAATCGCAACCTTGGTCACGTCCACAACCGGTTCGACGCGTACGCCCTGCGGCTCCACAATCACCACGGCCACCGGCCGGCCAAATGAGAACCCGCCACCGCCACCACCTTGCCCCGCTGCGTCGGGACCTTCGCCAACCCCAACCCCCATCGCCACGGAAAGCTCCGACGCGGTGACGATTGTTCGCTCGCCGGACGTCGCCGGCGTCCCAAAGACCGCACCGGAAGCAGCCACGTCAAAAAGACGGCCAATCAGGTCGGTCGCCTCGCCAACGCTCCCAACAGCTTGCGCCTGAAATCCTTCATTCGGCTCGTTCATTTTTCCTTCTTTCTTGCTGTCGCGCCTGATTTCCACCGCCGATCCAACCAGATTACCAGACCGGCGACGACCACACTAAACCAGAGTGAAAACTGCACCCACCTTGTCGCATCAACAATCGGTATCCGCTGTGACACTCCTGCGCGCGTCGCCACCACCCCGATGGGCCAGACCCAGGCAAACCCAACACTTCCGATGCGCGCGTTCAACACAAGTGCCTGCGGCGTCAGCGTATAAAGTCCGGCGTACTGAGGGGCGCCATCTTGGCGTGCCAGCTCAAGTTTTAGTTGTCCCATGTATACTATGAATACCACTTTCTCGGTTCGAACATGCCATGGTCAATTATCGTAGGTGCGGTTTTGCATTAACGGGCACGTCTACGCTAACGCGCCAGATCTCATATAGCGGAGTGCCGTCGCGCTGCCCAAACTGCGTCTCCAATACCGCTTCCCGGCCCAATCACAGCCACTGCCGACAAGAAAGCTTCGCCGGCCCCGAAATACCGTTGCGTTCGGGGCATGGAGCAGGTAACGGTTATCGACGTTCGGCAGAAAGAGCGCCAGACGTTTCTGAAAGTCCGAATCGGGTCTCTCTGGCGTTGCATAGCCAAAGATCTCAATCGGCGTAACCGCGCCGTTGGTCAGGTAACGCACCGGTGCGTCCATCCCCCAATCAAGCGCGATGGGCGCGCCCATGCCATTGTATTGCAGATGATAGGCCAAATGATAGTTGGCGTCTGAATGATCGGCCAACCCACCGCTGCGCGCCAGATCGCCATGATATTGGACCGTGGCCGCCAGATCGGCGACCAGCCAGAGTACCACTACCAGCGACACAACAAACGCCGGGATTCTGCTCCGGCCGCGCCAGGATGGTTCGACTCCGCTTACGCCAGCCTGTCCGGTGCGGTTGATACGGGCGCGCTGACCGCCTTCCAGCCAACTGCCGAGGGCAATGGCAACCGTGCCAACGATCAACGGCTCGATGAGCGCATAATGTGTGATGAAAAGATCGCTGATGGTGAAAAGACTGGCGCCAAATGCCGCGCCGGTCAAAATCAGGGGTGGCAGGACGCGCCGCCAATCGCGCCACAGCCCGGCGATCAACGCGACCAATGCCAACCACGGCGCAAGCCCATTCGCATGCAAACCGCCCAGGTACCAGAAAAAATTCCCGCGCAGACTTTGGACCACCTGGTTGGCGCGAACGGCTAGATTGCCGAGCACATTCGCATTTTCAACACCGTAATAGCTCTGCCGTAAATTGCTGCCGACACTGGTCAACGTGCCACCACTCTGCCAATTGAAGAGGAGCAGCGGCGTCAGCGGCGCCAGGAAGGCAAGCATCGCCAGCAGTGCGCTTCTCCAGGCGAGCCGCGGCGTGGCTTCGGGTATACGCCAACGCCGAACCAGCCACCAACCGCCGGCCAACACGGCAAACGGCGCCACCACCCAGACGGCGATGAGTTTGGCGTAGATCGCAAGCCCGCCGGCCAGAGCAGCGGCAATCAGAGCACCAGCGCTGCC
This sequence comes from Candidatus Fredericiella danica, assembly GCA_016713335.1. Taxonomy (GTDB): domain Bacteria; phylum Chloroflexota; class Anaerolineae; order Caldilineales; family Caldilineaceae; genus Fredericiella; species Fredericiella danica. Next base: position 42,153 of record JADJPH010000039.1, on the reverse strand, counting down.
GGTGCGCAGCCACCGCAACCCCTGCCAGATACACAGGAAGACGAACGGCAACGTCAGGTTTGTCACAAAGATGCCCTGACGCGCCCAGAACACGAAGCTGGGCGCCGCGGCCAATAATGTGATCGCAATCAAACCTGAGGACGACAGACCACCCTGGGCCCGGCTGCGTCTCACCCACTCCGACACGGCGCGTTCCAATAGGATGAGCGCCGCCAACCCGGTCAGCACAGGCAGAATGCGCAGATTGGGGACGCCAACGCCGGTCAACCCTAACAATGGCAGCGCCAGGTATACATTAAGCGCCCCGATATAGTCTTGGACCATGAGCGGGTAGGTGCGCCCGCCGATGGCGATGCCTGCGCCACGAAAGGCGCTGATCGGCGCACCGGTCAGCATTTCCATGGCGTTGACGCCGGCCTCTTTGGCCTCGTCATAATGGAGACCTGGCAGTTCCAGTTGATAGCACGCAAGGAGGAGGTATAGCAGCAGTACGGCCACGTACCATATGCGCCGTATCGTCATGGGAATCGAGAAATTCGGGGATTCAAGGAGCGCTCCCACAGTTCCACCATCGAAGTGGGTCTATTCGGCTTCCAGATAGACTTCGCTCACCATGCTCTGGTAATTCCAGCCACTCGCGTAGATGCGAATACTGTCGATGCGCGCCGGTCGCGTGTCCTTGAGCAATTCCATCAGGTTCGGCGAGCGATAGGTGAACCAATTGAATGGTTGGATCTGCTGGCCACCGACAATCTGCCAATTCGGGTTTTCGGGATCACGAAAGTAGAACCCATGCCCCCACGTCAACTGCTTACCATAGACGTCGGTATAGGCGACTTCGACACGCAACGGATATTCCGAGCTGAGATATCCTGCGCCGGGCAAACTCTGGAACAGCAGTTTAACATCCAGTTGGAGAAAGACCTTGTCGTAGACGTTGATATCTTTATTGACCTGCTGGCGGATGCCAACCTCAGTCGGCACATTGTCTTCCCCCTGCCGCACAAAGTAGGCCACGCGGCGGCCGTCGCGGTCCATGATATTCACTTTACCGGGTGTCACATTTTGCGCAAGCACATAGCTCTCCCACGTGTCGCGCATTGGCTCGGTAAAGTTGCCGTTCCGTAACAGATTTTGCGTCGCTGAGACAGCCGCGCCGGCGATACTGTCTGCGGTGATCCACGCGCGCAGACCTTCATCGACGACCAGCGCAGGCTTGTCAGGTTTCATCAAAGTGGCTGCACCGGCGCTTACTGTGATATCGGTCTGTTCAGGTGTCACCGCCACCTGATAGCTGCCCGTATCCAATGCGATTTCGCCATGCGGGGTTTCGAGCAGTACACGCACCGGGCGTTTCTGCCCGGAGTCGGTGAAGATACGCGCCTGGCCGCGCTCCAACTTGAGGCGGGCTTGATAAGGTTGGTCGCTGGCTTCAAACATGGGGCTGCGCATCGTAGCCAAATCCAGACGCGCCCCCGAATAGAGCTGGATACTGCCCAGCGCCTCATCGCCCGAACCTTCGCTGATCAGCCGGATGGTCGCCTGGGTGCCGTTTTCGACTGCATCGACCACGCTGCCTTCGACGACATCTTTGCGTAAGTCCGTCAGGGCGATGGCTTCCGTGGCGCCCGGTGGCGTCAGCAAGATCGTACCTGTGGGGTCGATGGTGGCCGTCTGTGCGGCTGTTGCCGTTTGCACGGTGTAATTGATGGTCAAGGGCGCCGCAATCAGCAACACCATGAAGACCGCAAACGCAGAAAAAAGAACGATCCAGGCGATGCGTTCGATATTATGGCGCGTTTCAAATCCGGGCGTTTCGGCGGGCTGTGGGCCACTCCCAAACCCGGCCGGTGTTGAACCGGTCAACTCCGTACTCATGCGCCGCTCGCTCCGTCGCCATTCGCACTCGCAGCCTGCGCCTGCATGATCTCGTCAATTCGATCCAGCCAGCGTTTGGCGTCGCGATCGTTGGGATCCACCTCAAGCGCCTGCCGGAACGCAGTTGCCGAGCGTTCAAGATCACCGCGATCTTTGTGGATCAAGCCAAGATGATAATGAAGATTGTGCGTTTTGGGGTCGATTTCCAGCGCCCGCTCATAGGCGCGGATCGCGCGCGCCTGCTGTTGGGGACCTGATAATTCGAGACGTCCTAGATAGGCGGCGCCCAGGTTGGTCCAAACCATCACATTGTCAGGGTGCAGTTCGGCAGCTTTGCTCAAAACCTTGACTGCCTTGTTCCACTTGCCCTGCAAAATATAGGCGCCACCGACGTTGATAGCGACATCAACATTGGTGGGGGCGACATCATACAGGGGGATTAGTTTCTCCAGCGCTTCAGCGGGCTGATTGGTGCGTAGCAACCAGGCGCCCTCACTGAGCGCACGCTGGAATTCCACGGATCATCTACATTCGCCATATTCTTCGGCCACTCTTGTGTAACGCAATGTTTGCGAAACCTCGTCCGGCTCGGCACCCACATGCAGCCGTAAATCTGACAATACACGATTCCAAAGGAACTTGCAAAGCGGAGTCCCCGCTTTTCCTTAGGCCTGGATGAGAGGTCCTCGGTCGCGCTGGCGGCGGTGAACCAATCACCTGAGCAATGCCAACACGATGGAGAGCGACACCATGCTGCCCAACGTGCTGAAGAGTACGATTGCAGAAACCAGATGCGGCGCTGCACTAAATTCGGTGGCCAGCACGGTCGTCATGACCGCCGTTGGCATGGCTGCCTGGAGAATAGCAACATCGCGTTCGACACCCCCCAGCCCCAACAAGAGCGCAATTGCCGCCGCAACGAGCGGCGACACCGCAAGCCGGACGGCGACACTACGCCAGGCAAGCCGCTGTGAACCGGCAAACTGCGTGGACCGTAGCTGAATCCCCAGCAGCACAAGCATCCCTGGGACAGCGGCGCCGGCAAGCAGGTCGAGCGCACTGAAGACTGGCTGGGGAACCGGAAATCCCGTTTGATTGAAGATCAGGCCGAGCGTCGCAGCGTAAAGCACCGGCGCCCGCACCGTCGCCGCTAATGCATTCGCCGGCGACAGCGAGCCCGATGACGCCACAAGCACGCCCACGGTATTGCTCAGTAGCGAGGCAATGGCAAAATAGACTGTCGCCAGCGCCTGTCCCGCTTCTCCAAAGGCAAACAAGGAAATCGGAATTCCCATGTTCCCATTATTACTAATCGCACTACCCAGCATGATCCCCGCGCGCCGGCGTCGATCCTGATCGCGTCCGGCCAACCAGCCCAGCGTCAGCCCAACAGTCATCACGCCGATGGCAATCACGGCCAGATGACCAAGCGCGGCCAAATCACTCTGCATTCTGTAAAGACTGCGAAACACCAGGGATGGGGTTGCGAGATAATAGAGAAAGCGCCCAAGGGTGCGTACATCGAGTGAAACAAAACGGGCAAGCACATACCCCGCCCCCGCAATCAGAAAGACCGGGAGCAGGGTGCTGGTGAAGATCGCCAGCAGTTCTTGAAAGAAGAACATGGAGAACTAGCCTGGTGTTCCAGGACGAGCGGCGGGAACGTCGCCGGTGCGCCGCCGGCCCTCAGCGGAATCCGCACCGGTTAAGCCGCCACCCTCTTGCCCCCCCAGGTTGTGAAACACCTCGTAGTCGGCAAGCGTGGGGGCAAAAAACTCCACGACGAATTCGCTCGGCACCCCCATTGGCTGTGTGATCTCATTCAGCAGTGCGCGGATGAAGCCACTGCGCTGGGTGACGGTCAAGCGCCGCGAGGCTTCATCCCAGAGTAGGATGGTGCCATACATCCCCTCACCGGTGTAGTGAAGGTCAAGTTTACCAATCGTCATCGGCAGGCCATCGGCGTCCACTTGATCGAGATCAAACAGCGCATACTGTTCCGAACTGGGCGTGCGCACGAGTCGCTTGAGCTTAAGATTCATCGCGGCGCCTACACATACTCGCCCAGGTCAAGATCGTCGTCGGCGGGATCGTCATCGTCACCCCAATCAGCCGCTTCCGCAAAGAGCTGCGTACCATCAGCCTCGGCGCCAGCATAAAACGCCATTTCGTCGAGCGCATCTTCAGCCACCAGCGCCTCCACCTCGTTGTCGCCGGCAACGATCTCTTGAAGCGCCTGCATCGCCGTGTCGCCGCCGATATGCCCCAAGGCATAGATGGCAGCCAGGCGCACAGACTGGCTGCGGTCGGACAATAGCCTGAGCAGATCCCCCAACGCAGAACGCACTTCCAATTCGCCGCACGCATAGGCCGCCTGGGCGCGCATTTCTTCGGAAGGGTTTGTCAGTTCTACTTGTGCAAGCTTGCGCCAACGTGCGTCGACGCTGCGGCCCATCGCCACGAGCGAACTCACACGCATGGCTTCGTTGGGCGAGTAATACGCATCCTCGATCAGTTGGCGCACCCCCGTATCGCCGGAATAGGCGATGCTTTCCAACGCCCGGCTGCGGACCGACACCGGCTCAGCCGAGTTATTGATGACGCCAAGCAAGGCTTGTTCGGCGCGAACGGCCAGGGCAGCATCGAACTCATCCAGCTCACCCTCGAGGACATAGATGCCAAGCGAGCGGGCTGCAGCCGCACGTACTTCCTCCGTTGGATCAGTTTCTAAAAGGTGGATGAGCCGCCCAATCACGTTCATCTGAGTGTCGAACCCGAGTCCTTCGACCGCCAGCATGCGTACGGTTGCATCAGCGTCGTCCAGAACAATCCGGAAAAAGGCACTGAAATCCAGGTCAAACCGCTCTTCTTCCATCCCGACCGCAGTCATCAGGATCTCGCGGCGCAGATCCTGCCGAACATGCGGCCAGTTGGTGCGCACGAGTTCCTGCTGCGCCGGTGTCATGTCCGCAAAGACGCTTATCTCCACATCCGGCAGTGGTTGTGCATTCCGAATGAGACGCTCCAACACGTCGTCGACAGAGGACACGGATTGTGCGGCTCGGCGGAGTCCGGTGAAGTCAATCACCGCCAGCATTTCATCTTCGTCGAGGTCCAACTCGTCTGCAAGCCCCTTGTCGTCTTCATCGTTCAGTGCCGCAAGTTCCGCCAGACTCAAGATGCGATAGCCATCTTCCCTCAAAACGTTCGCCAAGGAGTTCAGCAAGGTCCTCTTCATCGATTTCGAACGCCGAGTCCACATCATTCAACTCAGCGCCATCGTCTAGAAGCGCTGCGTCCCACTCATCGTCGATGTCGTCCGGTTCCAGATCGTTCATGCGATCATCTGCACGATTTTCTGAGTTCCGACGTTCGTCATCGCCGGAATCTGTATGTCGATGTTTGGTCATCTCACCACCTGCTTTTCTACTTCCACGTGAAGCGTCTGATATCACTGGGCGGGCTGACTGCCTGTAGCGTGCCATTGGCGCCCTTTTCAAAGACCTCAACATACCACCGCCACTGACCACCGGCGGTTGGCGGGGCAGCGCGGCACAGTGCGTTGTCGAGTTTCCATTGGTTCTCGGTGGACGGACGTGTCGGTTCCATCAGCCACGTCACGTCTTCGGCGCCATTGGGCGCTGTGCCGGCAAGATAGCCCAAATGAACGATATAGACATCGCCGGGCAAAATCGAAGGCACAGGCTGCCAAACGAGATACTGGGTGGTGTCACAGTCTACGACGCCGCCGTCTAGCGGAACACGCAAGACCGGGGCTGCAAGTCGAACGCTGAGTGATGGCGTTGGGGTCACAGTCGGCAGCGGTGTGGCAGTGGGCAGCGGTGTTGTGGTGGGCAGCGGTGTTGTGGTGGGAAACGCCAGCGTTGCCGGGACAGTCGGCGTGGCAGTGGGCAACTGATCGTTCGGAACGGGGACGATCAGCGTATCCCCCGGTTGCAGGCCACGTGCATCGGCCAGCGTCATGCCATTTGCAGCCAATAGCTCTTCCGTGGAGAAATCCAACCGCCGCGCAATCGCGTCGATCGTGTCGCCTGGGCGCACTATGTAACTGTTCGGAATCGACGTGGGCGTCGCGGTGGGTGCGCCCTCAGGCGTCGGCGCCGGAATCAAGAGTTCGTCACCGGGCTGGATGGTGAAAGCGTCGCTCTCACTCAGATTATTGGCTGCCAACAATTCTTCCACCGTCAGGTCATGCTGGGCGGCAATGTCAAACAACGTGTCGCCGAGGCGCACCGTGACGATTTTACCGGGCGCCGGCGTGGGCGCTGCGGTTGCGGCACTGGCAGCGGTCGGCGTTGCCGTCGGCAGGTCTAGACCGGTTTCATCTGATTCAGCAGTGGGTGTGGCGTTTGCGTTCACCGCAGGAATCGTTGCGGTCGGCCGTGAAGTGCTGGTTGTAGCCACCGGTGTGACGGCCGCTGTCGCGACTGCAGTGGCAGTTGGTGCAGGGGAGGGCGTGTTTGTCGCCGTTGCCGCGATCACATCCGTTGGCGTAATCGCCGTAACGGTCGGGACGCCAGAATTCATATTGGGCGTTTGTGGCGTTGCACCAGGACCGGCTCCGTCCGCCGCCGGGGGTGGTGCATTCGGGCTACCGGGCGGGGGTTGCGCCCCGGGTGGCGGTGGGTTTTCAGGTTGGTTCGCCGATGGCACCGGTGCATTTGGTTTGGCTGCGGTACGCACGATCTGGCTGACCAGCGGGTTGTCCTCGTCCTCGCCGGCATGAATCGTGACAATCGAGACTTTTGGCACTAGGCGCTGTCCCACACCAAAAATCATGGCACTTGCACGTTCCACCTTACGCTGCGACCAACTCACAGGATCCCCCCGCGCGCAATAAGAGCAGCCCCGCCAACAGAAGCACCGCAAAAACTGGCAGCCCAACGGTAAGCCAGCGCGAAGCCGCCGGCTGCAATTCACGTCCACAATGTGGACAAACCACCAGTTCTGCAGATGCATTCTGATGGCAACGACGGCAGCGAATTCTTCGTGATCTGGCGTCGAGCGATTCGCCACACTCCGGGCAGACCGTCGCGTGGACGCTGACCGTGGCGCCACAACTGGGACAGGGGCGCACCCCAGCCGTGCGTACGCCAGGCGACAAAGCGCTGCTGGCCGTGCTTGCATCCTGGCCAGCAGCGCTCACAGCAGGTTCATTTTTCATGCGTTAACTCTTCTGCGATGTGTGCAACGAACTCATTGCCCCATCAACTTCGCCCAATCAATCGTCTGGGGAGTAGTGCTTAGATCGCGCACCGTTATCAAAATCATCAAGCCGAGCAGCAAGACAAACCCGACCATATGAATGAAACCTTCGCGTTCGGGATTGACGCGGCGGCCGCGCACGGCCTCGATGGCAATAAACAGCAGACGACCACCATCCAATGCGGGCAACGGCAAAAGATTCGTGATGGCCAACGCTGCGCTCAATACCGCTGACAACTGCAAGATCGGGAACCAGAATCCAGTGTCCAGCGTCGCAGACACTGCGCCGCCGACCATTTGTGCAATGCCAACCGGGCCGGTCAGTTGTGCATCATCCGGTGACATGCGCCCCATGATCAACATGACCGGCAACTGCAGCACCATGCTGATGTATTGTATCGTATTTTGGAAACCATCCAATATCGCCGGCACGAGGCCGAGTTGCGCCATCTCCGTGACCGCGCCGATCTGAACACCAATCGCCCCCTGACCTGGAGGCGGACTCTGGCGCGGCGTCACTGTGGTCTCAAACCAGTCGCCGTTGCGCCACACGGTCAAGGCAATTGGCTCGCCCAGATATTGCTGAATCTCTTCATAAAGCGGTCGCTCCGCAGTGATAAGCGTGTCATTCAACTTGAGCACCAGATCACCGGCTTTGATGCCAGAGAGTTCGGCCGGACTATCCTCCACAACGCCGGTGATTTCGGTGACGAGCACCGGCACAAACTGCCCATCCGCGATGACCTGCTGCACCAGCTTGGTATCTGCGTTGGCGATCTCGACTGTCTGATCGTTGCGCCCGACAGTCAGCGTCGAAGCGCTATCGCCCGGCAATTTCAGCGCGATCTGCGCATCTTTGGAAACACTGACATTGATGGGTGTCGCCCCCAACGCCATCAGAATATCGCCGGTCTGCAATCCTAGCTGCGCCGCCGCGGAACCGGCGGGCGCGGCGCTCAGTTGCGGATGTCCTGCCATTGCGGGCACGCCTGACATGGCAGTGACGGCAAAGAGGATCACGGCTAGCAGGAAATTCATTGCCGGTCCCGCAATCAAGGTCGATGCACGCGCCCCGATGCTGGCTGCATTGAACGACCCGGGAGACATGTCGCCGGCATCTTCACCCTTCATGCGCGCAAAACCGCCCAGCGGCAGTGCGTTCAGTGTAAAGTCAGTGCCGTCGTAATGACCAAGTTTGACCAAACGCGGCGGGTAACCAATGCCAAATTCTTCAACCTCAATGCCGTTTCGACGCGCAACAAGGTAATGACCCAACTCGTGAAAAAACACGAGTGCGCCAAGTACGAGGATAAACGAAATGATCGTAAGTGCCATCTTTTCCTACCTTTGCCGGTTCGGGAGCACCCGGTCTCATCCTATAGATTCGCATGATAGCATGGCCGGGTTGCAGGCGACTAACCGCCACGCACCACGGTGCCGACATCGGCGCCACTCAGTGCCGCCAACAATGTGTTTGGATCCAATCCGCTGCAGACTACGACTTCCGTGCCGGGATTGCGCCGTGTCATCGCCAACGCCTGCTCCACCTTTGCGCGCATGCCACCCGTGACGTCAACCCCGTGGCTTCCTCCGAGACCGGCGCCAATCTCAGCAAACGCTGCCTGCGTCATCACCTCAATCCGCGCGACATCGGGGTGCAACAAGGGATCTGCCGTATAGATGCCGTCGACTTCGCCTGCCAGCACTACTCGCGTGGGTTGCAAACGCATGATCATACTGTCAAAGATCTCTTCGGTGCTGGCAATCGTCCCCCCGCGGTACGTGTCGATGACCGCATCCCCATACACAACCGGGGTGAGGCCGCGCAGGAGCGCCAGGATGACGGCGTCTGTGGGACCGATCCTGACCTCGCCATCCACACTCTTGACGACCGCGCCCGGCTGAATACCCCAGGCGGCAATACCGGCATCCAGCAGCGCTTTGACAACAATCCGATTCAACCGCGCCGCGGCGTCTGCCACTGCGGCAAAACCGTACCACTGCTCCGGCGTCGTGACGCCATTTCGTGTGCCGTAGCGGCGACCGTACACATGCCCAAAACTACCGGAACCGTGTCCTAGCACAACGGCGAGTGTGGAATCAGCCTGCAACGCTGCGGCGATCGCTGCTGCAGCCTGCTGAATCACCTCAAGTCGCGGGGTCTCCGGGAGTCGCTTATCTGTGATCAGCGAACCACCTAATTTGAGCAGGACGACGCGCATGTATAACTTCCTTCCCGGCGCCGGACACAGGCATACACCTTTGCCCAATCACCCAGTTTATCGCACTTTTCTCGGTACAACGACCGCCAAATGCTGTTACAACCTCTTAAATTATCGATCAATTGTCAGGGATCCCGCGATTGCAGTCAGTAGCGGCTCTTCCTGGGCGGGAAGTACGGTGCGGGGATCAAAGAGGAGGTGGTCGTGTTGAATGCGACAGATCACCGGAGGATCAAGTTGACGCAGGGCTTTTGCCACGGCATCCGGATTTCGCGCAGGCGCCGCCAAGAGCATCGTGGGCAACACCTCGCCCGGCAGACTGCCACCACCCACCGTGCTTTCACCTGCTATGACCGTGGCCTGAATGCCGGCACGCGCCAATTGAGTCTGCCAATGCACGGCGCGTGCCTGCACGGTGGCCGGGCTAGCGGCAATCATCTGCCAGACCGGAATCTCCTCCTCCGCACGCCCCCGCACATAACTGCTCAAGGTGGCTTCAAGCGCGGCCAAAGTCAACTTATCAACCCGCAAAGCACGCGCCATTGGATGATTGCGCAGCTTTGTCACCAAGCTCTGCTTGCCTACAATCAACCCTGCCTGCGGGCCACCAACGAGTTTATCACCGCTAAACGTGACCAGATCCGCACCGTCTTTGATGCTCTGCTGCACCACCGGCTCACCGGCAAGACCATACTGCGTCGTGTCGAGCAACGCCCCGCTGCCAAGATCGTCAATAAGAATGACGCCATAGGAGTGTGCAACTTTCACCAGGTCTTCGAGCGTAGGGGTGGTCACAAAGCCCACTTGATAAAAGTTGCTGCTATGCACCCGCATGATCGCGGTCGTTTCAGCGGTCAACGCCGCCTGATAATCCTTTAGATGGGTCCGATTGGTCGTGCCCACCTCGACCAGACGCGCACCACTCGCCCTGAGTACGTCCGGAATCCGAAAACCGCCACCGATCTCCACGAGTTGGCCTCGACTGATTAGGACATCCCGCGCTATTGCCAACGCGGCCAGCACGAGATAGACCGCAGCCGCACAATTGTTTACGACCATGGCATCTTCGGCGCCGGTCAGGGCAATCAAGGCACGCCGGGCATGATCGTGTCTACTCCCGCGCCCCCCCGCTGCCAGATCATACTCAAGATTGCTGTACCCGGCGTCCACCCGCTGTAACGCGGCCAACGCACCCTCGCTGAGCGGAGCACGCCCCAGGTTCGTATGGATGATGACGCCGGTGGCGTTGATGACGGGACGCAGGGAAATGGCGCTCGCCCCGGCAAGCCAGGCATCCATGCGGGCAGGCCACGCTTCGTGGTCCGGCGCCGCCCCGCCATCGGCGATCACGGCGCGCGCCTCTGCGAGGACCGCACGCGCCGCGTCCGTCAGTTGGCTCCGGCCATACAAGCGTCCCAACGCAACAACGCCGGTTGCTTGCAGCAACTGGTCGATGGCGGGTAGCTTACGGTATTCGGACTGAGTGTTCATGTAAAAGAGGAAAGGTGGGCGAAAAGGGACTTGAACCCCTGACTTCCTCGGTGTAAGCGAGGCGCTCTGACCAACTGAGCTATTCGCCCAAGCTACGCCATACTATACCTCATCCTTTAGCCAATTCAAAGACGGCCGAGGTCGAGAGCAAGTTCCGGAAACGCCCGGTATGCACGCGCCGGCCATGGACCAGGTAAGTCTGCTGTTCGATGTGAATCCCGATCTGATCGCAGAACAGGGCAAAGTCGGTCACCGTGAGCAATTGCCGCCGGGGCGACTCGTACCATTGTTGCGGCAGATCAGCGGCGACAGGCGACCGGCCGGAGAAGAGGAATTGCAGCCTGCAGCGCCAATGCCCCCAGTTCGAAAAGCTTACAATGGCGCGCACACCGACCCGCAGCATTTCCTGCAAGATCATCGCCGGATCGTTGAGGAATGGTAGTGTCTGGCTGAGGATTACGAAATCGAATGACGCATCGGGATAGTCGGCAAGACCTTCCTGCAGATTTCCCTGCCGGACACTGAGCCCCCGGCGGACGCAGGCCAGCACGCCGAGTTCAGAGATTTCAATGCCGCGCCCTTTCACCTGCTTATTGCGCACCAGATATTCCAAAAGCGCACCATCACCACACCCAAGGTCTAGCACCTTCGCCCCATTGGGCACGATGGCGGCAATGGCAAGCAGGTCAGGGCGTAACGTGGCGCCGTCCACAGGCGCCGGCAGTTGTACTGTCATGCGAGCAGTTCCGCCAATTTGGTGCGTTTGCCGCCGTCTTCCGCACCGTACCGCGGCGGAGTGGTAGATGCCGGTGGAATGCGGATGCCCTCTTCCCGCACCAGCCGCTCCAGAAAGCTGCCAATGAGGTTGGTCATCGTATCGACCTCCAGCAGAAATGCATCATGCCCCAACTACTTTTGACGTCCAGATAGGTGACATCAGCGCCCGCCGCCGTGAGCGCGCTGACCAGACGCTTGCTGTGATAGCTTGGGTAGAGCCAATCGCTGGTAAAGCTGACCACAAGAAATTTGACATGGCTGGCGTCGGCGAAGGTCGCGGCCAACGACCCGGTCGGTTGCGTCAAGTCAAAATAATCCATGGCCTTTGTGACGTAGAGGTAACTGTTGGCATCAAAGCGGCGCGTGAACTTGAGCCCATTGTATTTCAGATAGCTTTCGATCTCGAACTCCGTCTCGAATTCGTAACCATACTTCTCCATCCCCTGCAGTCGCCGGCCGAACTTGAGGTGCATCGACTCTTCGCTCAGATAGGTGATGTGGCCCACCATACGCGCCACTGCTAAACCGGCGTCAGGCTTGTTCGGTTTATCGTAGTACGCCCCATGATTCCAGGCGGGGTCGGCATAAATCGCCTGGCGCCCTACTTCACTGAAGGCGATCAGCATCGGGCTATGCACGGCCGTGGTGGCGATCGGAATGGCGGCGCGGACGCGTGCAGGGTGGTGTGCAGCCCATTCCAACACCTGCATCCCCCCCATCGAACCACCCGCAACGCACAATATCCTGTCGATCCCTAGATAGTCTAGCAATTTTTCTTGCGCCCGCACCATGTCACCGACGGTGACGACTGGAAAGCTGAGACCAAACGGCTTGCCGGTCGTGGCGTCGACGCTGGCAGGTCCCGTGGAGCCGTAGCATGAACCAACCACATTGCTGCAGATGACAAAGAAGCGGTTCGTATCAAAGGCCTTGCCCGGGCCGATACAATCGTCCCACCAACCCACTTTCTCGACGTCACCGTCGAGGAACCCGGCGGCATGGGCACTGCCGCTCAAAGCATGGGAGATGAGGATAGTGTTCGAGCGGTCGGCATTCAGTTGACCATAGGTTTCGTAGGCAAGCGTCACCGGGCCAATGGATGCCCCGCTCTCAAGACAAAAGGGTTCGTCTTCTGCGAAGGTAAAGTACTCGGTAGTCACATTGCCAACGGTGTAGTGATGCATGGCACTCTCCCTGCTGAGAGATTCGATTCCCGATTATCAACGGCGAATTCTCAATTTTTAGTGATAATGCAATTGTTATTAACACGCAAAATCGAGAAAAAGCCGTTGATAATCGGGAATTGGCCGTTCAACTATTGTGCCGACGAAAGCGCCTGATCGAGGTCCCAGAGAATATCTTCGATGTCTTCGAGACCAATGCTCAAGCGGATGAAGTCCGGCGTCACGCCTGCGGTTTCCATTTCCGCAGTGGTTAGCTGGCTGTGCGTCGTGGTGGCAGGGTGAATGGCCAGGCTCTTCGCATCGCCCACGTTGGCCAGGTGGCTGAACAACTTGAGATGGTCGATGAACTTCTGGCCGGCCGACGCGCCCCCCTTGATGCCAAAGCCCAGGATGGCGCCAACGCCCCTGGGCAGGTACTTCTTGGCCAGTTCATGGTCAGGGTGGCTCTTGAGCCCCGGATAGGAGACCCAATTGACCAGTTTGTGCCCTTCCAGGAATTCTGCCACTTGCTGTGCGTTGCTGCAGTGGCGGTCCATCCGGATGCTCAGCGTCTCAATGCCGGTCAGGGTGTTCCAGCTATTGAAGGGCGCCTGGCTTGCGCCGATATCGCGCAGCACCTGCACGCGGGCCTTGATCGCAAAGGGCGGCAACCCGATCCCCACGAGATCAGCATAGACCAGGCCATGATAGCTTGGATCTGGCGTTGTGAAGTTATCAAAACGCCCGCTCCGCCAATCAAAGTTGCCGCCATCGATGATGATGCCGCCGATCGCCTGACCGTGGCCACCAAGGAACTTCGTCGTACTGTGCGTGACGATGTTGGCGCCGAATTCGAAGGGGCGGCACAGGTAGGGCGTGGCAAAGGTACTGTCGATCATCAGCGGGATGCTGTATGCCTTGGCAATCGCAGCCACCTCGTCGAACGGAAAGACCTTGATATCCGGGTTACCGAGCGTTTCGCCATAGATAATCTTTGTGTTCGGGCGAATCGCCTTCTCAAAGTTGCTCGGGTCCCGCGGGTCGACAAAGGTCACGTCAATGCCAAGCCGGGGAAGCGTATAGTTGAACTGATTGTAGGTGCCGCCATACAGCCGGCTGCTCGACACGATATGGTCACCGGCGCCGCACAGCGCGAAGATCGCCATGGTCTGCGCGGCATGACCGGAGGAAGCAGCCAGTGCCGCCACGCCGCCCTCAAGGCTCGCCAGACGCTGTTCGAGGACGTCCGTCGTCGGGTTCATGATGCGTGTGTAGATGTTACCCAACTCACGCAGGGCGAACAGGTTGGCGGCATGTTCGGTGTTGCGGAACTGATAGCTTGTGCTCTGATAGATCGGCACCGCCCGGCTGCCGGTCGTCGGATCCGGCGCCTGACCGGCGTGCAGTTGGCGGGTGTTGAAGCCATATTGGCGTTCGCTGCTCATAGTTCGTAGTTCCTCAATTCATTGTCGATTTGATACGGGCAAAGAGATTCACTGAACCGATTGTGCGCAATCAAACCCGCCTGCGCACAAAGAGATCACAGCAGGTCGCCGCGATTGCGCTTGGTCCTGCTGTAATCTCTTTGCCACCCTGTTTTTTCTGACCATCATGTTCCTCTGGCATACATGAACAAAAAAACCTCTCATCAAGAAGGCGAGAGGCTGAGGCTCGACTGCACCGTCTGCTCTGTTGTCGGGCAACAAAAATCCCCATCGAGGTGGGGATGAGCAGGAGAGCGGTCGCTGGCTTCCTCTCATCTTCCAGAACACGTCTGCCGGATTTGGCACCCTGAGTGCGACTGCTCACATCATTGTTGAACAGTTCGCCGGGTTGCCGAGGCTTCAAAGGGCCGGTCCCTCCGCCTCTCTGGATAAGAGTTATGCTATTCAGTTGTGGCGCAGGATTCTAGTCGATAGCGCAGGCACTGTCAAATCGAATCAAGAGCCAGCATCTTGCGTTTGCGCGCTAATACGGATATAGTCGGTAGTCCATGACGATCACTAGCAAAACCCAACTCGTCGGCATCATCGGTTGGCCCGTCAGCCATAGTCGCAGTCCGGCCATGCAGAACGCGGCATTCGCCCATGCCGGTCTCGACTGGCAGTATGTGCCGTTGCCGGTGGCGCCGGAGCCACCCGGACGCGTCGCCGAAGCCGTGGCAGGATTGCGCGGCCTGGGCTTCCGCGGGGCTAACGTAACGGTCCCGCACAAGCAGGCCGTGATGCCCAGCCTGGATCGCCTGACGCCCGCTGCCGCTGCCATCGGCGCAGTCAATACGATCCTAATCCAACCTGATGGCGCCCTCGTTGGCGACAACACCGATGCCCCGGGCTTCGTGGCGGATCTGGTGGACCATGCCGTCACTGTTGCGGGGCGTGCCTGTGCCGTACTTGGCGCCGGAGGCTCCGCGCGCGCCATCGTCTACGGTTTGGCGGAGGCCGGCGCCCAGAGCATTGTCATCCTGAACCGCACCGAAGCGCGGGCGCAGACGCTTGTCGACGACATGCAGCCCCGCTTTTCTCGCTGTTCGATTGTCGCCGCGCGGCTGCCGGATGCGTTGGAAGCGATCGCTCCACACATCGAATTGATCGTTAACTGCACTTCCTTGGGCATGACGCCGGGGATCGACGGCACGCCATGGCCTGCCAATCTTACATTTCGCCCGGAACACGTGGTCTATGATCTCGTCTATAACCCGACCAAGACCCGGCTCTTACAGCAGGCTGCCGTGGCCGGCGCCCGTGCTATCGGCGGGATCGGCATGCTCGTCTGGCAGGGCGCCATCGCCTTTGAACGGTGGACGGGCCAGCCGGCGCCCGTTGAAATCATGCGCGCGACGACCGCGCGCCTCTAATCCAGCAACGCACTGGACACAGTAGGGATGAGGAGTGTAGAAATGACGGCTGGTCAGTCAAAAGCGGTCACAGCAAAAGTAAACTATGCGGCCTACCCCGATGAAGCGGGCCATTTCGGCCCCTATGGCGGAAAATTTGTCCCGGAAACGCTCATGCCGGCATTGGAAGAGTTGGAAGAGGTCTATCTCAAGTCTAAGCTCGACAAGGAATTCCAGGCCGAACTGGAATACCTGCTGCGCACGTTTGTGGGACGTCCGACGCCAATCACCTATGCCGAACGGCTGACTGAGCATTTCGGCGGGCCGCGCATCTACATCAAGCGTGAGGACCTGGCTCACACCGGTGCGCACAAGATCAACAATGCCCTGGGCCAGGCGCTGCTGATGAAGCGCAAGATGAAGAAGACGCGCATTGTGGCCGAGACGGGCGCGGGCCAGCACGGCGTCGCCACCGCGACCGTTGCCGCCAAACTCGGGATCGAGTGCGTCGTCTATATGGGCACGGTCGACATGGCGCGCCAGCAGCCAAACGTCTATCGTATGAAACTCCTGGGCACGGAGATGCGCGGCGTCGAATCCGGCAGCAAGACGCTGAAAGATGCCATCAACGAAGCCATTCGCGATTGGGTGACCAACGTTCGCAACACGCACTACCTGCTCGGCAGTGCGTTGGGACCACATCCCTATCCGGCCATGGTGCGCGACTTCCAGAGCGTCATCGGCCGCGAGAGCCTGCGCCAGATGCTTGACCCCAGCATTGGACCTGGCCGGCTGCCCGACGCGGTCGTCGCCTGCGTCGGCGGCGGCAGCAACGCCATCGGGATGTTCCATCCCTTCCTCGAATATGAAACGGTGCGGCTGATCGGCGTCGAAGCAGGGGGCCGCGGCATCACCGGCGGCGAACACGCGGCGCGCTTTGCAGACCCCAAAATGGGACGTTTGGGCGTGTTGCAAGGCACCAAGAGTTATGTATTGCAGGACGATGACGGCCAGATCGCGCTTACGCACAGCATCAGTGCGGGTTTGGACTACGCCAGCATTGGCCCGGAACATGCCTGGCTGCGCGATCAGGGACGCACGGAATACACGTATGCGACGGATGAGGAAGCGCTCGAAGGCGTGCGGCTACTGAGCCAGTATGAAGGCATCATCCCGGCCCTGGAAAGTGCGCATGCCGTGGCACATCTTGTCAAGTTGGCGCCGCAAATGGGGCGCGACCAGATTCTATTGGTCAATCTCAGTGGCCGCGGCGACAAAGACCTGGCGACCATCATGAAAGAGTTGGGAGAACTGTAGGATGACCGGCGTCGAACGCATTGAGGCTACATTCCGGCAGGCGGCCGCAGCGAACCGTGCTGCTTTCATGCCCTACCATGCCATGGGCTATCCCAATCGAGCTGCAACCATCGAGGTCATCCGCACTCTGAGTGAAAATGGAGCCGACCTTTTCGAAATTGGCATCCCGCACAGCGATCCGCTCGCCGATGGGCCGACGATCCAGACCGCAACCTACCTGGCGCTGACGCAGGGGACGACGGTGAAGGACTGCCTTGCCATGGTGCGTGAACTGCGGGCAGCGGGCGTGACTCAGCCATTTTGCGCCATGACCTACTACAACCCGTTGTTTGCCTATGGCGTCGACCGCTTTGTCGCCGACGCAGTGGCGGCGGGAATCGACGGGTTGATCGTGCCGGATTTGCCGCCCGAAGAGGCCGAACAACTGGAGAGCGCCTGTCGCAAAGCCGGGCTTGCCACCATCTACCTCCTGGCGCCAACGAGCACCGACGAACGCATCCGCTTTGTGGCGAGCCACGCCACCGGCTTTATCTATCTCGTGAGCGTCACCGGCATCACCGGTGCGCGCACCGATTTGCCGCCGGATCTGGCAGCATTCGTTGGCCGCGTCCGCAAAGCCACCAACCTGCCGTTGGCCGTGGGCTTCGGCATCGGCACTGGGGCGCAGGCGAGGGCTGTCGCCCAGATTGCCGATGGGGTGATCGTCGGCTCCGCGTTAGTAAAAGCCGCGGGATCGCCTGATGGAATCTCTGCTGTCGCTGCGTTAGGGAAAGAGCCGCCCCCGCCCGGGGCGGCGCCCGGGCACCATCCCGTCAGGTGGTGCCCCCCCCCCTGAACCGTAGCCGATACCAGTCTACCACAGCGCGTCGGCTTTGGGCTTGGACCACTTGGCGGCTCTGACCATCTCCCTCCAGATTTGTCGCCCCTTCTCAGTGCGTGCTCAAATTGATTGGCGGTTCTTATTCCGTTGAAATCAGCCCCATCCGCGGGCCCCCCCTCGTCATCTTCCGCAGCCTGGTTGCCCTGCCCTTCACCCTGCTGTTCTATTACAATGAAGGCCATCGCGGGTTGCCCAAAACGAAGCAGCACAAGCTCGAATACACCCGCGGGCTTTTCCTTTTTCTCTCCTACACGACCGCGATGATGGGATTAGCAGCGCTGCCGCTGGCGGATATCGAAGCGATTCGCTTCTCTGGTCCACTGATGATCACGCTTCTGTCGGTTTTGATGCTGGGTGAAGAGGTGGGGCTGCGCCATTGGGTGGCGCTGATGGTTGGTTTTGCCGGCGTTCTACTGATCGTCCGGCCCGGCACCACCACCTTCAATCTGGGATCGGTGTTCATCCTGATTTCGGTGCTTTTCTACGCGCTGATGGTGATCTCCACCCGCAAACTGCACACCTACGACAGTAGTGCGACGATGGCCTACTACAGTTCGCTGGTTTACCTGGTGGCTGCGCTGGTCCTGGCGCCACTGCCTGCCATTGTTGGAGCGCAGCCCGATGCCCATCCGAGTATTGCCTTTCTGATCCGCACCTGGAGTATGCCGACCATGCTCGATCTGACCATTATGGCTGGGTTGGGGCTGATTTGGGCGGCTTGGATCTATTTCCTGTCCCGCGCGTATAGTCTGGCGCCGGCCTCGGTGCTTGCCCCATTTGAATATGTTGCCCTGCCCATCAGCATCATGTGGGGTTTTCTGATCTGGCAGGAAGTGCCCACCTGGTTGACCCTGGCGGGTGCACTCTTGACCCTCGCAAGTGGACTGTATATCTTCTATCTGCAGCGGAAATGATGTCGCTTGCGCCTCACTTCAGCACGGGTCGCAACTTCAGCGCCAACTGCAACGAGAACCTCGCATCCGGGTCATCCAGATCCAACTGCGTGATGTTCGCGATCTGTTCGAGGCGATAGGTGAGCGTGTTTCGATGAATGTGCAACCTGACTGCCGTCTGGCTCAGGTTGCCGTGACTGGCAAAGAACGCTTCAAGCGTCTGCACCAATTCCGAATTCTTGTTGTCGTCGTGATTGATCAGCTTTGCCAACGTCTTGCGGAAGAAGCGCGCTGCCTCCGGGTTCGTGCCCAGACCGGTCAACAACTGATACAAGCCAAGGTCCCCAAAATAGGTGACCGGCGCAGTCTCCCACTCTTTCCCCAGCCGCCAGCTCTCCCGCGCCTGCTGTTGGCTGCCGCGCCAGTTGCCTGGACCAACGCCGGGCCGGCCGATGCCAATCACGACCTTGGCCCGGGGATGGGCCTTCTGAATCTGCTCTACGAAGCCATTCATGATCACTTTGAGCTCGCGGCCGCTCTTGGGGTTGGTGACGGGCCAAAAGACCAGCAGCCCTTCGTCGCGGCGGGTGTGCAGGGCAACAACTTGCTGCTGCTGCATGAAGCGCAACAGCGAGTTCGGCCAATTCGGCACGTTGGTGGCCTCGATCAACAGCGCAACATACGGCTGTGTCAAGTCGTAGTGGAGCGACGCCCCACGCTGAATCCACGCCTGCTCATCGGCGATCTCCGCCGCCAACAACTCATCCAAAAAGGCGGCGCGCATCCGCTCTTCGGCGATGCCGATTGCATTTTGCTTCGCCCATTCGAGCGCCGCGGCCGACGCACCCTGCACCACCGCCACTTCCTCAACCGCACTGACTTCCTGTTCGCTCAAGGCCGCAGGCCGCAACAGCAGGCAATAGCCATGCACGCCATCACTGGCGTAAATCGGTGCAACCACCGTGCTACGATAGGGGGCCGAAGCCGAAGTGTGACCAAGCGGCAATACGCCGACCGCAGAGCTCACCGATGACGCAGGCTGGGTGGCAGTCCAGGCCCGCAGCAGCGTCAAGTTCGGCAGATTGTCCAACAACGTCTGCTGCTGCTCAGTCGTGAGAAAGTCGAGACCGGCCAGCGCATTGACCTGACCACTCTCGCCCAGGAGCACAACGGGTTGTTGTGCGAAGCCATGCAAGCGCGCGGCAATCTTGCCAAGCCCGCCACCATTGAGCGCAGCCTGGCTCAGTTCCCGCTGCAAATCAGTCGAACGCTGGGCAATGTAGCCCGCCCGGTCGACGATCAACCGGATCACCGATCGCTCGACCTGGGTGAGCGATGCATCGCGGGCAGTTGAAAGAGGGCCAGATGGCTGTCATCGGCCACCGCAACGGCGCCGCTGTCGATCAGGTCGCCCAAGACTGCGACCGCCGAGACATGGGCCGATTGCAGGCTCCGCAAGACGCGGTCCAGCCGCAGCTTCGGATCCAGTCTGCGGAGATCATCCATATCGATGAGCGCGAGTTCATTGCCATCCAGCTTTGGGAATGCCGGTGGGCTGGGGCGCAAGCTGCATGCCCAACTGACTGGTCGATTCAAAAAGGCCGTACCCGCCAACAACTGTGTATGGGCCGGCAAGGCCAGACGAAATACATCGTCGAGCGTGGTTGTGCTCTTGTACATATTGCTCTCATGCAAGCAGATTCCTGCTCGTCAATCCGTCATTATAGCGGCGACTCAGAAGCCAGCGCAAAAGTGCACAATGCTATATTAGGCAACTTGCACGAAGAAAGCCGTGATTGCACCCACCACCCAATGGAAAGCGGCGACTTCCTTGCGAAGCCGCCGCTCATCATCACTCGATATTCGATTACGCCATGGACAAACTTATGCGTCTTTCTCCTGCATGAACGCAGCAGTGGAGCCGCCCCAGGCGCTCACTGCCAGTGCCCAGGCCAGACCAAACCATGTCTCAGGGTTCTGCCCCATCATCATTGCAATCGCCCACCAGACGACGAAGCCAAGGACAATGCCGACAAGGCTACCGAGGTAAAGGCGCCCAAGTGGGAACTTCCGGTTCAACAACCAAACAAAGAGCGGCCACAAAATCAGCCAACCGAGCAACGGGATGATGCCACCCAAGAAGCCACCAATGATGGACTTCCAATCGCGGCCCAATTTGCCGGCTGCGAGCTGATACCCCAGCACCGGTCCCACACCGATCAAAATGAGCGCCAACCCCCAAAGAATCGGCATGTTGGTGCCCAAAAGCCATCCGAACGCCGCTGCAATCAGCGCTGAGATGCCGCCGCCCCAAAGCGAGGCCATCCACGGATTCGTCTGCGGCTTGGCTGCAGCCATGGCAGTCAATGGAATCATAGCAAGACTCTCCCGATTTTATTTCTGTGCAAATGCGGTGAGGTACTGCGCAAAATTTGAACTAATCATAGACGAAAAAAACGGGATGGGCAACTCATCCCATTCTTCCAGCAGCCAGGCGCCAACGCTCAGATAGATCAACTGCCGGCGCGCATCGCGCAACACCAGGACGAGCCCATCGTCTTCATCGACGGCCACTTCCTCCAATACGCCACGCCGCGCCACGCTCTGCAGGCGTTTGGTGGTCACTTCCAGTCCGCGCCAGGGGTCCGCATCTGGGTCATCAAAGCACGAAACGCTATACAATTCAAAATAGACGCCATCCGCAAGATAGAGATCTATGTCGAAGGCCGATTCACCGGTCGGTTTCGTCAGCGTCACCTCATCCTCCTCAATGGCGCCGCCAAGCGAATCCTCCCACACTTCGACATAGACAATCTGCTGGCCTACCAACTCATTCAACTCATCGTAGAGTTCATCGTCTACGGTCGTTTGAAGTGGTAATTCACCATTCTGGTTCATCGAAATCATTCCTCCCCTGGTGCGGACGCAAGTGCCTGAGCCTGCCCCGCTCCAATGACAATCATGCGCGATGGAATCGTGATTGGACGGTCAAAGTATTGACCACCCGCAGAGAAGTGCGAAAACTTTGCAGGCAATCCCTGGTCGATAAAGGGATTGGGCCCGTTCATCAGATGAAAGTGCAAGTGCGGCCCCGGCGTCAAGCCACTGTTGCCGACCGCGCCAATCAATGCGCCGCGACGGATGACCTGCCCCTCGCGCACCGCAAGACTCGCCTGCTGCAAGCATGCATAGTAACTGAATTCACCGTTGCCATGGCTGATTGCCACCGCATTGCCTAACATGCGCCGTGGATCGTCACGAAACATGCGCGGATCTGGCATGGCGCCCGGCGCAAGATCGGGCATATCGTAGATCACAAAAGCGACTTTGCCCCCGGCCGCAGCGTGGACAGGCTGATTCCAACTGTAGTGATCCTCAACCTCGGCGCCGCGCCCACGGAAGAAGGCGCTCTCTTCACCCAGTTTGACGAAATCCATTGCGTACGTCTGGCTAAACACTTCTTGTTTATGCCGGTCGGTCCAGTCATTGCCCTGAATGGCCCACCAGGCGCCGGCGCCAGGGAAATGAAGATCGGTGAGGTTCTCATGGTAATGCACGGGGATTGTCAGTTCCCCCTGCGTGACACCCGCGGCCCCCTTCGGGGTGACCAACACCGTGACATGCACTTCAGTCAGATCCTGATAGCCATGCACCAAGAAGTGGATAGCACGCAGCGCGACACCCGTACCCGGCGCAACCGATAAATCAAGGTCACCAAGCTTTTGTTGGAGCACCGTACCGGGCCAGCGTTCCTCAAAAACCAGTTGGTGGTCATGAAACGCTTGAAAGACGACACCTTCGAGGAGCAGTGGCGTGTCCGTCGCCGTGATCCCTAAATCAAAGGCAAACTCCTGCATTGGCGCCAATGCAGGAAATGGCAATTCCGCATACTTTGCCGCGATGATGGTCGCGGGCCGGCTTTCGAGAATCATCTGCCCTGTCTTATCTGATGGCTAAGCGCATCCCGCCCACCAAGAAAATTCAACATCCAGGCACGCTGTGCGTCTCTTTCGTACCGGCGCGCCGGATGCTCCGCATGGACAATGTTGTCGATGACCGAAAGCACTGCCAATGCGTCAACCGGCGCCAGGCGATAGTATTTTTCTTCGGTTTCCAGGCTATCGGTGCGTTCCCACCGGTCGATCCAATCGTTCAAGTAGTATGTATAGCAGCTTCGGCAGCGCCAAATACTGTAGGTCTGTTTGTCACCTTCAGGCGTTGCCACCGCCAGCGCGCCCAGATTGGCGATCCTGCCCTGGCAAACAAAACAGGATTCCGTGCCGGCCCCAACGCCACTCCGTTCGACCAGTTTCTCTTCCCAGGTTAGTGTGTTATCCGATGGCGGCGCCGTGCCGGTTCTTCCAAACCAGCGACGAAGCTGCCCCCAGAGTGTCCAGCGTTCGTTGCTGTCGCGTTCGGCCGCTTTGGGCATTGGTGCAAGCGGCGCCGTGGCGTCGCTAACCTCTGTCAAGCCCCCGATCGCCTCTTCCCAGTGATCGCATGCCAGCGCCAGCACGCCCTGGGTCGTCAACATCGCCAACGCAGGATCAACCGGTTGTAGGTCATGCGTGGCGCGATCCCGCTGCCACAAACACCTGCCAACGCCCATCCCGTCACCCGTTGCGGTTCGTAGCCTGCCCCAATGGGTGCACGTGGCACACGCGACCGGTGAAAACCCGGTGGTGGCAAAAGCTTCGATAAAGTTCACCGCAAAGTCCGTTGCAAGCGGATCCTGCAGCCGGAGCACAACGTCCCCAGCGCCGTCTCCGCTTGCTTCGTCTTTTCTCTGTGCGCCGGCATCCTCCAAGACAACGAGACACTCGGCTGGGTCTTCATACCACCACACACGCGCCCAACGGAGCGGGATCTGTGGGTCCTTGCCGGTGCGCAAGCGCACACGCTGGAAAATCCTCGTGCGCGTGCCGGGCGAGATGCCCGACATCGTGTCGAGGTTGAATCGCTGGTACTGCTCGCTCAACCAGTCACTTCCCGTTTGCCTCATTGATCAAGGCGTTCGTTTCCTTGACTGCCGCAGTTGGATCGGCGTCACCATCGACGACCTTGATCAACAGATCGCCGCCATAGCCCCACACCTGCTGCATCTCGGGAATCGCAGGCATCGGCAAGGCGTTTGCCGCTTGCGCCATGAAGCCCTGCAGCAAAGGATCCGTCCCCAGCGCCGCCAGTTGATTGGCCGGCAGCCGGCTGGCGGTCGCAGCCAGTAGGGAGCCACCTTCGGCGCTTGTAAGGGAACGGGCAAAGGCCATAGCCAGCTTCTGTTGTTCCGGGCTGCTGCGTGGATTCAACATGACGCCGTCTGCATTCAACCAGGGCTGCGCCGGCCCTGTGGCCCCTGCCGGCAGTGTCACCACCGCAAGATTATCGCCAAGCGCCGCCCGCAGTTCTCCGATCGCCCACGGCCCATCGACAAAGTAGGCAAATTCGCCCCTTCTTGGAAACGGTCCAGTAGCATGCCGTAGTCCGTGTCAATAAAGCTTCCAGGGGTCTTGCTGATCTCTTTAAGCCACTGCAAGTAGCCCGCTGTGTTGCCCGTCTGATCCAACATCGCGACGCCCTGGTCATCAAAAAGCTGCCCGCCATAGGCCGGAATGCCCCAAAACAGATGATAGAGGCTGTTATAAAGACCAATGCCCTGCGTCGTGGTGATTTGGGCCTGCGCCAACAGGGCATCCATTGTGGCAGGTGCGTTTGCAGGGTCGGCAAGCGCCCGGTTAACGAAGAGGCTGACCAACTCAAAGTTGGTTGGCAACCCGTACAACGTACCTTGCCAGCGCAGATTGTCTACAGTCGCAGGGTAGTACTGGGCGATCTCATTGGGCGTTACCAACTCATCCAACGGCTGGACCACGCCGACGCTGACAAAATCCGTCAACCACCACGTCGGTGCAAGCACCAGATCCGGGCCACCGCCGCCGTTCACCGCATCGGCATACCCCTGCGCCAGATCGGGGAAAGATGGGTGCAATCGATGAAAAGCGCTTCATGTGGATGCTTCCGCCCGTTCTTGAATGTGGTCAAGCAACGCCTGGAGACCGAGTAAATAGCTGCGCCAGCCAAATCCGGTGATCTGGCCGACACAGACGGGTGCGATCACGGAGCGGTGCCGAAACTCCTCGCGGGTATGCACATTGCTCAAATGCACCTCGACGGCCGGCAGCTTGACCGCGGCAATGGCATCGCGCAATGCGTACGAGTAGTGTGTATATGCGCCGGGGTTGATCAAGATCCCGTCGGCCCAGTCTCGCGCCGCGTGGATGAAATCAATTAAGGATCCTTCGTGGTTGCTCTGATGCGGACGCACTTCGTGTTTTGGCAGCGCCGCCGCCATCACCGCGGCGTCGATCTGATCCAACGTCTTGCTACCGTAGATGGTGGTTTCACGCGTGCCCAACAGATTCAGGTTGGGGCCGTGCAGCAATGCGATTTTGCCATTGGGCGCTCTTCCTACTGGGCCGCCGTGACTCCCTGCCACAGCAACGGCATTATAGCACAACGCTGCGGATCGCTCTCCGCACGACATCCTCGCCAGGGTCATCGATCACGATCACATCGCCCAACGCACGCGGCGCAACAAAGCGCAATTTCTTGCCGGCGCGCTTCTTGTCATGCCCCATGGCGGCATAAATGTCGTCAACGGCATACCCGGACGCCTGCACGGGCAGTCCCAATCTTCGTAGAAGGTGGGTGATCCGTTCGGCGAGGTGGGCATCGCAAATCCCAAGTTCGGCCGCCATCGCCGCCGCGGCTGACATACCGATGGCAACCGCTTCACCATGCCGCAGGGAAAAGTTGCTGACCAATTCCAGCGCGTGCCCAAAGGTGTGGCCAAGATTCAGCGCTGCACGGATGCCTTGTTCATACGGGTCCGCTTCCACAACCCTGACTTTGACGCGCACCGCCTCAGCGACCAGTTGGACAAGGCTGGCTGGGCCTTCCTCCTCGAGTTGCGTGAAAAGCCGGGGCGCACCGATGACGCCATGTTTGACGACTTCAGCAAGCCCGGAGCGGAATTCATCAGAGGGCAGGGTGGCAAACGTTGCCGTGTCCATCAACACCAATTCGGGCTGTTTAAAAGCGCCCACCAGGTTCTTGCCTTGGGACATGTCGACGCCGGTCTTCCCACCGACCGAGGCGTCAACCATCGACAGCAGCGACGTTGGCGCCTGGACAAAGGGAACACCCCGCAAATAGGTGGCCGCCGCAAAGCCGGCCATGTCACCGACCACACCGCCTCCCAGCGCAATGACCGGACTGTGCCGATCCAGACCCGCAGCGAGGAACTGGTCATAGAGGTCGCGCACGGTGTCGAGCGTCTTGTACTGCTCCCCTTCCGGCACCAAACACCGCACCGGTTCAAAGCCCGCAGATTCCAGACTTGCTTCGAGTGTCACGACATGATCGCTGAGCATGTGATTGGTCACGATGGCCGCGCGCCCCTGGCGGATGCCCCTTGCCACCAGCAACGACCCCGCATGCGCCAGGGCGCCGTCCCCCAGCCACAAGTGATACATCCCGGCAGGCGATTGCACAGGAATCCGGATCAGACCGGGCGCCTCTGCATCCGCCTCCACCGCCAGCAGCACGCGTTCAACCACCTCCTCAGGCTTCAGGCCGTCGGTGTCGATTTGGGCAGGGAAACTGCCGTAGACAGCCCGGCGTTGGCGCAACAGGGCATGGATTCGTTCGCGCCGCTTGCCCTCCTCGCCGGCTAATAGTGGCCGGTCGTCCGCCGCCGCCAGGCGGCGCAGGATCTCATCTTCACTGGCCATGAGGCAGACAATGACGCCGGTTTCGGAAAATGCCGCGCGGCTTTCAGGATTGAGCAGCGCGCCGCCGCCGGTGCTGATCACTAATCCGGGGTCCGCGGCCAACGTCCGACAGAGGAGCGCCTCCGCCGCGCGGAAATGCTCTTCACCCTCTTCGGCGAACACTGCGGAGATCGGCTTGCCATACTGTGCTTCAAGCACGACATCCATATCAACGAACCGCCTGCCCAGTTCGGCGGCAAGCAATCTGCCCACGGTACTTTTACCCGTGCCCATGAATCCTGTGAGCACGATGTTGCGGTTGAAGATCATTTTTCACCCGGCGCTTCTGCTGAGTTCACACTTCAATTTTAAGCCGTTCCAATACCTGTGCCACCAGTTCGTCGACTGGGCGCTGAGTATTCACCTGGAACAGATGCTCGGGGGCGATAGGATATTGATAGCTGCCGCCATAGCTGCGCAACATGGCCTGCATGGAATCCCACCCACGCACCTTGTGTGCGGAGCCATCCGCCGGCCGTGCTTCCAACCGCCGGCGCCATTCGGCTTCATCAAGCACCGTTTCTAGCACCAGCAGACCTGCGCGGTTTTTTTCCGCCACGGCGTACGCCGCAGTGTAGGCCTTTTCGCTGGAGAGTGGCGAGACTGCGATGACATTCAGGCCAAGGGCAAGTTGGGTGCCGGCAATCTGCCACATCACCGCATAGGAGATGTCATTCGCATCCGGATGATGCAACACATGGTCTTTCACGTCATCCTTGTCGATGAGTGGCCATTGCATGGTCGTCGCCAGTGCTTCGGCAATGACGCTTTTGCCGGTGGCAGGATGACCTTTGGTTGCGATCAGTATTGGGCGGCGGCTCATTTTCGTTGACATCCAAGGTGCGTCGTCAAAAAGTGGGTTGGTGACCGGCGGCAGTGCCGAAGAGGCGATAGTTCTCCACGTCCACGTGCGCAGCCTGGTGCATCAGCACCGCGTTCATCAGTTCGATGGCGACACGCGACTCTAGCGTCACACCCGCACGCACGCCGACGCAAGGATCGTGCCGGCCTTTGGCCAACTCAAAGTCGATCTCGTTGAGATCTTTGCGCACCGACTGCTGTGGCTTCACGATGGTTGACGTCGGTTTGAAGCCGACGTTCAGAACCAGCGGCATGCCGGTCGTGATCCCGCCGAGCAACCCGCCATGGCTGTTGGACTGGTACCCATCGCGGCGGATCGGATCGTTGTTTTCACTGCCTTTGCGCGCAACAACGGCAAACCCCGCCCCGATCTCAACCCCTTGCACGGCGTTCAGCCCCCCCAATGTCCCCATCAGCCGCACCTTGAGGCTCTGATAGAGCGGTTCGCCCACCAGGCTCGGCACATTGACGGCGACAACTTCGACCGCTGCGCCAAGTGAATCACCCTCAATCCGCGTCTGCTTGATCAGTTGGCCGGCCTCTTTGGCAAAGTCGCCATCGATCGACCAAATCTCGTTTCCGGCAAGTGCAGTTTCAATCTGCTCGATCTCACGGGAAGGCACCAGTTGTCCGGGTTCCTGGCGCGTACGTTCCTCAATCTGCGCGGCCAGCGAGCGTTGTGCCTTGAGTGGACCGACTTGCGAGATCGACGAAAGGATGACCGTGCCAAAGGTGGCCTGCAGGAACAGACGGGCGATTGACCCACCGATCACATCCGAGATCGTGGAACGATAGGAGGAGCGCCCGCCGCCGCGTGGATCGACATACCCCTGCGATTTATAATGTTTCACGAGGTCGGTATGTCCGGGCCGTACGGCGCCGGTGAGACCCAGAAACTGGGCGTAGTCGGCCGACTTCTTGGCGGTCGAGAGCACAAAGGCCGCAATCGGTTCGCCGGTAGTGTAGCCTTCCGCGACCCGCTGGTCTGCGAGACGGCATCGCCGGCCGTCACGCACACTTCCGGGCCACCCGTCAGCAGGTCATGATCGTCCTGATAGAGTCCAGCGCCGAGCACGAACGGTTCGGCTTCGCGTCGCGGCGTCCCGTGCTTGTTGCTCCCTGGCCGGCGGCGGTCCAAGTAGCCTTGAATATCGGCGGCGCGCAAATAGAGTCCAGGCGGGCAGCCGAAGACAATGGTGACGATTGCAGGTCCATGCGACTCGCCCGCACCCGCAACCCCAAAGAGTGGTCCACCGAGAATTTCCATAATGAATGGCCATTATAGCGGGTGGAGGAGGTCATCTGAAATTGGAGTGGTGCAGGGGATTACAAGTGGAAAGCCGTCCGTCAGCGCACCTCTGTCAGAGCACCATCCCGTGAGGGTGGTGATCCCCCCGTCCCCCGCCCTCGTGCGCCATCCCGTCAGGAGCGGGTCCCCCCCCCGGCCCATCCCGTCAGGGTGGTGATCCCCCCGTCCCCGGCCTGTCAGAAGCCAAAGCGGTGCGTCGCACCTGGCGCCGAGGTCGGCAGGGGGCGATTTTGACAATTGCCCTTCCGCGCAAAGGACCGTCCGGAATGCGCCACACCGTTCGGGACCGATGGAGTGGATCTGGCGCATGCCGGGGACGGCTTTGGCTTCAGCAAGGCGAACCACTTACTCACGTGCGTGGCTCTGATGGGTCTCTCCGCGCACTCCGCGCCCCTCCGCCGCTCCGCGTTGATCTTTTCCTCCATGCCCCAACTGCCAACGCAGAGTTCGCAGAGGCGGAAAGCGGAGGAGCCAATTTGCTCTATGGGGTTTTCGGGAGACAGCATCGAGCCGAAACGATGTATGCGTGCCGAGCCATGGAACCGCAAGCCCATGATCGTTCTGCCGAGGCGAGCTTCCCGGCCAACGTGGCGGCGCTGCGCCAGCTCTGCCCGCCGAGTCCCTGGCGCAGTTCGACCTGGCGACGCTCCAACCAGAAAGGATTCCTTCATGCGCCGACCTCCAGTTGCAGTACGCCGAACGGCCTGGCGGACCGGGCAGCGTTGTTGCGGCGCTGGGCTTATGGTCCGCATCTGGGAGGCAGGGCAGAAACAAAAACCGCCCGCACCGCTCGCGCCCATCCTGCCGATCGTCGTCTACCATGGGCTTGCCCCCTGGCGCGAACCGCTCAACATGGGCGGCCTCTTCCCCGGTCCGGCTGCCATGCGCCCCCACTGGCCCACCTTCACCTATCAACTGGTCGACCTGAGTCAAGTGCCGGAGAAGGCTGCCGCCGGCATGTTGCACTTGGAGGCCGCGCTCTGGGCGCTGCGCAACAGCCATCGCGAGGACGTGGTCGACCACCTGGCCGAACTGCTCAGCCTCTTGGCCGAGTTGACACTGATTTACGGAGCCGTACAATATTCCATCACGATCTTGCACTACGTGTCGAGCGTGCATAAGGATGTGGATGCCGTGACCATCCGGCAGGCATTACGCGATGCGTCGGTTGACGCAGGGGAGAAACTTATGGCCACCTGGCTGGACGAACGTTACGAAGCAGGCAAAGAAATCGGCGAGCAAAAAGGAAGAACCGAGGAAGCGCGCCGGATTGCCCTGAATTTCCTCCAGCATCGTTTTGGCCCGCTGGACGCAACCCTCGCGGCGCGAGTCAACAGTCTGGAACTCGAGCAACTCGAGGCGTTGACCACTGCAACCTTCGACGCCAAAAAACTTGCCGACATTATGCCGTTGCTTGAGCAATAGCGCGCCACGCACGTCTGTCGGAGCACACCATGCCAAACTCAATCGACCGCTTCACCAATCGTGCCGACAACTACGCTCGCTATCGCCCCACCTATCCACCCGAAGCCATCGCCTGGCTCGTGCACAGCGCCGGCTTGAAAACCACGGACCGCATCGCCGACATCGGCTCCGGCACCGGCATCCTCACCGAACTCCTCCTACGCAACGGCAATGAAGTGCTGGCCGTCGAACCGAACCCGGCCATGCGCGCGCTGGCGGAGCGAAATCTCAGCGATTTTCCAGGTTTTCACAGCATTGCGGGGACCGCGGAGGCAACCACCCTGCCGGATCAGGCGGTCGATTGGATCACTGCCGCACAGGCATTCCACTGGTTTGACCCTGTATCCGCCCGCCGCGAATTCGACCGGATCCTGAAACCTGGCGGCAAAATTGCCCTCATCTGGAACAGCCGGCGCGAGTCCGGAACGCCGTTCCTCGACGGCTACCAGCAGGTGATTGACACATTTAACACAGATCGGGCGGGCGTGGACTTCAAGTTCGTGGTGGATGGCGCTGCGCTGGATCAGTTCTTTGGTGCGAGCGGTTTTCGAGAATTCACCTGTGTCAACGTGCAGGTGCTGGACTGGGACGGTCTGCTGGGCAGGATCGCATCGACCTCCTTTATGCCGTCCCCAGACACCCCAGGCTTTGCGGCGATGGCAGCCCAACTACGGGCAGTGTTCGAGCGTTGCGCCGTACATGGACAGGTCGAAATGATCTATGACACCGAACTGTATGTCAGTCGTGATCGGGGTGATGTGTCTCCTGATACAGGAAAAAACTGACAGCGAAAGTGACGACGCCGATCGCTAGTCCAAGCCACAAGAGCGTAATCGTACCGTCCCACTTGATCACCGCAGTCAAAAAGATGACGGCCATGACAACGACAATCATCCCTGTCAGCCGTCGCTCAAGGTCTTCGACGTTGCGCGTGTTGAGCCAACGTGGCAATTCCAGTTCACTGTTGACGAACAACTGGTACAGTCCCAGTGCGATCATCAACAGCACGGTAGCCACCAGAAAGGTGTCGACCGATTCAATCAACACAAGTTTCAATTCACCGTTATGTTCAGCGGACAGATGAGTTGCCGCCTGCCAAATCGCCCAAATCACATCATAGGTACCAATCAGCATGAGCGCCGCAGCGCCGACAAAGGTGCAAACGACGGCAAGCCAGACAATGTATCGAGAACTCGAAATCAGACGGATGGTTAGCGGCGTATTGGTCTTATCCGATAATTTCTTCAAGGTTTGTTGACCTTTGGCGAGAATTGGATGTGAATTCACGCGAACTGACGAGGCATGTCATTATCCTTATTTTGCAGGTTGCGATCGGGATTGTCAATGCCAAACCCGAAGCGCTTGGGGATGCGGCCCCAAATCAAGTACAATTCGATTGTGATGCCACCGGCATCCATCGGATTCGAACATCATCGATGCACAAACAGGAACGGAAATTTGAGCCGTCGGGCCGGCATGGGCCTATTGGACGGCGCCACACTATCATCTCCTGGAGATAAATCTAATGTCGAAATCAACCGCATCCACCAAACAAGCGCTCGTAGTGCATGAGACACGCAATGATCTGCCCAAAGCGACGCGCGAAGCCATGATCGCACTGCTCAACCAACAACTCGCCGACACAAGCGATCTCTTCAGCCAGGTCAAGCAGGCGCATTGGAACATCAAGGGTCCCCAATTCATCGCCCTTCACAAACTCTTCGACGACTTTGCCGAGGAATTGCTGGGTTATGTCGATGAGATTGCAGAGCGAGCCGTGATGTTTGGCGGCCGGGCCACCGGCACCGCCCGGATGGCCGCCGCTGCCTCGCGCCTGCCGGAATTTCCGGATATCAGCGCCGACCTGGAAATCGTCGCCGCGCTGGCCGATCGCTATGCGGCGCTGGCAGCGAGCACACGCGCCGCAATCGATAGTGCCGATGAAGCAGGTGACGCCGACACCGCCGACCTGCTGACGGGGGTATCGCGCGGACTCGACAAGGCGCTGTGGTTCCTCGAAGCGCATCTTCAGAGCTAAAGCATTTGGGCGCCGCCATCCGGCTTACTGCCGGCCGGCGGCGTCCAGGTTCATCCATCGAATGTAAATGGTACCGTAGCGAAAGGATCACCCGATGTATAAGTTGGTGCTATTGCGCCACGGGGAAAGCACGTGGAACAAGGAAAACCGTTTCACCGGCTGGACCGACGTGGACTTGTCAGAAAAGGGCCGGGGCGAAGCAAAAAAAGCGGGCGAAGTGCTGCGCGCCGAAGGCTTTGTCTTTGATGTCGCCTTCACCTCCGTGCTGAAGCGCGCCATCCGCACGTTGTGGTTCACCCTGGATGAACTTGACTTGATGTGGATCCCGGTGACCAATGCCTGGCAACTCAACGAACGCCACTACGGTGCACTGCAAGGGCTGAACAAGGCCGAGACTGCGGCCCAGTTCGGTGACGAACAGGTCTTGATCTGGCGCCGGAGCTACGATGTCCCGCCGCCGGAACTGACGGCCGACGACCCGCGCTTCCCCGGCCATGACCCACGCTACGCAGCGCTTAGCAAAGCGGAATTGCCGCTGACCGAGTCGCTAAAAGAGACCGTTGCCCGCGTGGTGCCTTACTGGAACCAGGAGATCGTGCCGGCCATCACGAGCGGCAAGCGCGTCATCATCGCCGCCCACGGCAACAGCCTGCGCGCACTCGTCAAATACCTGGATGGGATGAGCGAAGACGAGATTCTAAAGCTCAATATCCCGACCGGCGTGCCGCTTGTCTACGAACTGGACGAGAACCTCGCGCCGATCAAAAGCTACTACCTGGGCGACGCCGAGGAGATTGCCAAGGCTGCGGCAGCAGTTGCCGCGCAGGGCAAGGCAAAATAATTCGGTGAAAAGCGGAAACCCTCCCGCCAAGACGCAAAGACGCAAAGGAAAGACAAGGCAGGGAGGACGGCATTGTACGCGCTCACCGGCGCGTATTCACAAACTCCAGTGACTGGTGTCTGAAATAGGTCTCGTACAGTTCAGCATAATGACCGCCACGGGCAAGTAATGCCTCGTGGCTGCCTTCTTCGATGATGCGACCGTGATCAAGCACAATGATCCGGTCGCATGCTTTTACGGTCGAGAGCCGGTGCGCGATTACCACGGAAGTGCGATTGGCCAGAATCAAGTCGAGTGCGGCTTGAATCTGCGCCTCGGTGAAGGGATCCACGGACGCGGTCGCCTCGTCCAAAATGAAGATCGCCGGATCCTGGGCAAGCATGCGCGCCAGCACAACGAGTTGCCGTTGGCCCATGCTCAGCCGTGCGCCGCGCTCACCCACGTCGGTCTGTAACCCATCGGGCAGCGTTTCAATCCAATCCCCATGCCCGATCTGGCGCGCGATCCGCTCCACATCCGAGGCGCTCATGCTTGGCACCGCGTACCGGATGTTTTCCTCCACGGTGCCTGAAAACAAGAAGGGCGCCTGGCTTACGATCCCCAACTGAGCGCGGTAACTGCGCAAGTCAAAGGTGCGAATATCACGATCGTCAATCAGGATCTTTCCGCCCTGAAACTCATAGAAGCGCGTCACCAACTTGGCGATGCTGGACTTGCCGGCCCCTGTATGGCCGACCAGCGCGACACTCTCGCCGGGGCGGATATGGAGGCTGAAATCTTGCACCACCTGATCCTTCGCCCCATAACGGAAGTCCACATGTTCAAAGCGGATGTCACCCTGCAGCGCAGGCACCGGCTCGGCGCCCACCTGGATCACGTTTGGCTCGGCATCGATCAGGGCAAAAATCCGCTCGGATGCGCTCAACCCGCCCTGAAACTGGCTCCAGAACGCGGACAGGTTGATCATTGGGAACCAGAAGATGGCCACACTGTTCATAAACAGGAACCATGCACCGGTCGTGATCACGCCGAGGTAGGTGAAGTAGCCGCCGGCGGCGAGCAGGATGGCCGTGCCAATGCCGCTAAAGAACTGCAGGGTCGGAAAGATCAGGGCCAATACAAAGCCGCGGTGAACATGAATATCGTAGCTTTGCTGATTGACGATGAGAAAGTCATCGTAGATTCCCTGTTCGCGGCGGAAGTTTTTGGAAACAGTGATGCCGGTGACCGCCTCCTGGATGCTGGCGTTCACATCTGCGACGGCTTTCTGGCTCCGCCGCGTCACTTCGCGCGCCCAGTGGCGAAAACTGCCGGCCACAATGAAGACGACCGGCGCCAACAACAAGAGCAACAACGTCAGTTGCCAGTTGATCGTAAAGAGATAGATCAACAGCACAACGACCAAGAGCAACTGCGTAAACACATCGGTCAACAGCACTGCGACGCGACTGAATTCGTCTGTGTCGGTAGTGATCCGGCTGACGATGCGGCCTGACTGAAACCGGTCAAAAAAACCGAGGTCATGCCCCACCACGGCGCGAAAGGCGTTGATGCGCATGGCCAGCACCACATCGGCAAACAGCCGTACGGTAAGATTCCGGCGCGCCCAGTTCAGAATCCAGTTGAAAATACCGCTCACGAACACGCCGGCGACCAGCAGCGCCGCCAGTTGGTCACGGTTGGCTGCGTTGCTGTCGATGACGCCCACGCCCCAGGCAACCAGGACCGGTTGGAGTGCCCCGATCAACGCCATGATTGTCACCAGGGCGATCAAAAGCGCCATGCGGGCACTCGATGGCCGGAAATAGGCGGCGATCCGCGTGAATAGTTGCCGGTTCGTGTAAGTGCGGTCGTAGCCTTCGTCGGTCAACCCGCTGCGCATGATTCCCATAGTTTGCTACTATAGCCGCGGCCATTGCACGCGGCAAACAATCCCGCCTTAAGAGAAGGTAGACGACCGCCGTCCCGCCAATTCTGGAACCCGCGCCACCTTCACAAACCCGGCGTCCCGCTATCATAGGGATACAGAAGAGACTCGCGCAGGGACGCAGAGACGCAGTGGTGTTTGGCTTGGCTGTAGTGACGATTCGGCGTGGAGAAGAAAAATCTCCCGCTGCGGTTCTGCTAACGGCGTGCGCGGGTACAGCGCCGCAGGCTAGCGCACCCACCGACGCAGTCGCTCCGGCACCAACGGTCGTCGAAGCGCCTACCACCGTCGAGCCGGCAACAGAGCCGGCATCCCCGGCGGACGTCCAGTTGCCCACGCCGACGCCGGCAACTGCGGGCAGTGCACCGGACCTAAGCGGCATCCGGCTAACCCTCACACCGGTCGTGGAAGGGCTCGATCAACCGCTCTTTGTGACCCATGCAGGGGATGGCTCCGGCCGGATGTTCATCGTGGAAAAGACCGGCAAGATCCGCATCTTCAAGGACGGCCAGCTCCTGCCGGCGCCATTCCTTGACATCAGCGACGCAGTCAGCCGTTCCAGTGAACAGGGGCTGCTGGGTCTCGCCTTTGCGCCTGATTATGCGGAGTCGGGGTACTTCTATATTAACTACACGAATGATATTGGCGACACCATCATCGCCCGTTATCAGCGTTCCGCCGACAACCCAGATCGCGCCGATCCGGCCTCACGCAGCCAATGCTCTCCATCGACCAGCCTGCGCCCAATCACAATGGCGGCATGCTGGCGTTTGGCCCCGATGGGATGTTGTACATTGGCATGGGTGACGGTGGCGCGGGCCAATGACCGCTTTGGCAACGGTCAGAACCCGGGGACCCTCCTGGGCAAGATGCTGCGGATCGACGTGACCAGCGATCCGGATGAGACCTATGTCATCCCAGCCGACAATCCATGGGTTACGAGCGATTGGAACGGTCAAGATGTAGGAAATGAGGTCTGGGCGGTCGGGCTACGCAATCCATGGCGCTTCAGCTTTGACCGTGCCACCGGTGCGCTGACCATCGCCGACGTGGGGCAGAACTGGATCGAAGAAGTCAACTATGTTGCGCCAGGATCACAGGGGGGGCTGAACTTCGGCTGGCCGATCATGGAGGGTCTCGACTGTTTTCAGTCAGTCGATTGCAGCCCGGAGGGGCTACAGTTGCCGGTCACGCAATACACGCACGAAGGGCATTGTTCTATCACCGGCGGCTACATCTACCGTGGTCCGAGCGAGCCGGCCTGGGACGGCGTCTACTTTACGGTGATTATTGCAGCGGCACGATTTGGGCGCTGGCGCCAGACGGGGCCGGTGGCTGGAACAACCTGGAGCTCGCGCGCACCGGATACACCATCTCGTCCTTTGGTGAAGACGAAGCCGGGGAGATCTACGCAACCGATCTTTCGAGCGGGGTGGTGTATCGGTTGACGCAATAATGCGAAGCACTACAGCCGATTCACAAAGGAACGGATTTGGTGGTGCAGGCGCAGCACGGTGACCCGCCCAACACGAGGTGAGGCTTGCCGCCAATACGCATCAAGCCAAGAACTAGAATCTCCCGCAGGGACGCAGAGACGCAGGGAGGAAGACGGAGGGAAAAAAAGATCAACGCGGAGACGCGGAGGGGCGCGGAGAGCGCGGAGGAGGAAGGGAAGAAGAGATGAAGGGATGAGCGGTGTGGATACCCCTGCGGAGGACTTCGTCCTCCCCCTCTCCGCGCTCTCCGCACCAACTCCGCGTCTCCGCGTTGATCATTTTCCCCCTGCCTTCCCCTTGGCGGGTGTCGCCTTTGCTTGTTGCGTATGGACCACACGATCACGCCGGTGGCAGGAGTTCCACGATCATCTCAATTTCCACCGCGATGTTGAGCGGCAGTTCATTCACGCCAATCGCAGAACGCGCATGGCGGCCGCGTTCTCCGAATACGTCTATCAGTAACTGCGAGGCGCCGTTCATCACCGAGGGCTGCTGGCCGAAGCCGGGCGCGCTTGCCACAAAACCCAGCACCTTCACCACGCGTGCCACCCGATCCAGGCTGCCCACCGCATCACGGATCAGACTGAGCAGGTTCAGCATGCAGAGCCGTGCCGCCGCCTGCCCTTCTTCAATCGTCAATTCCGAGCCGAGATGTCCCTGATACGGGAATTGCCCATCGCGCTGCGGGCCGATGCCCGACGTATAGAGCAGATTGCCCGTCTGCACGGACAGTACATACTTACCCACCGCTTTGGGCGCCTCCGGCAATTCGATCCCGAGCTCGGCCAGGCGTTCATCGATCGTCATAGAGTATGTTCCTTACTGAGGAAATTGAGTCGCATGAGGGGAAGCATACACCCTATCGCGCAGCGAGAGAAGTCTCGCGGGGACAACAAGACTTTCAACGCGGAGGCGCGGAGTTGCGGAGAAAACGCGGAGAGAGAGAAAGAAAAACAACCAACAGCCAATCCCGAACTATCCTTGGGGCCTAGGTCACAACCTCGCCTGGCGGGGCCATTCACACATACCGGCATCGGCACTGAACCACCCCCCCCCCCCCCCCTCGGGAATTGACAGTTGATTATCAACCAATGTTCTGTTCCGACCAGTTCCTGCACCTTCGCAGAAATCCCTCCCCTTCACTCTCCGCGTCCTCCGCGCAAACTCCGCGCCTCCGCGTTGATCTTTTCCCCCGTCTCCCTATTTACCGCTCAAGCCACTCCTCCTGCTCTCCCACCAGCCGATACACCCGATTCCCACCCTGTCCTCCGCTCCATGCCTGCGCATTGGCGGCCGGATAGATCGGCGCAGGCGTGACCAGATTCGGGTCGGCCGGCAATTGCTGCGGCTGACCGCCGGCAACCACGATGACCGGTGGCTGGAAGGGGTAGGCCGGTGCGCCGCGGTAGCGGGCGTCCTCACCGTCGCGCTCGTCATCGTCGCGGTCGCGCCGCCTGCGGAGGCGAGCATCAACAACGCTGTCGGAATGCCTGCGAGCACGCCGAAGAGCATCCCGACCGCCATACTGACCGCGTCGGGGCTGATCACCGTCGCCACACGCCATGCTCCCACGGCGCAGATCATCAAAAGCACACCTGCAAACAATGCTCGCATCACCCTACACCCTTTCGATTTGATCCAACGAGCGCCAGTTTGGCCGAATCAGGCCTGGCGAGTGCGGTCGCCTGGGCCTGTTCGTCCAACCATGCGGCTTGAAACCGGATGGCTTCGCCGCGCACCACCAATAGAAAGTCGCCTTTGCCCTGCAACTGCTCGGCGCCGCTGTCTGCCATGCCGGCAGCATAGCGGGCCTCGTCGCGGGAGGCGACCGCCCCAACCAAACGGACCGGGAAGTTGGCTTTGACTGCCGTCCCGATCAAGCTCGCACTGGGCTTTTGCGTACAGGCGAGCAAATGCAGACCCGCCTCGCGGCCGCGCTGGGCGAGCCGGGTGATGGCCTGCTCGGCTTCCTTGCCCCCAGTTTGGAGCAGATCGGCCAATTCATCGATGGCGATGACCACAAGGGGACGGCTCTCCCGTGCCCGGTCCCGGCGCTCCATCTCGCGCACCAGGCTCTTGAGGAGGGCGATGGTATCATCCGCTTCCCCCAGGACCGCAGCCTTCACATGTGGCATGCGGCTGATCCCGGCGAAACCGCGGCCCTTGGGGTCGATCAGCACGATCTTGAGGGCGTCCGGCGTATTGCGCATCGCCAGCGACGCCAGGATGGTCCGGGCCAGGGCGGTTTTACCGCTCCCGGTGGTGCCGGCCACCATAACATGCACGACATCGGGCGACGGCAGCCGCAGCAGGAGCGGTTTCCCCGACTCCTCGATCCCCAGGATTGCCGTGAAGGCAGGCAACTCCGGCAGGCTCTCGGAGAGTGGCCACAGCCGCACCGGGTCCGAGGTTGTGCGCGGCACCTCCACATGGATAAAAGCGCCATCGCGCACCACCCGCACCTTTGAACTGCCCAGGGCAAGAGCGAGTTCTTCACTGACGCCCAGGAACTTACTGACCTTGGCGCCAGGATCGGCGTGTATTTTATATTGGATGAATCGCGGCGTCACTACCCCGCCGAGGACATGTCCCGGCAACTTATGCCGGTGAAACACAGCCTCGATGGAATCCGCCTGGCGATCCAGGTCATTGCGGGTGACGGCCATCGTCGGTGACTCCAGATTGTAGGATCGGTATTATTGTACAGAACATTTGTTCTAAAGTCAACTACATTCAGAACATTTGTTCGAATCGATGGAATTGCGCCTTTGCTGACGCCGCGACCAACCGCGAGCGTGAAGGCAGGTGAGTTTGGGCACAGCGATAGGAAGAAGGCGATAAAGAGGAGGAAACGTCGAACCGGCCTGGCGGCCGGTTCGTGGATTTCGTATTCAATTTGCCGGTGCGATTGAGTTCTCCTTTCTGGTCATACTGGCTTCTGGCGTGCGATGGCGTCGTTCACAACGGCGGTGAACGGTTGGGTGCGTGTCGTTTGGGCTGCGTGGGAACCATCGGGCCTCCTTTCAGTCTCAATCAACGGGTTGTTTCGAGTAGCGACTCCACACGCCGTGTTCCGGCGTTTTGACCGATTCGGGTTCAAGCGAAACTACGAACTGTTGCGACGGTCGATGATGATCATCGTGGGTGAAGGATCAACGTCGCGATTGTTGCCGGAATGGCCGCTCAGCAAGGAGATAAGAACCACGATCAGGATGAACAACAATAGTAGCGCTTCCATGGTCACACCTTTGCCTTTCGGTTGGGATTGGATTGGGTCTCGTACTGCGTTCTCTACTGCTAAGAAAAGAATAGCAGAACGGCGGAGCGGCGCCATCGCAATATGATGGCGTTTTATTGGCAGAAAGCCGACATGGAAGACACAGTTGGTTAGATGTGGGGTCAGTGATGCATGGGAGCTGGCTCAGTACAAACTCACGGTTGGCTCACCAGAACGGAGACCGGGCTCCGGTGCACCGGAGTCCGGTCATTGCTGCAATTGCTGGTCAGGCAATTCAAGCAGCGGGAACTTCCCCAACGAAGTAAGTGGAGCCCCTAAACTAACTCCAACATGAGATCTAGCATGGAATTCCTGCCGGACATCTGCGTGTTTCATCGTGGATTCCGTTAAGAAACGAGTGAGGTCAGGAGAAGCGCCTGATCGAAGGTACAATATAGGCGGCGTTCGTCAGAGTATACAGAGCGAGCAGCGGACATCTACCGCAGGAATCGAGGGGATCAAACTAGCGTTAACACAAACAAACCAGCCGTTCAGACTGGTTTGTTTGTTGTTATTCGGTTTGCCAATCCTACACTGCTCCTTTTCGCTACACCTTACCTTATTTCGCATACGCCGTCGTGCGTCACTTCTGCTGTCAACTCCCCGGCGGGGACCGTGTTCGGGAATCTTGCGGGGTTTGCGACTGCGGCATCGGTTCTCCTTTCTGGTTCTTTTCTCATCGATTGACTTTGTTGCCTGTGTCTATAGGATAGCAGACATCGGCGCACGGTTTCGTGCTGGTGTGGCGCACTTTGGTCGCAGGTGCACCACCATCACTTTACTTGCACTCCAGCAGTTGCTCAGCACTTCCTCACCGCATCCTCACCAAACACACCTGCCCTTCGCCAACCACCCACTGCATCAGCCGTGCCAACGACGAGCGCCGCCTGAAATCTTTAGGAACATCCGTCATCTCGACATTCGGCGACGCATGAAACATGAACCGGCCATACAGCCGGTTCGCTGTTGAGTATTCAGTTGTGCCGGAGCCAGCTAGGACCCCTTTCCGATAATTCCGGCTCACATAGTGCGTTGGCGCGGATTATACCAGCGGCGGTGAGCGATTTGGTCCATGGTGCTTCAATGCGAGCGGGACATCGGACCTCCTTCCGATAACAATCAACTTCACGGATGTACTCCAAAGGTGCTGGCGCTGGCTCTATGCGCCACAAGCACTTCATCATCCTGTGCTAAGTGTCTTTGCGTTGATCGATGAAGACCGTCGTCGTGGGGGATCGCCCCCGTCGCTCGTTGCCAGTCGCGGCGCCGATCATCACAACGATCATCAAGAAGGGGAGCATCAACATTAATATGGTTTCATTGTCTCACCTGGCCTTTCGTTAAGAGTCTGGTTGGATTGAGTCGGTCAATCTGGGATTTCTACATTTGGCTGCAGCATAACAGAGCGTCAGCGGCGTGCTCCTGCGAGTCTCAGACAACCTCGATTGCGGGTTTGCTACTGATTCGCCACGACTGGCTGTGCGCCAACTTAATGCAACATCGTGCACTGCTCAACGCAATCTCACCGCTCGCTCACTGAAAGAAACCGACGGTGGTGGACCACCGTCCGGTCAACACGTCTTATTTTGAGCGGGCAACTCAGGCCGCGGAAACTCTCCCACCGTAACAGCCGGAGCGCTTCGCCGAATGAGGTCCGGGAGTAACGCTTTGTAGACGACACAATAGGGGCTGCGCCCATCTGGTGAATGCTGTGCGAGCAACGGGCAGCCGCCAGCGCACCAGTGTTGCCAGACGCAGCCCGGAACACGCATTGCGCGGCACCCGATTGCACGCGCCAGGTGTCTGCATCGTCCGGGTACCGCCGATAGCGGGGTCAGCGCTGGTGAGATCGGTCACCGGCTGCTCCAGTTCCATCTGGCAGGCAGCAATGCGCCCGGTCGGATCAATCACCAGATAACTCTCGCCCGCTTGCCATGCGCCTGCATGGGGCTGATTCAGCGCCACGCGGTCAAGCAGGCCGTCAATCAGACGGTGACGGGGAAGCTCGGTGGCAATGGCAGCCGTGCGGTACACCCGTCGATCAGGGCTGCATCCGGAACCCGTATCCTCGGCGCTGCGGTGCAGCCCACTTCACGCGGTTTAGGTTGAAGTAGAGATCGTTATAGCGCGCAGCGGACAACATCAACCAGGTGCGCCACACTTCTTGGGTAACGGTGATGGAGAGGCTTGACGCAGCCCGTGCGCCAGGCAGCGATCAATCGACCTTTGCCACCGCCGCAAAAACTCTCCACGCCCGCTGGCAAGCGGGTGCTGCGCGTCGTGCACTGCACCAATACCGTCCAGCGAAATGCAGATCGCCATCCCAGCGTCGCGGATAGCGGCGATGGCCTCCCTGCCCAACGCAACGCCATTGGTCAGATGACTTCCTTCAATTCAACGCCGGCCCCGACCGCCGCCAAACCAGCGT
>JADJPH010000038.1 GCA_016713335.1 Candidatus Fredericiella danica | reverse complement strand
CGAACCCATTTTTCTCCTTCAGATAGATCAGACAAA
Organism: Candidatus Fredericiella danica; assembly: GCA_016713335.1. Lineage (GTDB taxonomy): Bacteria > Chloroflexota > Anaerolineae > Caldilineales > Caldilineaceae > Fredericiella > Fredericiella danica. Next base: position 70,463 of record JADJPH010000038.1, on the reverse strand, counting down.
GGCAGTTTGCCAGAAATCCGAAATCAGTTCGTCGGCTTGCCCGAACTTATCGCAATCAGCCCACTCCAGACGTGACGGATTGCGGATACAGGGACCGCCTCGTCCTCTATAAAGATGGCAAAGGCAAGAAAAAAGTTGACGATCTGATGAAGCTGAATCTGTCCGGAACTAAAGGTCGAATATCTCTCCAGGTTGTCGTCAGTTCAGGGGCTCCAAGAGTAGTTGGTACGTTTTGCTGAAACCGTAGCCAAGGTTGTGATGCCGTAGTTGAACGCCAGTGAGCTTTATTGCGAATGGCAAGCTGACCGAGGCGCTCATCAATTGTTGCGATCTTGGTGCCGTGGGGAGCGTAGCTGGATTTTTCTCCTCCCCATTTCGTCAACAGTTCCACCGATTCGTCTGTGGTCATTAGTGGCACTTTGCAGATGGATGCACCGATGGCAGTTGCAAGATTCGCATTTCGCGTCGTGATCACGAGGCGACACATAGGACCTCCAACGTTAAATGCCGCCACATGCTCCTATGGTCCAGACATCATCGACAATGTGTAGTGGAAGCGAACGGTCATGGGTAGCTTCTACACCGCAATTCTTCAGCTCATCAAGACTGGGACTGTTACTGGAAATTGGAGCGCCAAGAGTGTTTGCCCACTTTCGCATTTGAGCCATTAAATCAGGGGTTTTGCCTACTCTTGCCCACAAGATGCCGTCAGGAAAGGATGCCTGAATTTCGGGATCGTCGCATGGCATGCGACGAGCTACGGTCTTCCTACACCTTGGGGTACCTTGGAGTGCCCGGGTCTGGATTGCAGGAGTCAGGGTAACACTCGAATTTTCGTTCCGCAGAACAGTTTCTTTGATTTCTTTGAGTAACTCAGGCCGGGGTGCTGATTAGGTGGAAGTTCGATATGGCGATAAGTCAAAACGCCGGCGCAAGTAGAATGGTTGAACTGGATTGCTGTCCGTCCGATGTGGCTAATGCCGGGAACTCGGCGGCAAAGGTTAATTCGTCCATCGCCTCAAACTGCCCGCGAAATGATATGCAATCAGTGCTTCTGCTCAGGGCTCAAATGGTCGGTCTGACCTATTGCGGCTATGCACGCACAAGAAGTCGTCTTTGCCTTTGGAGGCTGAAAAAAAATGAGCACCTGTTGCATGAACGTGGCTGTTGCCATGCCCTCCCAGTTAACGTCCGGCAACCAACGATCAATGCTGCAGCTGGCGCCTGTCGGTAGCGCCAGGCGATCACAGGCTGTAAAGCTGGTCAGGAATGAACTCAGCAGATTGAGAAGGTCGGTGAGGCCCGGACATGATGTGGTCATCGGCGGGTGTACGAGTACAGGAATCCTAGACGCATTTAGCTGACAGGCGCCGCACCCGGCATTCGCATGTCTGGCCCGACGACGCCATATAAGGGATCACAAAATCAGAACCACACCCCTAAACCAATTCGGAGAAATGTGAAACCCACAGACGGCGCAGTGCGGACCATGTAGAAAAAAAAAAAAAAAAAAAAAAAAAAAAAAAAAAAAAAAAAAATATTCACCTTAGCCTCGGTTTAGTGGAGACATCAATAAATCACTGGTCGCGTGCGACACACTGACCGTGTGTATGTGCGCTCGATGACGTGTGCTGGGCCAGTACAGCGCGCGCGCTCACTTGTAAGCCAAGGCATCTGGCAATCCGTTAATCACCAAAGAATCGATTCAGACAGCCGCAGATTTGGCTTTGGCAAAGGCTAGCGCCACTTACTCGTGCGTAGCTCTGTTTCCCGGACGTGCGCGGCCCGCTGTGTTGATGCGTGGCTCTGTACGATGCGCCGTAAACGCTGTTCATCCAGCGCCGCACGTAGCAACATCACAAGCGCGCATTTCACCCAGGATAGTGTACCCAACGCATTTCCCTCCACGCGCCAGCCGCGAATACGCCCAATCGGGCCCGCCGGCATATTTATGTGTTTACCAATCGCTTCTTTCGCACCCGCATGCCGGAGACGGGGACGACGCGCTGAATTTGCTCGGCCCAACACAAAGATCTGGCGGGGGTGGGGTATAATGTCCTCCAGGTTGGTTCGCTTTACTTCCATTCGCCATGCTGCCTTGCGCACAATTGCCAGTGAGTGATCGATATGCAATCTACTGTGATGGCGCCTGCCCAGACGACTTATAACGCCCATTTTCGTTGCTTCCGCGGCTGCCCAGGGGAGTACTCCGTCTACGAGGTGATGTACACCTGCCCCCAATGCGGCGGGCTGCTGGAGGTGCACCATGATATCGACGCGCTGCGTGATCGCACCGCCGCCGAATGGAAAAGCGTGATCGAAAAGCGCGTCGGCACGACGAAATGGCCCTATGGCAGCGGCGTGTGGGGGATGCGCGAGTGGGTCATGCCCTCGCTGCGCGATGAGAATATCGTCAGCATGTATGAAGGCAACACCAACCTCTTCTGGGCGGAACGGCTGGGAAAACAGATCGGTGCCCGACCTGTGGATCAAACTCTGCGGCAACAGCCACACCGGCAGCTTTAAAGATCTGGGGATGACGGTGCTGGTCAGTGTGGTCAAGCAGATGATCGCCAACGGCAGCCCGTGCGCGCGGTGGCCGCCGCCAGCACCGGCGACACATCCGCCGCACTTGCGGCCTATGCGGCCTATGCCGGCATCCCTGCGGTGATCTTCCTGCCCTCCGGCAAGGTGAGCACGGCGCAACTCATCCAGCCCGTCGCCAACGGCGCCTTTGTGCTGGCGCTGGACACCGACTTTGACGGCTGCATGCGCATCGTCAAGGAAGTGACCGAGGACAACAGCATCTACCTCGCCAACTCGATGAATAGCATCCGCATCGAAGGGCAGAAGACGGTCGGGATCGAAATTGTGCGCCAGTTTGATTGGGAAGTGCCCGATTGGATCATCATCCCCGTGGGCAACCTGGGCAATATCAGCGCACTCTACAAAGGGTTCAAGCTGATTCGCGATCTGGGACTGATCGACAAGATGCCGCGGCTGGTGGCGGCGCAGGCCGGGAAGGCGAATCCGTTCTATCAGAGTTATCTGAACGGTTTCCGTGACAAGGTGGCGATTCCCGCACAGAAGACTCTGGCCTCCGCCATCCAGATCGGCGACCCGGTCAGCTATGAGAAGGCCGTGCAAGCTGTGGTCGAGACAAATGGGATCGTCGAATCGGTCAGCGAACACGAGATGGCCAACATTGCGGCGCGCGCGGATCTGACCGGCATGTACACGTGCCCGCACACCGGCGTTGCGCTTGGCGCGCTCTTCAAACTGGCCGAACGGGGTGAGATTAAGTCCTCGGACCGCGTGGTGGTGATTAGCACCGCCCACGGCCTCAAGTTCACCGGTTTCAAGGTGGGCTACCATGAGGGCAAACTCGACGAGGTGGAGAGCGAACTGGCGAATCCACCGGTCTACCTGCCGGCAGATGCAAAAGTCGTGAAAGACACCATCGCGCGGAAGTTGCAGCTCTAAGATGACGTCAGAGTCTCATGTTGAAGGCAGCACCGCGCTCACGTATACGCCTGCGTCGTTCTCCCAGGGTCGCATGGACTTCAGTTGGGAGGAATTGAGCGAAGCCGATCGCGCCGAGGCTTATGCGGATTGGGCTGCGGGCAAGGGGCTGATCGGCGGGGATCCACGCCAGCGTCCCGGATCTGAGTTGCTTCCGCCCTGGGGAGTGGATCAGCCTTTTTTTCGCACCTATACGCTGGACGACACTCGGGGTGATAACGGCGCCCGCCTCCGCAGTGAATTAGCGTCCGAACGCACGCTCGAAGTCGAGATCGGCTATGGGCGCGGCGATTTTCTGTTGGCGCGCCCAACAGCACCCGGAACGTCTCCTGATTGGCTATGAAACGAAGACCAAGGCGACGCGCCTGTTTCTGGCGCGCATCGAGCGGCTGCATCTGACCAACCTGTGGGTGAGCGACGACGACGCCCGGTTCAACCTGCCGCGGGTGATCCCCGATGGCCGCGTCGATCTCTTTCACATCTTCTTCCCCGATCCGTGGTGGAAGGAACAACACCGCGTCAAGCGGCTCTTCTCCCCACCTTTTGTCGATCTGCTGGCGGCGCAGTTGAAACCGGGCGGGCTGCTCTATTTCAAGAGCGATGTGCAGGAATATGGCGAACTGGTCCGCGATTTGGTGGAACAGCACGGCGCGTTTGCTGCCCATGACCCGTCCCTCGCCGCCGAGGTCGGTGCAACTGCGCCGACCCATCGTGAGCAATGGTGCCAGCGCCATCAGAAGCCCGTCTTTAGCTACTATTTCCAGCGACGCTGACCAACGGCATTGAACGCCGGGAGAGTCCACGTGCAGACAAAAGGCATCCTGTTCACAGGCATCAACCAGGTTGAGTTAGGCGACATCGAGTTGCCGGCGGTGGGGCCGGGACAGGCATTGGTGGAGACGGTCTATTCCGGCATCAGCCCCGGCACTGAACTGCGCTGCCTGGCGGGCAAGCAGCCCGATGCGGCGCCGTGGCCATTTGTCCCCGGTTACTCCCTTGCCGGCCGCGTGCAGGCAATTGGCGCAGGCGTGGAACTCAAGATTGGCGACCCGGTCTTCTGCACAGGGAGCCTGGTCACGTCGCCAACCGCCATGTGGGGTGGGCATGTGGGCCACGCGGTGCGTGATGGTCGCGATCTGCTGCCCGTACCGAAGGGCGTTGGCCTGGAGGTTGGGGCGATCGCCCATATGGCCGGAATTGCGTATCATGGGTTGCGGCTTGCCCGGCCAATGCCACATGAGGTAGTCGCCGTCGTCGGGTTGGGGGCGATCGGGCAACTCTCTGCGCGTCTGTTTGCGGCCACTGGGGCGCGGGTGGTGGCGGGTGATGTCTCGCCCACGCGCGTCGCGGTGGCGCAGCGCAGCGGCATCGAGGCATTTGGCGTGGAGGGGGATCTTGTCAAGGGCTTTAAGCAGCGGATTCCGGAAGGGGCCGATATCATCGTGGATGCTACCGGCGCGGTCGGGGTGCTGCCCCAGGCAATCGAACTGGCGCGAGAGCTGCCCTGGGCGGATGGCCCGCAGCATGCGTCACGGTATGTCGTGCAGGGCAGCTATCCGGCGGATTTTGTCGTGCCCTATCGGGCGGCGTTCCGCAAGCAATTGACCTTCCTGCTGTCGCGCGATATGCAATATCAAGACGTGCGCGCCGTGTTTGGCCTGTTGGAACGCGGCCGGCTCCGGCTGGACGATCTGGTGGAATCGGTGTGTTCGCCGGCTGATGCGGCGGCGACCTATGCGGAGTTGCGCGACGCAAACGGGACGCTGCTATTGCCGGTCTTTGCGTGGCGATAATCGTATCGCCGTCGCCCAAGCGTGTCACAGGTGCTCACTGTCAGCACGCCACTCTTCGTCAAGTGGCGACTCTACGTCACCGACCCAGGCCTGGCTGCGAACCTCCAAGATGCGTTGGTATGCGGCGCCGGCAGGGTCATCCTGCGGGAGCAAGCGCGCCACAACCTTGCCATGCGCCGTTACGAGGAACGACTCGCCGTGGTCAACACGGTGCATGTAGGTAGACAGATTTCGGCGCAACTCGGTAATATTGACTGGTGTGAGCATGGTCATGCCTTTCGCTATCGGCTCCGACGCTTGAGGCTGACTGTACAAGTGCTTGTGTAAGGTGTCAAGGTGAATGAAGCGGAACCACAATCTGTCTCCGGGATCACGTTTTCGTGGCCGGGTAAGCGGTTGCCGGGGGCGATTGACCCGGCACGTGTGCGTCTGGTTGAGACCTTTGCGCCGCTCCTGCCTGCAAGGGAAAAGGCACCGGATAATTCGCTTTTCTTCGGCGACAATTTGCCGCTGCTTGCGATGTTGCACAGCGCAGGGCAGCGCTTTCGCCTGATCTACGCGGATCCACCCTACAACAGCGGCGTCGATTGGGCGCGCAAGTTGCGCCGGCGCGGGCCGAAGTCGAACACCGCGGCGGCGGTGGTGGCGCGGCAGGTGCAGTACGGCGATGTTTGGGAGGGCGGCGCGTACCTGCAGTTTCTGTATGAGCGCCTCTATCTCCTGCGCGAACTGCTCACGGACGATGGCACGCTGTGGTTGCACTGCGATCATCGGCACGCGCACCACATCCGTTGTCTACTAGAAGAGGTCTTTGGACCGGAGAACTTCCTCAACACCATCACGTGGCGCAGCCAGACCGCGCGCGGGGCCAAGGTGAACGCCTTCTACTTCCCCAACAGTGCGCACTCGATCCATGTGGTGGCGCGCAGTCGCAAAACGCCCCCGCTTTGGCAGCCGCCGAAGAAGCGCACCGTGCTCACCGAGACGGAGGCGGCCAGGACCTTCATGCGCGATGAGCGCGGTTTCTTCCGGACCTCTGATCCCGGCGACTACACCTTCGCCAGCCTGTGTGCACTCCACGCCGAGGGCAGGCTCTATGCACCCTATGGTGGTGAAGTGGTGGTCGACCCGGCTGGCCAACGGGTGTCTTGTTCCAACGGGGGAAATCTCGGGGTCAAATACTATCTGACGGCGCTGGGTGATGGGCGCCATCTGCTGGAACGGGCCGTCGACAATGTATGGGAGGATATTCCCGGTCTGGGCACGGCGCCGGGCGAGGATCTGGGGTATCCCACACAGAAGACCGAGGCGCTGCTGGAACGAATCATCGAGACCGCCACGCGGTCGGGCGATTGGGTGCTGGACCCCTTCTGTGGTTCTGGCACCACGTTGGCCGTGGCGCAGAAGTTGGGGCGGCGCTGGGTGGGCTGTGATCGCAATCTGGGCGCAATCCAGACCGTCACGCGCCGGCTACAGGGCGTCTGCACTGATGAACCTACCTGGACCGGCTTTGCAGTATTTACAACGGATCCGCCGCCGGCAAGACCGCCGGAAGCGGTCTGCCTGCCAAAAATGACCCTTTCAATTACCCGGATTGACGGGTCAGCGACTAGAATACGGGTTGCGTTGGCGCCAGCCGAAGCCTTGCCTGTAGGCGTGGATTGGCGGAGCTCAGTAGACAGCGTTGTGATCGATCCGGACTATGATGGTCAGGTGTTGCGCGTTGCGCTGGCAGATGCTCCGCCAAAGCGTGCGCAATTGATAGCCGGAGTGTACGAATTCGAAGCCCGTTCGCCGGCAACGCTGGCGGTGCGGATCCTGGAGATTGGGGGCGGCGAGCAGTTGCTCCTGGGAAAGATTTGATTGTGGCCACACCTCACTTAACCATTCTTGACGAAGATCGCCACGCCTGGTTCGCCGGGCGCACGCGCGCCATCTTGAAGTATCTTGATGCCGAGTTAGGGCCGATTCCGCCCGGGGGGCGCCGGCGCATTCTGGATATCGGGGGCGGCGCCGGCAATATGGCCCACCACCTGGCGCACTATGGCGAGGTCATTGGCGTCGATTTCAACCCGATGCCGCTGCCCGTGGCGCAGGCGCGTGGTCTCACCGTGCTGCAAGGCAGTGGCGATTGTTTGCCGTTTCCAGACGCACACTTTGATCTGGTGGCGTTGCTTGACACGGTGGAGCACATCCCGGATGAACTGGGCGTCTTTGATGAGATCGTGCGTGTGCTGAAACCGGGTGGCAAAGTCATTGTGACAGTCCCGGCCTTCATGTGGCTGTGGAGCTATAACGACGAGATCAACGCCCATCAGCGGCGTTACACCGCAAGTGAACTGGATCAGAAGTTGGCATTGTCCGGTTTTCGGGTGCGGCGCATCAGTTACAACAACTTCTTCCTCTTCCCGGCCGTGGCCGGCGTCCGTGTGTTGCGCCCCTATAACCCCGGTCTGAAGAGTCCGCACCTCGAAGGCGAGGGGGAGGACTATCAGGTTGAGATGGAGGCGATTCCTGAACCCGTCAACTCCATTCTGCATGGCGTTGGCTGGCTTGAGGCAGAGTTGTTGGAGCGTGTCAGTCTGCCGTTTGGCGTGAGCGTGATCTGCATCGCCGAGAAACCATGACTTCACCGTCTATGCGTTGGCGTTGGGCGCCACACGCGCTCGCGCTGTTGCTCTTCAGTGTCCTTGCCCTTGTGCTGACGTGGCCATTGGCCTCCAATCTCACCACGCACGTGCCGGGCGTGCCACAATGGGCCTTTGATGAATCCACCTTTGTTTGGAACATCTGGTATTTCAAGCACGCCCTGATCGACAATCTCCGTTCGCCGCTACAATCCGACCTGATCTGGTATCCGCTCGGCATCGATCTGGTGCTGTACACCTACAACTTCTATCACGTCCTCGTGGCGCTGCCATTAGCGTTGGCGGTAAACCTACCCTTTGCGAGCAATGTGACGCTGCTGGCGAGTACGGTGTTGAGCGGGTATGGCACATGGTTATTGGTGGTCTATTTGCTGGCGGGGGAGAAGAGTGAGAATCGTCAACGGTCAATAAGGCAGGCGCAGTGGGCGGGGTGGTGGCGGGCGCGCTCTTTGCGTTTGCGAGTAATCGGGCGGTCTACTCGGCGTTGGGTCACTACGACATGGTGACGACGCAGTGGCTCCCGTTCTATGCGTTGATGTTGCTTCGGGCTTTCAATACCGGCTTATCGGCAAAGACGCGGCGCCGGAGCGCGGCATTGGCCGGCGTCTTCCTGGCATTTGCCGGTCTGGCCGAGATGATCCTGGCGCTCTTCCTGGCGATCTTCACCCTCATCGTTGTGGTTGCGGCGCTGGTGCAAAAGCCAAAGGCGGGTTCGCGCTGGGGTGTTTTACGTGAACTGGTCATTGACCTTGTCATTCTGGGGATTGCCGGTGCGCTTGTCTGGGCGCCCGCCCTGGTGCCAATTCTGATGGCGTTCCGCACGGCTGATTTTGGGTTGAAGGGTTGGGGCGATGCCCTGATGCTGAGCACCGACCTGTTGGGCTGGTTCACACCTACGGTGCTCCATCCGCTCTTTGGGGGCGAACTTGTGAACACCCTGCATCAGGTGCAAGCGCGCGCCGCCAATCCGGAACTACCCGGATTCCGCGATGTCAACACGGTGTTTCTGGGGTGGGTGAGCCTTGCCCTGGCATTGCTCGGCGCCGTTATCTACCGGCGCAAAGTTGCGATTTGGATCTGGACCGCCGTCATTTTTGGTCTGTTCACGTTGGGTCCCCTGCTTCAGATCAACGGGCGTTACCGTTTTGATCTAGATGGTCTTGAGACCACGGTCCCGTTACCGTTTGTCCTCCTGCATTACCTGCCCATTGTCCAGGCGAACCGCGCGCCGAATCGCAACAGCGCGGTCTTGATGCTGGCGCTGGCCGTGCTGGCAGGGTGGGGCGTTTATTGGCTCCTTCGGAAACTTGGCGCGTGGAGCAATCGCGCCGCAGGCGCCATAGATGGCGCGTCCGGCGCAGGGCAACGCGGCCAGGGACAGGTGGCGGCGGGCGGTGTGGTGGCGGTCCTTCTGGCAGGGCTGGTCATCTTTGAACACGCTGCGGTCCCCTTCCCGTTGTCCGACGCGCGGATCCCGGCGGTGTATGCCCAGATTGCGGCAGATCCGGCGCCTGTCAGTGTCCTCCAACTGCCACTCGGCTGGCGTAACAGCTTTGGGGTCTATGGTCCCGAACAGACCCTGCTCCAGTATTACCAATCCGCGCACGGTAAACCCATGCTGGGCGGCAACATCAGCCGCGCGCCTGATTTCAAGATGGACTATTTTCGGCGCATCCCCTATTTCCAGGCACTGACGGAGGTCGAATTCGGGCGCGAGGTAGCGCCAGAGATATCGGCCGCGGCCGCAGCACAGGCTCCGGATCTGGTGTATTTGTACAATACCGGCTACGTGGTGCTGACGCCGCCGATCGCAGGCAGGCGCCCCTACGATACCACCTGGCAGGCGTCGTGGGACTTTGTGAAGTCGACGCTGCCGCTGGAGGCGGAGCCATTCTATGCGGCGGATGGTATCGAGGCGTACCGCGTGGTTCAGCCGGAAGGCGCCGATACGTTCCGGATCGATCTCGGGGTGGCAGGGACAAACCCGTATCGCGGTGAAGGCTGGGATGAAGCCGAAGTCGATTCGATCTATGACGCACCGGCGAATTGGGCCACAGGCGCGGCCAGCCAGTTTTTCGTGCCGTTGCGTCAGGTTGACCCTACGGCGGCCTACACGGTGCAGACGCAGGTGCATCCATTCACCTATCCTGGCAGCAAACCCCAGCAGGTGGCATTGATGGTCAACGGCCAACCGTTTGAGTCGCATACCCTGGTGGACGGCTGGCAGACGGTCGCATGGCAGGTGCCGGGTTCGGTTCTGACCAATTCACTCAACCGGCTGGAACTCGTGTGGTCATGGTCTGCGTCACCGCGCGTTGTGGTCCCCGGCAGCCGGCAAATTGGCACGACTGGGGTCGACCTGCCCGTGGACGCGGATCTCAAGGCGTTTGCAGATGGCGGCTTCATTGCGCTCTTTGACGACAAGGGCGAGCAGCGCGATGGCTCGGCGGGCAGGCGTGGTGTCAACGTCACGCTCTTCGATCCGAAGACGGGGGAGCTCAAGGACAAAGCCGGCTTTGATACGGCAGGAAGCGCGGCTGAGAGCGAACGGCTTGTCGTGTATCTGGACGAGATCCCTTCGGGAGCGTCGGTTCTGATCGCCAGTTACGGCGATGCATGGCAGAACCTATCGGAGGCTGCGGTGCAGGGGTTGCGCAGTCTTGGCGCGGATGTGACCCTGGAGGGTCTACAAGGGCAGGCGTTTGCCCTGGCCGGCGTCAAGGGGGCGGCGCCCGGCACGGCGGCGCAGGATGTCAACCCTGGTGAAGCCTTCTTGCGCGTGAGTTTGAACCGCGACCGCAGGGACCTGGCAGGCGCGGTTGACTGGCTCGAGATTGGTCGCTAGTTTTGTTCTTTAGACGGGATCGTGCGGCGCCGGCGGTAGACCTGGACGATGCGGTCCCAGGGCAGTGCACTGGTGCGGAGCCGCACCAGTGTATAGAAGGCACGATAGATCTCGCTCCGGTTGATCTTACTGGCGCCTTCGGTGCGGTTCACAAATGTGATAGGCACCTCACCAATCCGGTATCCTGCGCGCTGGCAGAGAAACGCCATTTCGATCAGGAAGCTGTAACCGTTGCTGAAGATGTGGTCGAGGTCGACGCTTTCGAGAACCTGGCGGCGATAGCAGCGGTAACCCGCGGTGCAGTCTTTGGTGGTGACGCCGAGCGCTTTATGCGCCAGCCAGTTGGCAGAGTAACTGATGACCTTGCGGCTGGCCGGCCAACCGACGACGCTGCCACCGGGCACATAGCGGCTGCCGACCACCAGATCGTAGCCACTCCCGGCTTTCTCCAAGAGTTGCGGCAACGCATCGGGGTTATGGCTGAAGTCTGCATCCATCGTGCAGATATATTGGTAGCCATTTTCCAAGCCAAAGCGGAAGCCAGCTTTGTAGGCTGTGCCAAGCCCCAGTTTGCCCGAGCGATGGAGGACATGCACGCCAGGATCGGTGGCGGCCAGTTGATCGGCGATGGCGCCGGTGCCGTCCGGCGAATTGTCGTCGACGGTGAGGACGTGAACGTTAGCCTTCCCAATCTTCGCCATTATGAAGTGAACGCAATTTATGGTCAAATCGGAACCCCGGTCACTTGGTGACCGTCAACTCGCCATCATTATCACCGCTTTGGCGGCAGGGCTGCTTTTGCGCAATGTTGCGCCCGGAATTCTGCCTGGTGACGCCGGTGAATTTCAGGTTGCGGCATGGCAGTGGGGACTGGCGCACCCGACTGGCTATCCGTTGTACCTGATCGCCGGCGGATTGTGGCAGCATTTACTGGCGCTTTTCGGGATTTCGCCTGCCTATGCGTTGAACGCATTGAGCGCATTGATCGGCGGCGTCACGGTCGGACTCTTTTACTGGCTTGCCGTGCATTGGCTGCCGGGCATGGCTGCCATTCGCCGGTTGGCCGCGGTGTTTGCTGCCGCCATGTTGCTGGCCAACCCCACGCTGCGCAGTCAAAGCGCACAGGCGGAAGTGTATACGCTCCATCTGCTTTTTATCGTTGGGCTGCTGCTGGTGGCGCAGAACCTTGCCCGTGCGGAACGGCCTGCGCCGCGGTTGTTGATATTATTTGCCTTGATCACGGGGCTTTCGCTGACTCACCATGCGACGACGATTCTCCTGCTGCCGCCACTGCTGGCCTATTTGTTCATGGCCAATCGCAGTTGGTGGCGGCCTGCGCGTGCGTGGTTGTGGGCAGTCCTGGCGTTTCTGGCGCCCTTCTTGCTCTATCTCTACGTGCCGCTGCGGAGCGGGCCAGCCGCGTCGCCCTGGTATCATCAGCGCTTTGGTGATGGGACACTCTCGCTCTACGACGGCAGCCTCCAGGCGTTTCTGGACTTTGTGACGGGGCGTTCGATCTCCGTTGGGTTCTACGATGCGCCGACAGCGCTGAGTGGCATCCCAACTGCTTTGCTGCTCTGGCTCCGCCATTTTGAGTGGTCCGGTGTGGTGTTGATCGTGATTGGCATCGTGTTTCTCGTGCGGGCGCGCAATTGGCCGATGCTTGTGTTAACCGTAGGGTATGCCGTCCTGCAACAGGTGTTTAATCTGTTCTATGGCATTGGGGATATCTTTGTTTACTACCTTCCGCTCTATCTTGTTGGCTGCCTTTGGGCCGGTTTTGGTGCTGCGGGGTTTGGCGATACGTTCTATCGCATGACTGGGGCGCATGAGCAAATCCCAAAGGCAGAGGTCACGCCGGCGACGATGGACCATGCGGTGGCGCCTATCTGGACCTATTTGCTGATGGTGCTACTGTTTTATATCCCTGTATCCATGTGGATGCAGTACACCCCGCTGCTACAGCAACTGCATGATGAGAGTCTGGCAACGCGCGCCGCCTGGGATGCCATCTTGCTCGCCAGGCCGCCGGAAGATGCGATCCTGGTGAGCAATGACCGCAACGAGATTGCGCCCCTCTTCTATCTTCAGCATGTAGAGGGAGCCGGCGCGAGCTACACGGGGCTTTTCCCGTTGATCGCACCAGGGGAACGCTTCGCCGACATTGGCGCCACCGTGCAGAGTGCATTGGATGAGGGGGGGACGCAGCCGGTATTCCTGATCAAACCGATGCCGGGTCTGGAAGCGCGCTTTGCCTTGCAGCCTGCCACGCCGCCGCTGGTTGAAGTGACGGGTGTTGCGGCGGGCAGCGCACCGTCGACGCCGGTGAATGCACCGTATGGGCCGCTCACGTTGCTTGGCTATGATTGGGTAGAGCAGGATGGGCAAGTGCAGGTGGACCTACGGTGGCGTGTGGAAGCCCCGCTTGCCGCGGACTATACGACGACAGTGCAGGTGTTTGACCAACAGGGTGGGAAGTTGGGACAAGATGATCGGCGTCCCGGCGGCGAATATTATCCAACATCGCGGTGGAAACCGGGCGAGGTGTTGATCGACAGTCACACCATTGCGTTGACGCCGGGGGCGCCGGTGCGGCTGTTGGTGGGGTTGTACACCGGTCCGGACGCAACCCTCATGGCGCCGGCGCTTGAACTCGAATTGGAGCCGTAAGGCGTACGATGATCTCCTTCCGCCACAATGCAAGTTGAAGCCCTAACGGCGTGGAACCTGGTGGCTATCGAGCCACGCCCCGAACTGTGACGGGTTCAATTCACCTACAAAACGCCCCGCAATTGCGCCATCCGGTGAGATTACAATGGTGCGTGGCAACCCTCGCACTTCATACATCAGCAGTGTGATATCATCCGGCGCCAGGAGGATGGGAAAGTCGATTGCCTGCTCGCGGGCATAAGCCGCGGCCGTGTCGGCGGTCTCGTTGAAGTTAACGCCCAGGACGGCGATCTCACGTTCCTGCGCCACTTCGGCAAGGTAGGGCATTTCCCGAACGCAGGGTGCACACCAGGTTGCCCAGAAGTTGAGGAGCACCCACTGGCCGCGCAGATCGCTCAACGTGACGGTGTCTCCATCGACTGTCTGGAGGGTGAAGTCGTGCGCCATCTCTGCGTTGGCATCGACGGCGCTGGTCGTGGTAGGAGCTTTATCTGCTGCCGGTGAAGGTGGCGAAGGGGAGGTGCAGGCAGACAATGCAAGCACGCCGCTCGCCAGCCAAAGGGTAATCGGGCTACGGAGCGCCTTCCAGGACTTGAATGCCATCTATTTTTGAGCTCCCGCGGCGGCGCTGGTGGGGGCATGCATGGCGAGTGTCTTCTGGGTGCTGGCGGCAAGGCGCGACTTGCTCCTTGCGGCAAAAGCACTCTGGAGCGCAATGAAAAAGAGTGTGAGCAGACCGACCACGATCTTTGTCCACCACGAGTTCAGGTCACCCTGGAACATGATAATCGTCTGGATGAGTCCCTGAATCAGCACGCCGAAGACGGTGCCAATGACATAGCCGACACCGCCGGTCAGCATTGTACCACCGATCACAACCGAAGCGATCGCATCTAGTTCAAGACCTGTGGTGTAAAGCCCATAGCCGGAGAGCATGTAGATGCTGAAGACGACGCCGGCGAGTGCTGAGCAGAAGCCATTGAGCGTGTAGACCAGAATCTTGGTGCGCGCCACGGGCAGGCCCATTAAGAGTGCTGATTGTTCGCTCCCGCCAATCGCATAGACGGTGCGTCCAAAGCGGGTCAGATGTGCCAGATACAGTGCCACGAGTAGCACGACGAGTACGATGACAACGTTGATCGAGATGAAGGTCTTCCCGATCAGTGGGATCCGGAAGAGGGCGACCGCACGGTAGAACTCATTGGTGATGGTGATCGCATCGGTGCTGATGACGAAGCACATCCCCCGGAAGAAGAACATGGACGCCAGCGTGACGATAAAGGGCTGCACTTTGAAGTAGTGAATAATCGTGCCAACGAATGCGCCTTGCGCCACACCGATCAAGAGCACCAAGGGAATGACGACGGCAGGGCTTAGCCCGGTGGTCTCCAGCAGGAACGCGGAAAAGACCGTAGTAAAGGCAATCACTGCGCCGACCGAAAGGTCGATGCCACCGGACAGGATCACAAAGGTCATACCGATTGAAGTGATCAGCAGAAAGGCGTTATCGATCAGCAGGTTGAAGAAGACCTGCGGCGACGAAAAGCCCTTGTACTGGACGATGCCGTAAAGGTACAGGAGCAGGAAGAGGCCGATTGAGACGAGCATCGGCAAAAACTTGCGGTCCAGATTGAACTTCGTACTCATAGCTGGGCCTCTTTCCGGCTTGTGATCTTATCCAGCGCCACCTTGACTGGTTCCGAGTAGAGCAAGACAACCGCCAAAACGACCATTGCCTTGACGACCAGCACTACTTCGGGTGGCACGCCGAACGCATAGATTGTGGTCGTGACGCTCTGGATGAGCACGGCGCCAAGCACGCTGCCGGCCAGGGAGAAGCGGCCACCGGACATCAGGGTGCCACCGATCACGACGGCGAGGATAGCATCCAGCTCGCTAAACAACCCGGCATTGTTGGCATCCGCACTCTTGACGTTTGAGCTGATGATCAGACCGGCCACGCCTGCGCAGAAGGAGCAAAAATGTAGACGAGTAACTTGATGTTCTTCTCATTGATGCCACTGTGGAAACTCGAACTGGCGTTGGTGCCGACGGATTCCACAAACATGCCGATGGCGGTCCGGCGGGATATGAACCAGGCAAACAAGAAGACCGCGGCCACGATGAAAAGCGGAAAAGGCAGCCCAAGGAGAAATCCGCCGCCGATGTAGAAGAAGGGGGGATAGTAGATGGTGATGATCTGGCCATCGGTGATCAGTTGGGCAATCCCACGGCCTGCCACCATGAGCACCAGGGTTGCCACCATGGGCTGGATGTTGCCACGCGAGACCAATAGGCCATTCCAGACGCCACAGAGTGTGGCCGCGGACAGCGCGATCACGATGACGAGCCAGAAGGGCGTGTTTGTGGCGTCGGTGACGCTGCCGATCAATGTGGTCGCAACCGCAGCGGAGATGGCAACCACGGCGCCGACGGAGAGATCGACGCCGGCAGTGGCAATGACCATGGTCATCCCAATCGCCAACAGCATCAAGGACGAACCGCGATTCAATACGTCGATGAGACTGCCAAAGAGGTGGCCGTCCTTGATTTCGAGCCGGAAAAAGCTGGGCGTAAAGATCAAGTTGAAGAGCATGACCAGCCCCAGGGCCAGCAACGGGTAGAAAAGGCTGCTGTTGCGCAGACGCCCCCAGAGTGATGACGCAGATGACGGGTTCATGGTGTTTCTCCTGCAATCGTCTGCATGATCTTCTCCTCGTCGATTTCATTGCCCACGAGTTCGGCGACTTTGGCGTGGTCGCGCATGACGATAACGCGGTGGCTGGTGCGCAGAACTTCATCCAGTTCTGAAGAGATGAAGATGCAAGCCTTGCCTTCGGTGGCAAGGGTGAGCACGAGTTTTTGAATCTCGGCTTTGGCGCCGATATCGATACCGCGCGTCGGTTCGTCCAAAATGAGGATATTGGGCTCCGTGGCAAGCCAACGCGCAAGAATGACCTTCTGCTGATTGCCACCGCTGAGGTTCTTGACCAACTGCTCCGTGCTGGGCGTGCTGATATTCAGCACCTGGATATAGCGTTCCGCAATCGCCACCTGTTTGTCGCGTTCCAGGTACTTAAACCAGCCACGGCTGGCCTGGATCGCAAGAATGATGTTTTCGCGCACGGATAGATCGCCGACAATGCCGTCTGCCTTGCGATCTTCGGGGCAATAGGCCCTCCCGATTTGGATTGAGTGCAAGGGAGAGGGCTTCTCAACCGGTTTCCCATTGACCGTGAGCGTGCCGCTGTCGGCTTTGTCGACGCCAAAGAGCAGGTTTGCCACCTCGGTCCTGCCGGATCCCAGCAGTCCGGCAAAGCCCAACACCTCACCGGAATATAGGTCCAGGTCGATGGGGTGGAGCGTGCCGATGTGACCCAACCCGCGGGTTTGGAGCGTAGGTTCGCTCGCCAACTCCTGGCCGCTCGCTTCCTTGAGCCGCGACATGTCCTCCAGTTCGGTGAGGTTGCGGCCGATCATCTTAGCGACCAATTCATAGCGCGGCAGGGCGGCCGTGGCGAAGGTGCCGACCAATTGGCCGTTGCGCAATACGGTGATCCGGTCGGCCACTGCGTACACCTGGTCGAGGAAGTGGGTAATGAAGACGATACCCATGCCTTCGCTCTTCAGCTTGCGCATGACTTCGAACAATTTTTCAGTTTCGTAGGCGGAAAGGCTGGAGGTGGGTTCGTCAAGAATCAGGATCTTTGCTGAGATTTCGAGTGCCCGCGAGATGGCGACCATCTGTTGGATGGCAACCGGGTAGGCGCCAAGGCTTTGCCGCACGTCGATATCGACGTCGAGCCAGGTCAGGATCTCGCTTGCCCGGCGGTTCAGCGCCCGCCAATCTACACCGCCAAAGCGGTGCGGTTCGCGGCCCAACAGGATATTCTCGGCCACCGAAAGATTGGGGCAGAGATTCACCTCCTGGTAGACCGTGCTGATGCCCAATGCCTGGGCCTGGAGCGGTGATCGGGGCTGGATTTCCTTGCCGTCGAAGAGGATGATGCCTTCGTTTTGGCGTTCGACGCCGGTCAGCACCTTGATGAGGGTCGATTTGCCGGCGCCGTTCTCGCCCATGAGCGCGTGGATCTCACCGCGGTGCAATGAGAAGTCCACATTGGCCAGCGCATGCACACCCGGAAAGGTTTTTGATATTCCTTGCATGAGGAGGAGGTCAGTCACTTCGGCCATCTTCACTCCCTTCGACGTGGTCTGGTGAGATGTACAAGAAGAGCGGCGAATGAAGCCGCCGCTCTTCTTCCAACGCGTTCAACCCAATACACCCAGGAAACCCGGAAAAACCTCGGCCTTTAGTACTGGCGAGTGGGCAGCAACTCGGCGGCCTGCTCTGGGTAGTACACACTTTCCTCAGAGGGGACCCACTTTGCAACTTCTTCGCCGTTCACAACCTTGAGCGCCAGGTCAAAGAACTGCGGTCCCAGCAGCGGGTTGCATTCGACCGTGCAATTGAGCTTGCCCTCAATCATCGCCTCAAAAGCGCCGCGTACGGCGTCGACCGAAACGATCTTGATGTCTTCGCCGGGCTTGAGACCGTACTCTTCAATGGCCTGGATGGCGCCGATTGCCATGTCATCGTTGTGGGCATAGAGGGCGGTGATGTCCTTGCCATGCGCCTTGAGGAAGGCTTCCATGACTTCCTTGCCCTTGGCGCGGGTGAAGTCGCCAGACTGGGAAGCGATGATTTCCATTTCGGGGTATTCCGTCATGACTTCCCGGAAACCGGCGGCGCGGTCATTGGCAGGAGCAGAACCGACGGTGCCGACGAGCTCGACGATCTTGCCTTTGCCGCCGATAATCTCGGCCATCGCCTTGCCTGCGCGGCGACCTTCTTCAATGAAATCAGACCCCAGATAGGTGACATAGAGATCTTCGGGCACCGCCGCGCGGCGGTCAACCAGGATCAGCGGGATGCCGGCATCCTTGGCTTCTTGGAAGACGGTTTCCCAACCGGTTTCCACGACGGGCGAGACACCGATCACATCGACCTGTTGGGCGATAAATGAGCGGATGGCCTTGATTTGGTTCTCTTGTTTCTGCTGTGCGTCGGAGAACTTCAGTTCGACGCCCAACTTCTCGGCCTCACCCTTGATTGAGGAGGTGTTTGCCGTGCGCCATTCACTCTCGGCGCCGATCTGGGCGTAACCGACGACCAGATCCTTAAAGTCTTTTTGCCCTCAGCGGGTGCGGCGGCGGTGTCAGCCGATGCGGCTGCGTCGGCGGGAGCCGCTGCGTCACCGGCAGGGGCCGCCGGCGCAGCAGGTACGGCTGCTGTGCATCCTGCGACAAGCGCCATGATCACAACTGCAACCAACAACGGTAGCATTCTCGAAAGCTTCATTGTCTCTCGCTCCTTTTGTGTTTTCTACTAGTGCATTTGGCCTGAGTCTCCACGAGGTTTGGGCAGCAGAAACTCTGTAATCATCGTATGGAATTTACGCGGAAGTACAATGTATTATTCTAGCAAGTAAGGTCGCCTTTTTTGGACGAATTTGAAATCAGGCGGATCGGCTGGTCGCTGATAGGCATAAATTTACGCGGGATGGGCGAAAAATTGCGGGCCAAGCCCGTTTTCGGCAGATTCGTGCAGCAATTCACGGCGTGGAATGCGCAGGGAGACCTTGGTGCCGACGTGATAGGTGCTTTCGATGGCAACGCCATATTGCCGGCCGTAGTAGAGTTGGATCCGCTTGCTCACATTCTCGATGCCAAAGCCGGACTCTTTTAGTTTGATCTCGGTCGAGGCGGAGTTCATTTCTTCCCGAATCTGTTCCAACCGGGCCGGCGTGAAGCCGATCCCATTATCTTCCACTTCGAGCAGAACTTCGCCAGGGCCATGTGTGCGGACGCGCACGCTGATCTTGCCGCCGTTGCGTTTGTTTTTGATGCCATGGTAGAGGGCATTCTCGACGAGCGGTTGGAGGGTCAACTTCAGAATCGTGCTGCTCAGTACGGCGTCGTCAACTTCCATTTCATAGTCCAAGATATCGCGATAGCGCATCTTTTGGATGGTGAGGTAGCTGCGGGTGTGTTCGACCTCGTCGCGGATCGAGATCCAGTCACGGCCGCGGCTAAGCGAAATCCGAAAGAAGCTGGTGAGGGCGTGCACAATCTCAATCACCTGGTCGTTTTTGCGAGCTTCGGCCATCCAGACGATCGTGTCGAGGGTATTGTAGAGGAAATGCGGGTTAATCTGCGCCTGAAGGGCGCGAAACTCCGCTTTTTTCAAATTCTCCTGTTCACGGATTTCGGCGTCGAGCAGTTCACGGATCTTGCCGATCATGACGTTGAAGCTGACCCCCAGATCCGCGATCTCATCGGCGTTTTTGCGGTTGACAAATACCTGCAGGTCCCCGCGCGCCAGGGTATGGGTAACGTTGTGAAGTTTCTTGATGGGGACATAGATGCTTTCAGAGATCACCCAGGCGGCGCCAATGGCAAAGACGATCGCCCCCGCCAGCGTAATCAGGTAAATGATCATCCAGTTCAGGAACTTACTCTGTGTATCGCGGTAATTCTGACCAGCGCGGTCGACCTCAAAGAGCATATATTCTTGCACCAGGTCATTGACGAGATCGGTGACCCCGCGGATGTTTTCCAGCACGCGTTCGTTGGCAGCCACACGACTGCCTTGCTGAATTTGTTCGCCCATCAAGTCGACGTAGCGCGTCAACGTATTCATCGTGCGCAGGATGACATCCAGTTTAAGTTTGGCCTTCTGCGAGTCTGTATTTGCCTTCATCGTCCGGAGCTTCTGTTCCACCTCGCCGATGATTGCGTACTGGCGTCCGGCGGAGAACTCGGTTTTGCCCGCAACGATGTTCCACATCTCCGTATCAACCGCCGTCTTGACATAGCCGTTGATGCTGTTCGCAGTGGTGATGTTGGTGATAATGGCATCGTACGCACGGTTGAAGCTCATCACCTGATTGATCAAGATGCCGTCAATCAGTGCGAACAGTGCGATCACAACAAGAAAGGAGAGCAGGATCTTGGTGCGGATCGACAGGTTGACCTGGGAGACGAAATCGATGATCGGGCGCAATGCGCCGCGCTTGGGTGGTTGCGCAATCGAGCCACTCGGTTCTGCAAGCATAGTCGTCTTCTCCTGGTCACGCTATTCCAACTCGTCACCCGCTTCGCTGGGAGAACGAAAAGAGCGGGGGGATTGTCCTGTGGTGCGCTTGAACGCAACGCTGAAGTAATGAGGGTCGCTGTAACCCACTTGAAAGCAGATTTCCGCCGAGCCAAGGGCAGTAGTTCGCAACAACTCCTTGGCCCGATCGATGCGCACCCGTGTCAGGTATTCTTTGAAAGTTTCGCCGGTTTCGTTGCTAAATACATTGCTGAAGTGGCTGGGGCTCAGATGGACGTGGGTCGCGACTTCGCTCAATGAGAGTGCGGGATCGGTGTAATGTAGATCGATGTATTCGGTCGCACGCTGAACCACTGCCACGTGGCGGTTGGTAGCCTGGTGGTCGCGCCAGGCGATGACGCGCCGGTAGAGCTGTTGTGCAAAGATCTTGAGTTGCTCGTACGAGCCTGTGGGGTCGTGGGTGAAGCCGGTGGCGTATAGCTCCGGCAGGAGTTGGAGCGAGTCACCACCCAATTGGTGCACAAACCGGGCGGCGGTCAACACGACATCCAGGTAGAGATATAGGTGATGTAGATCGGTCGTAAAGATCGCGTCGTCGGCGCCAAGAAAGCCGCGCCACGCCGTATCAAAGCCCTCTTCGTCGCCGAATTTCAGATAGTCTTCCAGGGCCGAGCGGTTGATCCCCAGCAATTCTGCACTCGACGAGACCGGCGGACCGAGAGGACGCCCATTATTCGGGAGGTTGTACTGCAACTGAGTGATAAGGTTCGCATAAGATCGGTGGAGATCGCTGATGCGTTGTTGTGGCGCGCCAACGGCGATTTTTAGCGTTGGAAAGCCCTCGTCACTTGCCGCCATATTTAGCTGCGCCACAACTTGATGTGCAGTGGTGGCTACGGACTCCGCCTGATCACCCAAGAAGAGCAAGACGAGTTCGTCCAAGTCCTTGCGGATCACAAAAATACGGTGAACATCGCGCAGCGCTGCGGCAATCGTATCCAGGGCGCCACCCACCGCTGCAGCTTCAGTATGCTGAGTGTCCAGAGGGGAGTCCACACGTGCGACTGCCACCAGGTAGGCTGACGCTACAACGTCGAGTTCCAGGCGCCGGCTCTCGGCCAGGGCATCGAGCAGGGGCGTATCTTCGCAGATGAGTCTGAGCAGGAAGCGTTGGCGCAGGAGCGCCTGGTTGAGATGCGCCTGTTCTTGAAGATGGCGCAACTGTGCTTGATCCTGGTGCTCCTTTGCGAGCTGCTGGGCGATGCGTTCAAGGAGGGCATGCAATTCGCGCGCCCCGATTGGCTTCAGAAGGTATTCGGTGACACCGAGCTTGATTGCCTGCTGTGCATATTGGAATTCATCATGTCCGCTCAAGATGACAATCTTGGTGGCGGGCAAACGCTCACGAACGAGTTGGCTCAACTGGAGCCCGTCCATGAACGGCATCTTGATGTCCGTGATGAGCACATCAGGCTGCGCAGCCTCGATCAGCGGGAGCGCAACTTCGCCGTCAGGCGCTTCGCCACAGAATTCAAATCCTGCTCGTCGCCAATCGACGTTGTCACGGATTCCTTCGCGGGCAACGACCTCATCCTCTACAAGGAACACTTTGTATAGCAAGCCGGGTCTCTCTTTACAGGCTGAAACATTCACTGGGGAGGTAGTCTGTGAAAGCGCTTCCAGGCAGTCGAGTAATGATTATATCACTGTCCAGGAATTTAGGAACTATTCATCCACAAGACCGCCAGCGCGTGCGATACTATTGATCCTGATGACCACATGGTAGAATGAAGACTTACATGAGCGAAGAACGCACGCTCTGCGAGTGAAGGAACTCAGAAGATGATTAAGAAGTTTTACTACGCCATTACCGGTGACCCCAATGAGAAGGTGCTGAAGAAGCACCGGCCGGTGGTCGACGAGATTAATGCACTCGAAGCTACCTTCGAGGAAAAAAGCGACGACGAATTACGCGCCATGACGCATGAGTTTCAGACGCGGATCAAGGATGCGACCGGGGAACTGCGCGCACTGCTCGAAGAGGCTGAGCGCGAATATCTTGATGTCTTGGGCACTGACGAGCAAAAGTTTGCGCGCATTGAGGTAGATCGCATCAAGAAGGAATTGCGCAAAACGGAGGAAGAGGCACTTTGGGCAGTTCTCCCCGAAGCTTTTGCCGCAGTGCGCGAGGCCAGCAAGCGCACGACCGGTCTGCGCCATTACGATGTTCAACTGTTGGGCGGCATGGTGTTGCATTCCGGCGCCATTGCCGAGATGAAAACCGGCGAAGGCAAAACACTGGTGGCAACATTGCCACTTTATCTCAATGCACTGGCGGGGCGTGGCGTCCATCTGGTGACGCCCAACGACTATCTGTCGAAATTTGGCCTCCAGTTGATGGGAGCGGTCTACAATCTGTTGGGGCTGTCGGCGGCGGTCATTCAAAACAGCGCCGGTAATCCGGATGGCGGCAGCTTCCTGTTTGATCCGGACTATCCGAATGCGGACGACCGCTTCCAGTATCTGCGGCCGATCACGCGGCGCCAGGCGTATGCCGCGGATATCACCTACGGCACCAACAATGAATTCGGTTTTGACTATCTGCGCGACAACATGGCGCACGAGATCGACCGCACTTCGCAGCGTGAGCTGCATTATGCGATCGTGGACGAAGTCGACAACATCTTGATTGACGAAGCGCGCACGCCGTTGATCATTTCCGGTGAAGCGGCCGAAAGCTCCAACTACTACATGGTCTTTGCGGCGCTGGTGCAGCGGCTCAGCCCCGAAGAGCACTATGTGACGAATGAGAAAGAGATGACGGCGACCCTCACTGAGGAGGGGATTCTCTACGTTGAACACCAGCTCGGGGTTGAGAATCTGTATGCCCCCGAGCACTTTGAGAAGATGCCCTATTTGGACAACGCGCTGCGCGCCCATGCGTTGTACCGCCGGGATAAAGACTACATCGTCCGCAACAGCGAAGTGATCATTGTGGACGAGTTCACGGGGCGTCTCATGGAGGGCCGGCGCTATTCGGAGGGTCTGCATCAGGCCATCGAGGCCAAAGAAGGCGTCAAGGTCCAGAAGGAGTCGATGACGCTGGCGACGATCACCTTCCAGAACTACTTCCGCATGTACAACAAGTTGTCGGGCATGACTGGTACGGCGAAGACAGAGGAAGAAGAGTTCCAGAAGATCTATAACCTGGAAGTCATCCAGATTCCGACTTACCGGCCCGTCGTTCGTGAAGACCTGGACGACCTCGTGTATCGCACCCAGGAGGTCAAGTTCAAGACGGTGATCGATGAGATCGTCGAGAAGCATAAAGCGGGCCAGCCGGTGCTAGTTGGTACGGTGGCCATCGAGACCAGCGAATATGTCAGCGCCTTGTTGGAACGGCGCGGTATCCCCCCATGAAGTGCTCAACGCCAAGAATCACGAACGCGAGGCCACGATCATTGCCCAGGCTGGACGCCCCGGCGCCGTCACCATTGCCACGAACATGGCCGGTCGCGGCGTCGATATTTTGCTGGGCGGCAATGCCGAAGGGCTGGCCCGCGATCGATTGCGCAAAGAGCAGTTTGATCTCACGACGATCCAGCAGGGGCAATGGAATCGCGCCTTGGATTTGCTAAAGAAGGGCGGCGATCCGGTGGCCGAATTCCCAGATCAGCGGTGGGCGGAGGTCATCACCGAGAAGTGGCATGAGACCGATGCCGATAAGGAACTCGTCCGCTCCCTGGGAGGTCTCCACGTCGTGGGCACAGAGCGGCATGAGGCGCGGCGCATCGACAATCAGTTGCGTGGTCGCTCCGGTCGTCTTGGCGACCCCGGCTCCAGCCGCTTTTATTTGAGTCTTCAGGACGAGCTGATGCGCAAGTTTGGCGGCGATCGCATCAGCGGCGTGATGGCGCGTTTGGGCGTCGAGGATGACATGCCCATCGAGGCGGGACTCGTCAACAAGGCGATTGAGAACGCACAGACCAAGGTGGAAGGGTACAACTTCGACATTCGCAAACATGTGTTGCGCTACGACGAAGTTGTGAACGAGCAGCGTAATCGCATCTATGACGAACGCCGGCGCATTCTGATCGAACCATCGCTCAAGCTGACGGTGGAAGGAATGACGGAACTAGAGGTGCGCGGCATCGTCGACGAGTTTGCAGTGGGCGAATTTGAAGAGCAGTGGCAACTTGATGACCTTGCCAAGGCGCTGACGGCGTTGATTCATCATGTGCCCGAGGATTTCGGTCCCGAACGCTGGCATGGGATGAAGCAGGGTGCTGTCGCAGAAGATGCGATCGCATTGGCGCATCAGGCGTACGCCATTAAGGAGCAAGAACTGGGCGAGCCTGTGATGCGGCAAGCCGAAAAGCAGATCATGTTGTGGGCAGTTGACAATCGCTGGATTCGTCACCTGACCGATCTGGATCGGCTCCGTGAGGGTATCGGTCTGCAAGCGATCGCGAACGTAGATCCGGTCGTTGCATACCAACGCGAAGCGTACCAGATGTACAATGAACTGCTGTCGGCGATTCGCAGTGACACGGTCAAGGCGGCGTTCAGCGTGCAGATTGCGCGGCCGCAAGCACAGGCCCAGGCGCAAGCTGCCCCCGAAAAGGCCAAGAATCTCGCCCCGGCGCCCTCGCCGATGGCGAAGAATGTGCGTACAAACCGTGAAGCCGAGGTCCCGCAGACCGTGCGCAAGAGCGGCCCGCAGTTGGGGCGCAACGATCCGTGCTGGTGTGGCAGTGGCAAGAAATACAAACATTGCCACATGGCGAGTGACCAGCAGGGTGCAGGACAGAAGGCTGTCGCCAAGCGTTAGCCTTTAGCAGAGCACAACATTTCACCCCGCGCCGTGGCGTCGCTCCGTGACGCCACGGCGCAACAAGCCAAAGTTGGTATAGTTTATGCGACGAATGCTTGCTGTGGTGGGCGCAGCCCTCTGTGCGTTGTTGTTTTCGGCCCTTTTCTTTACTTCAGCCAGCGCCGGTGCTGCCATTCAAACGCCAACGGCAGCTTACGGTGCAGTGGCGCAGGCCCTGCAAATGACATTGACGATACCGGGGTTGCCGCCTGTTCCCATCATGCCGGCGACGCCGGGTTCGCATCGTATGCCGGGGCGCATCGGTGTAATCAACACCGGTCCGATCACCGGACCGGCTTACTACTTTGTCCAACCAGCGGACACCCTCTATTCGATTGCACTGACGTTAGGCGTTGATCCGCAGGCGTTGATGGACGCAAACGGGATGAAGCGCGCGGACACCATGGAGCCTGGCTTTCTATTGCGCGTACCCGGCCCCGATGGTTTTTTGCCCCCGTGGGCGACCGCCGACGTTGCTTCAGATGGCACCGTCACGCCGATTGCACGGAAGAGCCCGTTTGATCGGATGACGCCGATGGCGCGCGCCGCGGGTCCGGAGTCGCCCTATTACAAGAAAACATGGATCACCTATTATGGACGGCCGTTGATCCCGTTCATGGGCATCGTCGGCGCGCATGACCCGATTTCGATTACCCAGTTGATCAAGGAGAAGGCGGCAGAGTATGACGCGGCCAACGGCCCGCAACTCGGCGTCCAACCCGCCGTACACCTCGTTTGGGGGATGGCAACGGTAGACGATCAACCAGATAATTCCCACATAGGGTATCTGACCGAGGAAGAGGTCATGCCCTATATCGAGGCAGGGCTAGAGGCGGGCGTTGCGGTGATTCTGGATAGTCAGATTGCCAACCTATCCGCAAGTGCGTCGATTTCGCCGGGTCTACCTTATCTCAAGTATCCGAATGTCCATCTGGCAATTGACCCTGAGTTCGCCGTGAGTTATCCGGGGCAGGCAATTCCCGGCACGCCGATCGGATTCCTCACGGCGGCGCAGGTCAACGAAGTCCAGCAGGTTATGGCAGACTACATGCGTGCGAACGGGATTGAGGGCAAGCGGGTCTTGATGGTGCATCAGTTCCAGAGCGACATGATCGTCGATAAGGAAAATCTGGACACCTCGTTTCCCGAAGTCGAATTGACGTTATCGGTTGACGGTTTTGGCAACCCGTATGTGAAGACGTGGAAGTACAATGCGTTGGTCGATGCGACGACGCCATTTACCTCTTTTAAGCTCTTCTACGATTGGGACGATCCGTTGATGACGCCGCGCGAGGCGATGGGTGTTGACGCCACGGAGCATACCGACTTCATCGAGATCACGCCCAATATGATCCAGAAATGGTAGAGGTTTGGCAATTCGTTGGTGCGGTTTCAACCCATCCGCATCAGGCTAAGGACCAAACCCTCCCGCAAGCCGCAAAGACGCAAAGATGCAAAGGGAAGACAAAAGAAATCTTCCGCAGGGACGCGGTGAAGCGCATCATTACGACGCCGGCCAAGATTCTCTCGGCCGGCGTCGTGCGGCTGCAAGCCGCACCTACGATTGCAGGTGACGGTCACTGTTTACGGCGCGATGTTCTCCGGAACCATCACGATCTGCAACACGCTATCGGGGTTGAGCAGTGCCGACGCGGTGGCCCGAATGTCTTCCGCCGTTGATGCATTGACGGCGCCGGCATAGGTCGCCGGATCCTCTAGCCGCTCCGGGTTTTCCTCGATTTCAGTGAGGATGCTGCGCCAGTAGTTGTTGTCACGCAAATCCAACTCATGGCTGCGCAGCATCTGCTCCTTCACCTTGGTCAGGTTCAAATCCGAGGTGGCGGTGGTGCGTAGTTCGTCCACAAGTTGATGCGCCACCGGCAGCAACTCGGTCACACGCTTGGGGTCCGTCGTAAACCGGATGACCACCTGGTATCCGGCATCGGGTTTGTCCCAACTCGCGGACATCGAATAAGGTGCATAGGATCCACTCATCTCCTCGCGAATGACCTCGCGCAGGCGAATGTTTAGGAGGTGGTCAAGTGCCGAGAGCCGCACGTCACTTTCCAGAGTGGGGGTATAGGCGCCGCGATAGACCAATTCGACGTCGGCGCGATCACCTTTGCCCTTGCGAATTTCCGTGTCCACCGGCTTGATTTCTGGTTCCTGGATGGCGTCCTGCCATTGCTCCTTGGCCCCAGTGCTCGGGAGGTTGCCCAGGTAGCGCTGCGCCAGATCTTTGAGTTGCGCCGGGTCGAAATTTCCAACAAACACAAAGGTGGAGTCACCGAGATTGGCAAAGCGATCGCGATACATCTTCTCTACGGTATCGAGTTTCAGGCCATCAATCTCAGACACAGGTAACACGTTGCAGCGAATGCTGTCGCCACAGGTGCCGAGCAAGAACGCGTCTTCCAACGCCGACTCGGGGTCCAGACTGCGGTTCTGCAGGACCGTGCGCATCTGGTCTTGGTAGACCTTGAGGGCATTTTCGTCGAAGCGTGGCTGCGTTGCATAGAGATAGACCAGTTGTAGCGCCGTCTCCAGATCGGTAGGGGCAACCCGGCCGTTGAAACCTTCGCTCAGTTCGCCGATAAAGGGTGAGACTGAGACCACCTTGCCGGTGAGCAGCTTTTGCAGGTCGGTAAGGCTGAAGTCGGCGATCCCTGCGAATTGGGTGATGTCGGCAGCGCTGGCGGCCGTCGCGTACTGGTCGTCGGGCGTTAACGATGCGCCACCGTCGCTGGCGCCACGGAAGATCACCTGCGCCTTGTCAAAATCGGTGGGTTTCATCACCACGCGCACGCCGTTTTCAAGCTCGATCTCGGTTGCGCCGACATCGGGCAACTCCCGTTCACTGATGATCTTGGCCGGTGGGGGCGCCTCGGCGACCAGCGGTCGATCCACGGTGGTGTCGGCATAGGCTGCGACCTGGCGTCCCGTGGCAGCGTCTATGGTTTGTTTCAACTCGGCCTCGGTGGGGAGGGTGAGACCTTCCTTCTCGGGCGCAATCAAGAGGACGAGCCGATCTTTGGCGGGCATCAGGGTTTGGGCTGTCGCGTTGACCATCTCCAGCGTGATGCCAGGGAGTAGTTCCTGTGCGAGCATATTTTTGTCTTCGATCGAGGGGATCGCGTCGCCATTGAGAAAACTACGTGCGTAGTCGCTTGTGAAATAGTCGCTCGGCGTGGTTTCGCGTTGGTCGTATTGCTGTTGGAAGCTGCGCAATACATCGGTCTTCGCCCGTTCGAGTTCCGTGGCCGTGAACCCGTGTTGGATCACCCGTTCCACCTCGGTGGCGACGGCAGCGAGCCCTTCTTGAATTTTGTCTTCGGGCGTGATGGCAATTGCGACGTAGTTGTCTGCACTGCGGACGAGCGAAGAACGGCCAGACCCGCCGTACAGAATGGGCGTGCCTGCTTGCTGGGCGATTTCCATGAAACGCATGTTGAGCATCGATCCCACCAGGGATTCGACCAGGCTATTCTGAAAGTCACCCGTTGTGGCGAACGACTGGGTGTCAACACGGTGAAGGATCTCGATCTCGGCGTATTGTGTCTCAGGGTCGGTGACGATGAGATAGTTGTCACCGGGCGCTGCAGGCACATCGATGGTGGGGCGTTCGATGGGTGCATCTGTCGCCGGCAAGGCGCCGAATTTTTCTTTGATCTGTTGCTCGACCTGATCAGGATCGAAGTCGCCAACGGCGATGACGGCCATGTTATCTGGCCGGTACCAGGTCTCATAGAACCTGCGCAGCGTTTCGGCTGGGGCGGATCGGATAATGTCCATGTCACCGATCGGGAGACGTTCTGCGTACTTGGAACCTGCCAATAGCGTCGGCACCAACGCTTCGATGATGCGTCCTTGTGCCGTCTGGTCGCGGAGACGCCATTCTTCGACAATCACTCCGCGTTCATTGTCGACTTCAGTCGGATCAATGAGTGCAGCGTGCGCCCATTCGGAGAGGACGTCAAGCCCTTTCGGGAGCAACTCAGGCAGATCGGTTGGCGTCTGCAACATGTAGACGGTCTCATCAAATGACGTATAGGCATTCAAATCGGGGCCGAACTGGACGCCCAGGGACTCCAGATAGTCGATCAGAGCCTGCTTTGGATATTCTTCGGTGCCGTTGAAGAGCATGTGCTCGAGGAAGTGAGCAAGCCCTTTCTGATCATCATCCTCCAAGACAGAACCGGCATTGATCGCAAGCCAAAGTTGGGCGCGCTGTTTTGGTTCATGATTGACGCGAATGTAATAAGTCAGCCCATTATCCAACTGTCCAATCCGGACAGCAGGATCGGTGGACAATGGCTGCTCCAGGTCGGCCTCAGCCGTATTCGAAGCTGGGCCGGTTGCTGCGTCGCTCGTTGCGGCTGGGGATTGGACGGGACGGCAGCCGCTTAGCACCAACGTTACCACTGCCAGCAGAATCAAAACTCTCTTCATGACGGGGTTCTCCTCGATCTACCTGAATCTGGAAAGAGCTCAATGATACAACACGACAACGATAAAGGTCACGGTTTAGTGGCGCATGAGCCGCAGATAATGCGTGGATTAGCAGCAGTAGCAAGGTGGTCGCGTCAGGCAGTGGGTGGGTTTACGCACCTGAAGTACGCGGTTTTGCCGCTCCATTGCACGATATGGCCAAGCAATTGGCGCTCGAAGCGGATACGCAGTTGGGAGATTTCCTCGGCAGTCAATGTGGAAGCCAGCGCATCACAATAGGTGGGTCTGCCCTCTCCGGCGCCTACAGTGAACCACCGCGCCATCATTGCGCCAGTAATCTGTGTCTCCGTAGTCTCCGGTTCGAGTTGGCAGGTCGCTTCCAGGTTTGCCGCCTGGGCGGCATCCACGATCGTGTCCACATCCCAGTTGACCAGCGAGTCGTCCGCGCGACCATAGATCGATTCTTCGGCTGCGTGCCATCGTTCCACCAGATCACTCTCCATGCCAGAATGATCAACCAGGTGATAGAGTCTTTGTGTGTACCGCGGCACGCGTTCAGCGAGACTCAGGATGCCGCCGGGGACCAATAGACTGGCGAGCAGTGCAATTGCGCCCGCCTTATCGGTTTCGTCCAGTAGTGCGTTGTAGCCAACGATAGCATCGTAGCGTAGGGCGGAGGCGACAGCGCCGGCGTGTGTGGGTAGAAGCCTGCCGCTTTGCATGGCCACAAAAGTCGGCAACTCGGCAAGGTTGCCTTCCATGACGATTGGCCGTTCCTCGGCGCGCAGCCGTTCAGCGAGTTGGCGGAGGGCGTCGGCGTCACGGCGGGTGCGGGCGAGGCTATAGACGCCGCCTTCCGGTGCACGCCGGATCGACTCCCAGGTGATCAACCCCGAGCCGGCTTTGATATCGAGAATGACGCTGTGGCGCATAAGTCGAGCGGCGTCAAGCACCCGATCGCGGATTTGCCCCAATCGTTCGCCTGCGTTAGAGATGGTGCGCTGCAACCAGCGGTCGCGTACCGGATCGTCCGGTGAGTAGGTCAGGATATCGCCGGTGTCCAGCTCATCCGCAGCCAGCATTGCGGCCAGGTGTGCCTCGCGGCGCCGCGCCACTTCGATCTGAATTTGCGCTTCATAGCCCTGGTCTGAGGGCGTATAGAAGACCTTGCCCTGGAGCGAACTGGGCAAGTACTGTTGGGCCACCCAGTGGTCGCGATAGGCGTGTGGATAAAGGTATCCTTCGCCGTGCCCAAAGCCTTCGCTGTCGCGATTGGCGTCGCGCAGGTGCTTCGGCACACCGCTATCCCCCTCTTTTTCAACCTGGGCAATGGCGTCGAAGAAGGCGAAGCCCGAGTTCGACTTTTTGGCCGTGGCCAGATAGATCGCTGCAAGCCCCAGGTGGAAGCGCCCTTCCGGGAGACCAACCTGCTCGAACGCCTGGGCACAGGCGTTGACCACCTGAATCGCGTTGGGGTCCGCCATGCCGACATCTTCACCTGCAAAGATGAGCATGCGCCGGAAGATGAAGCGCGGGGCCTCGCCGGCATAGATCATCTTTGCCATCCAGTAGACGGCGGCGTCGGGGTCGCTGCCGCGCAGGCTCTTGATAAAGGCACTGATGGTGTCAAAGTGATAGTCGCCCTCTTTGTCGTAGAGCACGGCGCGGCGTTGGATGGATTCTTCTGCGACGGCGAGGGTGATGTGGGGATTCGAGATTGGAGATTGGAGATTGGAGGGAGATTGGAGATTGACCCCCAATCTCCAATCTCTGATCTCCAATCCCTAATCTCTGATCTCCTGTTGTCTCGACGGCTAATTCTAACGCATTCAGCACGGCCCGCGCGTCGCCGTTGGCGACTTCCACCAGGTGGTTGAGGGCGTCATCATCGATGGTGACGTTGAGTTTGCCGTAGCCGCGCTCTGGGTCAGTGAGCGCCTGGTGCACGATGCCGCGCAGATGATCCGCAGTCAGCGGGGTGAGTTGAAAGATGCGGCTGCGGCTGACGAGCGCCTTGTTGACTTCAAAATAAGGATTTTCGGTGGTGGCGCCAATGAAGATGACCGTGCCGTTTTCGACCCAGGGCAGCAGCGCATCTTGTTGGGCCTTGTTAAAGCGATGCACTTCATCGACAAAGAGGATAGTGCGCCTTCCGTAGAGCCGGCTGTGTTGTTGCGCGGTATCGATGGCTTCGCGGATCTCTTTGACGCCGGAGAGCACGGCATTGAGTGCGATGAAGTGGGCGCGCGTCGTGTTCGCAATGACCTGAGCGAGGGTGGTCTTGCCTGTGCCGGGTGGGCCATAGAAGATCAAACTGCCAAGCTGATCCGCTTCGATGGCACGGCGCAGCAGCCGGCCGGGGCCGACGATGTGTTCCTGGCCGATATATTCTTCTAAGGTGCGCGGGCGCATGCGGGCGGCGAGCGGAGCGTCGGTCTTTAGCCGGTCGGCATGGGCCTGGTCAAAGAGATCTGGTGGCATCTGAATCTTGGTTACAAGGTCAGGTCTGCAAAGACGGGCAGGTGATCTGACGCGCGACCGGCGGCGGGCCAGATTTGGCAGTTCTGGAAGCCGTCCACCAGGGATTGGCTTGAGAAAATGTAGTCGATCCGGATGGGGACCTCTGACGTCAAAAAGGAGCGTTCCCCGGCCGGCGCAAAACGCCGATAGGCATCCACATACCCCGCCTTTTCCATCTGTGCAATCACTTGCGGCCCCCTCTCATCGCCTGCCAGGTTCTGACCAAGGGGATGGGCCACGATCTTCGCCCAATCATCCGCATGGTCGGCGAAGTCCCAGGCCGAGATAGCGTTGAAGTCGCCCATGACGAGATGGGGCCGGTTGCGGTCACGCACAGCCAGGTGCGGGCGATGCGGAGTTGAATGGCGCGCACCGTTTCGTCGGTGTGGTCCAGATGAGTTTGGTAAACGGTGAAGGTTCTTCCATCTTCAAAGCGGATGCGACCTTCGAGCAACCCACGCTGCTCCTTTTTGGCGAGCAGGTTTTGCGGGTCTTCCTCCTTCGACGTCAGATGGTGGGCAGAATTTGCGATAATGGGCCACCGGCTCAAGATGGCATTGCCGTACGCTTCGGCCGGCATGTTGTGCTCGGCCGGCCAGCGCAGGCAGGGGCCAAAGACGAAGTGCATGCCCAGTTGCTCGGCGAGAGCCTCCAGCGCGGGCCTGGCGCTACCCTGGATCACGCGGGGGTAGAAGACCTCATTCAGCCCAATCAGATCGGCGTTGAGTGTGCGTAGCACGTCGGTGACGGCATCCAGGTTTGGATGACCGTCGGCGCTACGCCATCCGTGAATGTTGTAGGTGACAATTCGCATGGGGTGGATTGTATAATGGGGCGATGCAACCGGCAAGGACAACACGGCCGAGTCGCCGGTGCAAACTACGCAATACGAGATACGCAGTCATTTATTCCTACAGATAGAGGTATGGTCTATGTCGTTGCCGACGCGAGATGAGGCTTATTCGCTTTTGTGTGAGTGGGTGCAGTCTGAGAGTCTGCGCAAGCACATGTTGGCCGTGGAGGCGGCGCTGCGCGCCTACGCCCGGTATTATGAGGCCGATGAGGCGTTGTGGGGGATCACGGGTCTGCTGCATGACCTTGACTATGAGCGCTTCGCCGACATGGATGATGTGGTGAATGGGCACCCGCGCACGGAGTTGCGGTTGTTCCGCGAACTGGGCTATCCGGATGACTTGATCCATGCAGTTGAGGCCCACGCCACTTTCCTTGGCGTGCCGCGCGTCACGCGCCTGGACAAGGCGCTGCTTGCCTGCGATGAAGTGACCGGGTTGATCCTGGCCACGGCGTATGTGCGGCCCGATCGCAACTTGCGGAATGTCGAAGTGAAGTCAGTGAAGAAGAAGTGGAAAGACAAGGCGTTTACTGCTGCGATTGACCGGCAGGAGAACATGGAGTTCATTGAGGAGTTGGGCGTTCCGTTCGACGAGCACTTGGAGCGCGTGCTTGTGGCGATGCAAGGTATTGCTGAGGAACTCGGTGTAGCTGGGGATGGCACGCCTGCTTGATGTGATCGACGCAATACGATCCCGGCTCTTCTGAAGAGCCGGGATCGTTGTCTACACTAAAGCCCGGTAGTCGCGAGGTTGAATTCGGCCAGAATCCCGAAGCGCAATTGGGCATGGGCTGCACGCAGGGCTGATTCGACCTGTTCAGGCGTATCGGCTTCTGCAAAGATGAAACCAAGGTAGCTGTCGCCTTCAGGCAGCGGGATCAGACTGTGATGCAGCGGGGCTGTGATCTCAATGCTCTCTACAAAAGGCACGGCGGTCGCCGCCTCGATGCCGTCGACTCGCTCCAGAATGCCTGCTTCCGGGATCGGGATCATCATGACGCCGTTCGCCTGCATTCGGCTGTTTGCCGGTTGCCAGGGGAGGCCGCACGCCTGGCGCAGGATGAGTTCTTCGAGCGAGACGCCCAGGTCAAAGCGCAGCGTCTGCCCACACAGCCCGCCGATGGACCGTCCGGCGATTTCCAGGAGCCACGGGCCGCGTGCGTTGACGCGTAGTTCGGCATGGATTGGCCCGTTTTTTAGCCCGATTGCGGCTGCGGCGCGGCCGGCTGCGTCGGCGATCGCCGTCTGTACGGCAGCGTCAAGGCGTGAGGGCGTTACGTAGATGGTTTCTTCGAAAAATGGACCATCGAGCGGGTCAGGTTTGTCAAAGAGGGCCAGCACCACAAGCTGACCGTCATCGAGCATGCCTTCCAGCGCCACTTCGAAGCCTGGGATAAATGCTTCCACCAAATATGGATGGACGCCAGGGCCGAATTCTGCGTTCAGCAGGCGGCGCAGGCGCAATGCCGCAGAAATCAGCTCAGCCGGAGCGTTTGCACGGATGACTCCTCGACTTCCGTTCAGGGTGAGTGGCTTGATAACACAGGGGTACGGCACCTGTTGGCAGAGTTCGACCGGATCGTCTGCGGTGGAGAAGAGGCGGTGCCATGGTGAGGGGACGCCGGCTGCCGCCAGCAGCCGGCGCATCTGATATTTGTTGCGTGCGGCGTGGGCGGCGCCAGGTTGATTGTGGGGAAGTCCAAGCACAGCAGCCGCCTCGGAGGCGAGCACAACGCCGCTATCATCCACTGCCAGGATGGCAGCGAGCGGGTTGATGGCTGCAAAGCCGGCGATGGTGGCGACTGCCGCGTCCGGCTCGCCAAAGTCCACCGGCAGATTGCGGGAAGTGTGCGTGACCAATGGCCCAGTGGCATCGACGGCCTGCACGACCTCGATGCCAAGTCGCCGGGCTGCATTCTGAAAGGCCTCGTTGCGATAGCTATGGGCGGTTGTCAGCAGGAGAACGCGCGGCACTACTTCCCTTTTTGCTTTGTCTGCGTGCGGTCCAGGAAGCGATCGGTGGTCACGATTGCGCGTTGGTGCGTACCCACGCCGATCTGTTCTGAAGCGTCGAAGGCTGAGACGCGGAACGTTAGCCGGCGACCCTCCACCGCCGTCAAGCGTGCTTCGGCGCGCACTGCGACGCCTACAGGTGTGGCGGCAAGATGTTGCACGTCCAAATAGACGCCAACCGAAGTCTGATCTTCAGGCAATGCGCCTTCCAGTGCGTTAACGGCGGCTGCCTCCATAAGCGCCGCCATGGCGGGCGTTGCATAGACCGGAACAACGCCACTACCCATGGCGATGGCGGTATTCATTTCTGACACCACTGCCTCGGCTGTGCCAGTCAGACCGGGGCGCACTTTTTCTTTGATGGTAGCGACGGAACTCACCGCACCGGGATTCGATTCTGTCATTTCACTACTCCTTAGACGCAGTCAGCGTCAATCTTTGGGGAACGCGTCCTGTATGATGAGTTGCGCGACGTTGCGTCCCATCTCAATTGCGTAATTTGTGCCGCGATCCCACGGATACACCTGGCTCATGGAGGCAAAATAGAGACCCGGAAGGGGGGTGCGGATCGCTGGGATCAGGTCAGCGTAACCGACCACCGGCACTGGCTGCGCATAACGCGCCTTGTGCACCCAGGCGCCTGTCACCCAGGACGACTGAAATGCTGCGTTGAAATTGATGAGGTGTGGCGCAAACTCGGCAAGCAACTCTTCCGCATCCATTTGGAAATAGCGGTGGTCGGGGTCCAGGTAGTTGCCAATGTAGAGCAGGTGATCCCCGCCGTAGTTCGCCGGATCGATCATATTGGTGTGCTCAACCAGCGCCAAGAAAGGCATGCCCGAACTTCTGGGCACGTTGACCCAGTACACGTCCTTCATTAATTGGCGATCCAGGGCGACGGTCAAGACCACCGCGCCCATGCTTTGGAGTTGGCGTAGTTGGCCTAGATAGGAGGGGGGCAAGTCTGGCGCCAGCCGCTGCATTGCTTCCGGACTGACGGTGCTCAACACGCGATTGGCGGTGAGTGATTGTCCGTCCAACTCGATTGTATAGCCGCCTTCAGTGCGGGGCCGAACTGCGCGAACTGGGGTTCCGGTCTGCACAGTGATGTTGCGTTTGCTCAGTTGGGCAGCAACGCCATCGACAAAAGCCTGGAAACCACCACGATAGTACATCAAATTTTTCGTGCGTTTGTAGATGCGCGCCCAGAACCAGGCGAGATTGACGTCAGTGTAGTGGCGATCGAACTTGCCCTGCAACATCGGTTGCCACAATGTCTCGTAACCTGCGCGCCCCATCTTTGCCGCCAACCATTGATCGGCGACCAGCCGGTCGAAGTCACGCCATGGGGGACGTGGATGGTATTTCAGGTAGCCGAGGACGGCGCCGGTGCGCAACCGATTCCAGATAGAGAGATGTGGAAACGCAAGGAGGCGTCCGGGGGTGTCGAGTGGGTAGTTGCGCCCTTGAATAAACATGACCGTTGTCGGGTCGTGTGTTTCAAGCAGATCACCAAGCCCGACTTCACGCGTAAAATTGAGGATTGCGTCGTCGTTGGTGAAGAGGTGGTGATAAAAGTACTCCAGTGGCCACTGCCAGCTTTCTCGACCCTTGAATCCTGACGCAAGCCCCCCCAACTGTGGACCGCTCTCCAGGATCGTGACCTGAAAACGGTGATCGCCCGGCGTTGTGAGGTCATACGCCGCTGCAAGACCCGCCAATCCGCCGCCAATGATGGCGACCTGTTGCGGCTCGTGCTTTGTGCTCAGTACCATGAATAACCAGACCGATCATGTGGCAAGCGAGAACTCGCCAGGCTTCAACCCTTGTTGAAGATGCGTGCTGAGTTCCTGTTTTGCCTTATTGTAGAGTGCAATTAGATCCTGATCGCTGCCTTTGAAGGACTGGACAGTCTGCGTGGCGCACAGATAACAGCCGCGCAGGAACTTGTAATTGTTGCTATTGCATTTCAGACAGCCATCCAATTCGATCATCATCAATACAAACGCAAGACTGTCTGGATGCGTTTCGGGCAGCGCCGCCACGCGATCCACGAGTGTTCGCCAATCTTCGCCGCGCAGCTCGCGCAGGTTTGGGATCAGGTGTGCAGGAAAGAGCAATTCGGCTTTGGTATGGACCCCATACTCGCTGATGTCAGACATGATTCCTCCTTGCCTCGAACCTTAGTCGAGCGTGAACTCGTCGCCGACCGCAAGCACCGTGCAGTCGATGCCAGTGGCGCGTTGCAGTCGCCTGGCAAAGTGATCGGCGTCGACCGCAATTAACGGAAATGTGCCATAATGTGTTGGCAGGACATGCTTTGCTTTGACCCATTGTGCGGCAACAATCGCATCATCGGGGCCCATGGTGTAGTTGTCCCCGATGGGCAGGATGGCCAAATCGACGCCGCCTACTTCGCCGATCAATTTCATATCGTAGGTCAGGGCAGTATCGCCTGCGAGATAGACATCGTGACCGTCGTTGAAATTGATCAGAAATCCGGCGGGATTGCCGCCATAGGTCCCATCCGGCAGCACGCTGCTGTGGATGGCCGTCACCATTTTGACGCGACCAAATGGGAAACTGTAAGCGCCGCCATGATTCATCGGGTGGACATTGTTGACGCCGTGTTTCTCCAGCCAGAGTGAAATCTCGTGATTGCAGATGACCTGTGCGCCCGATTGTGTGGCCAGGGCGACAAGATCCGCGACGTGATCGCCGTGCCCGTGTGTCACCAGGATAAATTGGGGGTTCAAGTCTTCCACCGTATGGAGCGCGCTGGGGTTGTGCGGTTTCAAGAAGGGGTCAACAATCATGTTCATGCCATCGACGTCGATCGCCCAGGTCGAGTGCCCAAGCCAGGTTAATCTCAGAGTCATGTCTCCTCCTCCCAAAGAACAAACCAGACTTACCCTTTGGCAAGTCTGGTCAAACGCCTGCTATCGAACTCCACATCTTGACGCTGGCACGTCAAGATGTGGGCTTGTCGTCTGGTAACTCAGGACCCTTCCTTTTGCGCGGCGGCTTTTTCCGCAGCCTGGCGCTTTAGTTCCTCTAGCCGCGCCTTCTTGGCGGCAGCTTCAGCGTCGAGGGGCGCATCAGCAGCAGGCGCTGCGGCGCCTTCCCCGGATTCTTTCCTCGCGGCGGCTTTCGCAGCCGCTTGTTTCTTTAGTTCTTCGAGTTCTTCCGGCGAACGCTTAGGTTTGGCGCCGGCGGCTGCTTCGGCGGTTACTCCGGCAGCCTTTGCCGCGGCCTTCTCGGCATCGGCTTTGGCCTTGGCGGCTGCCTTGGCTTTATCGGCTTCTTCTTCTTGTCGCCGCCGCTCTTGCTCTTCGGCAAACTGTGTAGGCCACAAGGCCGCATAATATTCGAGCGGCACTGTCAATTCAGACTTGTCATAGACGAGCTGCGGATAACGATCATAGACGGCAAGCTCGAAATCGTGGTTCATTCGAATCGCGTCAAAGGGGCAGAATTCCGTGCAGAAGCTGCAACTCATGCAGACGGCCGCATCAATATAGAATTCGGCCGGACGCGTGACGGGCTTCCCCCGCTCGTCCGAGTCGCGCACAATCCAGATACATTGTGGTGGGCAGACCTTGGCGCAGATGCCGCAGGCAGTGCAGCGATCTTCGTTCTTTTCGGTATCTCAGATCAACATTGGGATGTAGCGGAAGCGTTCAGGGAGCAAGCGCCGTTCTTCCGGGTATTGGATCGTGAGGATGCCTTCCTGGGTGATGGGCTGCTCGATGATGCGGCGGTGCTTATCGAGCTGGATGCTGTCCTCATAGCGGCTTGGCACCTTTTTCCGATCATCGGTGAAGGGGTCTGTAAAATGCTTGAGCGTAATGCCCATGCCCTTTAGTAGTCCGGTGCCAAACATTGTTCCTCCGGCAATCAATTAGGGCTCTTCAATCGAGACCTTATGGCCATCGTCTGGCGTTGCATTGCAACCCAGCGTAACCAGGGAGAATCCTTAGCGATCCACTTCACCAAGCACGATATCGATCGCGCCGAGCACAACCACTGCATCGGCTACTTTGTAGCCCACACACATTGGACCCAACGCATTTAAGTTGATGTAGCTGGGGCTGCGTACATGGTAGCGATACGGGTTCGCCTTGTTGTCGCTCACCACGTAGAAGCCAAGTTCACCCTTGGGCGCTTCGATGCGGGCATAGGCCTCGCCTTCCTTTGGCCGGAACGTATAGCCGCCTTTGCCGCCCAGGATTTCGCCCTTGGGAATATCACGCAACGCCTGCTGCAGAATCTTGATGGACTCGCGGGCTTCCAGCAGACGAATATAGTACCGGGCATAGATATCGCTCGTTGACAATGTTGGAATGTCGAAATCGAAGCGATCATAAATGCTGTACGGTTCCGCTTTGCGAATATCGTAGGCAACCCCTGCCGCGCGAATCATCGGGCCGCTGACACCAGTGAGAGCAGATCTTCGGGTGATAGATAGCCTACGCCGGCCCCGCGGGCCTTGACGATTTCATTGCCGCTGAGCAATTCGTCCAGTTGGTCAAGTGCACGTGGGAGCCGATCATGCGCAAGATACTTCGCCCGTTCTTCCCAACCGGGGGTAAGGTCGCGCACGACGCCGCCAAAGCGAAGATAGTTGCACATCAGGCGTGCGCCGCTCACTTCTTCGAAGAGATCAAGAATCATTTCTCGCTCTTCGATGGCATAGAGCGCAGGCGTCTGCAGTGCACCCAGGTCATTCAAGATGAAGCCGATGGACCAGGTGTGATTTACGACCCGCGTCAACTCGGCCATGATCACGCGGATATATTCTGCGCGTTCAGGCACCTGGATGTCCAACAGTTTTTCGACGGCCAGGGCATAACCCAGGTTGTTGCTCATCGAGTTGATGTAATCCAGACGGTCTGTGAACGGCATGTTCATCAGCCAGGTGTTGCGTTCGCCGATTTTTTCGTGATTGCGATGCAGGTAACCCATTTCTGGTTCGAGCGC
Source organism: Candidatus Fredericiella danica (assembly GCA_016713335.1). Taxonomy (GTDB): domain Bacteria; phylum Chloroflexota; class Anaerolineae; order Caldilineales; family Caldilineaceae; genus Fredericiella; species Fredericiella danica. Next base: position 30,180 of record JADJPH010000038.1, on the reverse strand, counting down.
CAGAATGGTCTCGCCGTCGACGCGGGTCAACATCCGGAAGACGCCATGTGTGCTTGGGTGATGTGGTCCCAGATTGATGACAATGCTCTGGGTATCCATCTCGCCGAAGGCGTGATGGTCCGGCGCCTGGCTCACCGGTACATAAGTGACCGGGGCCGTCCAGGAATCCGGGTCCCAACCTGAAGGATAGGTATTGTTGTCACCCCACGGTAATTTGTCTTCATGCCACTGATAAGCACCGACAGGATGGCGATTCTTGAAAGGCTTGGTTTCCTCATCAAAATAGGCCTCTTGCCAATCCTTGCGCATGGGATGGCCGTTGAACCCTTCCCAGGTCAGCACACGGCGCAAGTTGGGGTGCCCCTCAAACTTGACGCCGTAAAGATCATAAACCTCACGTTCCTGGAGGTTGGCGCCCGGGTACAAGCCCGTTGCCGAGGGAATCGTTTCGTTTTCGGGGATGCGGACGTGCAGACGCACGGGGCCGCCTCCCTTTTTGGTGCTGTACAGGTGATAGACAACATCAAAGCGTTCGCTGATGCCTGCGCGCGCTTTGCCTTTGTATGCCGAATAGTCAACGCAGGTCACGCTGGAGAGAAAATCGTAGCTCTCCTGATCGCGTAAGTACTGGAGAAATGGCAGCAGCTTGTCGGGCGCAATAAACAGGGCCTGGTCGCTATCCGCGGCCCAGGAACCGATGACGGCGCCTGGTACTGCTGAAGCAAACGGGAGAGGTGCGTCTGCGGCAACTGGCGCGGTGGCAACTGCAGTGGCTTCACTCATGGAAGAACTCCCACACTAGCAATGGAAAATCCGGAGCAGACTAGGCTGGCTGTTTCATCGCCCGGTATTTGGCTTCCGCGGCGCGAATGCGCGCCTTAACATCTTCAGGAATCGGCACTGGCTGCAGTGCGGCGCGATTGTCGCCGCCGCTGACCTGTCCTACTGCGCCAGCGCCTAACGTCGTATCTCTGATGATTTGAACTTTGCGCGGGTCGAAGATGTCCGGCCCCAGAATCGGCACTGGGATGAACTCGCTGGCATTCTTGCGGTACCACGGCACCGACAGAATGCTTTGGCGTTCGACTTTTGCATGCAACCGCAGAATGCCGTAGATCAGCGCTTCTGGGGTGGGCGGGCAACCGGGTACATACACATCGACCGGGATATATTTATCGATGCCGGAGACAACCGAATAGCCTTCTTTGAATGGGCCGCCACCTGTCGCGCACGCGCCCATCGCAAGCACGTAGCGTGGCTCTGCCATCTGGTTGTAAATGCGCACGATCGCAGGCACCATCTTCTTGGTCACGGTGCCGGAGACAATCATCAGGTCGCTCTGGCGTGGGCTGGGGCGCATCACCTCCATGCCGAACCGCGCCAGGTCATACCGGCTGGCGGCGGTTGCAATCATTTCGATTGCACAGCACGCAAGGCCAAATAGGAGCGGCCACATGCTGACGCTCCGGCTCCAGTTGTACACCTTGTCAAGGCTTGTTACAAGCACATTGGCTTGTAAGTCCTCAGGCACCTGAATTGAGTCATGCAGGAATTCCTTGACCTGCTCCTGCTTAAGGCCTTTGAAGTCAGTCACCGCGGTTGATGCCATAGGTCCTGATTCCCTTTTTTGCAGATACTTTGCGATTGTGCAAAATTCTACATGATGGACAGGCGGAATGCAACTTTCCGGAAATTGCACGGGCATTATCGCATTAAGGGGCCGCTGATGCCGCCTGAAGACCTTGACGGATGCGGTTTTCTAGATAGCCGGCCGGGTTCTGCAGTTTATGTAACTCGTCCTGTGCAGCGCACCAGGTGGCGATTGCACGTGCCGCCTGGCCCTGTTGAAGATAAAGCGTCGCAAGACTATCCAACGTATTGGCGACTTCAAATGTGGCGCCAGCGGTGCGGCCCCAGTGAGACTGACTTCCAGTGACTCAGCGGCATTGTCGTACAGCCCCAACGCGTGTTGTGTTCGGCCACGGTTGTTGTAGAGGCGTGCTAGTTGACACCTGGATCGCATGGTCACGAAGATAGGTTCTGCACGATCAAGGCAGGTCAATGACCGTGCCGGGTCGCCCAGTTCAAGGAAGACGACGCCAAGATCCATGAGCGTCATTGCCCAGTCATATTGGTCGTCAAAGCGGGCGAAGTCAGTAAGGGCGCCGTCAAAGGCTGTCTTTGCCCTTTCATAATCTTCCATGCAGGCATAGGCGACGCCAATGTCGCGCAGGGTTTTGGCGGCAGCAAGGGGTGGCGCCGGCGGCCTCGCGCAGGTGAAGCGCCGTGGAATATCGTTCAATTGCGGTTGTGTACTCTGTTTCCTGGGTTGCCAGGTAACCAAGTGTGTGGTAGAGCAGCGCCCGGTCCACGCCACCGGGTGGCGCAAGCGATAGGGCGCCGGTCGCGAGCGTGCGCGCACTGTCGAATTGGCCGCACACAACGTGCGCATAGGCAAGTCGCTCGGTGGCACGGAATAAGATTGCCCGATCCTCAGCCCGTTCGGCGAAGTGGCGCGCCTGTTCAAAATGCACTTGCGCCTCGGGCGTGTGCTCGGTAAGGAGCAGTTGGCGCCCACGTTCGAGATGGAGCCAGGCTGCGGTTGCCGCTTCATCCCGGTTGTGTGGCCATCTGCACCGCGGTCTCGAACACCTCGGCCCAGCCCTCGCATGTTCCGCTTAGTAACACCGGCGTGGCGATGTTCCGTAGCAGGGCGCGCACTTCAGGCCAGGCTTCAGGCATCTTTAGTGCAAAACCAAGAATGGCGCTATAGCGCGCAGACAGCGCATCGGACAGTGGCGTTGACTGTTCTGAGGCCACCGCCAGCGCCGCGCGAAGGCTGCGCATCACATAAGTGCAGAATAGCGTCCTGCTGCCATCAATTGGTGTGGGAGCGTACATCGTGGAGGGTACCTCTGCGATCATGTCCATGCCAGCACCTGTTGTAATAAGAAAGTGCGCGTCAGGCTGTGAATCTTGAACCGGCGCTGGTTGAGATCGCCGTAGACTTGAACCAGGCTTTGCGTCGTGAGGTCGCGCAAGGCAGATACGACTTCAGGCGTCGCGAGTTCGCAGATGGTGGCAAGATATTCTGGCCCTTCGCCCTGCACCGGCGCCAGCGGCATCGCAAGCAGTACGCGGCGTGCCGACTCAGAGAGATGTTCCCAGGCATCTCGGTAGATGAATGTATAGAGGTTGTCAATCGCGACGCCCTTCGCTTCTCTCAGATCGGCAATAATGGATCTCAGCGGGCGTAGATAGGTCTGACCGGTGATTAGAAGCAGGGCGAGTGGATTCCCGCCGACCGTCTCGTAAATTGGCGCAAGGTCGTCATCGGACGCAACCACCAGTGCCTGCAGGTTGCGTAATGCCGCCTCACTGCGGACCAACGTGCAGGCCTCCTGGAAAGTGAGTTCGCGCATGGTGTGGTTAAAGACGGCATGTTGCGTGACCCGGCGGCGGGAGGTCAACAGAAACTTGGACGGGTTGATGAGACCTTCGATTTTGGGCATGAGGGCATCGATGTCCGCGACGGTTTCGAGGTTGTCGATAATGATCAGGTGCGGCGCCCACTTTAGCCGTTCCTCGAGTGCTTGTAGCGCCTTCTCAGGAGCAGCCAGGAGTGCTCCGGCGGTATCGGGCATGAGTTGTGTGACCAGGCTGTCCACGAGGCCCTGTGCGGAGAGGGTCGGGCAGGGTTTGCCCTGGATGCAGCCAGCGACGTCAAGTGCTCGCGGCTGTGCGCTCACCCAGGCAAAATCCTCAAAATCGGTGCGGGCATAGAGGCGCCTGACCAGTTGTGCGGCGAGCGTGGTCTTGCCAATGCCGCCGATCCCTTCAAGGGCGACGATCCAGGGGCCGGTGGGGGCGCTGAGTAGCGCGCCGATCGTGCTGATTTCGTGTTCAACCCCAACCAGTTTGTCGCTGTATGGCACTTGCATGCGGTGCTCTACATGGCGCTCACGGTTGCGCCAGGCATTTTGTTCACGATCTTCCACGAGGGCCGACAACCGTTCGAAGGCCAGGCTTTGGCGGCCATAGATGGTGCTTTCCGCATAACCATACAGGTTCGCCACCTGCTCAACCCCGAGCCCGTCCCAGTAGCGCATTTCGAGCAACTGCGCGTCGCTTGGGTGTAACTTGCCGAGTTCAGCCAGCGCCTGCTCAAGCAGGTACCGTGCGGCATGTTGAGGGCCTCCGGCAGCACGGACCGCGGGTCGATAGAGTAGGAGTTCCGAAAGTAACTTGTGAGAACGTTCCTCGTTACGCCAATGGCGCAACACGGCATGCAACAGGCGCCCCATATCGGATCGAATTCTCAGATCGTCAGGCATGGTCTATCTCCGGTGGTTTAGATCGGGATGCTGAGAAGAGCGTAGATTGGCTACGATCCGTGGAGGTGTGGAGCGCTAGACCGTGGCGTGAGTAGTTTACAATGATCTTCAGGTGGCGTGCAAGAAAGAGCGGGGCGCGTAAATCGACTCTCACTTCGCTTTCCGCGCTTTCTCAGCGCCTGCGGGTAGTTGGCGCGGGGAGGGAAAGATCCAACGCGGAAACGCGGAGGGCGCGGAGGTGGAGAGAAGGACAAAGAGACAGGGAGACAGGGAGACGGGGAGACGGAGGGAAGAATTTTATCACGGTTTTCATAATAATTGACGGGGATCGTGGGGCGTGCTATACTGCCGCGGATGTGCAGACGGCTGCACAACCAGCAAATTGGCGCGCTCAGGTATTGGGCGGTGGCGCCGAGCGGAACGAATCGGAGGTTCGATTGTGTCGATATCCTGGCCCTGGGTGAAGAAGCAGCCCACCAGTAAAATTTTGTGGGTCGACCTTGGCGACCTTGGCGACCTCGTCAATCCGAGTGGGCCACACGAGCAGTGGCAGGATCACGGTCTTGGGCTGTTGCGGACGATTATGCACCAGCAGGGTCTCCAAACTGATCTGGTTTCGACCCGGGCAGTCACCCAATGGGAGCAGTTGGCCAAGCAGATGCAAGGCTATGAAATGCTCATCATGAATGTGCGCAGTTACACCTTCCCGACCGGGTACAAGGCTGCACAGATCTTTAAGCAGGTCAATCCGCACGGGATTGTCCTGGCCGGAGGCATGCACGCCACGGTGGCTCCGGACGAAATGGAGGCCATCCCCGAATTTGATCACATTGTCCAGGGTCCCGGCGAAGAGACCATTGTGGAACTGGCGCGCGACCCCGCAGCCTTTCCGCGCATGGTCAAGGGCGTCGGCGCCAAATCGATGGCGGAATGGCCCATGATGGATCGGGAGTTGTGGCCTAAGCCGGTTGGTTGGCAAATGAAGCGGCGTTGGCAGTGGAAGTGGCCGCTGGAGCCGGCCTGTGGCTGGGGACCTGGACCAGTGGCGACGATCATCACCAGCCGCGTTTGCCCCTGGCAGTGCGTTTTCTGCAACGAAAATTCGTACATTCCGAATATGGGGCGCAAGCCCGTGGACCAGGTGATCGACGAATTGAACTACCTGGATCGGAAATATGGTGTTGGTTCGGTTGTCATCCATGATTCGATGTTCTTTCAGAATCCAAAGTGGTTGAAAGAATGGATTGAGAAATATCCACGTTTGACAAAGCGGTGGGCCTATTGGGCTGCGGGCCGGTCCGACACCGTCCGGCAATGGCCGGATCTGTTCGAGGCGTTGGTGGTTGAAACGAACTGGCGGACGATTTCGATTGGCTTCGAGTCCGGCAGCGATCGGGTGCTCCGCCTCTTGAACAAGGAGTGCACCGAGGAAGACAACTACTTTGCGATCGATCTGCTCAACCGGCTTGGCGATCAGTTGGAGGCAAAAGGTGAACAACCTCCCAAATTCTGGTCCAACATCATGCTGGGCATTCCTGGAGAGACGCATGAAGATGCTTTCAAGACGATGCGAATGTTGAAACGCATGAAACGCGTCTTTCCTTCGATTTCCTACTATGCCCCCTACCCTGGGTCTGCGCTCGGTTTTCAACTCATTGCTGAAGGCAAGAGCAAGATGTCAAAAGACAACTATCATCGCTTTCCAGATGACGAGAAGGTTGTGGGCGTTGACTATGCGTTTTACCGTGAGTTGCTCGCCGGGAAATACGATGCAGAGATCAACCGCGGTCTCGATGTGGAAGGACCTGGCGCCGCGGTCTATCGCGGCGCATTGGCGAAGGCGTAGCAGATGAGCAGCTTCTCGAATCCACATTTCATGTATTTATTTTCGCTGAAGAATGGTAAGCGCAAGCTTGCCTATGGCCAATCGCCCGAGGACGCATTGGAGATTTTGCGCATGCGTCTTAGCGAGCCTGAGATGAGCGAGATCCTGACGGATCAGTATCTCAAAATCAACCAGCGTGAGTTGCAGCAATACGTGTCTGATCTCGGGTAAAAGCGTGATGGTGAGGCTCGCACAGCTTTCGGCTGCCCACCGGCAGATCCTTGCGGCGATGTACGCCGGCAGCAGGTTACAGGTGCAGCGCACGTTGGACGGCGACAAGTGTTATCGGTTGGTTGCGTTGGATTCCGGTGCGCTCACAGAAGTCGATGGCCGCGCAGTGGCAAAACCTCGAAGAGTGGAGCCTGGTCGCCAGTAACATGAAGTTTCCGACGGCCACGTTGCTGCTCACTGACATGGGGGCGGTCTGCGCCACGCAGTTGATTGGGGTGAAAGCCATGCCGGTCGGGCCGCGTAATTTTGCCAGCTAGATTTTTATGGTCAGTTTTATAAAAATTGACGAAGGGCTGCGGGTGTGTTATAAGATGTTGGTGATGAACAGTTTCGGCAGCAGGCGGTATTGCGTGGGGGCGGGCTAAGTACGTGCATTCAGTTCGGAAACAGATCCTCGAAATTCTGAAGCAGACTGGCGGCGCCAATGTGGCGGAGCTTGCCGAACGCCTGGATATGGCCCCGGTTTCCGTGCGCCATCATCTGGATATCTTGCAGGGTGACAATCTGATCCGTGTGGGCCGGCTCGAACGAAACGGCACTGTGGGTCGTCCCCAGCAATGTTATGTGCTTACGGCGGAGGCGGCGGCGTACTTCCCCAACAACTTTAGCGCGCTCGCTGCGGGTCTGGTGCGCGAAATGAAGCAGATCTTGCCACCAGAACAGATTCGCTGCGTTTTTCAAGCGATGGCGCATGAAATCGCGCAGGAACTGAATACGGATGGTTTGCAGGAACTACCGATCGAGGAGCGACTTGACCGGGTGACTGACTTCCTCAATCAGCGTGGGTATCTTGCGCGCTGGGGAGACCGATCCCAATGTGCCGGATGGCGCATATTTGCTGCATAAGTATAATTGCCCGTACAGCGGTGTCTCGGGTGAGCATCGTGAACTCTGCATGATGGACCAGACTTTGATCGATGAATTGCTGGGACGAGAATGCCAACGCGTGCGTTCAGTGGCTGAGCATGCAAACTGTTGCACCTATCAGGTCGCTGACGGCGCTGCATCCCGTCAGGAAATCTTTTTGTTCGGCTAGAGATGAGCGGATACCCAACGGCGGAGCGAATCGTGATCGGCAAGCTTGATTTGATCGAGAACGAGTACGGCGCAGTACACCTGGCAGCGCTGCCAGGTGCGTATGCCAACGAGACGATGCATGACAGTTATGGGCGTCGTATCAACTACATGCGTATCAGCCTGACCGATGCATGCAACTTGCGTTGCGTGTACTGTATGCCGGAGCAAATGAAGTTTCGGCCGCGGCATGAACTGATGTCGGATGAAGAAATTCTATTTCTAGTCCGCGGCGCCAGTCTGGGCGTCAATAAGATTCGGTTGACCGGTGGCGAGCCAAGTATTCGTCCGGGCGTGGTGGATTGGGTGGCCGCGATTGCGCAGACGCCCGGCGTCACGGATCTTGCGATGACGACAAACGGTGTGCTGTTAGATAAACTGGCGCGCCCGCTCGCTGCCGCCGGTTTGAAACGCGTCAACATCAGCATTGATACGCTGAACCCCGAGAAGTTCAACAAGATCACGCGGTGGGGGGCCATCGATGATGTTTGGCGCAGTATTCTGGCGGCTGAAGAGGCGGGATTGCGCCCGGTGAAACTTAATAGCGTCGTCGTGCGGAATTTCAACGATACTGCAGATATGATCGATCTTGCCCGGCTGACGCTCGAGAATGAATGGGAAGTCCGTTTTATCGAGATGATGCCGTTTGGGGAGATCAGCGACTTTCAGCAAAGCAACGTGGTGACGTTTCAAGAAATGCGAGCCCGAATCGAAGCGGTCTTTGGTCCGCTGGAGGAGGCAAGCTACGACTATGTCGACCCGAGCCGCCCATTCCGGATTCCGGGCGCCCTGGGGACGTTGGGTTTCATTAGCAGCGTAACGGAACCATTTTGCCAGGGCTGTGGCCGCGTCCGCTTGACGGCAGACGGTAAGCTACGCCTCTGTCTGTTGCGAGACAACGAAGTAGACTTATTGACGCCGCTGCGCGCAGGGGCGGACTTTGAGGAGATGCGTGAGTTGATGCGGGCGGGCGCCTACCACAAGCCCTGGGGGCACGGGTTGGCGCAGGGCGTATTCGCCGACAACCGGTCGATGAATCAACTCGGTGGATAGGGAGAAGCGCCTCAGCGACGGCAAGGCGATCAGTGAATGGCATAAAGTAGGATAGCACTCGGTCAAGTAATATTAGAGGGAGATAGGTGGATGATTACGGTAACGGATTCGGCGGCCGACAAACTGGGCGGCGTCATGGATCAGAAGGGTCTGAAAGAAAGCCACGCGCTGCGCGTTTTCGTCAAAGGGGGCGGCTGTGGCGGTATGCAATATGGCATGACCTTTGATGAACCGCGTGAGGGCGACGAAGTGTATGAGCAGCATGGGTTGCGAGTCATTGTTGACCCGACAAGCCTGTTTTACATTGACGGCGCCAGCATCGACTACGTTGACAATCTCATGGGGGGTGGGTTTCATATCGATAACCCCAATGCGGTCAGTTCGTGTGGTTGTGGCAGTAGCTTCCGGACGTCAAAGAGTCACGATGGCGAGGAGATGCCTGAGAGCTGCAGCCATCACTAAGTTATCAGCAGGCATAGGAACGTGAAACATGCACGCCAGCAATTGGCGAGCATGTTTCACGTTTTTTGTGGGGTGATGCCGTGAACGCAAAATACTTCACCCTTGCGGAAGCGCGGTTGGTGCTGCCGAAGGTCAGAGAATGGATGGATCAAATCCAGACGGCGCGCCGTGAGATTCTGCGCGTCCGTCCGGATGCGTTGCCTGCCATCGAGAAAGCCGCCCAAAATGGAGGGTGCAAGGAGGCCGGCGAACTGTATATCCTTGGCGCGCGCCTTGAACAAGCCGTCAAAGGGATTACAGGGCTAGGGATTACGCTCAAGGATATCGATCGTGGCCTCGTGGATTTTCTGGGTACGCGTAATGGCCGGGAAATCTATCTATGCTGGCGCTACGGTGAAGACGACATCGAGTATTGGCACGAATTGAACAGTGGATTTGCCGGTCGCCGTCCGGTGGATGAGCACGTTCACTGATTGAACGCTTTTGGTGCGTGGCGCAAACGCTGATTCAGAAAACCGTTGCGTTGGCGCCCTGATTCAGGAGAACAAGGATGCAAGCGACTGCCAACAGTTCGCTCGAAGCAAGGATCCAGCAAGTGCTGGATGAATACCGGCCGACGCTTTACAAAGATGGCGGCGACGTCGAAGTGCTCAAGGTGGATGAGCAGGGTATTGTGCATGTCAAGATGTTGGGCGCCTGTATCGACTGTCCGATCAGTATTCTGACGATGAAGCTTGGTATTCAACGCCTTTTGAAAGAGCATTTCACCGAAGTGAAGGGTGTGAATGCCATCACCGACATCTGCATTGCCGACCTATATCGTCCGCGGTCGTGGCATAAGTCACGAGCTTTGGGTGTGACCAAAGTCCTTTTTACTCCTTCCCGGATTGGATAGTTTCCCACTATGCCTAACCCTTATGGCGCCCCTGAGATATCCGTAAACGCGGTTGATGAGAAGTTGAAGGCGGAGGACGACTTTGTGTTGCTCGATGTCCGTGAACCCTATGAACTGTTGCGCGCTGCGCTGCCGGATCGCCGGGTGCAATTGGCGCCGGTCAGCCGGCTGGCGCAATTTCAACTGGAAGGATTGCCCATTGAAGCGCAAGCTCAGGATGCCGACATCATCGTGTTTTGCCATCATGGCGTGCGCAGCGCCCAGGTGACGCAGTGGTTGCGCCAACAAGGATGGACGAATGTTGCGAGCATGGCAGGCGGGATCGACGCCTGGGCGCAAGTCATCGATGCCAGCGTCGGGCGGTATTAGCGATTGCCAGGGGGCGTCGAATTTTTATCAATTGTTTTATATAAATTTGGTCGATTCTCAACCCCATGCTAGAATAGCCCACGTCATAGCGGACGAACATCTGCTTTAAGGAGGACACAGCGTGCGCATTGCACTGATTAATCCAAGATTTCGACTCCCGATCGACACACGAACAACCGCGCATTTGGGGCTTGCCTATCTGGCGGCCGTGAGTGAACGGCGGGGCGACCAGGTCGTGGTGTTCGATGCCGACGTCGAAGACCAGTCGATCGAAGACTTTGTGCGTGAATATCAACCACAACTGGTTGGCATTACAGCCAATACACCCCAGGTAAAGCAGGCATGGCGCACGGCGCGTGCCATTAAGGATGTGCACGACTGTTTGATCGTGCTCGGTGGACCGCACGTCAGCGTCCTCCCGGAAGAGAGTTGCGAAAAGCCCTACGTGGATGTGGTGGTGCGGGGCGAAGGCGAAGAAGGTTGGATTGAGATCAGCGACATTCTCGAAGAGTATCTCAAGGATCAGCCGCAGTACACCACTGAAGCGTTCATGGCGCCTGCGCTGAATATCTTCAAGGATTGTCTTGGCGTCACCTATAAGACCAGTGATGGCCGCATCCACAACACGCCGGATCGGATACCGATCGCCGACCTGGATAGTCTCCCGTGGCCGGCCTATCATCTTTTCAAGATGGACCGTTACACCAACCTGCAGCCTGCGACCGACCATGTCGATGGTGCACGCAGTTTCTCGATTATGACCAGCCGCGGTTGTCCCTATCGTTGCACCTTCTGCAGTCAAAGCATCATGCCGATCAAGTGGCGCTCGCGTAGCCCGGAAAACGTGCTCGAGGAATGGCGCCATCTGGTCGTAGATTTGGGCGCCGAGGAGATCGGCGTATTGGACGACAGCGCGAACATTCGGATCAAGCGCCTTGAGGATCTTGCGAATCTGCTGATTGATAACAAACTCAATCACGTACCGTGGATCTTTGTCAATGGGATTCGCGCAAACCTGGCGACCAAGGAAATGTTGGGGCTGCTCAAGCAGGCCGGTCTGAAGCGCACTGCCTTTGGGGTCGAGAGTGGCGACCCGGAGATTTTGCGTTCCATTGACAAGAAAGTCGACCACGACACGATTCGCCAGGCGTTCAAGAATGCCAAGGAAGTCGATCTCGAAACGATTGCGTTCATGATCATTGGCTTGCCGGGCGAAACCCGTGAGACGATGCAGCGCACGATCGACTTTGCGATTGAACTCGATCCGGTGATTGCCAACTTCTCGATGATGACGCCGTATCCGGGGACCAAGGTCTACGAGATCGTGAAGCGTCAGGGACGTTTCCTCATCAACGATTGGGAGGACTACGTCTTCTTCGAACAGAAGGCGCGCTACGAAATGGGCGAGATGACGGCGGAACTGGTCGAGGAAATGTATCGGAAGGCCTATCGCCAGTTCTACTTGCGGCCTTCGCCGATCATGCGGCGCATCAAGACGAAAGACTTCTGGCTCAACCTACCGCGCAATGGCCGCATTGCGGCCAGCACCTTTGTCCCGAAGAAGGAAAAGACGAATTTGCGCAAGGCGGTGGAGGCGGAGGGGGCGATCTAGACCGGGAGACAAAGAGACCGGGAGACAAAGAGACAAAGAGACAAAGAGACAAAGAGAGGAGAAGGTGGTCGCGTAGGATTTGTCTCAGTTTAGCGGCGATGATGGGAAGCAAGGGGAACTAGATGCGAGTAATATTGGCCAGTCCGGAAGCAAAGGTGTGGAGTGTGCGGAAGCATATTCCCTTGGGGCTGGGATATTTGGCTGCGGTGCTGCGCGAGGGTGGTCACGAGGTGATGATTTACGACGCGGCGATCGAAGATGTCGGCGTCGAGTATTATCTGGACCAGGCCGAAGCGGCCGGCCGGCCGTATCAGATGATTGGCGTCACCGCAACGACACCGCTGATGCCGGATGCCTGGGCAATGGCCCAAATGGGCAAGAAGCGCGGGCTGCATACGGTGATGGGGGGACCTCATCTCACCATTATGCCCCTGGAGTCGTTGTCGGCGCCACACGACGAGTATGTTGACTATGTGTTCAAGGGGGAGGCCGAGTACAGCTTCCTGGAGTTGATCAACACGCTTGACGCAGGCCGGCTGCCGGGGGTGATTCCCGGCATCCATTTCAAACGCAATGGTGAGATCGTTGCCAGCCCGGAAAGCCCCATGATTCCGGATCTCGATGCACTGCCGTTCCCAGCCCATGCCCTGTTCAAGATCGATCGTTACACCAATCTGCAACCGTTGACGGACGGACTGGACGTTGATGCGCGCAGTTTCACCATTCTGACCAGCCGTGGTTGCCCGTACAAGTGCACCTTCTGCTCCAAGCCTGTCACGGGTGATACGTGGCGCGCCCGGTCCGTGGACAGCGTCATCGCCGAATGGAAGTGGCTTGTGAATGGACTTGGCGCCACGGAGATCGGCGTCACCGACGATATCTGGAATTTGAAGTTGCCGCGCGCCAAAGACCTTTGCCGCCGTCTGATCGCGGAAGGGCTCAATACGGTGCCGTGGGTGACGGTGCATGGCATGAAAGTCAACCACACGGATTTGGAGCTATTCCAGTTGATGACGGCGGCCGGCTGCAAACGGGTTGGCTTTGGCGTTGAGAATGGCGACGAGAACATGCTGCGCAACGTCATCCGCAAGGGTCAAACGTTGGATCAGGTGCGCGATGCCTTTGCCAATGCCAAGGCCGCCGATCTGCAGACAATGGGCTTCTTCATCTTCGGCATGCCGGGCGACAACGAAGAGACGATGGAGAAGACGATTCAACTGGCGCTGGAACTTGACCCGAAGCTCGCAAATTTCATGTTGGCTGCGCCATTCCCGGGCACTGTCATGTATGACATGATTGAGGAAGGTGGAGAGGTCTTTGCCGACAATTGGGGTGACTTTGCCATCCATGAGCAGAAGTCTCGCTTCACCATGAACGAGAACTATGACTCGGATCTGGTCATCAAGAAGTGGCGCGAGGCGTACCGCCGATTCTATCTCTACCGGCCGGAACGCGTCGTCGAAAAGATGATGTTCAAAGAGAACTGGACGAATCTTCCCGGCACTTTTGCACAGATCAAGCGCTTCTTCATCGGCGCAAAAGACCAGGAACCAACGCCTGCGGCCAAGAAATCAAAGCCAGTCGCCGCGTGATCGGATCCTGATCTCCTATGCTCGGTCTTGTCCCGAAACTGCCCCTCTATTGGTCATTTCGCGCGTTCGGCTGGCCAGTCGTCAAACCCTTTTCTGTGGTGGTTAGCGTCAGCTTTCGCTGCAACAGCAAGTGCCGCACCTGTGACGTCTGGCGCCGGCCGAACGACGACCTGACCCTGGAAGAGTGGGACCAGGTCTTCGCCAACCTTGGCAAAGCCCCTTTTTATATCACGTTCACCGGCGGTGAGCCGTTCTTGCGGGCTGACCTGGACGAGATGGTAATCAGCGCGTATCGTCATTGCCGGCCCGAAGTCATTACGATCCCCACCAATGGGATGCTCACCGAACGCGTCGTTGAAAAGGTGGCGCGGATGTGTCGCGAGTGCCCGAAGAGCAGCATCGGCATCAACCTGAGCCTTGACGGCGTTGGCGACGAGCATGACGACATTCGCGGCGTCGAGGGCAATTGGAAGCTCGCCATGGAAACGTGGCGGCGGCTCAAAGAATTACAGGCGGACTATCCGAACCTTGTGCTCACGGTGCATACTGTCATCAGCCGGTTCAACGTGCATCGCTTCAAGGAGATTCAAGCCGGGCTGAAGTTCCTTGCGCCAGATAGCTATATCACCGAGGTCGCGGAAGAACGGGTCGAGTTGGATACAGTTGGTTGGGGGATCACGCCGCGCCCAGATGACTATGACGAAATCGCAGATTTTCTCAGTGAACAGGCGAAGCAGGCGCCGGCGCGTGGTATCGCCCGATTCACACAGGCGTTTCGCGCCCAGTATTACCAATTTGCCAAGCGGGTGCTGCGTGAGCGCGATCAGGTGATCCCCTGCTATGCCGGGTGGGCGAGCGCACATATCGCACCCAACGGTGACCTGTGGAGTTGCTGTATTCGCGCCGAACAGGTTGGCAATCTACGCCAGACCAACTATGACCTCATGCCCATCTGGAAAGGGCAAGCGATGGCTCAAATGCGAGGAAGCATCAAACGCAAGGAGTGCGCCTGCCCTATGGCGAATGCCAACTATGCCAACATGCTCCTCCATCCACCCACCGTGGCCAAGGTGATGGTGGACATGGTGCGCTAGGCATCAGCGTAGGCCAGGCGGGATCCGATCTGGATCGTCGACCAGTGAGATGAGCCGGGCAAGATTCAACCGATCTTCCTCGAGAGTTTCCTCTTTGGGTGTTTCCAGCAACATCGCGATGCCATCCCAGTGCGGGTCGTTCAAGATATGGCTGAATCCTGCCACACCGATCTCGCCTTCCCCGATATGCGTGTGGCGGTCAAGATGGCTGCCAAGCCCACCCTTGCTGTCATTGAGGTGCCATACCTTGACGGTGGCAGGGCCAAGGATCCGGTTGACATCCGCAACAAAAGACGTGTAGCCGTCCGCAGTGCGCAGTTCATAGCCGGCAGCAAAGGCGTGGCAGGTGTCGAGACAGACACCAACGCGATGGGCGTCGTCGACCTGATCGATGATCGCGCGGAGTTGTTCGAGGGACCGGCCTAAGGTGGAACCCTGTCCCGCCATCAGTTCAAGGCAGGTAATCGTGTCGGCGCAGTCTGGGGTGCGGTCGTGGATGCGATTCAAGGCGCTGGCCACGCGCACAATGCCGGCATCTTCGCCACTGCCCATATGTGCGCCGGGATGCAGCACCACATGCGCAATGCCATACGCGTGGGCGCGTTCAAGTTCGTCTTGCTGCGCCCGCTGGCTCTTTTCCCACAGCTCATCTTTGGGGCTTGCTAGATTGATGAGGTAGCTGGCGTGGCTGACCGCGTACTCGATGCCAAACTGTGGCATTTGCTCCTGCCACCGCCGAATGTCGGCGACATCGATGGGCGGGCCGTTCCACTGGCGATTGTTCTTGGTGAAAACCTGGACAGCGTTCGAGTGAACCTGGTTGGCGCGGTCCAGCGCCTGGCTTACACCGCCAGCGATCGACATATGGGCGCCCAAGCGGAGGGTCGTCATAGCATTTCCTTCGGTATGGCGTACGGGAAGACGGATAATGTGCGCAAGTGTAGCACAGAAGCGGCAGAGGTCTGGTATAATCGGCGGCGTATAGCGCGGCTGCAAGGGCAAGAAAGCAAGGTGATGGTTTGCAGGGGACGATACTTGCGTTTGACACAGCAACGACGACCGCCTCGGTTGCTGCGTATAGCCTGGCAACGGATCAATTGTTGGGTGAATTGACCTGGGCAGCGCGGCGGCGTCACACCCAAGAACTCTTGGTGCAGACCGACCGGCTCCTGCAGTTGCTTGCATTGACCCCAGGTGACGTGACGCATCTTGCCGTGACAACCGGCCCGGGGAGTTTCACCGGGGTTCGAATTGCCATCAGCGTTGTCAAGGGCATGAGTCTGGCATTGCCGGACGTGCAAGTGCTTGGGATGCCGACCCTCCGTGTCAGCGCCGCGCCGTGGTTGGCGGCGGCGGCAGCCACGCCCGGCGGCACGATTGTATGCGCTTGCATCCAGGCCGGACGCGGTCGCTACAATTGGACCTGGTTTCCACCGGCCGCGCTCGAACTTTATCGACCTGCAGCAGCCGACCACACCGCGGGCAGCCTGAAGGAATTCGTTGCCGCACTGGAAGCGGCGCCTGGCCGCGTCTGGTTGGTGGGCGAAGTCGATCCACCGTTGCAGGCCGAGATGGCACATGCCGCTCATGTTTCACTTGTGACCGGGGCGGGGGATCTGCGCCGGGCCGGGTACCTGGCCGCATTAGCGGAGCGTTTTTTTGCGGTAGGGATGTGTGACGAAGCGTCCTCACTGCAGCCAATCTATTTACATGCGCCTTGATTAAAATTTTCGCTCTGCAAATCACATCAAACGAACGATCGATACGCTATGTCTTCAGTCATCTTCTCGCCGCTTACTTTGGCCGATATCCCGTATATTGGTGAATTGGAAACGCGCTGTTTTCCTGCGCCGTGGACAATTGAAACCTACCGAAATGAACTAATGCACAACACCTACAGCCACTACTGGGTGTTGCGGCCCAGTGTGCCGGACGCCTCCGTGCCACCGATTTTGGCGTATGGTGGTTACTGGTTGATGGGTGAAGAAGCGCATGTGGTGACGGTTGCAACCCACCCTGACTTTCGACGCCAGGGGCTGGCAGAACAACTCATGATTGGCATCATCGAAAAGGTGCGCGAAGCAAGGGGGACAATGGTCACCCTAGAGGTGCGCGTCAGCAATGTTGCGGCGCAGCGCTTGTATGCGAAGTTGGGCTTTGTCGAAGTGGGGTTACGCAAGGGTTATTACAACGACAATCACGAAGACGCGCTGCTGATGACGATATTCTTTTTCCCGGAGCGCACAGAGGAGTGATTTTGGGGGTGCACCCATCAAGAAGGGTTGTGTTTCTTGATGGGTGGATGATCCTTGGGTCGCTGCGGCGGGTGTCACTCGTTGGCTTCTGAGGCGCGCAATCACGACAATGCGATGGGTGTTGTCGTCGCGTGGCCAGCAACTCACCAGCGTAAGCCGGGTATCGTCAGTTGACTCGATGTAGCGGGCATTATCACGGCGTTGTTTCTGCGACGCGTACTTCTCCGGCACAATCAGCACTTCTTCCACCGCGTATGCAAACTCCGCATCGCCCGCGACGACTGAGATTTGATCGCCGCGCTTGAGCTGATCCAGTTCGCGGAAGACCGAGCCGAGAATGTTGTTGTGTCCGCTCATGACGACGTTGCCGTTTTCTCCCGGTATGCTGCTGTTTTTGTGCCAGCCGGCAGCATATTCGGCAACATCCCACTCGCTGAAGACTGCGCCTGCGGCGTTCTTCTTGGTGCTCCAGCCGAGTTCCACCACCGGCGTATCAACGCCAATTGACGGGATCAGCAGGCGATTGGGAAGGGTGCGACCATCTGCCTGTTTGTGCAGCGTTGCGCCCTGTACGGGCGCCGCGGGCAACGCACCACCGACTGCCGCGATGGGTTCTTCCGCAATGGGGACCGCGGCAACCTGACTTGTCACGCCATTGGCGCCATCCTGAGCCGCGGCACGATCGCTACAGCCAGAAATAGAAAATGTCAATACTGCAATAAGGATCAATACAAGGTATCGCATGGTGCTCAAAGTCCTGCACGGTTAGAGTTACGGTTGGCCGGCGGATAGACGCCGGCCCTGGGCGATCGCCACAACTTTTTCCACGGGACCGCCCGTGGGCGCCAGCACAGCAGTGAAAGTCGTCTCCCCGCCGCGTGGGATTACATTATAATCGGGTTCGATAATTCTGGTAGCAATGACGCGTCCCAATGGATCATAAGCTGACAGAATCACCTGCACCTCGACTGCTTCTTCTGGCCCGATGTTCTTCACGCGGCCCGTGACCGTGTACGATGCGTAG
Organism: Candidatus Fredericiella danica; assembly: GCA_016713335.1. Lineage (GTDB taxonomy): Bacteria > Chloroflexota > Anaerolineae > Caldilineales > Caldilineaceae > Fredericiella > Fredericiella danica. Next base: position 12,300 of record JADJPH010000038.1, on the reverse strand, counting down.
CGCTCACCGTCCGTCTTGATATCGGTCCCTTCAAGGTCGCGGTAGTAGCTGCCGACGTAGGCTGGGATGGCGCGCATCGGAAAGACCTGATAGCGGGCAAACCTGGCCGGCGTTTCGCCAAATAGGATCGCGAAAGGCGCGCGTTCCCCGATCTCAACCAAATCGGCAGCTACCAGGCCATCTGCTCTGCCAACTTCCTGACCGGCGTCGTCGATCAGCGTGACGCCAACGCGCACCTGTTCGAGGGGCATGCCACTGGTGTTTAGCACCTCCCTAGCACCGACAAGCCACCGATTGTCGTTTCGCCAAAATGGACATTTTGAATTTCGATGGGAATGGGGGTTGGCGTTGGCGTTGCGGTGGTATCGGCAGCTGCTTCTGCTTCTTCAGGTCTGGGGATGATCAGTTCCTGCCCAATTTGAAGGAAGCGCGGATCCAAAATGCCGTTGGCGTCCTGGAGCGCGGCCACACTGACATCATACAGGTTGGCAATATCGAGCAGGGTTTCGCCGGAGGCGATGGCATGGACGACCGGCGTGGGCGTCACCGTCGGCGTGGGCGTCGGCTCTGGCGTATACGGTGCGGGTGTCGCGGTCGGCGGCAGCGTCGCCAGGACGAGTGCAACTTCCAGAGTGGGCGTCGGCGCCGGGGTCGGGGTGGGGGCAACCGTGATCACGCGGCCACAGGCGCTGACCACGAAGGCAACCGTGAGGAGCGCGACGCCAACGCCCGCAACCAGGGCGGGCGAACAACTCTTACGGTCAACCGCACTTGCGCCGTATGGTTGCCGTGCACGTGCATGTGATGTTTGCATCCACCGCCAAAACATATAGACTGGAGTATAGCATAGGGACCGGAAGGATCAGGAAGGGAAGCTAGACAGTTTATGGCGAAGATTGCAGTGGTGACGGACAGTCACGATCAATTGGAAACGTTGGGTAGGGCGGTGGATGGGGCAAAGGCTGCGCAGACGGATGTATTGCTCCACACCGGTGATCTGTGCGCACCGTTCATGGTCAAGCTATTGGGAGAGCGCTTTCAGGGACCTGTTCATATTGTCTTCGGCAACAACGACGCCGACGGCCGTCTCTTTCAGGTGATGGCAAACAAATTCCCACAAATCACGCTGCACGGCATCTACGGTGAGATCGAGGTGGCGGGCGCCCGTGTCGCCATGATCCACTACCCTGAGCCGGCCTTGCGGATTGCTCAATCCGGGAAACTGGATCTTGTCTGCTATGGACATGATCACACGCGCCACCTGGAACAGGTGGGCCATACGTGGTTGTTGAATCCTGGCGAGATTCTCGGGTTGTGGTCGACGCCAGCATGGGCGCTGTACGATACCGAGCGCCATACAGTCGAAATCTTCGAACTTCCGCGCGGGTAAGAAAGCACAGCCTCAGCGCCCGATTCATTTGGACGCTGAGGCGAACTAGCGCTAAGCCCGATCGATGACAGCGAGACAGCGGTCGACTTCATCGATCGTGTTGTAGTGTGCCAGGCCGAGACGCACAAGCCCTCCGCTTGGCTCAACCCCAAGCCGCTCCGAGATTGCGAGCGCATAGAAGTTTCCATTCCAGACAAAGATGTTCTGCTCCGCGAGTTTGGTGGCGAGTTCTTCGGGTGTCTTTCCCTCTTTCCGGATCGACACCGTCGCCACGCGCTTGCTCCAGTCCTGGCGATTGGTGATGCCATAGATGCGTATGTTTGGAATCGCCTTGAGTCCCGAAATGAGCCGATCCATCAGCAGCATTTCGTAGGCTGTGACTTCCGGCCATGCTGCGCGGAGTTTGTCGCGCCGGCTGGCGTTGGCGGCGGCGCCGCCATAGGTGACGCCCAGACCGGCGAGGTAGTCGATAGCGGCTGCTGCACCCGCCAGCCCCTCGTGGTTTTTGGTGCCAGTCTCCCACTTTCCCGGCAACTCCGCACCGGCCGGCCGGACCCGGTAGGCGCGGAGGCGCTCCATGTGTGTGCGCTTCCCATATAAGATGCCGACATGGGGGCCAAAGAACTTATAGGCGCTACAGGCCAGGAAATCACAATCTAGCGCTTTTACATCGATCCAGCCGTGTGGTGCATATTGCACTGCGTCGACGAAGGCATAGGCGCCGGCTGCCCTGGCCCATCCAACGACCGTATTGACATCGTTGATCGTGCCGACGGCATTGCTGGCGTACCCAACCGCCACCAGGCGCGTCTTGGGACCAATGAGCGATTTCATGTGATCCATGTCAAGTTGGCAGGTTTCGATGTCAACATCGGCCCAGCGGATCTGGGCGCCAGTGTCTTCAGCGAGCATCAGCCACGGCGAGATATTGGCATCGTGGTCAAGCCGGGTGACCACAATTTCATCATCTGGGCCAAACTCTTGTGCGAGCGCATGGCTGAACGCAAAGGTCAGGCTCGTCATATTATTGCCAAAGACAATTTCATCGGGCTCGGCGCCCAGCAGATCCGCCGCTGCCTGACGCGCGTGATCGATGACTGCATCTGAGCGACGACTGGTCTCAAACGTGCCGTGCGTATTGGCATTGCGGCGTGTCAAGTAGTCGGTCATGGCGGCGATCACGCTTTCATGCACTTGCGTGCCGCCTGGATTGTCGAAGAATACGGCGGACCGGCCGTTATACGTTTCCTGTAAGGCGGGAAACTGCTTGCGAATCGATTGGACGTCGAGCATTTGAGCACCTGTCTGGTTGAAACGGATAATAAACGGATAATAAGTCGTGACGATGGGATGAATCATCGATCATTGGCGAACAGCCGGCATTGATCGATGGAATCCAGCTGTAAGGTCAGTTGCGCAGCGACGGCAGGCCATCGGCAATGAGCCAACTATGCTCACGGCGCAGACGACCGGCAACCTCATTGAATGACAGCAGCGCACTCCATTGCCGGGTCGTGGCAAGATTGCGTTTGCCCAATAGTGCCGCAACGACCTGGACGGGCGTCGCGAGGATCGTCTTGCCCTCCGCAGATAGGTTGACCGTCCCTACGCTCCCGTCGGTTGGCAGCCCGGCTTCCTGGCAGGCCAGTTCGACGGCTAGATGGAAGTCACCCAGATGGTCGACCAAACCGTAGTTTAACGCTTGTTGGACCGTCCATACACGCCCACCGGCCAGGTCGTCGAGGGTTTCGAGCGGCAGATTGCGCCCGTCTGCAACGCGTTGTTTGAAGGCGGCGTAGATGGCGTCCATACTGCTTTCGACCGTCTGGCGCTGCGTTCCTTCCCAAGGGTGCAGGCTGCTGAAGAGGGTGGCGTTGGCGCCGCGTTGAATGGTGGCGTGGCCAACTTCCAGCTTTTCGAGCGCAGCGGTCGCAATCGGCTTTGCGACAATCACGCCAATGCTGCCGGTGATGGTTGCCGGTTGGGCGATGATCTTGCGGCCCGGCGCCGCGACATAGTAGCCACCGCTGGCGGCGACGTCGCCCATATAAACCACAACCGGCTTTTCTTGGTCAAGTAGCGCTATTTCACGCCAGATCAAGTCGGAAGCCAACGCAGACCCCCCGGGGGAATCCACATGAATGACGACCGCGGCGAACCTTTCATCCTCACGTGCCTGGCGGATTGCCTGTTGGGCCGTTGCGCTGCCGATCGTTTCTTCGCCCAGCAGTGGTAGCGGCGCCGGAAACGTCCGGCTATCACCCGTCATGATCGATCCGCGCAGACTGATGACGCCGACTGCGGCCGGTGTATGATGCCGTGCGCGACGATAGAGGAGCCGGCGGATGCGGTCAAAGGTTTTCAGCGTGGCCGGTTCCGCGCCCGTGCCGAGCAGCGCGGGAAGTTGGTCTTCGTAGCCGACGTGGTCGATCAAGCCTGCAGCAACGGCACTTTCCGCCGTCAAGGGCGCCTGGTCGATGAGCGACCGGACCGTGTCGGGCGGCAGCTTCCGTCCCTGCGTGACGGCGTCGACGATGCCTTCAAAGAGGCTGTCGAAGAGCCAGTTGTACTGGTCGCGCGCTTCGTCGGTCAGGTCGCTGAAGGAAAAGCTATCCACTGCGGTCTTCCAGGGTGCGACGCGTACGACGTCGAACGCAACGCCTACGCGCGCCAATGTATCTTTGAAAAAGGTAGGTTCAGCCAGCAGACCGGTGACAGACCATTCGGCCAGCGGCGGCATCACGATCAGATCTGCCGTAGATGCGGCAACATATGTTGCCACCGGCCCTTCTTCCAGGTAGACGACAACGCGTTTCGCTGTTTCGTTTGGTTTGCGCACTGCTTCATCCCAGCGGCGGAAGCGGTCGAAGAGCATTGCCAGGCTTTGTGCTTGCGCCAGGCTCAACTCAGCGCCTTTCAACAGAAAAACGACCCCGCGGAGTGTGGGATCGGCGGCGACGCGTGCGAGCGCAGACGAGAGATATTCAAGGCTGAGCGGAGGTGTATAGATCGGCAAAAATGTGTAGTACCACGGTGTATCCGGCTCGCGTTCCAGCAGCGCGGTGTCGATGGTGAAAACCGCGTAATCGGGCAGGCGGCTGCGAAAAACCGTGCGGCGTGCATTGAAGAGGGCGCACACGAAACGCCGCCATGCGAAATCCAACGCTAGAAAAAGGCGCACCCACCAGGGGGAAGCCTGGGGTTGGACAGGGTCAGAGGGTTGCTGGGTGTTTACGGTCATTTGGCAATTTTCATCCCATTCCGTGTGCAAGGCAAACTGTACAGGGTTGTTAGGTACCCGGTGCTAGAGTGCGTACCGTTTCAACAGTTGGACGCGATCCCTTGACATATACCAGTTGTTGTCCACCAGGTCGAGCGTAGCTACCCGCTCTACACAAAATGGGTGGCTTCTGTAGTGCTCCAACAGGGTTTGAAGCGGTTCAAGTTTTAGTGGCGAACGCTGGAACCGCAGCACGGTCATATGGGCTGTAACAAGCCGGTACCGGCGGTCAAGGCCATCCCCAAAGCCGGCGGTCTGCAGCGACGCCCGCAGTGCATTGCGCAACTTGTCGAGTTCAAGAGCAGGGAATCCCTGGATCATGACCGCTGCGGGCGAAGCCGTAACGCCGGTAAAGTCGATCGAAAATGGGCGCACGTTCACCAGCGCAGCCTCTACAGCCGCAATGTACTCGTCCATCCGGCGAAAATGTGGCGCCCAATCGGGCGTGGCCGTGAACAATGATAGAACCGTGACATGCAATTCCGCTGGGTGGTACAGATGCTGTTCTGGCGCCACGTTGGCCAACTCAGCCATGAATGGCGCCAGAGTCTGTTGGAATTCTGGTGTTGGCCGGATTATGAGGGTCATCCCTCGCCGCTGATCGGCGCTGCGATCGAGCAACTGTGGATCAAGCTCAGCTTCACCACGCGAGAAAGCTGCCTGGGCGCGCACCCAGAGGTCTTGATAGAGTTGATCGAGTTCTGGTGCTGAAGAATGGAACATGAATCGCTCTTGGCAGTGGTCACATTGTCAATGGTCGTTGATCAATTGTCAATTCAAGGCGCAGTAGAACTTGCGGGTCGTTTTGGCGTGTCGTGATGCGGCGAAGTCTTGCCGCATGTTACGCGTCCTGATACACTTTGAGCGACGGGCAACGGAGCCCAGCGATTTTCGACTTCAGCGTCATAGAAGGAGCATCCCATGCACATCGGTCTACCGAAAGAGATCAAAGACAACGAGAGTCGAGTTGGATTGACGGCAGGCGCAGTGCGTGCGCTGGTTCGCCGCGGTCACCGCGTGTCGGTAGAAAGCGGTGCAGGACTTGGCAGTTCGATCCCTGATGAAGAATATCGGGCCGCCGGCGCCGAGATCGTGGTTGAGGCTGCGGACGCCTGGGCTGCGGCGATGGTCGTGAAGGTGAAGGAGCCAATCGAATCGGAGTACAAGTATCTGCGTGCCGATCTGTTGCTCTTCACTTATCTGCATTTGGCGGCCGATCGCAAGCTCACGCTGCAGTTAGTCGAGAAGCAGGTGACAGGCGTGGCGTATGAGACGGTGCAGACGCCCGATCGCCGGCTTCCCCTGCTGCAGCCGATGAGTGAGGTGGCCGGGCGCATGGCAACGCAGGTTGGCGCCTTCTATTTGGAGAAACCACAGGGCGGACGCGGTATTTTGATGGGTGGTGTGCCAGGCGTGGCGCCGGCCAGCGTGGCGGTGATCGGCGGCGGCAGCGTGGGCTCGAATGCTGCAAAGATTGCGATCGGCATGGGCGCACAGGTCACCGTGCTAGACACGAATCATGAGCGTCTTGTTTATCTGGATGATATCTACCACGGTCGTCTGCGCACGCGCACAAGCAATGAGTACAACATTGAAGAGATTGTGTTGGGCGCCGATCTTGTGATCGGTGCGGTTTTGATTCCTGGCGGACGTGCCCCCCATCTGGTCACGCGCAGCCTGGTGTCCAAGATGAAAGAAGGCGCCGTCATCGTTGACGTTGCAGTCGATCAGGGCGGCTGCATCGAGACGACGCGGGCGACGACGCATAGCAACCCGACTTACGTGGTCGATGGTGTGCTGCACTACTGTGTCGCGAACATGCCCGGTGCAGTGCCACGCACCAGTACCTTTGCCCTCAACAATCAGACGCTGCCCTATGTGCTGCAACTGGCCAACGAGGGGTTGAACGCAGTGCTTTCAAATTCGGCATTGCGCCATGGCCTGAATACCCACCGCGGCCAGGTCACACATGCCCTGGTTGCTGAGGCTTTTGACCTGCCATACGCACCGGCCGAAGATGTGTTAAGCGCATAGCGAAGATCGAGGAGAAGATTCATGGCGAAGATTCTGACGGAACCTCTGAGCGGCATGCGAGACTTCCTGCCGATCGAGGTGCTGCGTCGAGATTATGTGGTCGGTATCATCAAGAGCGTCTACCAACGGTATGGATATGAGCCGCTGGAGACGCCGGTAATGGAGCGGCTCAGCACCCTTTTGGGGAAGTATGGGGACGAGGGCGACCAACTGATTTTCCGTGTGTTGAAACGTGGCGAGAAACTGGACAAAGCCCTCGCCGACCACCCTACTGAGAATACTGTGGCCGACGCAGGTCTTCGTTATGATCTGACGGTGCCGCTGGCGCGTGTTGTCGCCGAGTATCGTAGCAAATTGCCACGGTACTTTAAGCGGTATCAGATTCAACCGGTGTATCGGGCAGATCGTCCCGCAAAGGGACGGTATCGCGAGTTCTTTCAGTGCGATGTCGATGTCATCGGCTCGTCCAGCCAGATGGTGGAGGCGGATGTCCTGGCTGCCGGTGCGGAGGTATTGCAGGCGCTGGGCTTCCGTGGCCGCGAAAGCTTCGTTCTGCGGCTCAACCACCGCATGATTCTCCGCGCCTTGATGGAGATCAGCGGGATACCGCCCGCACTGGAAGGCGATGCCCTGGTTGCCATCGACAAGCTCGACAAGATCGGACTTGAGGGCGTACAAAAGGAGTTCGATGCTCGTGGCATCGCCCCGACTTCTGCTGAACAACTCCTGGCGCCATGCAGGCGGCGCCTGGGGAGAATGGTGAAGCGCTTGATTGGCTTGACAGCTTATTGGCGTCTTCTGAACTGGGGCGTCGCGGCGTCTCCGAACTGCGCACGGTGCTGGCGTACAGCGCAGGCGGACCGGCGCTGGAGCACCTGCGGGTCGATCCCTTCCTGGCGCGCGGGCTGAGCTACTATACAGGGCCGATCTTCGAAATTGAGTTTCCCGGTTTGAGTGGTTCTGGCGGCGGTGGCGGCCGGTATGACGAACTGATTGGGATGTTCCTCGGCCAATTGATCCCGGCGTGTGGTTTTAGCCTGGGGCTTGAACGCATTCTGCTGATCATGGAGGAGCGTGGGTTGTTTCCACCTGACCTGCTGGGCCGCCCGCAAGCCTTGCTGACGCAATTTGACGCCACCACCGCCACCACCAGTTTCAGTCTTGCGTCGCGGCTGCGCAGCGCAGGGATTCGCGTCGATCTCTACCCTGACCTGGATCGGTATGGCAAGCAGTTCAAATACGCTGAGGAACGTAGCATCCGGTATGTCGTGTTGGCAAGTCCGCGCGAGATTGAGGCAGGCGTTGTGGCCATCAAGGATTTGGTTTCTGGAGCGCAGGTTGACGTACACGATGCTGACGTGGTGAATTGGCTCATGGAGCGACTGTAGCGCTGTGAGCCTTTCGGAATTGGACGCCTCAGGTTCATACCGGCGTCCGGTTGGGGTGGAGTTCAATTGATTCCAAGATCGTGCAGTACCGTCCTTGCGGCATAGTAGCCGCACATCCCATGCACGCCGCCCCCGGGTGGCGTTGAAGCGGAGCAGAGGTAGAGACCGGGGACGGGGGTGCGGTATGGCGTCAAGCTGAGTCCTGCGCCTCAATGGCAGCCGTCATCTCAACGGTTGAACCATGCGGGGTATGGCAGTAAGCCCAGGCAACGTGCATGCCTGCCGGCGCACGCAGGGAATCGAACAAACTTGGTTGCGCCACGATCACATAGGGCTGTGTCGGGTGTCGTCCCTGCCACACCTGCCGCTCCGAGGCTGCGATCTCCGCCATTGTCCCGCCGAGGTGCACGGTGGCAGTTTGACGGCACGCAGGCGCCTGCCACGGGATCGGACCGTCCATCGCCCAGTCAATTTTGAAAACCCCCGGATTGTACCGGTAGCGCTGTAACTGCGCCTGATAGCGCCCCGGCAATCGATCCCCGGCAATTTGCAGCAGCCCTTTGGGCGCCGTGTCAAGAAGGTAGACGCGTGCAGATGGCAGTTCGGCCAACGACCGCACCGGCCAGCCACATACCACGTTTCCGCCAAGACTCTGAAGATAATTTGTCAAAGCTGCCGCGATCGATTGCGAACCGCCGCGTGCCACTGGCCATCCCACGGCATGCGCCAGCAGGGAGAGCAGCAGTCCAAAGGCTCCTGTGGGCGGGCGTTCCAGCGGCATCATCGAGTGCGCTGCCATGCCCGCAAAGAGCGCACGGGTGCGTTCGCTGCGAAACCAGGTGCGGGCAAGGAGCGTTGCCGAGCTGATGAGGGCCGGCGCATAGGTTGCATAGAGACCGGGGTGATGTGGAACGTGAAACGGTGCAAGCAGGTCGTCGATTGCGTCTTCCCACCGGCGGACGATTGGCCCCAAGAGCCGCCGCCACCGAGCTTCGTCCACACCCCAAACCCGCCGCAGTCTCCTCAAGCGAGCGTGAGACCACAACGGCATCGCCACCATCGAGCGGATGCACGATTGGCAATGGCGGCATGATCCACTCAAGACCAAAATGTTGCGAGGGGCAGGGTGCGAAAAAAGGGTGATGCCAGACCGAGCGGATGGATGGCCGAGCAGACATCATAGCGGAATCCCGGCAGTTCGAACTCGGCGGTGCGCATCCCGCCGCCTACTGTGGCCTGCCCCTCAACCACCAACACCTTCAGCCCAGCCTGTGCCAGGGTGATGGCGGCAGCAAGTCCATTCGGGCCTGAGCCGACGATGATGGCGTCGAAAGCGGGTGTAGGCATGGGCGTAAGGAAGATTAGAGTTTAGAGATTGGAGATTGCGCGCCGATCTCTAATCTCTAAACTCTCAATCTCCAATCTCTAATCTCCAATCCTATCCAGTTCCGCCAGCCAAATGGCGCTGCTTGCGTCGGAGGGCATGCGCCAGTCACCGCGCGGGGAGAGCGCTACGGAGCCGACCTTGGGGCCGTCCGGCATCGAGGAGCGCTTGAACTGCTGGCTGAAGAAGCGTCTATAGAACCCCTTGAGCCACTTTAGAATTGTAGCGTCGTCATAGATGCCGGCAAAGGCAAGGCGCGCCAGGAAGTAGATCTTAGCAGGTGTCGATTGGTAACGGATCGCATGGTAGAGGAAGAAGTCGTGCAGTTCGTATGGGCCAATCGTGTCCTCTGTCTTTTGTTCAAGCTGCTCGTTCTGGCCCAGCGGCAATAGTTCGGGTGTGATCGGGGTGGCGACGATATCGTGGAGTACGGTCGCTGCCTCGCCGGAGAAGACCTCATCGGCGGCCCACTCGACCAGGTAGCGGACGAGGGTCTTTGGCACGCCGGCATTGACGTGATACATGCTCATGTGATCGCCGTTGAAGGTCATCCAGCCTAGCGCCGCTTCGGAAAGATCCCCGGTGCCAACCACCAGGCCGCCCGTCTGATTGGCAACATCCATCAGAATTTGGGTGCGTTCGCGCGCCTGGGCATTTTCATAGGTGACATCGTGGAGATCCTCCGGGTGACCGATGTCTTTGAAGTGGAGCCGGACTGCAGCGGCAATCGGGATGATGCGGAGTGTGGCGCCGAGCAATTCGGCAAGCCGCTCGGCATTGGAGCGCGTCCGTTGCGTGGTGCCAAAGCCGGGCATGGTGATGGCGACAATGCCGCTCCGGTCAAGTTGCAAGCGGTCGAAAGCATTGGCGATCACGAGGAGCGCCAGGGTGGAGTCCAACCCACCGGAGACACCGATGGTGACGGTCTTGACGCCGGTATGGCGCAGCCGCTTTGCCAACCCGGTGGACTGAATATTGAAGATCTCGCGACTGTGTTGGGCGCGCTCGGCCAGATTGGCCGGTACAAAGGGCGTGCGCGCAACAGGGCGCCCAAGGAGAGGGGTCGGGGGCTTATCGTCGGCGCGTGGCAGGTCAAACGAAATCGTGCGGAAGCCAGACGGCAGGCCAGCCTGGCTATAGGTTGTGCTGTGGAGCCGTTCATGGACCATCCGTTGGAGATCGAGATCGGCAATTGCCATTTGAGTGTCGAACTGGAAACGTTCGGTCTCGACGAGGAGCGATCCGTTTTCGGCGATCAGTGAATGGCCGGCATAGACAACGTCCGTTGTGGACTCGCCAGTGCCTGCACCGGCATACGCATAGGCGGCCAGGCAGCGCGCCGACTGTTGGCGAATCAAGTCGCGGCGGTATTCAGCTTTGCCCAGCACTTCGTCGCTGGCAGAGGAGTTGAAGAGCAAGGTGGCGCCGGCAAGCGCCATGCGCCCGCTGGGCGGTTCGACGGCCCACAGATCTTCGCATAGTTCTATGCCTACCACACAGGAGGGCGTGTTCGACGCTGCGAAGAGCAAATCCGTGCCGAAAGGAATCGCCGCGCCCTCCAAGTCAACGCTTGCAGGTGTTCCATCAGTGGCACTTGTAAACCAGCGTGATTCGTAGAATTCGTTGTAAGTCGGCAGGTAGGTCTTGGGGATCAGACCAATCAACGCGCCTTCGGCCAGCAGCGCGGCAGTTGTAGAGACGCCCAATTGCGACGAATGGCAGACCCACGATCGCTGCAACCTGGGTTTGGGCGGTCGCTTCGGCGATTGCCAACAGCGTATGGCGAGCGGCATCGAGCAACTGGGCTTGAAAGAACAAGTCGCCGCAGGAGTAACCCGTGATGCTCAATTCAGGAAAGACGGCCACTTGGCATTCAGCGGCGGCTACAGCGTCCAGCGCGGCGATGATCTTGGCGTATTGAAAGCCACATCTGCCACGCGCAATTCTGGGCGAGATCGCAGCGGCGCGGACGAATCCAAGTGCAGAACGGGTTGGAATTTTAGTTGTCATAATCTGCTTTCTGAAATGGCGAATCCGGCTCCGAGACGATAGTCAATTGTCAACCGTGGCAGTTTAATTGTCAATCTTCGTTTCGGGAGGCGATCCGGTCGCCTTGTTTGGTCGATATCGAAGGGGCGTGAACCGGCCAATAGAGTGGGTAATTTGTGCCGTCATGGCATCGGCGGGCAGGGTGCGCCAATTGAAGCGAATCACGAGCGCCCGTAGGATGAATGCGATGCCGATGGCGGCGGTTGCCGACCCGTTTGCGGAAAGCACACCTGAATAGACCAGCGCCAGGTAGATCAGCAGGCACAAGAGCGCAATCAGGGTGAAATACTGTCCGGGGCGAAAGAGTGCCGGTATTTCGCTGACGAGCAGATCGCGGATGAGACCGCCGCCGACCCCGGAAATCAGGCCGATGAAGATTGCGCCGGACAGCGGAATCCCCTGGGCAAGCGCCATCGATAGGCCGACAATGGCAAAGGCCGGGACGCCAGCGGCATCCAGATAGGCCACCGCCTGATCCAGGTGCGGGCGGATGCGGCGCATAAACGGGGTGAGCAGCATCGCAATGAGCACCGCTGTGACGATCAGTGGCAGCGCCACGGGATCGGAGATGACCCAAGGCGTATCCTGGAGGAAGAGGCCATCGCGCAAAATGCCGCCGCCTGTCGAGGTGATCAGGGCGATGGCAAACACGCCCACAATATCGAAACCGCGATCTTGTCCGACGATCGTGCCGCTGATGGCCCAAACCGCGACGGCGAGATACTGGATGATGGGGTTCAAGTGAAATTCGGTGTTCATGGCGCCTCTTTGACTG
>JADJPH010000037.1:32500-67780 GCA_016713335.1 Candidatus Fredericiella danica | reverse complement strand
ACCCGTAGCTCCCGCCAATCTTGTTGGCCCCCACCGCCAGCGCCACGTCTGCGCTGGCAACGACAACCGTCACTGTTGGCGCTCCGGTGGTGCCGGGGTTCGGCTCGCCGGGGGAAAGGAAGTCCACCTGCCCACCCACAATCGGCTCCGCCTGGCCTTGCCAGTGGTGCCCCGCCACCGTGACCGTAATCGGGGGTGGCGAAGGTGCCCAGGACCCACATCTGCTGGTTGTCGCCGCCCGCCAGCGTCAGCGTGAAGCCTTGCGACTCGAACGCACCGATGTCACAACTCGCCGCCGGCCGCGTGACCCCACGCTGGTCCGTGGCCAGACACACCGTGGCGTCGCCCGCATCAATCGCCTTGCTGCCCGGCAACAGCGGTGCAGTCCAGGTGGGACCACCGTAGTCGCCCAACGCGCCCGATCCTTCGTCGCCGGTCAAGGCCGGACTGCACGTGCCGTCTTCCACCAGATTGCCGATATTCTCAGCGATCACCCCCAGGTTCACACAGTCGCCGCCGACACTACTGTTGGCGACAATGGTGTTGCCGAAACTCAAGGTGCCGGTGTCGGTGTTATAAATCCCACCGCCGTCAATGGTCGCGGCATTGCCCACGAGACTGCTCTGCGTCAACGTGAGTACGTGCCGGGTGTTGTAGATCGCGCCGCCGGTTGCCGTGGCCTGGTTGCCGGCAAAGGTGCTGTTGGCGATCGTGGCGGGTCCTGCATTGAAGAGCGCGCCGCCGCCTACACTCCCCGGACTGCGCCAGGTTGCCGTTGAAGGTGCTGTCGGCGATGGCGAGCGCGGTCCCCAGACTATTGTAAAGGCCGCCCCGCTGGCCACGGCGCGGTTACCGGCGATGGTGCTCTGCTTGACCACGAGCAGCCCTACCGTGTTGAAGATCCCACCGCCGGAGTCATCGGCCGTGTTGTTCGTGACCATCCCGTTCGTCAGCGTCAAGACGCCTTCGCTGTAGATGCCGCCGCCGTAACTCGTCGCGGCGTTTTCGGCGAAGATCATCTCCGACAGGGTCAGCGCACCCAGATTGTACAGACCGCCCCCGCGACCTGCGTAGCCATTTTGGATGGCCAGGCCAGTCATTGCCGCCGCCACCCCCGCATTGACAGTGAACACGCGGCTGACACCGTCCCCGCTGACGGTCACTAGCTTTGCGCCTGGACCGGTGATCGTGACGTTCCTGGTGACACCCAATTGGGCGCTGGTGAGGGTGATCGTCACTGCGCCACCAGAGGTCAGCGCCGGGGCAAAGATGACTTCGCCCCCTGCACAGACGTCGGCAAGCGCCTGCCGCAATGAGCCGGGACCCGCATCCGCCGTGGTGTTGACCACGTAGACGGCGGGACACAAGACCGTGAAGGCGGCGCTACTGGTGTTGCTGGCCGGGTCGACTTCCACGGTCGTCGACGTGATCACGGCCGTGTTGGTAAAGATCAGCCCGGTGGGCAAGTAATCGGTGAGCCGGCCCGTGACCGTGATCGAGGCGTTCCCACCGGCGGGCAATGCTGCCAACTGCCAATTGTAGGGCGGTGTGACGAGGCTGTCGATAATCGCGGGATCACTGGCCGCAAACGCCAGGTCCGTGACTTCGGCGTAGGGGATGATGTCCGAGATCACCACCGCCAATGCCGTCCAGTTGCCCTGGTTGCTAAAGTTCAGCGTGTACGTAATCGCGCTGCCCGCCGTGGCGCTCGCCGGCTCCACCGACTTCGCCATCACCAGGTCGGCCGTATCGACGCTGAAGGTAGCCGAGATTGTATGGTCAGCCACGATATCTGTGAAGGTATAGGCATCGACCACGCCGATGGACGCGCCATCGGTTGCCACATCGATGGTGTGGTAATGGGCGTTGGGGGCAATCTGGAAAGCCTTGCGATCCCCGTAGATTACCGTCTGCGGCGTACTCGGCGTGATGCTGCCGTCCGCACCCGCGGTCGGTGTGATCACAAAGGTCTTGACGGTGAAGGTCGCCGTCACCTGTTTGTTGGCATCCATCGTCACGGTGATCGGATTAACCGTCCCGCTGGCGTCGCCACTCCACGCCGTGAAGGTGGAACTGATCAGCGGCGTCGCGGTCACCGTCACCACCGTCCCGTAGTCAAAGCTGCCGGCTGGTGGGTCGCTTGCCACAGTCCCGTCACCCGTGCCGCTCTTGGCCAGGGTGAGCGCGTGCGTGTCAATGGCAAAGGTCGCCGAGATCGCATGATCCGCGATCACGTTGGTGAAGGTGTAGGCATCGACCACGCCCACCGACAGCCCGTCCACAAAGACGTCTGCAACGTGATAATGGGCGGCGGCGAACACATTAAAGACCTGATCCGCCCCATAGGTGACCGTCTGGGGCGAGTTCGGCGACAGGCTGCCGTGAGCTTCCGCCGTCGGTGTAATCACAAAGGTCTTGATGGCGAAGGTCGCCGTCACGGCCTTGTTGGCGCTCATCGTGACGGTGACCGGACTTGTCGCACCGCCGGCGTCGCCACTCCACCCGCTGAAGGTCGAACTGATCAGCGGCGTCGCCGTCACCGTCACTACCGTCCCGTAGGCATAGTTGCCACCCGTGGGATCTAGCGCAGTGCTGCCATCACCCGTGCCATCCTTCGCCACGGCGAGCGTGTGCATGTCGATGGCGAAACTCGCCGTGAGGATGTGGTTCGCCGTCACGTTGGTGAAGGTGTAGGCGCTGACCACCCCCACTGAGACGCCGTCCGCCGCCACGTCAAGGATGTGGTAGTGCGGCTCTGCGGCAATCGTGAAGACCTGGTCTGCGCCATAGTTCACCGTCTGCGCCGTATTCGGCGTGATGCTGCCGTTGGCGCCTGCCGTGGGCGTGATGACGAAAGTCTTCATCGTAAAGGTGGCGGTGATCGCCTTCGTGACATTCATCGTCACAACCAATGGGTTCGTGGCGCCACTGGCGTCGCCGCTCCAACCGGTGAAGGTGGAACTGATCAACGGCGTCGCCGTGACGGTGACCACGGAATTCGGGAGGAACTCCGCCGTACAGGTGGCGCCACAATCCAGACCCGCCGGGTCGCTCGTGACGGTGCCTGCGCCATTCCCGTCCTTGTGCGCCGTCAGCGGGCGTCCGGTGACCGCGAAGGTGGCAGAGATGGTGTGGTTGGCGCTGACGGCCGTAAATGTGTAGACATCCACCGAGCCCACCGAGACGCCATCCACCACCACATCTGCGATGTGATAATCCACATTGGGGGTGATGGTAAAGACCCGTTCGTCGCCGTAGTTCACCGTCTGCGAAGTATTCGGCGTGATGCCGCCGTTAGCGCCGGTCGTGGGGGTGATGACAAAGGTCCTGATGGCAAAGGTGGCGGTCACCGCAGTGTCCGCGGTCAGCGTCAACGTGAGCGGGTTGCTTGAATCACTCACATCGCCGCTCCACCCGGTGAGAGTGGAACTGATCAGCGGCGTTGCGGTGAGCGTGACCACGGTACTGGACGCGAATTCATAGGAGCAGTTCTCACCGCAGTCGATGCCCACCGGGTTGCTCGTCACCCCACCGGCGCCGTTGCCGTCGCGGGCAACCGCCAGGGTCGGTGGCTTTGGTCCCCAGGCGATTTCATAGGCGCCCATGCTGTAGCCGGATCCCCCCGTTGGTTGGGGACGCGTTACGCCATTGATGTCGGTGTAGATGCCCACATCGACGCCGCTATCGGCTGCGGGGCTCCACGGCCGCAGGGTATAGTTGCCGCCCGCGGGGTTGACAAAGACCGGGTTCGCATCGGTGATCGAATGGCTGCCGGTGATGATGCCTTCCGCCACCGGCGCCCTGTAGAAGAGGTTGTAGTCCGACGTGGTCACCACGCTCACGCTCTGGGTCTGGCTGATGCCGGCGGCGTAATTGGAGACGATCGAGTCGGTCATATGGATGGTGGCCGTATTGCTGTAGGGCTCGGCCATGAAGATTGCCGGCACCCCACCCACCGTGGGACTGGCGATGGTGGTGTAAAGGATCTCCACGGTGCCACCATAACTACGCCCGTCGTAGGCGATAATCGGATTAAACAGGTTCAACGCCGCACCGTTGGTGATGGCGCTGTTGGCGACAATCACCGAATTGACGATCCGGTTGGGATATCCACGCAGGGTGCTTATGTTTTTGGCGAAATGCACCGCCCCGCCCAGACCGGCGCTGTTGCGGATTAACTGTATCTCGGACAGGTCCAACGCCGCACGCACCCACAGCCCACCGCCAGAAACGCCGGCTGCGTTATTCTCAATGCGACCGTCGCTCGCCACCAAGATCGAGTATACCAACGCGCCACCGCCGTAAATCCGCGCGGTGTTAGAGACGAAGTCCGTGCCGGTCATGACCAATGACCCCCCCGCATAGAAGCCACCACCGGAGCCGAACTCACGGCTAAAGCCAACCGTCGTGGAAATGGCGCTGTTGTTTTCGAAGGTGACGTTGAGCAGGGTCGCAGTGTAGAACACCACTGGCAGCTTGTGCACCGCCACCGTACCCCATCGCCGAGTTGCCGGTGAAGCGTGTGTTCGTGATGGTCACCGCCCCATTGATACCTCCAATCAGCCCGCCGCCATTCGAACCGGATGCGTTGCTGATAAACTGGGTGCCCGTGATGCGGACCGCATAGTTGATATAAGCCCCACCGCCGGCAGCAGCAGCGGTGTTGCTGAAAAACTCGGCGCCGGAGATATAGCCCCCGTCCCAGCAGCATAGAGGCCGCCGCCGTAGTTGAGAATGGCTGTGTTGCTGTAGAACTTGGCTTCGTCAATTGTCACGACCCCATTATTGCTGTACAGCCCACCGCCATAGCCAGCCGTATTGCTAACAAATTGGGTATTGGAGATGGCCATCTCCATGCGCCATACAGCCCACCGCCGTCGGTCCGCAAGTATTGCTGATGACTTGGGTATTGGTCACCGCCGCTGCTCCGCCGACGCGGAGGCCGCCACCGCCCTGCTTGCATAATTGTCTTCAAAGTGGCTATCCGACAAGTTGAGACTACCTACAATCCGTATTGCGCCGCCTTCACCGCCAGCGCGCGATTGTGCGTGGCAGTAACATCCATCATCGTCGCATTCCCCGTGACATTGACGGCGCCGGCATATGTCACCGCAGCGTTACCGATGAAGTCGACATTGTTTGCTTCCACGTCGCCATTGTTGTAGAGCGCACCCCCGCGCTTGCCGGAATAGTTGCCTTCAAAGCGACCACCGGAGACCGTCGTTTTGCCGCTGATATACGCGCCGCCGCCGCCATTGGCGCTGCCGCCGACGCCGAACGCAGTATTGCTCAGAAATTGGGTATTGGTCAGCCACGTATTGTTGGCGATGGAGATCGCGCCACCGTTGTTGCTGCTATTGGTGATGAAAACCGTACCCGTGATCACGGCGATCGGATGGGGCGCTGCAAGGCCGTTGCTGAAGATCGCGCCCTTCGCCGCTGCCAGCGCCCTGTTGTATTCAAAACGGCCGCCCGTGACCCACAACTCCCTCTCTTACCCGCACCCGCCGCCGCCATCTGAGTTTGTGATAGCCGTGATGGTATTGCTCAGAATATCGACGTTCGTCAGGGTCAGTTGGCCCATGGCATAGATGCCGGCGCCGCTGTTGGTGATGAGGTTGCCGTTCTGGATGGTCAGGTCGATGAGCGTACGCCCGCCGCCAAGTGCATCGAGGAAGGTGGGTTGGGTGAGCGGATAGGCGATCGTCCACTGGGTGTTGGTGTAGCCGCCCTGCAGGGTCATCGTCTTGGTGAGCAAGACGGTCTGCGTTGTTCCATAACTTACCTGCACGCCGGAGCAATAGCCCGCAACTTTGACGACGCCGCCATCGCCCACTGCGCTCGCCGCCTGCTGGACCGCGCTGGCGTCGTTCGAGGTATAGACCGTGACGCCGTCGTTTGGCGTCGCGGCGCACGGATAGCTCGATCCCGCCTGCGCCGGTTGGACGGGCAGGACAAGCAGGAGTGTACCGAAGAGCACCGTCGCCACGACGACAGGCGCCAGCCAGATCGAACGGTTGCGGTGATTATGTGTATTCATGGGAAACTCCCTTTGTCACATGCCTGACCGGTTGCCTGCGCCGCTTCAACAGGCGTAACACAGCGTGCTAACTGGGAACGCCCAGCTAGCACGCTCAATAAGTGCCGTGATCTTATGCCAATTTCAACCGACGCGGGGGCTACACAACGACTAAAAGATTCAAGCGGAACGATTAGCCGTTTGTAAGACAATGCGCCGAGGGAGGGAGGGACAAATGATGGAAGGGTGGGGGGAAGACAAAGAGACAAGGAGACAGGGAGACAAGGAGACAGGGAGACAAAGGAGACCTGGGCCGGGGCCCCCCCGCCTGTACCTCTCCCGTTGCGGCTTCGCCCAGTCCCCGCGACTTGCGTCTCTCCTCCTTTCCCCCCCGCAGCGATTCGGACCGAACGGATGTGGCCGCCGTTCACCCAGGTAACCAACGCCCATCTCGGCGCGCACAACCTCACCTACAGGACCACCAAATCCGTTCCGGTCTTAAATCCGTTGTAGTGCCCTACCGGTTCATTGCCGGTAGGAAGATCTGCGTCACCATCTCAAACGGTGACAGCACCGGTTCGATGGGCTGCACCTGCTCCACCGGCGCCGCCGCCTCGCCCGCCGGCTGATCCTGATCATACAGCCCCGGCATGAAGAGGTGGTTCGCCCAATCCGGCTCCGGCTCCGGGTCGATATCCGTCGGTGACTCGGCAAAGAAGGCGAACTGCCCAGTCGTATCCACCGTGACCACCAACACATGGTTGGTCGTGTCGTGGGTGACGAGGTTAATGCCCGTGCCTACCCAGGCGGCGCCATCCCAGATGTAGAGGACGAGCGTCTCCTCATTCAGGTTCGACATGATCCCTCCATCGTAGGTGATGGTCAACGTGTACGGCGTTGGGAACTGATACCCGACGAGCACCTGGTCGTTCAGATGCATGGTCAGGTCAAACTCGAAGTGACCGAACTTGAGCTGGCCCGGCAGCACGCCCGTGTTCGCCGTCGGCGTGAAGATCGGGGTGTAGCTCAAGAAGAGCACATCCTTCTCCCCCAACGTGCCTGTGAAGAAGCCCGCCGGGAGGTCCACGCGCACGCCGGCCACCGCACTCGTGAAGAAGTGGGCGGCGGCGACTTCCGGATTGGTCACCGAAACCTGTTCCGGCACATCCGCCTCGCTCAGTGGCGCCACCACGACGGCCACTAGCGCATCATCGGTTCCGGTGTTGCTCGCCCTGGCCGTGTAGGTGAAGGTGTCCAACCCGCTAAAGCCGGGCGCCGGCGTGTAGGTCACGGTCTGGGCGCCGGGGTCGATGACGGCCACGCCATGCGTTGCGCTCCCGACCGCGCTGACGATGAGCCCGTTGGCAATGACGACAGGCGCGTCGCCGGTCGGGGCGATGTCATTGGCAAGCACAGGGATCGTCACCGGCGTGTTTTGCAGCGCACCCGCCGCATCGTTCACCGCCACCGGCGATTGGAGCACCACCTGATAGAACGGCGCCGAAGTGCTGGGATCATACCGGTAGTTGCCGTCATAGGTGGCGGTCAGGGTATAGGTTCCGGCCGGCAGTACAGGTGCTTCAAAGACAACGTAGCTGGCGGACAGACCGCAGCCCCCAGTTTGCACGGCGTCGGCCAGACAGATCTGCGAAACCCTGAAGGGTTCGATCAGTTCACCGGTCAAGGAGATTGCACCGGTCGTGTCAACGATGTGGACGGTTCCGGTCGGCACTGCCAAACCGGCGATCGACAAGGACGGGGGTGGCGACTGCATCATGACCTCAACCGTGAGGCTGAACGGTTGCTGTTTGTCAACGACCGGGTTTGCGCTGCTGGAAACCCGTACTTCGGACGGGAAGAGCGTGTTTTCCAGGTGGAAGATCGCCGAACCCGTTGCACCGCCGGCGGTGCCCGTTACCTGATAGCTGCCCCTCAGACTGTTGGCTACTGCCCACAAAGTGGCCAACCCGCTGTCAATCGTCACGGTGACTTCGGGCCCTTCGCTGATGCTGGCAGTAGTCGAGATTGGCGCCGCAAAGTCAACGATGCCGCCATTGACCGGCTCTTGCTTGCCCTCCCAGGTACTGCCTGTGACGGATGCCACCAGCGGCTGAGCAAAGTACGTGTTGATCGCAGTGGATTGGTTGTCGCCGCCGTCCATCGCAATGATGAAGCCATGCGATTCAAAGGCGCCTATGTCGCAATTGACGCCTTGCGGCCGCGTCACTCCGCGTTGGTCCTTTGCCATGCAGGAGAACTGGTCACCGGCATTGAGCGCCGGGCTGCCCGGCAACAGGGGCATCGTCCACGTGGGACCACCGTAGTCACCCAATACGCCGACCACTGCGTTGGCGACATCGGTGAAGGCCGTGCCGCAGGAGCTGTCGGTTTCGATGTTGAAGCCGCCTGACAAGATGCCGCCGGCCGAACTGCAATCACCGCCGCTGTTACTTGCGACGACGACATTCTTGAAGACATAGGTGCCGCTGGCGCTAGAGATGCGCACTGCGCCGTTGCCCGGTGCACTGTTGCCAACCACCGTGACGTTCGTAATGAGTGCCGTTCCCGCCAGACGCAGCGCGCTCCCGCCCGCGGCATCGGTCGCACCATTGCCGTTGAAGGTGCTGTTGCTCAGGCTCAGGAAGTCGCGGCTGCGGACGGCGCCGCCCTCGTACGCCTGATTCCCGTGAAAGGTGCTGCCATCAACGAGGAGGATGTTGGAGGAGCTTGCCTGCGTGGTCATTGCATCACGCGCCCTGCCGGTCGTGATCTGCGGCTCGGTCGTAATGTTGGCCTGGACATCGTAGGCGTAGAAGGCGCCCGCAGAGTAACCACCATTCGCCTGATTGCCTTCAAAAAGGCTGTCGAGGATCGAGACGGGTCCGTCGTTGATATAAGCGCGCCCGCCTCATGCCATAACTGTCGTCACCGTTGCTGATGTTGCCGATGAAAGCGCGTTGATGGCGTCCAGCCCATTGTCGACATACACCGCGCCCGCTTCGCCGGCAGACGTGTTGCCGACAAAGTCCGTATCCACCACCGTGGCGGTGTCCTCCGCATAGAAAGCGCCGGTGTCGTCGCCGGCGCTATTGCCCTGAAAGAGGCAACCTTTGAGGCTAGCCATGTCGGCATTGAAGGCGCCGATATAGCTGGTCGAGGCGGTATTGCTGATGAAGTCTGTATCCGTGATAAAGGCCGCACTGTCGACGAAAAGAGCGCCGGTGTCCGTAGCAGCGGTGTTGCGCTCGAAACGGCTCCCTCGATATTTGCCTGGCCGCTCACATAGAGTGCACCGGCATAATCAGTTTCGGCGAGATTGTTGACAAATTCGGCGCCCACAATCGTCGCCACACCGTCGATATAAACCGGGTATTTGGTGTACGAAGTGTTGCTGTAGAACTGGCTGTTGAGGATGACGCCATTGCCATATGTGCGCGCCGCGCCGGCGGATTGTTCGGCACTCTCATTTTCCTGGAACAGGCTGTTGATGATCGTGAGGTCACCGTCGGCGATGACCGCGCCGCCGGTCTGCCCACCGACGTTCTTGATCACCGTCGCTCCACTGATGGACAGCGTGCCGGTGATCGCAACGGCGGCGCCGGAACCGATGGTGTTGTTATCCGTGGTGTTGCTGTCAAAACGACCACCGGTGACGGTGGCGACGCCACGGATCGAGAGCGCACCACCGTCGCCCATCGTACCGTTTTTGATGAAATCGGCGTCGATCGCGGTCAGGCTGCCGTCAACATAGATACCACCACCGCCATAGCGGACGTCGTTATCCACATCAGGTCCCGTGCCCGCGTTGTTGCGGAACAGACTGTTACGCACCCAGACATTGTGCGTTGGCACTGGGTCAGTCCGATTGAGCCAGATTTCGTCACCGGCATACACGCCGCCGCCATATTGCGCCGTATTCGTGAGGACATCGACGTTGTCCACCCACACGTCGTGGTCCGTGGCAATGCCGCCGCCATTTTCGAATATCACAAAGGCATTGATCGGTTCCGACAAACCGCTTGGAGCGGCCGCGTAGCCATTTTGAATGGTCAGGTTGGCCACCGTCAATGGCGCAGTGGCAAAGATGACCCGATCCTCCAAATTAGCGTCCAGCACGGTGGGATTTTGGACCGGATCGGAGACCAGCCAATTGGTCGTGGTGTAGCCGCCTTCCACCGTCAACGTCTGGGTGACGTACGCCACCTGGTCCATGTACTCGTGATATTGCACCCCGACGCACTTGCCGGCCACCTTGACCTTGTCGCCCGGTTGCGCCGTATTGATCGCCTGTTGCACCGCAGCGCTGTCCGCAGATGAAAACACATTCACCCCATTGATAGTGGCGTAACACTTGTAGACAGGAGGCGCAGTTGGGTGGGCTGGAAAGCCAGCAAGACACCAAAAGCACCGTTGCGATCAGCAGCGGCGCCAGCCAAATCAGCATCGTTGGGTTCGGTCCGATTTTCATGGAAGGCTCCTTTAGATGAGGTGAGAACCGCCAGCAAGGTATAGATCCTCGCATGCATTCTAGATGAAATTGGCATACCATTTATTCCGCCAAAACACCGACATTTTTTTGATGCTTCTGCGTCAAATGACGCACCTTTTTTCATGGAGCGGAGGGATTGCCCAGGTAGGTGACGCCAGCCAGGTTGCGTGTGGCGCCATTGTTGTTAAGGTTCGCCAAAAGTGAAGACATTTGTAGTCTGGTATTTGCGCAATGGTTCTGCGATAATGGGGGAACTCCCGTGCCAGCCCAGAACAGGGAGCTAGAATCAGGCACCGCTCATGTCCTACGTGCTTACCTCGTATGTCATCATCTCGGCGGTAGCTGCTGCCGTAGCCTTTTTTGTCGCTGCCGTGGCGTGGCAGCGGCGCGACTCACCGGGGGGTGGGCCGCTGGTTGGCCTCATGGTCGCCGTGGGGATCTGGTCAGCCGGTGCGGCCATGGAGTATGCAACGGTAGGCATCTCCGGCAAGATCCTATGGGCCAAGTTTCAGTACATCGGCGTCCTTACCTGCCCTGTCTTCTTTTTCCTACTGGCGATGGAGTACGATCACCTGGATCACTGGCTCAACCGGCGCCGGGTGGGCCTTTTATTCATTGTGCCGCTCATCACCTTCCTATTGGCCATTACCACTGAGTCATCCGCGCCGCTTTTCGCTACCCCAATATGTATTGGCGTCAGGCTGTCCTGCTGGTAATCGCCGGGTTGGCGCCGTGGGTTGTCAATGTGATCTACATCACTGGCTTAAGCCCTGATCCAGGTCTGGAACTTACACCGCTGGTCTTGGTCGTCACCGGCGTGATCTTCGCGTGGTGCATTTTCCGCTACCGGCTTCTTGACCTGGCCCCAGTCGCGCGGGAGACAATGATCGAAACGATGGCGGACGGCATGTTGGTGGTGGACGAGCATGATCGGGTGGTGGACTTCAATCCGGCGGCCCAGCGCATCGTGCAGAGATCACCCGAAATTGCACTGGGCCAGGTGGGCGCCGAGATCTTCGCCGGCTGGACGGGATGCACGGTGCTGGTGAACGATCTGCACGAAAGACGCGTTGAAATGTCGTCTGTCCATGGGGAAAAGCGCCATCTCGAATTGCACATGTCGCCGATCCGTGATGGACACGGTCGCAACAACGGCCGGTTGATCGTGCTACATGACATCACGGCGCGTAAGGCTGCCCAGACGGAGATAGAATCACTGAATAGTGAGCTTGAGCAGCGTGTCGCTCAACGTACAGCGGACTACCTTGCAACCATCCAGCGCCTGGAGGAGGAGATTGCAACACGGCGCCTCGTAGAAGAACAACTCAGGCAACTCCAAGGGAGCCTGGTCGACCAGTTGGAGGCGCAAGGGCGCAAGATGAACGCGCTCTACGAGATCATGCTTCACTACGACAACCAGGCCGACCCAGACCAGGTGCTCACGCAGGCGCTCGCCAAAATCACGACCATGATGCATGCCGATGCAGTCTGTATGTACGAAGTCGCGGACAATGCGATGGTGCTCGTCACGGGGCAGGGGCTGCTGCCAGACCAACAGGATTCGCTGCGGACACTGCCAGTTGGCTGGCTCGCAGCCGACGTACCGCTCACATCTTTTGATCTTAGCCTGGATCGGCGCTTGCCGGCAGCACTGGTCCAGTCAGGTTACGGCGCCCTGCTGGCGGCCACAGTCAAGTTCAGTGAGTTCGAGTCCGGCGTACTTCAAGCCTTGTGGTTGGAGCCGCGCCGTGTGACGGTAGAGGACATCGTTTCCTTCAGCGTGATTGCCGAACAAGTCGCGCTGATGCTCGAAAACGCGCGGCTGCGCCGGAGCCATGAATTGGAGGCGGTCCGGATCGAACGCCGGCGGTTGGCGCGGGACCTGCATGACTCGGTCACGCAATCACTCCACAGCCTCTCGCTCCTGGTCAGCGCACTCCGTAACCGCATGCAGCACGACCAACGGGACAAGGTGGAAGCAACGCTGACGAATCTGGATCTCACCGCACGCCAGGCCCTGAGAGAGATGCGCCTGCTGCTCTATGAAATGCGACTTGCACCTGAAGACTCGATCCGGATGGTTGAAACCATCCAGACGCGGCTGCAAGCGGTCGAAAGCCGCGCCGGTATCGACGCCACGATCGACGTCCTAACTCCTGAAGATTGGCCGGCGGCATGGGATGCCGAACTACTGCCGATTGTCATGGAGGCGCTCAATAACTCCCTCAAGCATGCCTCGGCAAGCCAGGTGCGGGTGCAGGTTGCCGGGGGGACAGACTGGATCGAGCTGACAATTCAGGACAATGGCCGTGGCTTCTCGCCAGGCGCCTCATCGCACGCAGGCATGGGGCTGCAAAGTATGTGTGAACGCGCCGATCGTCTTGGTGGTGTGTTTGAAATCGATGCCGGCCCTGGCGTTGGCGCCCGGATCAGTATCCGGCTCGGCACGGTCTTTCACGATCCCGATTTGCCTGCACACGACCGCAAAGATACGCCCGTCGCAGAGCAACAGATGAGCGTCTTAACAACCTGATCAGTTCACCGGCGCCGTGAGGGCCACAGTCTCAGGCTTGCAGTATGTTACAGAAAAATGGCCGGATCCAGCGCACCGAGCAGGTTTGACTTCAGCAACACCGTGTCGACTCCGCCCTGCTCTGCCATCTGGTATTCGCCGAGCGTATCCGCGATAATAACGATGTTAAGATCTGGATGAGTGGTATGCAACACCTGCAATGCGAATGGTAGGTGGGGAGTGCAGACAGTTGCCTCAAGCACCAGCGTCTGCGCGGAAGTCGTATCCAGCATCACCAGGATTTCATCCAATTTGAGAGGCGCGGCCACTATCCGCAATTGCGGAAATGCCTGTAAATACGCCGTCAGCGCATTGCACCACCACCCTGGCCGAATGGCAAGTAATGCAATCACAAGAGACGGTCCGTAAACCGTTGCGGGCATGGCGCGAATTGCTCCTCTTGACAGGATCATTTATGGATAGGGTAGGACTTTTTGCGGCGATCACCCGCTGATGCGCACGGCCCTCCGCACCATCATCGAGGATGAGGTTGACCTCCAACTCGTGGCCGAAGTGGACAATGGCAAGGACGCTGTGATCCAGACGTTGGCGCTCAACCCGGACGTTGCCGTGGTTGACCTCTATATTCCGGTCGTCGAAGGGATGCAGGTCATTGAACAGATCGCCGCGGCGAACCCAGAAACGCATACATTGGTCCTGACCAGTTCAATTGCCGAGGACAAGGTCGCAGAGGCGATCCTCGCAGGGGCACTGGGATATTTGCTCAAAGATTCGGATCGCGACGAGATCTTGTTTGCCATTCGTGAAGTTGGCGTGGGGCGCGCCTATCTCTCGCCCCACGCCGCGAGCAAACTTGCAAACAGCCTGAGACAGCGTCAATCTCAAAGTTCGGCAACAACCATCGAACCACTCACCCCACGGGAACAGGAGGTCCTCGACCGCGTCGCGGCCGGCGCTTCCAATACAGACATTGCCCGCGACTTACAAATCGGTGAAACGACGGTGCGCACGCATATCCACAATGTCGTGCAAAAAATGGGCTTTGAGACCCGCAGCCAACTGATGATGCACCTCCTCAACCAGAAGAGTCGCAGGTAGGTCGATGCGCTTGCGTCTTCCCGGCTTTCCGGCTATGCTTCGCCCAGTGACTTTATCCTACGCACGCAACCAATCTTGATCATTGTTATGCGCCAACGCCTGACCCGACTCTTCCCACTGATGCTGATCGCTTCCG
Source organism: Candidatus Fredericiella danica (assembly GCA_016713335.1). Lineage (GTDB taxonomy): Bacteria > Chloroflexota > Anaerolineae > Caldilineales > Caldilineaceae > Fredericiella > Fredericiella danica. Next base: position 53,505 of record JADJPH010000037.1, on the reverse strand, counting down.
TCGTGCTCACCGCCTGTGGCGGCGCCGGACCGGAACCTACCGCTACACCGACCAAGACGCCCATGGCGGCCGCCGCAGCGCCCACAGCCGCGCCGCCGACGCCGACAATCGCAATCCAGTTGGCAACGCCAACACCGGCATCGACCGCGACCCCGACCCCACTGCCGGCAAACATCGCACCGTTTACAGGGCTTCCGGTGGATGACCCCGCCAGGCTCAAACAGCCGCCCATCTTCATTTGTATCAACAATGATGCGGCCGGCCGCGCCGCGCACTGGGGCCTTAGCATGGCGGACCTGGTTTATGAGTACATCGTCGATGGCTTTTCGCTGACGCGCCTCACCGCGATTTATCAGAGCCAGGACGCAGACCGCGTGGGGCCGGTGCGATCCGCCCGCTACCCGAACATCTGGATGGTACAGATGTATGGCGGCGTGCTGGCATGCTCCGGCGGCAGCGATGCCATCCGTTACCTGCTCAAAAACGAGGTTGGCTTCCCATATCTGGATGCAGACCTCGACGATCCGTCACAAACGCTCTACTTCGACAGCCTTGGTAGTGACTATCGGACGCGCATGCAGGCGCGGACGCTGGGCGTCCGCCAATGGCTGGTCGATCAGGGCATTGTGATCGACTGGAGCAAGCCCGGCTTCGCCTTTGATGAGAAAGTGCCGGAAGGCGCCGCGGGTGACGCGTCCGTCATCAGCATCCCCTACCCAGGCGGCAACGATGTGGAATGGCGCTACGATCCCAGCCTGGGCGGCTACACCCGGATCCAGGGTGGGGCGCAGGAGTTCGATCCAGCCACCAACCAGCCCATCGTAGCCAAAAATGTCGTCGTGCTGGCTGCGGTCCACGAATTGACCGACATCGTCGAGGACACGCTTGGCACCAAAGGCGTCAACATCAAGTTGCACGAATTTGGCGACCTCCGCGTCTTCCGCGACGGCAAGGTATATGAAGGCACCTGGCGGGCAAGCCAGGAAGCGCCGCCACGCTGGTTTGGCCCCGGCGAGGCGCCTGTACCACTGAAGCCAGGGCAAAGCTGGATTCAGGTCGTACAGCAGATTCCGGATATTAGTTATCAGTAGTAGACAGATAACAACGCACGCTCAACGCGGAGGGCCCGCAGAGCAATGATGGCGCTGGCAGGAGGTAGAAATCGCCTCCGGCGCCATTGCTCTGTGCACCCTCCGCGTGCTTTATTTACTGAGAGAACTTTCTGGGGGGAACATGACTCGCACACACCGTACTGCACGCCGGCAAATGTTTACGCGGCTGACAGGCGCCGCGGCTGCGGCCCTGCTCTTCCTGCTGGTCGGTTTTGTAGCGGCGCCGTCTGCGCATGCGCAGACGGCTGATCCGGCGACGCCCGCACCCACAGGCGCGTCGAATACCTATATCGTCCAGGTCGGCGACTCGTGGAGCAGCGTCGCCGCGCGCAATGGCGTCTCGCTTGCTGACTTGAAAGCCGCCAATCCCCAGGCCATCCGGCCGTCCGAATGGTTGCTGGTGGGCGAAAAGTTGACGATCCCAGGCAAGGCCCAGTCGAATCCAACCGGCGCCACCGGCGTACAGACCGGGACAGTCGGATCTGGCAGCGCCACAAAATACATTGTCGGCGCCGGCGAATCGTGGAACAGCATCGCCCAGAAGTTCGGCCTTTCCGCCAACTTGCTGCAAACCGCCAATCCGCGCTCTGTCCGCGCCGGCTTGGTGCTCTTCCGGGGTGAAGAATTGACCATCCCAGTCGCAGGCGCCGTTGCGCCGACCACCACACCGAATACACCGCAGCCGCCGGCAACCGCGACGGCAACGCCTACCGAGGCGCCTACCACTGCGCCGACCGAAACCCCGGATCCCACGGAGACGCCAACCGGCGTGCCCACTGAGGCGCCGGCGACCGAAACAAGCGCGGCGACCCCAGAAGAAACCGAAGAAGCCGCAGCAGAAACACCGCCGGCGGCCGAAACCGAAGCCGGACCGTCGCCCTGCCCGACAGAATTCGCAGCCTACCCAGATCTGTTGGCTGATCTGATTAACTCGCCGAGCGGCGGCATTGAGGGCGTGATCGGTTACCTGCAGGAGTGCAATGCCCTGGCCGAGGAGGGCGTCGAGCGCGCGGACTGGACAGGCGATGGCTCGGAAGATCTAGCTGTCGTCATCATCAACTCAGAATCAGACGCCGCCACGCCCGAGACCGATTTACTGGTCTTCAACAGTGACGGCGAAAAGTTCAGCGTGGGCTTCCGCGCCCGCGCGGCCGGCAAGGTCCAGATCCTGGCGACCGAAGACATCAACGCCGATGAGAAGCTCGATATTGCCTGGGTGGACACTACCTGCGGTGCCAATACCTGCTTTGATACCGTCAATATCCGCAGTTGGGACGGCGCGGCATGGCAGGATTGGACGGACAAAACCATTACCATGGCATATGCCGACGTCAGCCTGGACGATGTGCGCGATACCGCCGGGGGCCAAGAAATCGAATTGACGGGTGGCATTTACGGCAGCGTAGGCGCCGGCCCGCAACGGGGCCGCAGCGAAGTGTGGGGCAGCGTTGACGGCGCCCCGTATACGCTACTCGACAAAGTCTACGACCGCAGCAACTGTCTCTATTTCAAGGTGCTGGATGCCAACGAAGCCCTCGAACGCGTCAAGGAAATCGGGCTTGTCCAGGCCAAAGAGATGTACACCGAGGCGGTGACCAACCGCAACCTGACCAAATGCTGGGAGCACGACAACGAACTCGACGAACTGCGCGGGTTCAGCCTCTTCCGGCTGGCGCTGATCGGGGCCGATGAAGGGCAACCGGACATTGCGACAGAAAGCATTGACCAGTTGCAGCAAGCATTCCCAGAGACGGCGTTTGCACCATTTGGGGCGGCCTGGCTGCAGAGCTACCAGGAGACCGGCGAGATCGCAGCGTCATGCGACGTCGCCACGCAGTTCGCCAAGGACAATCCTGCAACTTATGCGGGCATCTCAGACTACGGCTACGCCAACCCAACCTTCCTGCCGGAGCAACTGTGCCCGATCCTGGACATCGAGATCCCGGAACCCACACCGTCCGCGGAAGCGACGGAGACCGAAGCCGCAACCGAAACGCCGGAGGCTACACAGGCGTTGACCGAAACAGAAGCCCTCACGGCAACCGCGGAAACGCTCGCCATTGCCGGGCAGGAAGGCGAACTTCCGGAATGCCCAATCAACCTGGACGACTATGCTGAAGCGCTGCCCAGGGTGATTGAAGTCACCGGCGGCGATGCGCTGATCATTGAGACCTGGCTGCGGCTGTGCGAGGGGATGGCGGACGACCGCGGGGGGATGCTGCTCGACGATTTCAACGGCGATGGCATTCAGGACGCGTTGTTCCTCCCCACCATCGTCAGCGATCTCGGGTTCGGACCGGAAGGCGCGCAAGGCGCGGTGCTGCTGTATCACGGGAACGCAGCAGGCGGCTATGACCTGGTGTACTCACCCGAAGTCTTCGGACAGCCCACCATCGTGACCACCGGCGATGTGAACGGCGATGACCGCATTGACCTGGCCTGGACGGTGGAAGGCTGCTCAACATTCTGCATCAAAGAGGTGCAGGTGGTGACCTGGGATCCCGAGTCCGGCGACTACCTGTCCATCATCGAACCAGGCGCCACAATTGCGGAAGGCGCCGCACGCTTTGAGGAGCTGCCGGCGGGCGCGCCGGGCAAGGGCAAAGTGCTGGTGCTGGAGGGTGGCGTCAGTGGCACACCCGAGGGCGGCTTATCGGTGCCGCATACAGAGGTATGGCAGAGTGTCGACGGCGCACCTTTCCGCCGGCTCAGTTGGACCTATGACCGCGAGACTTCCGGCTTTAACTGCGTCGGTTTGCGCCTGATCGAGGGCGATGTGGCGCTCCAGGCAGCCGATGTGCTCGGCTACGGACTGGCGGCTGAGATCTATCGTAGTGCGCTGGAACCTGGGCTGCGCGCCTGCAGCATCTATGGCATTCCTGGCGACCAGGAGATCAAACTGCTGCAAGGATTGGGCTACTTCCGTCTGATCGAGACCGAAGCCCTGAGCGGGACAGTCGAGAGTGCAAAACAGACGCTGGCGACCTTGACCGAAGCGCAGCCCGACGAGACCTACACCCGAGCGGCGACCGATTGGCTTGCCGCGTTCGAACAGAGTGGCAGCGGTGCGGATGCGTGCGCCGCAGTCCAGAAGATCTTCGACCGCGAAACGCTTTCGTGGCAGATCACCGATCACTTCGGGTACAACCACCCGGCCCTGGCGCCTGAACAGATCTGCTTTGCGCCAAAAGAATAATGCTCTCTAACATTTAGCCATTGATCACAGCACGAATTAGGTGTAGCATAGAATCCAGAAAGGAGAAGACGCCGGCCATTACCGTCCAAACGGGCCGGCGCTGCTTACGGCAACCAGTCTAGTCCTACCATTCCAACCGAAGCGTGGTTCGTAGTCGAAGGAGCCGAGCCATGATAAGCGTTGACGGGGAGCGGGTATGGGTGCCATCCAACAAGAGAGAACTGATTGATGGCCTGAAACGGATGGGAATCCAGAAGGTCGCAGGCGTGCCACTCCAGCAACTGTCGCATGAGCAGCTTGTGAAGGCCTACTGTCGCGAACGGGCGCAGATCGTCCGCCGGCAGCATCACGAGCGCCGGGGCCATGCCGAGCAGGAGAGCAAGCAACGCACGTACGATGCGGCCACCTGCCAGCTAAAGCTTTTCGCTGCCTAGCCACTATTCCTCGGCGCGGCAGCAACCATTCTTATCTTCCCTAGAAATGGGCCAGGAACTGGCTCCTAATAATAGTTGTCTCGTATTGCGTAGTCCCGTCAGAACACGCAACACGAGATACGCATGACACGTTCTACTCGTTCATTAACCCATCAACGATCTTTGCCGACGAAAGCACACCGGGTAACCCTGCCCCTGGGTGCGTGCCGGCGCCGACAAAGTAGAGATTCGAAAAGTCCTCAGAAACATTGTGCGGCCGGAACCAGGCGGACTGCAGCAGCGTGGGCTGCACCGAGAACGCTGAGCCGAGATAACTGTTGAGTTCGTTCTGGAAATAGCGCGGGTCGACATAGTGCTCGGCCACGATATTTGCCTGTAGATCGGGTAAATATTCCTCTTCAAGAAACTTCATGATCGCGTCGCGGTAGGGCTTCTCCTGCACCGCGCAATCGATGTCTGCCTCCAAATGCGGCACGGGCGACAGCACATAGAAGGTCTCGCCTCCGGGTGGCGCCATCGTCGGGTCGGTCATTGACGGCATGTGCAGATAGAGCGAGTAATCGGGCGGGAGATCGGCATTCGCAAAGATTTCACGTAGCAATCCCTTGTAGCGTTCGCTCAAAATAATGTTGTGATGCGCCAGTTTCCCTTCGCCCGCATAGCGCTTCTTGGTGCCAAAGTAGATCACGAAGAGCGACATGCTGTATTGCTTGCTCTTCACCCAACGATCGCTGTTTTTGTGACGCGCCTTGCTTGGGATCAGATTCAGATAGGTCCAGGCACCGTCCGCATTGGAGACGACCCCATCCGCCTGATGCACCGTGCCATCGGCGAGACGGACGCCCGTGACCTGTTTGCCATCGACCAGGATTTCCTTAGCCTCGGTGTTCAGTCGGACGTCGACTTTCAACTCATCCAGGAGTTGGCCAAGTCCTTGCACGATTGGCCCGGTGCCCCCGATTGCGTAATGAATGCCCCACTCGCGTTCCAGATAATGGATCAACACGTAGAGCGATGGAGCGTCGAGCGGATTGCCACCGATGAGCAGCGGGTGGAACGAGAAGCAACGGCGCAGGAAGTCATCCTTGACATACTTTTCCACGTAGCCATAGACGCTGCGATAGGATTGCAGCCGCACCAGATCGGGCGCCACCTTCACCATATCGGAAAAATGCAGAAACGGCTTGTCAATTAATCCCATGCCCTTGTCGAAGACGTCTTTGGTGGAGGCGATAAACCGGGTGTACCCTTCTTTGTCGGCCGGGTTGAACTTGTCGATCTCGCTCAGGATAAAGTCGTGGTCGCCGTTGTAGTCCAGATAGCGCCCGGCGTGGTCGAAGATGCGATAGAAGGGATCCAACTGCACAAACTTGACGTAGTCCTCACGCTTGCGCCCGGTCATTTCCCATAGTTCGTCAAACAGCCAGGGCGCCGTGATGACAGTGGGGCCGGCGTCAAATTTGAAGCCGGCCGTCTCAAACACATAGGCGCGGCCACCCAGTTTGTCACGCTTTTCGAAAAGCTGCACCTCATGCCCGCGCACCGCCAGCCGCACCGCAGCCGCCAGCCCACCAAATCCACTCCCAATGACGATGACTTTTTTTCCCATCATTCACTTCCTTTGACGATTTCGTTACCGCAGCCCCAGGCCCCCGCATGTTGCAACGGCCGGGGCTGCGGTGAAGGGTCGAACTAAGCCGGCAGTTGCGCGGTGCGCCGCCCCTGAACAAATGCGAACACTGCGACGGCAGCGAGGCCAATTGCCAGCCCGAGCGCGGTCCATGCCACCAGCGGGGTCGCGCTCTGCTTCTGAAAAATGCCCACAAAAGCCCAGACCAGCACCAGGACATACGCGCCATCGAACCGGCGCAGACCGAAGTAGACGCCGAGTGCGGCTGCAATGACCAACATCATAATCGTCCATAGTTCGGGTGCGATTCCACCGCCGTTCCACCCGATCGAATAGAGAAAGATCGTAATATTGGCGACCGTCGCCACGGTGATCCACCCTAGGTAGATGCTGAAGGCCAGATTGGTTGTCCACCACTCCCCACGCGACACCGTGTTACGACTCGGCCAGAGCCGCAGATAGATGAGCACAAGGCTGGCGAGCAGCACCAGCATGACGATGACCGAGATCCCAAATTGGAAGTAGTGCCACAGGAAGATCCAACCTGAGTTCGCCAGCCCACTCACCACATAGATCCAGCCGATGGCCCGCAGGCGCGGGTTGGCACGCTGCGACGGCAGCGCTTGATAGACCGTATAGGCGATCAGCGCCAGATAGATGACACCCCAGATGGAGAAGACATAGCCGGCCGGCGTAAAAAGCACCGGGAACTGATCGGAAATCGCACCGGTTGCAATCCCGTTGATGGGCAGTGAAGTAGCCAGGCCATTGACGACAATCGTGAGCACGGTCACGAAAATCACGGCGAACTGCCGGAAATAGTCACTGCCCGTGGTCTGGACGGCTGGCGCCGCCGCTGGTTTCGAAATTGTTGCTGACATATCTGTCCTCCTACCTTCACTATATAGTCTGTCAATGTTTTGCACAAGTTTTGACAAGATTGTACGCAAAACCAGGTGACAATTCGGTGAGCAAGCTTCTCATCACATCCCCACCACTCCGCATGCTGCGCTCGCCAGAGCCTGGAAATTAATCCAGCACACAAGCCAAAATTGCAGCAAAGTGAACGCTCCCGCTGCCTTCTTTGCGTCTTTGCGGCTTTGGGAGTCTCTGTGTTTTCTTTTACCGTACACAAGCCGGAATTGCAGCAAAGCGGACGCTCCCGCTGTCTTGCTTTGCGTCTTTGCGGCTTCGCGGGAGTCTCTATTTTTTTGAGGATGGTAGGTGGGTCGGTTGCCGGCGCAAGGGGCGTCATCAATTGGGCAATGATTGCCTGCCCTGCGCCGGCGGTGATGCTAGAGCCGCTCCAAGAAGCGGACGTCGTTGCTATAGAAGTAGCGGATGTCGTCAACACCCCGCTTCAACATGGCCTGGCGTTCGATCCCCATGCCAAAGGCAAAGCCGCTATAGACAGTGGGATCGTAGCCGCCATTCTTGAGGACGATGGGATGGACCATGCCGGCGCCCAGGATCTCCAACCACCCCGAATACTTGCAGACGCGGCACCCCTTGCCGCCACAGAGGATGCAGTCGACATCGACTTCGACGCTTGGCTCCGTGAAAGGGAAATAGGACTTGCGGAATCGGCTCTTGCGCCCATCGCCATACATCTGGTTTGCGAAGTTCAGAAGCGTGCCCTTTAGATCGCTGAAGGTAATATTGCGGCCGACCGCCAGACCTTCGATCTGATAGAACATCATCTCCGAGCGCGCAGTCACGTCTTCTTTTCGATACACCTTGCCCGGCAGAATGACACGGATCGGCTCCGGTGCATACTGGCGCATTGCGTGGATCTGCCCGGGACTGGTATGGGTACGCAAAATGACGTCCTTCTTTGTCGTGAAGAAGGTGTCCTGCATATCGCGCGCCGGGTGATCGGGCGGGAAGTTGAGCAGTTCAAAGTTGAGTTCGTCGGTTTCGACTTCCGCAGAATCAAAGATTTGGAAGCCCATATGGGTCAAGATCGTGCAGGCTTCGCGCAGCGTTTGGTTCGTCGGGTGAAGCTTGCCCATCTGGGGGCGACGGCCGGGCATCGTCACGTCGATGCCTTCGGCGGCCAGCGCAGCCTCCATCTCAGCCTGAGCCAACGCAGCCTGACGCTCCTGGAGAACGGCTTCGAGCGCGACTTTGATCTCATTGGCCGCTTTGCCGACGGCCGGGCGCTCTTCAGCCGGTAGTTGGCCAAGCCCGCGCAGCAAACCGGTCATTTTGCCCTTGCGACCGAGGTATTCGCTATACCACGCCTCGGTTTCGGGGGTGGTCTTCGCCTCAGCAAGGGCGGCGGTTGCTTCTCTGCCAAGTGCTTCGAGTTGTTCAACCAATGTGCTCATAGGGTCTTCTCTGCTCATTAAACCGGAAATCGACGTCTGATCATTGTAGCACGCGCGTCAAACGCAGACCGAATCTGCCTCTGTCAGAGCACCATCCCGTCAGGGTGGTGTTTCCCCCCGTCCCCCGTCCGTCAGAGCACCATCCCGTCAGGGTGGTGATCCCCCCGTCCCCCCGTCCGTCAGAGCACCATCCCGTCAGGGTGGTGATCCCCCGTCCCCCCTGCCCCCCCCGTCTGTCAGAGCACCATCCCGTCAGGGTGGTGATCCCCCCGTCCGTCAGAGCACCATCACGTGAGGGTGGTGATTCCCACCGTCCCCCGCTGCAACCGGACGCAGCTTGGGCTGGCAACCACTTACTCCGTGCGTGGCTCTGTTTGCTACGTCAGGCACCATCCCGTCAGGGGTGGTGATTCCCCCCGTCCCCCGTGTGCTTCAACCGGCCGCGGCTTGGGCAACCAACCACTTACTCACGTGCGTGGCTCTGTTTGTTACATCAGAGCACCATCCCGTCAGGGTGGTGTTTCCCCCCGTCCCCCCGTCCGTGCTGCAACCAGCCGCGGCTTGGGCCTGGCGAACCACTTACTCACGTGCGTGGCTCTGTTTGGCACATCAGAGCACCATCCCGTCAGGGTGGTGTTTCCCACCGTCCCCCCGTCCGTCAGAGCACCATCCCGTCAGGGTGGTGATCCCCCCTCCCCCGTCCCACCGTCCCCCTGTCCCTGCTGCAACCAGCCGCGGCTTGGGCAACGCGAACCACTTACTCACGTGCGTGGCTCTGTTTTTCACATACGTGGCTCTGTTTATTCACTTCCGCCGCCTCATCAGACGAAACGGGGTTGTGAAATACCCCCACACCGAATTCTCGCGCCGGCGAAAATAGACAAACGCATACACGGCAAGCAACAACGGGATGCCAACCAAGCTAAGCCCGACGCACGCCGAGACCGCATCCGGCACGATCACCTGTCCCTCCGCGTCGGTTGGCGCAATCATCACGATCGGCAACATCAGCAGGGAAACCACCAACGGTCCCCCAATTAACCACATGATCAGCGCCGCGATGCAGCCCCGCCCGTTTGCATCGGAATGATTCGGAACGGCAACAGTGACCGGCGTCGGCGCCTGAACTGGCGCTTTTATCTCCGGCTTCGTCTCGACAAGGCTGGCGCCGCCGCCTTCCTGGACCGCGGCAAGTTGGGTGCCGCAGTAGGAGCAAGCGAACTCCCGGCCTGTCTGCGGCGCCGTAATGGCCGCACCGCAAGCCGGACACTGAAGCTTGACGATTTGCATGCCGCTATCTCCTGGTGAGTTGCAGTTCCGGGAGAACGCCAATCAGCGCCTCGCCCTCAACCGCTGCAATGCTACATTCGGTGATCTGGTTGCGTAGTTCCCACTCAGCCGGCGCCACCGCCAGCACACGCAGATAGTTGCCGGTGAGACCCGCCCACAACCGTCCGGATTGATCGGCCAATTCCCGGCCCTGGCCTTCCCACAGCACGGGTAGCGTGGCGCCCACAAACCGGCTGCGTTCCGTGTTCCCGGTCTTCTCGACCACCGCCTGTAAGCGACGCACGCGCTCCCGCTTCACCTCCACCGGCACATGTCCCGAATATCCCGCCGCAGCAGTTCCCGTACGTGCACTGAATGGAAAGACGTGGGCGTGGGCAAAGCGGAGCGTCTCGACAAATGCCAGCCCTTCCTCGAAGTCCGCTTCACTTTCGCCTGGAAAACCCGCAATGAGGTCCGTGGTCACGATCAGGTTTGGGATGGCGATGCGGGCCTCTTCTACCAGACTGCGAAAACTGGACACCGTGCAGCGCCGCGCCATCGCCCGCAGTTGCCGGTCCGTGCCGGCTTGCAAGGGCATGTGCAGATGCGGGCAAAGCCGCTCTGGCCAACGCGCCCAGAGGTCAAAGAAGCCGCCGGCCAATTCCCACGGTTCCAGGCTGCTGAGCCGCAGCCGCTGAATTTCGGTCTCCTGCAGAATCGCCGCCACCAGGTGCTTCAAATCCGAATTGGCTGCGCCGGGCAGATCGCGGCCATAGCTGCCCAGATGGACCCCCGTCAAGACCGCCTCTTTCACACCCGCAGCCGCCAGCGCCTGCACCTCGGTCACCACATCCGCTAGCTGCCGGCTGTGGCTGGCGCCGCAGCGCAGGTGACGATGCAGAAGGTGCACCGGTTGTTGCAGCCGTCCTGCACCTTCACAAAGGCGCGGTGCGCGTGGTCGTGGGGGCGCCCTCCTCCGGGAATGAAAAAGGTTCGCCATCCGGGTGCATCCGGGCGAGGTCGGCAGGGCCATCGAGCACTGCGCTCCACGGTTCGAGTAGATCGCGCAACAGATCTTTCTGATCGTTTGGCGCCACCAGCGCCACGCCCGGCAGCGTCCCGGCGCGCTGCGGCGCCAGGGTTGCCAGGCAACCAGTCACCGCGATGCGGGCCGCGCCATTGGCGCGGTGCAGTGCGCCGATCCGCTTGCGGCTGTCGCGCTCGGCGCCGGCGGTCACCGCGCAGGAGTTGAAGACAATCACCTGGGCGTCTTCGGGCGTCCCGACAATAGCATGCCCCGCCCGGCGCAACTGCTGCGCCAGGGTCTCCATTTCGCTATAGTTCAGCCGGCAGCAGATCTGGTCGAGGAAGACGCGCATACGAAGCGACAGCTATTCCGCAAACAGGAGTGGGAGCGGGAGGGCAAACCCGTCCAAAATACCTTCTCCGCGCAGCATGTCGCCGCCCGAAAGCCGGACAACTTCATTCGATCCCCGATGCACCAGCACCTGGCGATTCTTGGGGTCCACGATCCAGATGAAGTCAACGCCCAGCGCAAAATACTCGTCGATCTTTTCCTGGATCTCCACCCAGGTATCGGAAGGCGAAACGATCTCGACAATCAGTTCCGGGGCAACGGTGAGAAACCCTGTAGGCATCGCCTGGGCGCGGGTGTTGGAGACAAAGGCAATATCCATGCCGCGCACGCGATCGGGGTTCCGGCGTGTGTAAATGCCGGTCTCACCGACCAGCACAAACCCCAGACGACGCTGTTCGACAAACTCATCCAGCCGGCGCGCAAGTCGTAGTTCCACCCGGCCGTGAACGCCACCTGTGGGGCTCATGTGGACGATCCTTCCGTCAACTAATTCCACCGGTCCGATGTCGCCCATGGCGAGTAACGCTTCGCCGGTGATCATGGTGGTGGTGTCTGGTGGCGCCATGCTGACAGCCATCGGGCCTCCCCTGCTTACATCCGAAAGTGCGTCCAGTATAGCACAGGTGAGCGATCAGTCTGCGTCTGATTCCTCACCTGCCGGGCGAGAGCGGGCGAGTCGTTGTACGCAGCACTGAACGCCGCAAACTTGAGCAGATGCTCGTCCGTCGTCGTGGCTTTCCACGCTGGGCCGGCGCTTAACTCCACCCGATTTTCAAGATCCCAAAGGCGCTCGTCAAGCGGGGGATAATCGGTCAGCGCAGCATAGGTCTGCCCCATGAGCGCCCAGTCATAATATAGTTCGGTGTGCCCATCCAACTGGTCAAACGCCTCTTCCAGCCACTCTTCCACAAAGACAAAGGCGGCTGCTTCCAGGTTGAGCGGCGCAACGACCTCGAGGTAGTGGTCGATGTACCGGATCAATTTGCTGATGTGCGCCGGGGCCAGCTCGGCGTGCAGCGGGACAGAACGATAGCGTTCTGCGATGATTTGGGCTACCTGGGAGCCGTCACGATCCGACTGTCGCAGCATTGCGTCGGCCAGCCCCTTAAAGAGTTCCGGCAAGCGGTCCGCGGCATCCTTACCTTGTTCCAGGAGTTGGATACCCCACTGCCAGCCGTATTCCACCATGGCCTCATCGAGCTTTGCCTGCAGCGCAGGGTCGTGCATGATGCTCAGCAGATCGGTTGCGCCCTGGGCAATGGAATAGGCGAGCGCAAGATCGTTCCTACCGGCAGCGGTTCTCGCCATCCCAACCACCGCATCGACCTTGCGCTCCACAGCGTTGCGAATCGACTGCAGTTGTTCGTCAACATCCGCAATCACCTCAGGGTCGCCATGTGCTTCCGCCAGGTCAAACCCCTGGCGGTTCAAAACGTAGGCTTCGTGCAACTGATCACGTTGCACGAAGTCCTCGGCTTCGGCCAGGAAGGTGCGAATGTACTGCTCCTGCGCGTCAACCGCCAGGGCGCTGTCGCTGAGCTGCATCGCAAAATCGTATGCCCGGCGATTGCGCCGCCGCGCCTGCTCCCAACGGCCGCGCTCGACCAGATCATCAACTTCATCGAGATAGCCTTCCACCACTTCGATCTCTGACATTTCCTCGGTCCGGAGCATATCGAGGAGGCTATCCCAACCGATCACAAAGCGGCCTTCCAGTTGATCCACTTGCAATTCAGTCAAAACCGGGGCGTCAGGGGACTCCAGGATAATCAGCTTGTCGGTCGCGCGGCTGAGCGCAACTCGCATCTCGTCAAATAGGCGCCGGGCCTCGAGGCGCGGCAGGTTATCGCCTGCACCCTCGGCCAGGCGCACAGCCGCCTCGTAGACGGCATTGAGCCCGTAGAGCAGCACCGTGCCGCGCTCCAGGCCCTTAATCTCCCGTACCACAAAGATCGCTTCATCGCCTTTGTCATCGCCGGCTGTGGCAAGGACGGGCAACAGGTCTTCAGTCAGGTCAATCAAGGCACGACCGGGCAGACTGGCCAGTTCGCCGGCCAATTCAGCCCAGCGGACGCGCCCGGCCTCGCTGCCGTCCCGCATCTCTTCAGGCAGCGGACAGATCAACAAGCGCCCGTTATCATCCTCGCTGCCGGGCGGCGGTTTCGAATGCGCCAATTCGACGCCGGCATCATCGATGAAGGTCTGACGATTGGCGCTTGGACGCAGGGTCTTTGGAAGGTAGCTGTAGAAATTCCAGGCGTTGTCGATGAGGCGCGCCAGGTTCCGCGGGGCGCGCCGCTGGTGCCGGTACTCAAACTCCGCGGGGTTGACGCCAAGCATGGCGCGCATCAGGTCTTTGGCGGCGCCCCATTCAAAGCCACTTGGTTGGACAACTTGCGACTCGTCGCCCGCCAATGCGACCGCCAACGGCAGATCGGGGCGCCGGCGCAACCGCACGCGCGCCAGTTCGCCGATCAAGGCGATCTGCAGCATCGTCATGTCCTGCACTTCGTCAATGATCAGGGCGTCGATCTCGCGCAGCCAGGGGGGCAGGCGACCTGAGTTGACCGCCGGCAAGGCACGCGTCACCGCGCGTTGATCGGTGAAGAAGGGTGTCGAGCGCAGGCGGTCTGCCAGCTTAAACGCCAGGTCGGCATCCTGTGCCGACAGTTCACGGGTGGCAGCGTAGCGCGCAGCGGTCAAGTTGATATCGTTGAAAAGCAGCCGCTCCGCTGCCTTGTCGGGCAAATGAAAACTCTCAGGAAAGGTGCGGCCAAACAGGTAGCCCCGTAGTTCCGTGTAGAGCGTCGCCGGGAACTTGCGCCATGCCCCCAGTGAAGAAGGATTCTGCAAATCCAGGTAGCGGGCGAAATCGGCAAGATCGCCGAACGGGTCGACATAGGGTGCAGGCTCATTGAGCACTTCGCCGACCAATTCGTTGAAGGTGCGCACGCGGATCTGCTGGTCGAGCAGGTCCCCCTGGACGGCAAGAAACTCACGCGCCGCACGCTTCAGGCGTGAGGTATAGGTGACATAGAGAATACGTTGATGGCCCAGGTAGCCGGCCAGATCACGCACCAGATAGAAGAGAGAGATGGTCTTGCCGCTGCCGGGCAGCCCCTTGATCGTGGCCAGCGACAACTGATCATGGGTCAGCCGATCCCCCACCGCCCGCTGTTCATCAAAGCGCGGGTCGAGACTGGTGATGGGCACCTCTTCAAACTCATCCAGGCTATGCAGGATGATCGGTTCATCGGTCTCGTCGTGGTGGCGGATGGAGTGGACCAGGATGGTGCGGCCCGGTTCGGCGCTTTCCGTTGCGGAGACGAGGTTCGTCTCACTGAGCGGGATCCACCAGAGATAATAGTGAAAACCCTGAACGGGCGTCCGCCGCCAGCGCGCGTTGTAGCCGGTGGTGGTTTTGACGCTGGGCGTCCGACCACGCGTGCCGAGCAGGACCTGCGACCACGTCGCTTTGCGCTGGATGGAAGAAGGCAGGCGTTCGGCAGAGTTATCGTATTGTTGATGTTTCAGCAAGCGAAAGCTTGGCATGGTTTTGCACCGTAGATCCTATGTACAAGGATTCTACAGTGTTACGGGTTGCATGTCACGTGGTGCGTGTGACGTATCACATTAAGAAGCAAACCCTCCCGCCAAGCCGCAAAGACGCCAAGGAAGAAAAGCGAGAAAAGAGAAGCAAGAAAATTCGCGTTTCTTAGCGTCTTTGCGGCTTGGCGGGAGTACCTTCCTCGCATTTCTTGGCGTCTTTGTGGCTTGGCGGGAGTACCTTCCTCGCATTTCTTGGCGTCTTGGCGGCTCTGCGGGAGTCTCTCCTCCCTTGCCTTTCCCAGCGTCTCTGCGGGAGCATCTTCCTCGCATTTCTTGGCGGCTTGGCGGCTCTGCGGGAGGCATTTCTTCTTACCTTTGCCGCCCCTACGTCAGGCGCGCACCTGGGCTAGCAGCCCCTCTACGATTTCATATGGCGCCGCCGGCAGCGCATCGCCCTGGAAGTCGAGCACGTCGCCTAAAGGCATATCCAGGATGTAATCCATCGCATCCATGTTGAAATCCCCGGCGGTCGGATCCACGCCAAAACTGGCGGCCATCGCGGACAACAGTTGCTGGAAGAGCGGATTGAAGACGCGCTTGCCACGCGGATCGGCCAGCCACTGGCGCGGCGTCGACAACCGCGTCAGGAGCGAACCCAGTTGCAGTGTTGACTGGAGCGTCACCGTCTCCACACACCGGATATCGGCCGAGGACGCGCCGATCAGGAGATCAAACTCGCCGTCTTCGGTGATCCACTGTCCATGCCCAGGGTGATAGAAAGCAAACGCGCGGAAATCCAGCGGTACGGTTACCGTCTTCGTCTCGCCCGGCTCCAACGCCACCTTGGCAAACCCTTTTAATTCCTTTGGCGGCCGCGGCAGGCTTGACGCACGGTCATGCACATACACCTGGACAACCTCTTTGCCGGCCACCGATCCGGTGTTCGTGACATCCACCGACACAGTCAGACCGTCCACGTCATGGAATGTCCTGGTCGAAACCTTCGGTGCGCTGTAGGCAAATGTCGTATAGCTCTGCCCATAACCAAACGGGAAGAGCACGGGCCGCTCAGCAGCATCATAGAAGCGATAGCCGATATACAACCCCTCACCATAGCGCACTTTGCCATGCTCACCCGGATGATTGAGGTAGGCGGGTGTGTCCGCCAGCCGCAACGGGAAAGTTTCCGCAAGCTTGCCAGAGGGATTGACAACCCCAAACAGCACATCGGCGATGGCGCCACCGCCGGCCTGCCCCATCATCCACGCTTCCACCACCGCCGCCGTCCCATCGATCCAGTCGCTCATAGTGACGGCCGAGCCGTTGTTCAAGATCACCACGGTACGCGGTTGGACTGCGGTCACCGCGTTGATCAATGCCACCTGGTGCGCCGTCAGCTCCAAATCCTTGCGATCGTAGCCTTCAGATTCCTTGAAGGTCGGCAGTGCAATATAGAGCAGCGCCACATCCGCCGCCTGCGCCGCGGCAACGGCTGCCGCGATCAGGGCAGGCTGGCTGCTGTCGTCGGCCGGATACCCTTCGTGGTAGGTGATCTTGGCGCCGCCCGCCAGCTTCTCCAACTCAGCGATCGGGATATCCACCTGAGTTGGGTTGATGTGCGAACTGCCATGCCCCTGGAAGTGCGGTTCCTGCGCCGCCCGGCCGATCACAGCAATGCGACCGCCGCCCTTGAGGGGCAGGATATCCTCATTCTTGAGCAGCACCATGCCTTCGCCGGCGATCTTGCGCGCCAGGGCATGATGGGCAACGGCGTCAAAGGGTGCGCCCTTGGGGGTTTCGGCCGCCATGAAGACGACGCGCAGAATCCGGCGCACAGCTTCGTCAAGTTTGGCTTCATCGAGGGCACCACTGCGCACGGCGTCCACCACCGCGCGGACGCGGCGGGGACGGGGACCCGGCATCTCCAGGTCAAGACCGGCCTGCAAGGAAACGACGCGATCGTGCACTGCGCCCCAGTCAGAGACGACGAACCCTGCAAAGCCCCACTCGTCCTTCAGGATCTCTTCCAGGAGCCACGGGTTCTCTGAACCATAGACGCCGTTGAGCCGATTGTAGGCGCACATCACCGTCCAGGGCTGTGCCTTTTTGACGGCAGTCTCAAATGCGGGGAGATAGATCTCGCGCAGCGTCCGTTCATCCACCTCGGCGCTGACGGTCATACGCTGGTGTTCCTGGTTGTTCGCCGCATAGTGTTTGAGCGAGGTGCCGATGCCCTTGCTTTGCACGGCGCTGATGTAACTTGCGGCCAATTCACCGGCCAGAAACGGGTCTTCGGAAAAATACTCAAAGTTGCGGCCACAGACGGGCGTCCGCTTCATATTGGCGCCCGGTCCCAACACGACGTCGACGTCAAGCCCGATGGCTTCTTCTGCCAACGCCTGCCCCATCTGGCCCAGCAGTTCGGTGTCCCAGGTGGCAGCCATACACGAGGCAGTGGGGAAGCAGGTGGATTCCAGACTCTTGATCGTCATGGAGGTCGGGTCTGCCACGCGGCGAACGCCGTGCGGCCCGTCGGACACAAGCAGCCGGGGAATGCCAAGCCGCTCCACCGGGGTCGTGTTCCACGCAGTGGCGCCGGTGCAAAGCGCGGCCTTTTCTTCAAGGGTCATCTGGGCAAGCAATGATTCAATGTCTGGCATTTTTCGCTCCTCACTGTGCCTTCTATCCGAATTAGATCAAAATATATTTGTGATTCTGTATCATATATCAATTACGCCATCCTTCTGATAACATAATCTGTCGTCTTTGCGTCGTGGCCTAAATCACCCATGAAAAGCCTCCCCCTTCGAACGCAGCATCGGAACCGATTGGCGATGTTTCCCATCGCCATGTCCATGTACTGGACAACATATCGCGCGCTCACCCAGGCGCTGATCGCAGCATTCGACCTGAACTCACTACGGTCGATGACGCTCACCAAACTGGATCTGGTCCTTGACAACGTCGTTGCCGTAGAACGCCCAGTGCCGGCCATCGCCCTGGATCTCGTTCAACAGGTCGTTGACGATCAGTCAATTGGCATCAAGGGTCTTCTGACGGCAGCGCTCGCCCAGAATCCCGGTAACCCGGAACTTCAGCGCCTCAATGCTGAGTGGAATGACCTCGTATTTGACACAGCTACGCCTTGTCCGTACCCAGGCATGTCACCTTTTGGTGAAGACCAAAGCGACAGATTCTTCGGGCGAAACAGAGAAGTCGACGAGGCAATCCAGCGTCTGAGGCTGTTCCCGTTTCTTGTCATCATCGGCGCCTCTGGAAGCGGCAAATCATCATTGGTCTTCGCGGTTGCATCCCACAAATGCGGCAAGGCTCATTCTTGGGCGTGAGACGCTCGTCGGCGGACTGCGTCCGGCGTCGCCCCGATGACCAGCCTGGCCACGGCGCTGGGCGCAAGCGGTGAATCTGAAGAGATCGTGACCAGCACCAAAAACTGGCGAGTGGCGTGCCGATTGTCCTGGTTGTCGATCAATTTGAAGAAACGTATACGCTCTCTCCCCTCGATGAAGGCATGTTGTTTGAACAGTGCCTGCTGACGCTGGCCGGTGTTCCTAATTTCCACCTGATCCTTACGGTGCGCGCTGACTTCTATCCAAATCTGATGAGATCACCTCTGTGGAACCTGATCCAGGCCCACCGGATGGAAGTGACAGCGCTGAGTAGGAAAGCACTACGAGAAGCAATCGCCGCGCCGGCGAAGCAAGCAGGCGTTTCCATCGAAGATGCGCTTGTTGAGCGGTTGCTTGCCGATGCCGCAGGTGAACCCGGCGCGCTACCCTTCCTACAGGAAACCTTGGTGCTTCTGTGGGAAAAGGTCAAAGCACGCAAACTTGCGCTGTCGGCCTACATCGACCTTGCCGGCGACAATGATACACGCACGGGGCTGCAAGTTGCCATGGCACGCAGCGCAGACCAGGCACTGTTAGACAAACGCATGCCGGCGGCCGGGGCAATCACCACACGCCGGGTCTTCATGCGCCTCATCCAGTTTGGCGAAGGACGGCCGGATACTCGGCGCCAGCAGACTGAAGCGGATCTGCACTCGGTCGGAGATGATCCGGCGATCTTTGGTGCAGTGTTAGCACTTCTCATTGACAGGCGGCTCTTAACCACAGACCGCGATCATGCGAACCCGCAACGCAAGATCGATATCGCGCAGAATCGCTGATTACCGGTTGGCCTACCCTGGCATCATGGGTAAGTGAGCGCCGGGATGCAGAGCAGACCAGACGCAGACTGGATGCAAAGGCGGCAGAATGGGTGCGGCTTGGTCGTGCAGAGGGTGGCCTGCTAGATGAGGCCGAACTGCCCGAACTGAACGATGGATGACCACCACCGACGCAGAATCGGTGGGCATCGACCAAGATATCAAAGACCTCGTCGAACAAAGCCGGCAACAGATTGATGCAGAAAAGCAGAAAGAAAAAGCCCAGCAAGAAAAGGAACTACGGCTTCTGCGTGAAAGTCGGAATCGGTGGCGACTGCTGGTGGCGGGCGCAGTCTTGTTTTCAGTGCTCATGTTCGGCGCTGTGTTATTCATTCTCAACCAACAGTCACAACTATCGAAAAGCGCCGCCGATCTTGCCGCACAACTGGCGCAGTCGCGTTCACGCGAGGTTGCCGCTGTCGCCAATAATCTGCTGGAAAACGGAGAAGCAGAAGAAGCGCTCTTGTTGGGTATCATTGCCCAACAGGGAATCACCGGCACGATGCAATCTGAGGAAGTACTTCGAACAGCGTTGGACGCCTGGCGCGGTGTGGCCAGCATCTCTGGCCTTGAAGCGGCGGCATCGGGCATTTTCTTCAGTCGCGACAATCGCTACCTACTGACAGGTGGAAATGATCGGAAGGCGCGTGTATGGGACTGGCAAAGTCGGCGTTTGGTGTGGGCACTGGGGGGCCATGAGGACACGCTGGTCGGTGCAGCGTTGAGCTTCGACGGCAAGTACGTTGTAACTGCCAGCAAGAACGACCGCAGAGTCCGCGTTTGGCGCATGAGTGATGGGGGGCTTGAGTGGGAGAAGATCCATGATGATGTCGTACGCTCCATTTCGCTGCATCCCGGCGGCAAGTGGCTGGGGGTTCGCAGCGGTACAAAGATTTGGATCTGGGACATTGCATCGGGGGTGCTGGTTGGCAAGAGTCCCTATCTTGCCGAATCCGGCGCCCAATTACGCACCCTAAGCTGGACAACCGACGGAGAATCGATCCTGGCAGGCGCCGACGATAATCTGGCGCACATCTGGAGAATTGCCGACGGCGCCTCAGGAACGTTCAACGTGCCGGAGGGCAGAGGCCATCAGTTTACCGTCATTGGCGCTCAACAAAGCCCCGATGGTCGTGCAATCGTTTCACTTTCAACCGACTTGCTCGAACTATGGATAAGGAAGTCTATCAGTAGTTCGTATGAGTACGTCGAGTTACCTGATTCCCGTAACACGGACGGTTATCGATTTCACGCGTTGTTCAGCCCGGACTCGCGTTATCTTGCTGCCGGCAGCGCCAACGGCAAGGTGCGCGTCTGGGATCTCGGCAGCCTCGAAGATCGGCCAATCCAACTGGCCGTCCACACACAAGAGATCAATGGCCTCACCTTTAGCCCCGATAGCAGGTTCCTCGTGTCAGGCAGCCGCGACGGCACGATCCGTTGTGGAATCTCTTGACACATGCAGGCACCACCATCGTGCGCAGCGCGGGAAACATCTCCTCTCCGGTCTTCGATCGCACTGGACATCTGATTGCCACGGCTGACAACCAGGGCAATGTTAATTTGTGGCGTGTACGGGTGGGCGGTGAACTGACCAGTTACTTCCCTTACGGGCTGCCGGCTCAGGCGCTTGACGACGCTGGCTCCTCGATTCTGGTTGCGGGCGAAAATGGCCTGGTTGAGCGCTGGTCAACAATGGAAGGTAGTGCAACGGCCTTCGATTTGGGCGATGTCCGATTGACGTCAATCGCAACGCTGCCTGACGGCCATGTCGCGGTTGGCGATGAATTTGGCCAGATTCACGTCCTAGACCGCAGCGGCCAACAACTGAGCACATGGCAGGCCCATCAAGGCGCCATTCAAACAGTTTTGGCAGGCACCG
>JADJPH010000037.1:0-25000 GCA_016713335.1 Candidatus Fredericiella danica | reverse complement strand
CACGTGCGTGGCTCTGTTTGTGACATCAGAGCACCATCCCGTCAGGGTGGTGAGCGCTCGGCCAAAGCCCAAGCCTCCGTGCATTCCGTGTCATCCGCGCAATCCGTGCTTCAGCCAGCCGCGGCTTTGGCACGGCTAACCACTTACTCACGTGCGTGGCTCTGCTTGGTTTCTCCGCGATCTCCGCGCCACCTCCGCATCTCCGCGTTGATCTCTTTCCTCCCACACCAACCACCAACGCAGAGAGAACTGGGAATCTCTCTAATCTCTAATCTCCAGGCTCACCCGTTCAGCTACGTCAGCCACAACCTGGTATTTGGCACGCAGATCCTGAACCGCCTCGTTACGCGGGTGGTCGATACTCAACACCGCCGGACGCCACTCCTCGCGCATGGCGCGGATGTCGCGATTCTGAAGCACCGCCGCCGCCTGCACACAGGCGCCGCGTGCCGTGGCTTCCGGCGCATCCAGCAAATGCACGGGTTTGCCAAGCAGATCTGCCAACACCTGCCTGTATGCAGACGACCTGGCCCCACCCCCCGCGACGACGACCCGCCCATCCGCCCGCGCACCCGCCTGCTGGATCGCACTGTGCCCGGCCAGCAGGCCAAGCAGCACTCCCTCAAAGGCGGCCAGGGCAAGTTGCTCGCGCGCACTCTCGTTGCTCAGGTTGGCCAGCAACCCGCGCCAACGGCCGGTTCGGCGAGCGCTCGCCATCAAAATAGGCCGCCAGTACGGGCCGACTGTGATCCATCGGCGCAGCTAATGCCAGCGCCGCCAACTCCTCGTGGTTGACGCCAAGCAACCGGGCAAATGTGTCGGTCACTTTTGTGCAGTT
This sequence comes from Candidatus Fredericiella danica, assembly GCA_016713335.1. Taxonomy (GTDB): domain Bacteria; phylum Chloroflexota; class Anaerolineae; order Caldilineales; family Caldilineaceae; genus Fredericiella; species Fredericiella danica. Next base: position 24,162 of record JADJPH010000037.1, on the reverse strand, counting down.
GAGCGTACACACCAGTGGCAAGAAGCCGCCAGCCGCATCGGCAACGCTGTTGACCATCCCGGTCAGGTCGACCACAGGCGTTGGCGAAACTGTGATCACCACCCCTGAGGTGCCCAGGCTATATAGCACCTCGCCCTCGGCCAGACCAAGTCCGACTGCGCCAGCGTGTTGATCACCGGCGCCTGGTCCAACGACCACACTGGTACGCACGCCAAGCTCAGCAGCCACCTTCGGATCGACGGCGCCTTCGCCCCGTGAGTTTATAGGTAAGCCAATCATGTGGCACACAGACGGCGCGCACACGCCGTAAAGTCTCCGGCTCGTGCTCGGCCAACCATGCCAACTTCGTGATCGTAAACGCTGCGGTGGGAACCGAGCCGGCCGTCCGCACCCAACGTTCAGCACCCAGTTTCTCGACCATGGCGTCCGCTTGCGGCGCCGAGGTGGTGTCATTCCAGAGCTTGACCGGGCGTAGCACATCACCATGCTCATCCATCGCCACCAGCCCGTGGCACTGGGCCCCCACACTGATCGCATCGATCGCTTGCGGACCGACGCTGGCGGCCTCCAAAGCGTCGTGTAGCGCCCCCTTAAAGGCTTCCCACCAATCGGCAGGATTCTGTTCACTGACCGGAGGAAAGGTAGGCGGGTGGGGTCGCCGCCCGCGGCTTAACAGAACGCCGCTATCGCCGTCGCGCAACTCAATGGTGCACGACTGAGTAGAACTGTCTACCCCTGCAACGATCGACATGGGATACCTCGTGCGGGTTTTCCTGAATGGTATGTGATATTAAGCCGGCAGCCAGGCCTCGCGACGTAGTTGCGCGGCGTTCAAGTTCGCTACCAACTCCGCTTTACCATCGCACTTGCCGCCAACAAACACGACCACTTCGTCGGCAACTTCAAGAACCTCGTCCTCTTCGCTTGAAACAAGGAGAACGGTCATTTGTTTCTCGTGGGCGAGTTCACGAATCATGCGGTGAATGTCGCCCTTGACGCCAATATCGACACCCTTGGTCGGCTCATCGAGCAACAGAATCGTGGGATCTTGCGCCAGGGCGCGCGCAAAAAGTATTTTCTGCTGATTTCCGCCGGAGAGACGAATGATTGGCTGGCTGCGATCCCCGCGCACGTGCAACAAATCCAGATAGGCGTTGGCACTACTTTTCATCGGACCGTGTTGGAGAAAACCAAACCGGCGAAAATTGCTCAACACAGGCAATGACACATTGGTGATTGAATCCAGCGGCGCAATGATGCCGTCACGTTTGCGCTCTTCCGTCAAATAGACAATACCCGCTTTGCGCGCTGCACTCGGATTGTGCGGACGATAGGGACGCCCCATCAACTCGATGGTGCCCGCTAGCACAGAGTCAAGACCGATCAGTGCGCGCAGAAACTCGGTGCGCCCCGATCCAACCAGTCCGTAAATACCAAGGATTCGCCCCCGCTGTGCCGTCAGATTCACGTCTACAAGCGTCTTGGTCTTGAGTTGCCGGACAACCAGTGCAACGTCCTCCGTTTTTACATCGGCCTCCGAGCCCGACGCGACTTGACTTCCGGCCTGTTCGTCACGTGCTGCGCGCGCTCTCTGCCCCAGGAGGACAGCCTCATCGCCGGCAATGGCACGCACCATCTCTTCGCGCGAGACCTTCTCCGCCGGGCCATCGATTCGCACCTGGCCATCCACGAGCGCTACAAGGTGATCGGCAACTGCGTACAACTCGTCCAACTTGTGGTCGATGAGGATGATTCCAACACCGTGCGTCTTGGCGAGGTTGCGCACTGTCTCTAGCAACTGGTCAATCTGTTCACCTTCGAGGCTGGTCGTCGGTTCGTCGAGCAACAGAAACTGTGCGTTACGGTGGGTGGCAATGGCCAATTCGAGGAGTTGACGTGTCGCGACAGGGTACGAACCAACAGGCATGGTCACGTCGATGTCAAGACCAAAGCGTTGCACCATCTCCTGAGCTTCAATGCGCATGCTGTCGCGCTGCAGGATGCCAATCCGCGTGCGTTCCTGGGCCAGAAATACGTTCTGCGTCACCGTCAGATTGGGGAGCAGCGACAGTTCCTGGTGAACGGTAGCAATGCCTCTCGAAAGCGCCGCTTTGGGTGAGTGAAGTTCGATCGGCGCCCCATTGAGGAACATTGCGCCTTCGTCAGGCCGGTAGACACCGGACAGTAACCTCAACAGGGTGGACTTGCCGGCCCCATTGTGGCCGGCAAGTCCAATAATCTGACCGGGGCGAACGGCAATCGAGACTCCGCAGGAGCGCCGGCACTCCTGAAAAATACTTACTGATGCCGGAAGCCTCCAAGCCCGGCGATCCATTGTTTGGATCACGCTCGATCATAGCCGTACACCCTCTCAATCAGCCAACTTCGCCCGGAGCCGGAGTCTGGCCGTCGGTGAAGATCTTCAATGGGCGCAGGATTTCCTTCTCAGGTGTAGCGCCACCAAGCCAGGCCTTGATCTGCTCGACAACAAGCTGGCCATAAGCGTATGGCTCCTGCGACACGCACGCCTTGTACTGCCCTGTCACCGGTTCCTCCGAAGCGCAGAAACCGTAGACGAGAACCTTGTCATTGCCCATCGAACGCAGAGCCTGCAGCGCACCGTAAGTGCCGGGGCCGGTGCTCGCAAAAATAACGTTGATGTCAGGGTTGCCCTGCATCAACTCAGTCGTCACCTTCATGCTGTCATCAGGCTTGACGTTGCCGTCCACTTTGGCGACGATCTTGGCATTGGGGTTGGCGGCGATCGCCTCTTCCAAACCCTGATCGCGCAGGACTGTCGGCACTTCGTCAGGTTCGGTGACAAAGCCGATCTTCAGATCGGCATCTGCGCCCAGGTCCTTGAGCACCTGTTCCGCTGCCTGCGTACCGCCGGCCTTGTTGTTGGCGCCGAGATACTGGACGATCCATGCCTTCTGGTCGGCCATTGCCTCGGGCGACACGATCACATTCACCGTAAACACGGGCACACCTGCGTCATTAGCCGCCTTGACGATGCCGGCCGCAGGTTCAGATTTGCCACCATTGAATGCTAGCGCACAGGGCTTCTTTTCCAACAGCGCCTGCACCTGCGCAAGCTGCATGGCGTCGTCGTCGCTGCCGGTCTGAACTTCCACTGTGAACCCATTGGCGGCGGCGGCCTCTTCAAACCCCTGCTTCATCGCCACGTAGTACGGATTCGTCATGTTTGGCAACGATACGGCCAAGAACGGTTTCTCAGCATCACATGCAGCCGGCCGCGGAATCGAAGCAGGTTGGACGCCTTGTGCAGGCGCCTCAGCCGCAGCGCTACCGGCGTCGGCGGCAGGCGCCGCTGCCGGTGCTGCAGGCACAGTGCATGCGCTGAGTACAAGCGCGGCCACAATCACAAGCATCACGCTCGTGGACAGAATCAACTTTCTCACAATCATCCTCCTGTAGGATTTTCCAAAATCGACTAGAGTTCCTCATCAGACAACCAGATACGACGCACAACGTACAAGTTCGCTCTTCTTGACCCTCCTTTCAGCTACGACGAGCGATTCTGAGTGTCGGTAGGTGTCGGTGCAGCCGGCTGTGGCTGGCGGCGACCAAAACGACGGGCAAGTTCGCCAAAGGACACCCGCCGCCGGTACGTGTCAATCGTGACGCCAGTAAGGATGATCAATCCGATGACCAGTGGCTGCCAGTAACTCGGTACACCCACTACATTCATACCGTTCGAAACCGCTGCAATCAGTACCGCGCCAAGTAGGGCCCCAAGGATGCTGCCTATACCGCCAAACAGACTGACGCCACCAACGACAGCAGATGCGATCGAGAAGAATAATTCGTTGCCCGAACCCGCCGACGGGTAGCCGACCATCAAACGGCTAGCCGTAATCAGACCACCCATGGCTGCACAAAGACCACTCACGGCATAAACCACGATGATCGTGCGACCAATGTTCACGCCGGCGAGACGGCTGGTCTCCGCATTGCCACCTGTCGCGTAGATCTGTACACCCAATGGCGTCAGGCGAAGAATCACGGTCAAAATAATGGCGGCCACGAAAACGAGAAGCACAGGCATCGGGATCCCCAAAAAGGCGCCGCGTCCGACCAGTGCAAAATCGTAATCTTTGATCGAGACCGAGTTGGCGCCGGTTATGATCAACGGGATGCTGGCAGCAACCCCAAAAGTGCTAAAGGTGACAATGAAAGCCGGCAGTCCGACATAGTGGATAAAGAAACCGTTGACGATGCCAAGACTGACACCCGCGCAGATGGCAAGGAGTGAGGCGACCTCCCACGGCATCCCGTATTTCATCAGCACAGCCGCCAATACGCCGGTCATCGCCACGTTCGAGCCTGTGGAGAGGTCGATGCCGCCGGTGAGCAGCACAAAAGTCTGGCCCATCGCCAAAAAGGCGATGACGGCGCCGTTTAGCAGCAAGATTTGCGCATTCGACAAGGTACGAAAATTCGGGGAGAGGATGCTCATGACCAGAACAACCAAGACCAGAATAATTGCGACACCGGCCTCTTCGGGCAATCTCCAGCGCTTCATGGTCGTATCCTGCCTGTCAGCCTGAACAGCTTCTATTTTTTTGTGGGACTGAGCAAATTGGTTACTTTTATCTTTCACGGACCTACAACGGAGTAAGATCAAGATAGCACGCGGGAGAGGTAATGTCAATGCATATTTTTTTCAAGTCGCAAGGAGTCTTGAAAATTAGCTCAACAAATTGACCCAAATTTTTCCCACGCGACCGGACCCTGTAATATTCCCACCAAGATACCCTTTGTTGAATCTGCTGCTGCGAGGTCACCCATGTTACACTGCTCCGCCTCCCTTTGGTCCGCCGACCTGGCGAATCTCGCCGGCGAAATCAAACGAATCGAACCCTATACCGAACGCTTCCATATCGACGTCGCCGATGGCCAATACGTCAACCTGCTCCTCTTCTTTCCAGATCTGGTCAAGGCGCTGCGCCCCCATACGCAGCTCCCGTTTGAAGTCCATCTGATCACAATCAATCCGGAGCAGTGGCTGGAACCCTTTGTCGACGCAGGCGCCGACACCATCATCTTCTACTATGATACGGTCGCCGACCCAGCCGCGTTTATCCGCACCATCAAGGCGACCGGTAAGAAGGTGGGGATGTCGCTACGCGTCCAAGACCCGGTCGAACTGCTGGCGCCACATCTGGCCGACCTGGACATCGTCACCGTCATGGGCACCTACATGGGCGTCAAGGGCGTCGCGATGGATCCGTCAGTTCCAGGAAAAATCGCCCAACTGCGCCGGGCGATCACGCAGCGCGGCCTGCACACCGAGATCGAGGCAGACGGCGGCATCCGCTACGCAACCGTGCCCCTCCTCCACCAGGCAGGCGTAGACTGGATTGTCCCCGGTTCGTTGATCTTCGATGGTGACCCCGCAGAACTCAAACGGTTTCTATCTGGATTGGGAGATCGAGTATCATAGGGATTCCTGCGCGGCCCAATACGATGCAGCAGGAAAGGGCAACTTTTGTTCGGTAGATCGTGGCAGTCCAACAATACAAACCCAGGATGTGGCGGCGGCTGTAGCTGTCTGCTGCTCGGCGTTGCGGTCACGGTGGGGCTGGTGATCGCCGGGGTCGTCGGGGCGGCGAAACTGGTTGCCAGCGCATTCGTCGCGTCGCCCCTACTCTTTACATTGCTGATGGTGCTGTTGATCGGCGCCGGCGTACTCTGGTGGCGCCGCAATGTCCGTGTGATGCGCTGGGGCAGGTCCTGGCAGGGCGGCAACTACACAAGCTTCGGTGACATACCCTTTGGGCGCACTTATGCCGGCGCAGGGTATCAGCCACCACCCGCCATCGCCGAAGATCCGCCGCCCTCCCCGTACGAAATTCTCGGCATTCCCCTGGCGCGTCACAGGAAGAAATTACCAGCGCCTATCGCCAGATGGCCAAACAATATCACCCCGACCGCGTCACCCACCTTGGCCCGGAGTTTCAAAGCCTGGCCGAGGAAAAGATGAAAGAAATCAACGCCGCCTACCAGGCGTTAAAAGATAACTGACCCGTCAATCCCGCACAAACCCCCCCCCCCCCCCGGGCCCCTCTCTCCTCCTCCTCTTCCTCGCCCTCTTGCTTTTGATCTACAGATCCTGATTCTGCGGCAGCATGACGAGATCGCGGATCGTCACATGCGCTGGCTGCGACAACATAAAGATGGCCGCCGCCGCCACATCTTCGGAGCGAATACAGGCGTGAGCCGCCACCTTCTCATCGATCGCCGCCGCGTCATAGAAACCCCACAGTTCATTGGCCACCATACCCGGCGCAAGCGCGCCCACGCGGATGTTGTGCGGCGCCACCTGACGGCGCAGCGTGTGCACAAAGCCCTGGATCGCATGCTTGGAGGCCGAATAGACGGGTTCCCACTGGACGTCGATAAACCCTGAAATTGAACTTGTCACCAGGATGTCGCCGGATCGCTGCTTTATCATATGCGGCAGCACCGCATGCACCCCGCGCAAAACGCCATCCACATTCACATTCATCAAATTCGCCCAGGCATCGGGGTCACCTTCGGCCACATTTCCCGGAATGTAGATACCGGCGTTGGCAAAGAGCACGTCGACGCGGCCAAAGTGCGCCACCGTCTTCTCGACCATCTTGATGTTGTCGGCCGCCAGCGTGACATCGGTCGGCACGACCAGGGCGACATCGCCCAACTCGGCCGCCAGTGCCGCCAACTTATCGGCCGAGCGCGCGGCCAGCGTCATCCGGCAGCCAAGCGGCGCCAGCGCGCGCGCCGTCGCCGCCCCGATCCCCGAACTTGCGCCCGTGATGATCACGACCTTCCCTGCTAATGGATGGTTCATTTCTTCACCTGCTTATGTGGTTTCATCTGTGGATTTTGAACCCAAACAATACCATTACCCAACGATGCCGTCCACCCATTGATCCAGGGGCTTGACAAAACTCTTGACCACCTTGATCGGGGCACCGTCCTCGCTGATCAACCGGAAGTGGCCCGCGGCCGCAGGCACAACAAACGTCTCTGCGTAGTTGAAACGCTGGCGCAACCCACCCGCCGTCTCCAACAACACCGTCTTCCCCTCCACCAGGCTCATGATCTGGCAGGAGCCCGCCGTAGGCACGTCGACCGCACTGCTAAATCTCGTAACGATGCACATCATGAAGTGATTGCGATGCGTGGGCTGGTGGATGATCTGCCAGCCGGGGCCGCCACCGATCGGCTGCGCATGCGAAATGAATTCTGCCGGCACGCGGGCGCCCTTGCGGTCAAAGTACAGGTTATCAAACGCCCGGTCGATATTGAGCGGCCGCGGCCGCCCGTCCAGATCCATCCGCTGCCAGTCATACATCTTAAAGGTGAAGATGTAGGGGGTGGCGCTGATCTCTAACACCAGGTTGTTGATGCCGGAACAGTGAATCGTGCCGTTTGGAATCAGGATCAGATCGTGCTTCTTGACGGGAAACGCCTGCACGTATTGCTCCACATCCAGCGGCCTTCCGGTGTTGAAGCTGCGATCCAGCGCCTGGCGATATTCACTGGGACGGATGTTGTCCTGGAAGCCAAGAAAGCAACGCGCTTGTGGCCCGCTCTCCAGCATGTAATAGGTCTCATCCTGGGTGAAACGTTCGCCAAAGTGCCTGCGCACATAATCAGGACGCGGGTGGCATTGGAGAGACAGATTTCCCCCGTCGAAGGTGTCGAGGAGGTCGAACCGGATGGGAAATTCGGTTCCAAACGCGCTGGCAGCATCACCGGTGACGTCGCCTGCACTACGGTGCATCAGAAAATCGAACGACACTTCGAGCAGCCAGTCATCGCTTTCAAAGACGAGGCCATTTTCCGGCACGATCAGTTCGAATGACCAGGCGTAGTTCGGCACATCCTGCGCCAGTTGCGGCAAGCGCGCCCGCAACCACTGCCCGCCCCAGGGTCCCGGCTCAAACCAGGGGCGCACGCGGAAGTAGTTGTTTGCCATCGTGTCGAGGGCTTGTCGGAGCGCTGCACCCGCGGCAAACGTTATTTCCTCGGGGCGCTGCTCGTCGACCACCCAGTCAATCCGCTGATACAGGCTTGCTTTGTGGCGATTCGCCACCACCCAGTCGACAAAGTAGCTCCGCTTGTAGGCCAGTTTGGGGGCAAGGGGCGTGTTCGACCCCAATGGGGTGACGCTGTGCGCCCGTTGGCGAAACTGGATCTCATTCTTCGGCACGTCCACATAGACCAGCACGCCATCCCAGCCGGCCAGGGCTGCGCCGCACCCATAAAGGATGTTCAGCGTAGCGCCGGCCACCGGGTGCATGGCATGTAACGCTTCCGGGTCGAAAAAGTCACCCAGTTCACCCGGATAACGAAACCCAAAGATGGGATCGTCGCCGCCCAGGCTGGGCGCGATCAGGGCATCCACTGCCGGTTCCGGCAGCAGCGCCTGGCGTACATCGAACCAGTGCGCTTCGACGCCCTGCGCACGCAGGGCTGCATCCAACCGTGCGCGGAAGTGCTCCCAAAGGACACCTGGATAGCCGTCGATGACGACCTGCCGTGCGCCGGCAAGCCGGGCGGCGAGTATGTCATAGCCGGCGGCAACCTGACCCGGCCCCATCTGAAAGCTGGGGTAGATGTTGTAGTGGCCCGGAGTCGTCTCCTGTCGCCGCGCCGGCATCAGGTGTTGTGTGGTCGTGCGCCAGGATGCGGGCAGGTCCATGTTCATTCTCCCTGCTACGGGCGTGCATAGTCGTCATCAAAACGAACGATGTCGGCCTGCTGCCAATTGCCGAAGGCAACCTCTAGCACCCGGACGGTCGGTCCGATGCTGCCAAGACGATGGGGGGTATTCGCAGGGATCCAGATCTCCTCACCGGCGTGCGGATGTAGGATCTCGTCGCCCCTCAAAATCTCGGCGCCCTCATCGAGCACAATCCACAACTCAGCGCGGCCGGTGTGTGCTTGCAGGCTGAGGCGGTGCTCTGGTTTGACGGTCATGAGGCTGACCGTGACGTCTGTGTTATGTGCATACTGTCGAAATGACCCCCAGGGCCGCACGACGGTATCGATCGGCGGTAGGTCACTGGGAATCGGTTTTGTCACATAGTTGGTCATATCTGTTTCGCGTGAGTTCGTCATGACGAGTTGAAAGAACGAGAGAATAATACAACAGAAACATGACATCAAGTGCAGGCGTCCACACAAAAACCCCGACAACACGAATGCCCTGCCTCGCCCTTAGGGGACACGGCGCTGCCGTGTCCGTCGCCGCCAACGAAGATTCTCGTCTGAACACCGGCATTGCCGTGTCCGGGGTACCGACGAATTCACCTCCCTACCGTCGAGAACGATCGCGTGGGTGCGCCTGAGTCGGCAATGGCGAGTGGCGTTCCTGATTGACAATTTCCCCTTGCCCTTTGCCCCCAACTCTTCCATAGTTTTTCCGTAGTTCTACTTCTCCAATTCGTGCTATCGTGGATGTGACGATCACCACCGAGGCGCCGGTTGCGCTGTGCTATACTCGACAGCACTGCGGGCGGCGCCACCGTAACGCGGACCCCGATGGACGGAAATTGGAGGAGGTATGCTCGAAGAAAACCTGAGTCCGTCCTGCAGCAAGTGCGGCAAGACGGCAATGATCATCAAGCTCGTCAACGAGGTGGGTGGCGTGCGCTTTCGCTATGCCGGGATCGGCGGCGGCAATGGTGGGGGCGACCTCATTTCTGCGGTGAAAGCAGATGCCATCAGGGCGGCCTTCACTGCGCCATATGCCGTCGAGCGAATCCAGCAAGCCGACCTCTACGACGACGGCGGATTCTGCCGCGAGTGCCTCAAGTTCTACTGTTTCGAGCACTGGCATGTCTCGACGACCGGCGGCGGTCACTGCCCACAGGGTCATTTCAAGCGTCTCGACCCCCACTGGTCGCCCGAAGAGTGACGAAGCGGATCCGTTGGCACGCCCCCAGCCGCATTGCCCAACACCTTCACGCCAGCCAGGGTCGATCAGTGTTGCGCACGTGAAGTCAGAGCCACGCACGTGCCCATCAGAGCCACGCACGTGAGTAAGTGGTTGGCCTTGCCGCGGCAAAGGCTTTTGCTGTCTGAACTGGGATTTATGGGATTCAAGGATTACCAGGATGCTTTGGCGCGCTTGGGGCCAAGCTGCGCCGTCCCCACTCCGCCTGCCCCGGTCACGCTAAATTCGTTCGCCGCCACCGTCCCCGGCACTGCCCGCCAATCAGAGCCACGCACGTGACATCAGAGCCACGCACGTGAGTAAGTGGTTGGCCGGGCCGCGGCTTTGGCTGTCTGAATCACGGATTTACCGGATTGCACAGATTTCACGGACGCTTTGGCCTGGCCTTGCAACGCACCCCGCCACCTGCTCGCAATTCCTGGCAATCCTCGAATCCCAGTTCAAGACAATTTGGCACCGAAGACATATTTTTGTGTCAGATCAAGTTCGCTGTGCAGATCGACTGTCACAACCCTCCCAAGCACACCTGATCACGAATTGACGGCACAAGTGCATCCAGTTCGGCAGCGGTCTGTTGGTCAAAGAGTGGCGCCGGTGCGGCATCGATGCGGACAAGACCCGCAGGCTCTGCGGTGGCGTAGCGCACTGGCCGGCAAGCGACGGACTCATGCATGAGAGTATTGTATAGGCAGAACAGGTGCTTTCAATAGAGAATCGTCCAGATTCCTCTCCACTCCTATTGACAGAGTCCGTTGGAACTCATACACTTGTAAGGACTGCAGTTCTCGGTCCGCAAACTCGCGAAGCTACTTGCATTCCGACATCTAGGTTGCATGAGGTCTTCTATGCCCCTCGAATTCCAGTGAAAATGAAGATTCATGTCGGCACTGTTGCGAAGATCGATTATGATCGTCCGCAGATTCGGGTTGTTCTCGACAAGGGCACGTCAACGATCACCGTCAGATCGCTCCTGGTCGATCAGCAACTGGAAAAAGGCAGCCGAGTTGAGATACAAAAGCTGTAGGCCGTCCGGCAAGGATGCAAATCCGGCCTCGCGAGCGTGGCAAAGTTGTCGCCTTCAACCCTACTACCAATAGGGTAATGATAGAGACCGTCACTGGCGACAAAATAACCTATCGTCACTATGGCCGACAAGGTAGCCTGCCCAAAGGCATTACCGTGGGATCACAGATCGAATACACGGTCAGGCGGATACAGAAGAGCGCCTATATCTCCAACTTTAGTGCACTTCCCGGTGATCCACAACGCCGGCGCCACCAAGGCCGCCAAAAAATCACGTGACGCACAGAAACCCGCCAAAAAGATCGAAGAGGGCGCTGGTCATGCTAGGCTTCACGAAACACCATACCAGAACTGAGATTGACGTGTTTGGAAAACTACCGGAATTGCTAAGCCGCGATTTCGCTATAGGCTATTTCTTGCCAGCGGCAGCGTTTCTGGTTGCGATTGGCGCAATCTCTAATGCGCATGGTCACAATATTCCGAATTTCGTGTTCAGCAACCCGACTGGGATAAACGTTTTGATTGAGACAACAGTTTTTGGCATTGTCTCTTGGTTCGGAGGAATCATCTTACTATCACTAAACCGATCGCTGATTCGAATCCTAGAAGGGTACGGCACGTTTAACCCTCTCAAGATACTGATGCCGATTCGTCGCGGACTTTATCGCAGAATGCAGGAGGAACTCGAGAGTCTAGACGATAAATATGCAGCGCATCTGGAGTCTGGACAGCCGTTTTCGGAGAAGGAATCACGGCGTCGGAACCAACTAACGCTACATGCAGCTGTATCCTACCCTGATGATGAGCGATACGTCATGCCAACCAGTTTCGGAAATATCATCCGTTCGTTCGAAACGTATTCCAGGGTGATGTACGGAATCGATGCAATTCCTGGATGGTACCGCTTATTAGAGTCATTCCTGCCACCTACCAAGCGTACGTCATGGATGCGAAGGCAATGATGGACTTCTGGGTCAACCTATTGTATCTGAGCGGAATAGTAATCTTGGCGTATGGGTGCTTCGCATACTACCCGGGCGATTTCCGTTTGTGGTGGATATTCATCTTTACTTTCATCATTGCTTTTGTTGCATACAACCGAGCAAAAAGCGCAGCAACCGGTTGGGGTCAGACTGTGCGATCAGCATTCGATCTTTTTTGCCAGAGCTCGCGGAAAAACTTCCAGCTTGTGGTTCCGCCGACTGACGAGCGACGGCGCAAGATGTGGACGACTATTCGCAGGCCGTGCTTTACACAAATCCTACCGTATTGCCAAGACGGAGAGACAGGGCCAGCCGGCAAAGCATCAGGAAATCCGACTAACGGTAATCTCCACACCACCAGCGGTCACCGCACGCCCAAACGCCACGTATAAACAGGTCAATAGAATCCTCAGGCATCGTCACCCAGGAAAAACAGTGTGGTCTGAGCCCTTGCTAGACATATCCGGCTGAGATTTACCTTGCGCCCGCCTGCAACTCCGCCAACTCCTCCAACTTCTCCCGGTCGCGCTGCAACTCTGGCCGACCCAGTTCCTCATCGAGCGCCACCACGGCTTGCAGTTGCTCAATCGCCTGCGGCAGGTCGCCAAGCGCGGCCAGGGCAAGGGCGCGGGCGTAGCCGGTTGAGGCTTCATGCCATCGGTCGCCGACCTGGCGTCTGAGGGGCAGAGGCCTGCTTCTCCCCAGGGCGACTGAGCGCTCGCCGCGCGCCGACCGTGTCAGGGCGGCGCTTCAGACCAGACCCCGCCGATGTTGTTGAGGGTGGCGGCCTCGCCGCCTTGTCGATCTGGCGGCGGAGGGGCAGTGCCTGCTCATCTGGGGGGGGCTGGGCTTGCCTCCTCCCCAGGCGCGGAGCCAAAACCGGGTGCCCCCCCTTTGTCGCCAACCTGGCGGCTGAGGGACAGGGCATGCGCATAGTATTGGAGCGCTCGCGGCTGATCGCCCAGGTCGAAGTGATCCACGCCAAGGTCATCAAGGGCAGTCGCCAAGCTCCGTACATCGCCGAGTTTGCGCGCCAGTGCTACGGCATGCTCCGCTCCAGGGAAGCAAGCGTTCTGGATGCAGCAAGCGATGCGCAGCCACGACGAAACGTAATGTTCGGTCCAGCACGATCCGCTCATCGACGCTGTCGCGCGTCAACTGCACCAGCAACGCCAGCGTCGCCTCTTCGTGTTCCAGGTCGGCAAGCCGCCTGCTAGGTCCGCATACTCGAAAGCCGCGCCCGGCATGTCGATGGCCCGATAGAGCCAGGCTGGGGCGGCTCCCAGACTACGAGGCCGGGGAGAGAAGGAACTGCACAACGCAGAGGCGCGGAGGACCGCAGAGAGCATCAGCCACAGCGCATACGCGAGGGACAGCCAGGAAATCCCCAACTGCCGCGCCTTGAGGACGACAAGTTTGCGCGAATCGGCCATCGTTTGCAGGGTCCGCTCCTGTGCCGGCCAAAGTTCAAAGCGGACCCAATCCTGGGTCGTTGCGTCGTAGATGGAAACGAAGTTGCGCACGAAGAAGGGGAGATCCTGGGCGCAGAGCAGCCAGGCGAGGCGCGGGTCAAGCATGGGAGAAAGGAGAGAACTAAATGGTCAATTGTCAATGAAATGCGGCATCGATGACTGGTGAATTTCGCTGCCAGCGTTGTGGTCCGTGATTGCCGCAAGCGTGGCCATGATAAACGGCGCTTTGAGGCTGGTGTAGTGGGCGCGGTGGGTGGGAGCCTTGTGGCTGGCGCTGTTTGATGGCGGCGTATTGGTTTGCCAGGGCGGGATCGGCGCGCAGGGCGTTGCGGAAGGCAAGGCTGGCCTGCCAGGTGGCGCTCCCGTATTCGACCACGTGCACCAGGTGCGTGCGTTCCCCGCATGGCGGCCGCGGCCAAAGATAAAGTGATCAGGCACGCCGGCATGCTCGGCATAGGCGTAGCCCAGCGCTGCGAGTGGCGCCTTGCAGTGGAGCCAGCCGGCCTGCTGCTCCACGCCAATCAGGATGTCGATGATCGGCTTTGCGCACAGACCGGGCACGGCGGTGGACCCGTGGTGCTCGATGGCGACGATCCGCCCATCCAGCACCGCCCGGAGACGCTGCTCCTCCAGCGCAAACGCAAGCGGCCAGCACGGGTCATACTCCACCAACAGATTGACCTCATGCCTCAGCCCCAGCCTGGCCCCTGCCGCCAGCGCCGCATCCTCGCGCACGCCTGCGGTAAAGGCTGCCACTAATGATTGATAATTGACCATTCTCCTGCCGCCATGCCCGTCTGTCTGTCCAATCCTCAACGCCGGCAGTCGTCACTACACCAATCATAGTCGATGGTCGTGCCAACTTCGTGCCAGCGCCTCCGCACTTACCCATTGAGTCCTGGCGATTCCACCTCTCTCCTCCCCACCGTCGCCACTCAACGGATCCATTGACCAATGACCGTTGACAATTTTTCCGCCCTGCGCCTTTCACCGTGCAACACCATCCCCCACCCAATGCACCTCCTCCGCGCACGCTTCGCAAAGATACATCGCATTGCGATATCTGGCGCCGGGTGGAGTGGACCAGAAGACGCCCACCGCGACGGCTTTTTCGCCGCATTGGCAGTGGAACTTGTACCGGGCGAGCAGATCGACGTCGTTCGCCGCGGCCCCGTGGATGGAAACGTTACCAACGCGGGTGATTTCTTCTGCTGATTGGGCTTTTTATGAATGCCCTTTGTGTGACAGGTCAGGCAAGACGATTGGTGGCAACTTACGCTCGGGGCAAGTCGAGTTCGTTGCAGATGCCGACTTTTTCGGTTACTTTATTTGAGAGCGAATCCAGCGCGTCGGCCTCTACGGCGACGGCGGATTCTGCCGCGAGCCGCCCACCGAATGCAATTCGGTGTCTGATACGGGAAACGTGTTGAAACACGTTGGGCCGGAGCGTTACACTCTCGCCCTCGAAGAAAAGATCAACGCGGAGACGCAGAGGTGGTGCGGAGTGCGTGGAGGAGTCGATCAGTGTTGCGCACGTACTAATCAGAGCCACGCACGTGAGTAAGTGGTTGGCCGAGCCGCGGCAAAGGCTTTTGCTGTCTGAACTGGGATTCAAGGATTACCAGGATGCTTTGGCGCGCTTGGGCCAAGCTGCCCTGTCCCCGGCACTGCCCCCCTTGCCCAAATTCGCGCCACCGCCCCTGTGAATGGGCGGATAGTGCCGGGGACGTTTCTTTGCACCAAATGCCTATTCGGCGCCTTGGCTGGAGTTTTTCCATAGGTTTTTCATAGATCCGATCCCGCCAGATCGTGCTACGCTCAATACCAGCGTCTCGTTCGATTCCACCGAATCCCAGGTTGTCACCACATCGGACAACATGCAGCGCGAGGCACGTCGCACGATCATGACAAAGAAAGCTGATATCAGTAGCAAACGTCTCATCGGGATCGCTCCTACGCCCTGGGCTTGCTGGCTCACCGGCGACGCCACCGGTGAAGCCGGCGACTTGCTGGCAAACGAGCTCCAGTTCATCGGCCGCGCCACCGACGTCGTCATCAAGGTACGCTCGCCGCGCTTCGGCGACTATCTCATCGCCAATGAGATCCAGTTCCGAGTTGACCCCGAGATGCCACGCCGCATGCGATCCTATGCCGGTCTGGTCGAAGAGCGCCACCGGCTCCCCGTCTATCCCGTCGTCATCAACATCATGGAAGCTGCAGCCCCGTCGCCCAGTGAATATCGAACCGCATTCATGGGGTTTGAAGCGGTGCAGCAGTATCGGGTCATCAATCTCTGGGAACTCGACGCCGCCGTCGTCCTCGCCGGCAATCTACCCGCCCTGCTCCCCTTTATCCCGATCATGCGCGGCGGTGACAACATTGACATTGTCAAGCAGGCATTATACGCTTTGCGGAGTGATCCGGAGCTGGCTGATTTTGAGGAGTTCATGGCCTTCATCGCAGGCAACGTCCTGCCGATCGAAACAGTGCGTTCTATCATGAGGTGGGATATGGCGATCTTACGCGAAAGCCCCTGGTACAACGAGATCCTCCAGGAAGGCGTAGACATCGGCTTTGAAAATGCCATGCTTTCTACAACCAGTGATGCCCTGCAACGCCGCTTCGGCCAACCAAACCCGGCGCTCGTTGCCCAACTCAAACAACTGTCACCCAACCAACTACAGGACGTGATCGAGGTGATCTATACCGCCGCGTCCCAGCAGGTCGTCATCACGTATGTCGATCGTTTGCTATCCCATTGACCGGTGAACGTCTCGACGGCGCCGGCGGTCCCCATGAGTGCGTAGAACACCACGCACGTCAGTCAGTGATTTGCCACGCCGCGGCAAAACGTTATCTGCCCCGTCCCTGCCCGCCTTGACCCACTCGCGCCCCGAACCCGTGACTCGACGGGTAGTGCCGGGGACGTTTTTTTACCGTGACGACAATCGCGGAATCACAGATTCCGCGGATTGCATAGATGACGCCAATGAAAAAGCATATGCAACGCCAGACTGGGAAATCGGAGCGTCTCTTCCAGCGTGCGGCGGAGGCGCGAGCAGTAGGTCGAAGAACTTCTGGAAAGCGCACCGGATGGATGCGCTCCCAGATGACTTCCCGTATGAATTACGCAGCCTGACTCAACGCGTAAGCGCAGGCATGAAGAGTGTCGAACCGTCATCCGGTGTCATGCCGTCAACGTCGATGAATTCTTCCTCGGTGTACATGGCATCGTTCTCGTTGTCAATGAAGTTGTCGCTGACCCGCATGCCGCGCGCAACGACAGTATCGGTAGCCTCCGGCGCGACCAACTGCGCAGCATGGGTGTAACCAAAGAAAACCTGGATCAATTGCGCAGGCTGTAGCGCAAATGTATAACAGGGCCAATTCCCGTGCTCCGGTAAGAATCTGCCAGGCTGGGTGTTGGTCCAGCCAGCCTGTGGCTTCTGGCACACCGTGTACACTTCGCCTGGCTTCAGGGTGTAGAGGTTCCACTTGCCCCTGCTATTAGTGAAGTTGCTTGCGACCAGTTTTCCTGCACTGTTGTACAGTTCGGTCCACCAGCCGCTCAACAGCGGTTCGCGCCAGTTGCGCTCCCGGTCGGCATTCTTGTCCCAGTAGCTGCGTACGTAGAGTGTTCCCTTCTGTTGATGCGGAAAGCGATGGTCAGATCGTCACCATTGTTCACTGTGATGCAAACCGAGTGTTGGGCCAGGTCGACGGCGCACTTTGCAGGTTGGCTGCAGGTGATGGCGTTGAGAGACCAACGGAAGGGCAGGGCATCGCTGAAGCAGTGCTTCCCAGAGGGTATTTGATCAAAGGTGATGGAACTGGCGTACGGATCCCCATCATCAAAACCGGGATCGTCAAGTTTGAAGTTGCTGACCGGTCCATAGAACTGGAAGTTGCGGCTGCTGTCGGGTTGGACATTCAGCCCTACGGTGATGCGCGGCTTCGGTGGGTTGGGTTCGTCAAATTCTGTCCGCGCGTAATCCCAGATCTTGAGGTTTTCGAATGCAACGCTACCCTGGCTTAGATCCCTCATTTCGGTCATCAGCGATAGATCACCGCCGGTAAGCGGCAGAAATGTCTGCAATCCGAGGTCATCCCAGTAGTTGGAGTTCAGTTCGCCATCGACGAACACGGCGACCTTGCGCTGCCCGGTATCCACACCCGCAATGCCATCCCGATCCCAGATCAGGGCGTAGTGGTGCCATTCGGCAATTCCCTTGTTGCCTGACGCCGCCTCATAAGTCCAATCGCCAGCCCGTCCGGTGGCGGTGCTGAAGACCGCTCCGGCAAAGCCACACAGCCCACCAAGACCGGGGCCGTTGTTGCCGTTATAGCCTAATTGGAAAAGGCTACGACTATCCTTAACCTCGCACAGAATCGGATTCGGGCTTCCTGGGATCGTTTCAGGAGTATCGAACAAGTTTACCCAGACTGCACTTGTCCCGCGCTCGATCGGTACGGCTGCTTTAGGGAACGTCACCAGGCCTGGTTGATCGTAACGGGCCAGGTATGCATACTCGAATTTGCCTGGGATAAACGCGCCTCCACCAAACGTGCCGTTGGGTCCGACCTCACTATGCTCGATGGCATATTGTGATCCGAGCTTGTTCCACAAGACCAGACCTGGAGGACTCGTATCCGGCGTCACATCAGATGCACCGACTCGCGATGCGCCGATGCCAGGGGCGGATTGAGCGAAGACGGGAGGTTGCAATGGGATGAAACTAAATACCAAGAAACCGACGAGCAGGAATACCCAATATTTGCTGTTCATTTTGGTGCTCCTTTTGCCGATTGCCAGAGACATCCGCTGCGCTGTAAGCACTTCGTTGCACCACTGCCCTTGTCGCAAGAGTCGCTACCTTCACGGGCGATTTGATACGTGCTGTCCCAACCTCCTTTCTGGTCAAAAATGGTCAAGATCAAGCATGACCTGACCCATCCGTGCGTTCTTCAGATTCGTCGTCGTTGGGACAAGGTGGCCAGAGACCTCGTTTCCAATAATAGCCGCTTATATTATCGCGCTGCGGGACTGATGATGCAATGGATATGAATTTTTGGGTGTACTTCAAACTTGGGGCAGGTTTTGGGCCGCGGTCCACATTTCATCGAAGCGGCCACTGAGGACGGCGGCCCGAATGGGCAGGAGGTTTTGTGCGCCCTTGCGTGACCAGCGCATGCCTGCCCCACAGAAGCGTGCCTTAAACTGCTTAGCGCCGCTTTCCACCATGCCGCTGCCAATCGGCCACTCTTGTTCCCGCATCTCGATATAGTCCATCCGCAACTTATTGGTTTGAAAATAGCCCGCCGCCGTCGTGAGGGCCGCGGCCTGTTTGGTGGCCGCCTTTTCGAGTTCTTTGGCGATTTTTTCGGCGTGCCCCTGGTACAGGAGCGTTTTGCGGCGCTTCAGCCAGCGGTTGTAAGCGGGCGTGCCTTCTTGCAAGAGGAGCCGGGCGGCCGCCACGAGATGTTCTTCGGCATGGTACCAATCGACGATCTGGACACTGTCCCAAAGTGCAGGCTCGCTTGATGCCAGATCCAGGGTGCGCCATCCGCGCGGAGTTGTGCGGAGTCGATGGTGGAAGCGCAGCGCGGACTATTCCACCCGTTCTTCATAATCTTCAAGAATACTAGCGTTTAGATGCGCCAGGTGCTTGATTTTGGCGACGTCTTCGACGCTCTCATACGAGAGATATGTGCAGCTCTCCGTGAGTGGACCAGCCGCCAGCCGAGCAAAGACGGGGCGCCGGATCTCGTGGAATACTTTGTCGCGGCGCGCGGCAGGCGCCACGATATGAAGTTTGATCTTCATATTGGGCTGAAGTGCCAGCAGGTCAGCCATACGCAAGATGCCAGAGTAGATCACCGTGGTGTGCTCCACCTCAAATGCACGTACTATCGACCGTACACGAAGCCAGATGACGTCTATCTGTTCAAGGGTACGCAGGGTTTCGTCATCGTAATTCAGTGGAAGTGAGTCAAGAAGTACACCACCTGCCGGATGCCATTGCCCCAGAACTGCTGACCGATCACCCTTTGGCAACCAGATTCGCATGCCCATCTGCTCACCAATACGCGCCAATGCCGCCTGAATCATAATG
The DNA here is from genome assembly GCA_016713335.1 of Candidatus Fredericiella danica. GTDB lineage: Bacteria > Chloroflexota > Anaerolineae > Caldilineales > Caldilineaceae > Fredericiella > Fredericiella danica. The sequence continues at coordinate 4,598 of JADJPH010000037.1, read as the reverse complement.
GAGGCGCGTGCTTCAGCCTGCGGCGTCGGACGATAAAGATCCGCGTCCCCCCGTCGCCTAAAATCGCCACGACGATCTCCTGCTCCGGCGCATACTCCTTCACCATCCGCTTGATATCCGCATCCGGCCAATCCATGCCCGCCTCCCCCAGCATCGCCCGCGTCATATACACCCCCGGCGTGATCCCGCCTTCCCATTCCGGGTCCGGCACCGCGCGGTCGACATCCACCAGGATCGCCGCCGCCCATGCGCCACTTACCCCTGCCGGGCGGCGGCGAGGTGGAAGTCGAGGTTCTGCTGGATGAAGGCGAGGTGGGTGTGGCAGTATTGGGTGGACAACGAATACCTCATATTTCCACGCCGGGCAGCCCCGCAACCCCCAACAGGATCGACAATTCGCCGGCATGCGGCAGGTCGTGATCGAGCAACCCCCAGAGCGTCTGTAGCACCTGCACCCGCTCCTCCACTACCTCGCCCGCCGCCGCGCCTTGCATGAGCGTGGCCACGAGCAGCCGCCAGGTGATCTCCAGCCCCTGCACCACCTCAGCGGCGGTGCGCGGCGGGTCATCCGGATCGTCCCAACTCAACAGCGGCCCCATCCCCACCGCCGCCTCCCCCAGCACCTGCGTCAGCCAGAAGGCGCGGCCAAACACAATATGCTCGGCGACTTCGCCCGGCGTGCGTTGCCCCGCCACCGGCCGGCGCTGCATCTGCTCCGCGCTCAGCGGCGCCACCGCCTGCACTAGCGCGTCCTGGTAAGCCTGCCAACTGGCCAAAATTCGGGTTTCGGCGATGGAGGAACGGGTCATGGTGGGTGCCTCATATTTCGTATCAAGTATCTCGTAGCGTGCGCTGCGGCTACATTGTATTACAGAAGTTGCGCACTGCGCGTGATAAGCTAACGCCATACCACAAGCCGCAGCAGGACAGGCGCAGCCCACGCACGCGCCGGCTCCGAACAAGGAGAGGCTACCGATGACAACGCCCCACCAATCGTTTCTGGGCGAGTTCAACGATGCACGGAAGCCGCTGGTTGAAGCCATGCTCACGGCCATCCACGAGGCGTGCCCTGACCTCACCGAGTCGATCAAATGGAACGCGCCGAATTTCTCCGATGCCGGCAAAGACCGGCTGTCCTTCATGCTGCATAAGCCCGACCGCGTTGTGCTCGTGCTTCACGCCGGCGCCAAGGTCAAGGAAGATAAAAAGGCGTCCCACCTGTACCAGGACGATACGGGTCTTCTTGCCTGGCAATCCAACATCCGCGCCACCATCACCTTTCATGACCTGGCCGGCTTCACCAGTCACCGTGACGAGTTTAAACAAGCCATGCAGCGTTGGATCATGGAGACGGCAGTGCTCTAGTTCCGGCCCATGAAACTTGCTGCCGCAACGCCGATGGCGCATTGATCTCCTAATGAGAAGCCGACCCCTTGCACTTCAGCGCAGTCTATACAGCGCCGTGTCCGCCGTGCAGGATTGCACAGGTTATCAAGGCCTCCTGGTAAAGCGGGATGGCCTGGTTGTATTTGCCGCGCTCGGCGAGGGCGCCGGCCCGGTCAATGGTGGCCAGCGCCTGGTCGGCGCGGCGCGCGTCGGTGGCGGCGAGGTGGATGGTGGCGGTGTTGTATTCTACGGTCACGTCAATCAGGGAAGAGAGCCAGCCGAAGGAGTGGCGGATGCGGTCGGCGGCTTCATCGGGCGGCAGGGTCGTCAGGTCGATGGGTGGGTCGGTCAGGAAACTTGAGAGTGCGATGAGGATCGTGGGCATGGGGAATTGTAACATGGGAGGAAGCAGAGAAAAGCACAACGCAGAGCAGCGGAGGACCGCAGAGGAACGCAGAGAGGAAGGAAGAAGAGAGCCCTCCCGCGAAGATGCCAAGCCGCAAAGAAAATGCGAAGGAGGAGGGTTCTCCCGCAGGGACGCAGGAGGAGGAAAAGCCAACGCAATGACGCCAAGGCGCAAAGACGCAAAGGAAGGAGAGAAGGAACGCAAAGACGCAAGACCGCAAGGGACGCAAACGAAGGAAGAAGGAACGCAAGGACGCCAGGGCGCCAGGACGCAAAGGAAATACGAAGCAGGAGATTATCCCGCAGGGACGCAGGGAGGATGACGAAGGTGCAGAGTGGATGCGAACTCTGGCTGCCCAATGAGATACGCCGGCAAAGCGACTTATTGGCCAGATGATTGCAGCCAGGACTGCAATCGCTGAATCGCCGGTTCGATTCCGCTCAGTGACGGGTGATCCGCCTGCAATTGCTCAAGGTCGTAACTGGCGTCATGGATATCCTGCGCTGAGTATGTGAGGCTGATGGCTTGCTCAAGCGCATCCAAAGCCTCCGCATCACGTTCCATGCAAAGCAATGCACGTGCAAGGCCGAAGTAACCACCATTGTTGGCGGGAATCGCCTCGATGAAAGTTCGAAACAGATCTTCGGCTTCGGTAGTTGCCTTTGAGCACGGCAAGATCGCCGTATCGTAATGACAGATATGGATGATCGGGTTGAAGGTGCTAGCTACTTTCAAATCGGCGAAAGCATTTGCAGCATCTCTTAGATTGATGTAGAGGCTTGCACGATTCCGATACCACATCGGGTTTGACGGAGAGAGTTGGATTGCCTTCGAATATAGCGGCAGGCTCGCAGCATAGTCATGCTTTTGATCGTAAACAGTGGTCCATGAGGTCAGCACACTAGCGGCTTGATTAGGAAGACCTAGCGTTTGAAAACGGTGATATGCATCCTCATATGCTTCAACTGCATTAGTATCATTTCCTAGGTTTGGCACGCGCGGGGCGCGGGGGCGGTGCACGTCGCCCAGACTTTGGATGCAGTTGGCTTCCCCCAGCCGGTTGCCGATGGTGCGGTAGATGGGGAGAGCCTCTTCGTAGCGCTGGCGGGCTTGGGCATACTCGGCCAGGCTGACATGCACGTTGCCCAGGCTCCGGATGCAGTTGGCTTCGCCCAGCCGGGCGCCGATGGTGCGGTAGATGGGGAGAGCCTCTTCGTAGCGCTGGCGGGCTTGGGCATACTCGGCCAGGCTGACATGCACGTCGCCCAGGCTCCGGATGCAGTTGGCTTCGCCGAGGCGGTCGCCGATGGCGCGGTAGATGGGCAGGGCTTCTTCGCAGCGTTGGCGGGCGGCTGGGTACTCGGCCAGGCGAACATGCACGTCGCCCAGGCTGTTGATGCAGTTGGCTTCGCGAGTTTTCTGTTTCGTCTGACCTGCGATCTCGACTGCACGCATCAGCCATGCCATGCGTTGCTGACCACTTGGTTCACGTAGATTCCAGACAGTCATTAGATCATCCGTGACGTTGACCGCCAACTGCGGATCGGCAAATCCTGGCGCCAATGCCCGGCGCTGTGCCAGGTAGACATTGGCTAGATTCTGGTCGAAGATCTGGAGCGCTCGCCCTGGATGTCTTGATTGGCATTCAGCGCCTGCTGATACGCCCCGCCGATCACACCAGCAAAGTACACCACATGCCGCACCTGCATCGCCTGCACCTGCTCTGGCGCCCGCTTTGCGCGCACACGCCGGCATACTCAAACAGCAGCGGATGCAACTCCGCCCGTTCCCCGTCGAACTCCGCCAGCGACACCATCGCCAGCGCCCGCAGCAGATCACGGGCGTCGTACTCGTCCACCTCCAGCATCGCCGCCACGCCGGCAACCGGCGCGCCGGAGGGCGCACATTGCCCCAAGGCATGAAACGCCGCTTGCAGGTCGGCATCCAGCATCCCGTAGCTGACCGCAAACGACTCGGCTACGTTGTCATCGACGTTGTCCCTGCGTGGAATCTTCAGGGCATCCAGCATGTTGCTGCGGCTGTTCAGTTCTTTAGCGCATCCGCGCAAGATTGCGCCGGCAGGCTCAGCAGCATGCGCCGCGCGGTGATATCGAGCGCCAGCGCCAGATAGCCAGCGCTCAGCCAAAGCCCTGGCATCGCCTTGCTGGCTCTCCACGTCGATGCCGTTGGCCGCCAATAGTGCAAGCGCCTCGGCTTCCGTCAGCACATCCACCCGCAGGTCGTTGGCTTCGATGACAATACGGCTCGTGATCAACGTGCACGCAAGCGCCGGCAAAACCATCTGCTTCACGTGCTGCGGGTCGGTGCCTGGCAATCGTCTCAGCGTTGTCCAGCACTAGCAGCACCCGCTGCCCGGCCAACTGCCCCCGCACCAGCCCGGCCAGCGTCGCCAGGTCGCCCTTGAGTTGTTCTTGGTTGGTTACGCCGAGTTCGATCAGCAGCGTGCGCAGCACCTGCGCCGCATCGCCGCTCCGGAGATCGAGCCAGTAGCGGCCATCTGGAAACAGGTCAGCGAACCGGTACGCCGCCTCCAGCGCCAGCGCACTCTTCCCCACGCCGGCCACGCCGCGCAGGCTGGTGATGGCGAAGGCGCCGGGCGTTTCCATCCTTCGCCGAATCTCGTCCAGCAACTCAATGCGCCCCACAAAGCGCTCATTCTGCGCCGGCAGGGTGACCCGGCTGACCGCCACCGGACCAGGCGTCGGCAGGGGCGCCATCCCGCCCGGATTGCGCTCGATGATGGCAGCGGCCGTCAGCTTGGTGACGACCTCGTCGCTGATCTTGC
>JADJPH010000036.1 GCA_016713335.1 Candidatus Fredericiella danica | reverse complement strand
GGGTGTCGAAGTTTTGAATCCTACCTGCGCCTGACTTACCTGCGAGCAGGTTTCGCCAAAAGGTCGGCACATCGTTGCCAATCGGCGTGATGGCGCCCATACCTGTAATGAAAACGCGTCATGGTTCACTGCTCACTTTCATTGAATGGGGCAATTACGATGCCTGCGCCATCAAATTGGCGAGGCTGCAAAAAAGGCGCAGCCTACTGCGCCTTTCGGAATTCTCGTCCATTTGTCGACAACCTTGCACGGCGGTGAAAAAGGTGTATGCTTTACAATGACCCGAAGCGCCCACTGTTCGTCGAGCAACGATTGTTCTACATTATACGGTTTGCGGCCCGGTGCGTCAAAAACGAGGCGTACACTGGCGGACCGCAGTAAGGCCCATAGACATACTCATGGAAAGCCAACCTACGAACGCCGGTGCGCTAGACCGCTCTAAAGCATCACCCGCTTTACTGCCGCAACTTGGTGTGACGCTGGAGGGAGCGCCGAATCTGCCCCCGGAACTGCGCGACCAACTCCTTGCGTTTGCCCAGAATTGGGGTGCGCCTGAAGAGCAGTTGCAGTTGGCCCTCGCATTGCGCGCAGTGCACGGTCCGCTGCTCTACTTACTGGATTACCAGGCTCAGGCGCATTTCAAACTAGGACAATACCCAGAGGCGCTGGAACTGATTGAACGCAGGCAGCGGCGCAGTGCCTCCATATTGACGCAGGTTCGTGAAGCGCTCTGTCTATTTAAGATCGGTCATTCCTCGCATGCCAGAGCGATCGCTGTGGAGGTTGCCCGTTCGTATCAACGCAATAGCCCCGCTATCTGTGGTGCGGCCGAAGTGTTCACGCAGTTGGGGGATGTCGAGGCCGCGCACACGGCGCTTCAGACCTTGTTGGGGTTCCGTCCAGGTGACTTTCAAGCGACACTGGCGCTCATCTGGATGACCCTGGTAGCCGAAGGCGCAGGCGCCGCCGATCCGCTCATGCAGCGTCTCGGCGCCGGGATTCCGCCGGGGATTGGCAACGAAGAACTACGGCGGTTTCGTGCCCTGGCCGAAGTAATCGGGCGCACGGAAACCGCGCTCGCTGCCCAACTGGAACTTGACCGCCGGCGTAATCTTGAGCAAGAGAAACTCCTGCGTGCGTTGCAGCCATTCACGGGGCATAGTGACCTGCTGCTTGCCGACCCGGCTGCGCTCTACCGGTTGCAGAGTGGTCCCGAATCGATTCCGGTCTCGCGTGATGAGCGACGGCGCATCGAGATCGAAGCGATCCGGCTGTTTGGCTTTGATCGTCTCCGTGGCGGTCAGGTCGAGACCATGGCGACGGTGTTGCGCGGCGAGTCGATCCTGGCGGTGATGCCAACTGGCGGCGGCAAGTCGCTTTGTTATCAACTCCCGGCGCTGATGCTGCCACGGGCGACGCTGGTCATCAGCCCGCTTATCGCGCTGATGAAGGATCAGGTCGAAGGCATGCCGATCGCGGCGCAGGCGCGTGCTACTTTTATCAACAGCACGTTGTCCGATGCGGAGCTAAGCACGCGTATGGCGGCCGTGGAGCGCGGCGACTACAAGATGATCTACGCTGCCCCCGAACGATTGCGGCAGCGCTCCTTCTTACGGGCGCTGCGCCAGGTCGGGCTTGATTTGTTTGTCGTCGATGAAGCGCACTGTGTGGCCATGTGGGGTCACGATTTCCGTCCTGACTATCTGTTTATTGAAGAGGCGAGACGCGAGCTCGGCAGCCCGCCGGCGCTGGCGATGACTGCCACAGCGCCGCCCCAGGTGCGGGATGAAATCGTGGACTATATCTCCGGTGACGACGATGTGAACAGCGCCGCCGGTGAAGTGGTCCGGCCCCGCGTGCTTTCGCTTGACATCTTCAGGCCCAACCTGCATCTCTCCGCGATCCAGTTTCAGAATGAGGATGAAAAGCTCGAAGCCTTGCTGAAGTTTGTGGCCGAGACGTCCGGCAGCGGCATCATCTATGTGAATTCTCGGCATAAAGCAGAGATGTTGGCCCTGGCGCTGCGCCAGGCGGGTGTCCGCGCAGAAGCATACCATGCCGGTCTGGCGGACCGCAGCCCGGCGCAGGATCGGTTTATGAGCGACCAGACGCGCGTAGTGGTCGCCACCATTGCCTTTGGCATGGGAATTGATAAGGCAGATATCCGCTTCATTGTCCACTTTCACCCGTCGCGCTCGCTAGACGCCTACTACCAGGAAGTTGGCCGCGCCGGTCGTGATGGGCGGTTGAGCCAGGGCATTCTGTTTTACAGCGCCAACGATTGGGCAAACCTGCGCCGCTGGGCCCGGGCGGATGAACAGAATGTTGACTTTCTGGAACGCGTCTATGCCGCGATCTGTGCACAACTTGCCCCGCCTGCCACAGAGACCGCAGTCAATCCCAGCGACCAGCTGCCGGCTGAGGAACCGGCAACCCGTTCGGGTCCCGTCGACGCCCGGCGCCTTCAGCAGGTGATCAATACGGATGAGACTGGAGTACGTGTGGCGGTTAGCCTCCTGGAACGCGCCGATCTGCTTTCACGTGGGTTTGACCTGCCCCAGGAACTGACGCTGACGCTGCCAAAGCGCATCAGTGATGCTGCGCGCACCGACCGATCGTTTGCCCGGCTGCTGAAGGGTCTCGCCCTGGGGCCCGAACAGACGGCAAACTTTGCCATTCAGGATATTGCACGGTTTATGCGTTGGCCCATTTATGAGGTGGAGTTGCGCCTGCTTGACTGGCAGGCGACGCACTGGATCCAGGTCAAAGGCGGGAAGCGGGCCATGTATGTGGAACTGCCACCGGCGCCACCCGACATCCGCGCCCGGATTGAAGCGCTGATAACACATGCTGCTGCCGTCGCTCAGCGGCGCATTGATGACGTCGTGGGTTATGCCACTGCGGAAAGCTGCCGGCACGGCTATATCAGTGCCCATTTTGGCAGCCCGCCCCGCACTCGGTGTGAAGTGTGCGACAACTGCACCGGCGTGCGCCCCAACATTCAGGCCCCAGAACGACCGGCCCATCTGTTGCCGGATGACGCTGATATTGAGCCGTTGATCCTCGATGCCCTGGTCAGCTTGCCGCGCTCGGTCGGGCGGAGTGGACTTGCCCGCATTCTGGTGGGGGCATTGCGGGCGCCGGTCGGGCCGGACAAGGCACGGCACTTTGGCGCACTAAAAGGCCTGGGTGAGGGCGCCGTCATGGCCTACATTGACGACATGGTCGAGGATGCAAGGATGCGCCAATACGAGCGCCAGGGATATCTCGTCTTGACGCCAACGGTAGTTGGTCGTGCTCAGGCCGAGGCATGGCTTGCTGAGCATCCCGAACTCAGTGTGTATGGCGAAGCATTGGCCGGTGCGGATGGTGATGAACCTGACGCGGTTGAAACGAGCGCCAAGTACACGGCTCTGCAGAAAGCGCTTTGGCTTTGGCGGCGTCGTATTGCTGAAGAGCTTGGCCAACCGGCCTATGTGGTCATGAGCAACGAATTGATGCTGCGGATCGCCGAACTGCGGCCTCAGAACCAGGAGGCGCTGCGCGCACTGCCGGGCATCGGGGACCAACGTCTGCAGCACTACGGCGCCTCATTGCTGGACCTGGTCAAACTCTACCCGGCCGAAGCTGGCGACAATGCATTACTGGCTGCACAGCGCTCTGCGCTGGTGGAGGCTGCTGCGACCGCCAAGGCTGCGGCCGGACAAATCCGAGAAACTGCGGCGGCCTACTCGCCGCAGTTGGAACGGCGTGTCTTTATGCGGCTACAGGAACTGCGCCAGAAACGCGCGGTTACAGACCGGATCAAACCATATCAGGTGGCTTCGGACGGCATGTTGCGCGAAATTGCCCGGCGTTTGCCGGGCAGTCTCGACGAGTTGGTTTCGATTCCGGGGTTCCGCAGCAGCGGTCTTATGATCGATGCAAATCAGGTGCTCACGGCAATTGCTGCCCTGCGCACGGCTGAACCGGGCGGTGCACAGGGATAGGTGCGATCCCCGTCAGTCGCCCTTTGCCGTGCGATAGTGCACTTCGCCCATCTCGCGCAGGCGTTGCGCCGCCTGTTCGGGCGTGATGTCGCGCTGCGGGTTGCCTAGCATCTCGTAGCCGACCATGAATTTGCGTACCGTGGCCGAACGGAGCAGGGGCGGATAGAAGTGTGCGTGAAGTTGCCAGTGTGGATAGCTGGCCCCGTCGGTTGGCTGGCCATGCCACCCCATGGAATAGGGAAAGCTAATCTCAAACAAATTGTCATACCGCGTCAAGAGCCGTTTGAAGAGACTGCCTAGCGCATCGCGTTCGTCATCCCGCAGCGCCGGCAATTCCACGACGTGTCGACGTGGGATCACGATCGTTTCAAACGGCCAGACGGCCCAATAGGGTGTTAATGCGACCCAGTGTTCATTGGCAACCACGATGCGCTCCTGGGCTGCCAGTTCTGCCTGGACATAATCCAGCAGGAGGGGGCGACCGTGTCTGGCGAAGTAGACGCGTTGTTCGTGGTCTTCTTTTGCCGGCTCCATGGGCACTGATGAACTTGACCAGACCTGGCCATGCGGATGCGGGTTGGATGCGCCCATCGACGCACCCTTGTTTTCGAAGATCTGAACGTAGGCGATGTTCGGATCCGCACCGATCTCTTCGATCTGCAGCGCCCAGACATCGACGACGCGCCGGATTTCTGCCACTTCCATCTGCGGGAGTGTCAGATCGTGGCGCGGGCTAAAGCAGATCACGCGGCAGATGCCCGTTTCCGCGTTGGCCTGGAAGAGATCGTTGTCGCTGACGGGGCCACGCGGTCCATCCTGTAAGAGGGCGGCAAAGTCATTGGGGAAAACATAGGTTGTGGTGTACGCCGGGTTGCGTTCGCCGCCGACCCGTTCATTGCCTGGGCATAGGTAGCAGCCTGGGTCGTATGACGGGCGATCGTCTGGCGGTAGTTTCTCGACCTGTCCCAGCCACGGGCGCTTCGTCCGATGTGGGGAGACCAGCACCCAATCCCCGTTCAGGGCGTTTCGACGCCGGTGTGGGTGTTCTGTCGGGATAAAGGTTTTCATTGACTAGCTCTCCGCCGCGGCCGCGGCCAGGGCAATTGCGCCCAGCACACCTGCGCGCGCGCCAAGTCCTGGTGGCACGATGTATTCATCGATGTTATTGCTGAGGGCTGGCGTCTGAATGTAGCCATTCAGAATTTCGGTTACGTTGCGGCGAATCATGGGGAACAATTGCCGCTGATCCATGACGCCGCCACCCATGACAATCCGTTGCGGGGACAAAACCGTGATGATGTTGACCAGGCCCAATGCGAGGTACCTGGCTTCAAGGGCCCAGGCGGGGTGATTAACCGGGAGGTCCCGCGCTGAGGTGCTCCAGCGCGCTTCAATCGCCGGTCCACAAGTCAGCCCTTCAAAGCAGTCGCCATGATACGTGCACCAACCTGGGTAGGGATCCTCGTTCAGATCGTGTGGGATGCGCATATGGCCCATTTCCGGGTGCACCAGACCGTGGATCAACCTGCCGCCGACCATGCCACCGCCTCCAAGGCCCGTACCGACGGTCAGATAGACGAAGGTGTTCAGCCCCTGTGCGGCGCCCCAGCGATACTCTCCCAGTGCTGCACCATTTACGTCGGTGTCAAAGCCAACTGGCAGGCCCAACGCCGTTTTCAACGCGCCGACGACGTCGGTGTGCGCCCAATGTGGTTTGGGGGTGGTGGTGATATAGCCGAAGGTTGGCGAGGCGGGGTTGGGATCGAGTGGACCGAAAGCCGCAACACCGATCCCAGATAGTGGCGTCTTGGCATGATGCGCACGGAAGAATTCGATCGATTGGGTCAGGGCTTCCTCTGGCCTACTGGTTGGGAAGCGAATTTCGTCAAGCACATGGTCGGGGTCGCTACCAACGGCACAAACGAATTTTGTACCGCCGGCTTCGATGCCTCCATATAGAGACATACGGCACCTGCTTTCTTGTCTGATAAGGTACTTGAGTTGATGAGGAATCAGTTGTCAGCTTCGAAGGAATTTAGGCCACCCTGAAGCCCTGGCTTTCATGCTGGCTGCGCCTCCACAGCAGTTTAGCACAGAGGCCGGCAGAAATGGCGATCATGCGGCGGTTGACGCCGGTGTTTCTAACTCGAAGAGCACCTGCCCGTTCGTCGCTTCTGTCAACCTGGCCATAAGCGCCACCACGTTTTCCACGGGCAGGCGAAGATCAAATGTCACATCGGCCGCGTAGTCCTGGCGTCGAAGCTCAGCCTCGTAGTCTGGGAGCAGGCGCAATACCGGCGTGACCGCATGATAGTCAAGCACCACACTGAGCAGGGCGTAATCGATGCGTTCGGTGGTCGGCAGTGTGTTCAGGGCGAGTTGCACGCCACCGCTGTAGGCACGCACGAGTCCGCCCACGCCGAGGAGCACACCGCCAAAGTATCGAGTCACGACAGCAACAATATCGCCAATACCGGAATGCTGCAAGACGGTGAGCATCGGGCGCCCTGCGGATCCATGTGGTTCGCCGGCATCGCTCATGCCAATCTGGCCGGTGCTGCCCGGTGGGCCAACAACGTAGGCCCAGCAATTGTGCGACGCGTCGGCAAATTCATTGCTGACATCGGCGATCAAGGCGCGTGCGGCCTCGATCGTGGCGCGTGACCGACCGTGGTAATAAAGCGGCTACGCTTGATCTCCTCTTCGCTGCGGTGCATCGCTGCCGGGATGCGATAGCGTTCACCCATCCCGGTTTAGGGGCGCCGGTCTTGGCGATTTGCAGCGACCTGACCGGGTTCGTCGGCAAAGTCGTCGTCGAGCTCGTCATCAAGATCTTCGTCGAGGTCGCCTTCAAGTTCATCGTCGAATTCATCAAGGTCATCATCCAGAAGCGTGACGCCTTCGACCCGGCCGATGTCGTCGAGTTCATCATCATCGAGCTCGTCATCGATGCCATACCCGTCCATGTCATCCCAGTCGTCGCCGTCATCGTAGGCGACGTCGACTTCGAGCGGGTGGGCGCTGATCACCTCAAGTTGCACCCCGCAACTGGGGCACACGACGCGCTGGCCCACCCGTGCTCGCGCACTCAGATTCAATTCTGCATCGCATTCGACACAGATGCCTGCCATACTGTCCGCCTTTCTTGACGCGTACCATTTCGTTTCTATTGTGATATTTCTAGCACGAAACACGCGCAGTTGCAATAGGGTCTGGACTGGTTCGGCGCACGCTGCGTTGACATCTTGCAGGCGCCGCGTTACAATCCCAGAGCAGATTCCATCACTACCAAACCAATCAAACCGAATCACAGCGTTCCTGCTAAGCACATGATCGTTCACACCGCATTTCTTGCCGACGAACCGGCTGGCGCCTCAACCGGCATTCGTGTCGTCGAACCGCAGCCTACATCACAGCAGGCGCTCAGAGGCACACTCTATGCGTTGGTCGATCTCCGGGGTCCCCAAGAGGGGGCTGCGGGTCTGGTCGATCGTCTCCTCAGTGCCATGCAGCGCGCCTACTATACGGGAAGGGCACACAATCACAGGTGCTCGCCGATACGGTGCGGTCAGGCAAGGAGTTGCTGGAGAGTGAAATCGCCCGGCTGAAGATGCACTGGCGGGCCGGCATCATCTGCATTGGTATGCTGCCGGATCGACTTGCCGTAGCAGGCATGGGCGATGCCTTTGCTTTCATCACAACCGATGGCGGCGATGTTAACGTCTACCCACCTGAGCGGCTTGCGCCGGAGTTTGACGGCTTCAACAACGCACTTACATTATGGCCGCTGCACCGCCAGCGTGTCGATATAGGGGGCGCCCTGATGGCTGCCAGCGGAAGGTGGCTTCAAGTGACGCCCGCACGGCTGTTGGCCGGGGCTGTAGCGTTTGTCGATGCGTCCAATTACCAGGATGCCGTCGATGGTTTGCGCGAGCAGGCGGGGCGTGATGACCTGCCCGGTCTGCTACTTGTCTTTTCGAATGACGGCGGTGCGCCGCCGCCCCCGCCACCGTCTTCGCCAGTTCCGCCCCCGTCAGATCCATCGCAGCAGCGTGTGCGTGCGAGCGCCCTGCCGACGGCTGTCAACGCATCGCCGCCGGTGACCGGTGCGCCATCTGAAGGCGCCGGTGAGGCAGGCAATGGCGGAGCTGCGGCCGTGCTATTCACTGCGCCGGCAAGTCAAACTGCTGCATCGGCAGTTGCGGAAGATGCCGGGCAACTGGCGGCCAGCGTAGATGCAACGCCGACGCACACCCCGTACGCTGTCGGTCCTGCAGCCGACGAGGAAGCGAGTCAGCAGTCCGGGGGCATCAACCCTGCCGCACTGGCCGGCGCAGCGGCTGCAGTTGTTGCCGGCGCCAAATCCGGAATCGGCCGGCTCGGCAGCCTGGCTGGTTCCATGTTGCCGGATCGCACGGTTGAACGCGCTGAGGCGTCCACTGCTGCCACGATCCACTACTCTGTGCCGATGGTGGCGCCGGCGCCGGCGCGGGTGACGCCCATTGAGTCTCCGTTTACACCGCCACCGCGCGCCAGCGGTGGGCGGGCGCGCTTGTTCGTGGCACTTGCTGCGGTGGTCCTGTTGTTGGTGCCCGTCGTGGTCGCCGCAATGTTCTGGAAGATCGGCGCCCCTGACCGTGCGGATGCGGCGGAATTGCTCAACCTGGCCGATGCACGCTATCGCAGCGCGGTTGAGGCGCTTGACCAGGAAGATCGGCAAACGGGCCGGAAGTTACTAAACGATGCCCGTGACTACGTGACGCAGAGCGAAGAAAAACTGGGGCGCACCACCCAGAGTAGCACTCTGATGAGTGAAATCGAACGTGAACTGCGTGATGTCATGCAGGTGACCCCGTTATATGGCCTCGTACAGCCGCTGACGACCTTTCCCGCGGAAGCCGACCCTTCGCGGCTGCTGGTCGTTGACCAGGATATTTATATCCTGGACAGCGGGCGTGGGTTGGTTGTTAAGCACCGCCTTGATGCGGGCGGCGAAGTGCTGGAAGAAAGCGGCGAACAGGTCGTGTTGAAGCAGGGCGACATCATCAATGGGGTGGCTGTCGGTCAACCTATCGATTTTGCCTGGCAGATGCCGATCCCCGGCTATGAAGACAAGGCGAGTCTACTGGTGCTCGACGCGAACAATCGTGTTTTTCGCTATAGCCAGGTCGATGGCGCTAGTCTGATGAGCTTCGGTGACCCGGGAAACTGGAAGCAGGCGCAGCAGTTGGAAGTCTATCTCGCGTCTCTATGTGGGGGACACCGGCGCCAATCAGATCTATCGGTATGATCCTGGCCAGTATGCCGAACCCCCAGAACCCTGGTTTGAGGCTACGACCCAGGTTGCGTTGGAGGGCATGCGCGTCATGCGCATCGACGGCGACATCTGGGTTTTGTATGACGACGGCAAGGTCGTGCGCTATCGCGCAGGTGAACAGGTGCCGTATAGTCTGGATGGCACGGTCGGCTTGCCGGCAGCGGCGGTGGACCTCTATGTGAGTCAGGGCGGCGACACGGCACTCTACCTCGCCGACGCTGCGGATGAACGGGTGATGCGCTTCGACAAGGAAACAGGTGAGTTCCTCGGCCAGTATCAAGCCGCCGATGGCCATCCCCTGCGTGGTCTTAAGAGCATTTTCGTCGATGAGGCGCGTGGCATGTTCTATGCGCTGACTGACGAGGCTCTGTACCAACAACGGTTACCGCGGTGACCTTCTAGTCTTGTTTGCGCAGGCATCACACTTTTACCGGAACGCACTCTGCGGTATACTCGTCATGATATGGCGATGAATTACCCGCGCAATCCGCAGCCAATGCCGGATGGCAAGCCGCACCGGTCATTGGCACGCCGCGTGACCTTATTCTTCCTGCTTGGTTACACCGTTGTGGCATTATCGTTGGCGGGGGCCATTGGATTTCGGCTCCATGATTGGGCGCGTCAGCGCATCGTGCAGCTTTCCGTGTTGGCGAACTTTGACGATGAAATGCCAGCGGCGAGCGTTCCGGCAGGTGAAGCGACGCCCGCACCCGTGGCGATGCAGGGTGCACCTAACGCGCCGTTAACGCCAGCCACGCCGGCGGCAACGGCGACACCACCGCCAATCAACATTCTGCTTCTCGGCACGGACGAACGCCCTGACGAATATTCGCCGTCGCGTACGGATACGATGATCCTGTTGTCAGTCAGCCCGAACGATCAATCGATCGGCATGTTGTCGATGCCGCGCGACTTGTGGGTGCCAATTCCGGGGCAGAATATCACCACCAAGATCAACACGGCCTACATGTTGGGTGAACTCAACAAGTATCCGGGGGGCGGTCCGCAATTGGCGAAAGATACCGTCAGCAGCTTTATTGGGCGCCCGGTCGATTATTTCGTGCGGGTCAACTTTGACGGTTTTCGTGAAATCATCGACCAGATCGGCGGCATCGACATCAACATTCCGTATACGATTCACGATGATGAGTATCCAACCGTCGACTATGGTGTGGAGACTTTTCACCTCGATGCAGGGCTGCAACATCTAGACGGCGCAACGGCGCTGAAGTATGCGCGCACGCGCCATGGCGACAGCGACTATGGGCGCGCACGGCGCCAGCAAGACATCATCCGCGCCGTTGCGGAAAAGGTGCTGAATGCCGGTATGATCCCGCAACTCCTCTTGAAGGCGCCACAGTTGCTACGGACGATGCAGGACAGCATTCAGACGGACATCCCGGCGGCGGTCGCGGTCGATCTCGCCAATGTGATCAATGGCTCCTCGCTCAAAGAAATCCGGCAATTGGTGTTAGATAAGCAGTATGGTGAAGAAACTTACAGCAGCGAGGGTGCCTGGATTTTGATGCCAGATCGGGCGAAGGTGCGTACTGCGCTTGATCAGTTTTTCCAGCCCACGGCGTCGCCCGCTGTTGCCAATAGCGCCGATGCGCCTGTGCGCGTCGAGGTGCTAAACGGCACCAGCCAGCCCGGCATCGGTGCGCGCACGGCGCAATTGTTGCAGGAGCAGGGTTGGACCGTTGTCTCTGTTGGCGATGCAGACCGCAGCGATTACGCGCAGACCATCGTGGTCAGCTACGGCGCTCCAACTGATATGGTCCAGAAGATCAGTTCTGATCTGTACCTGGAGCCGGCACAGTCTGCATTGCAGGGGCTAAATACAACCGCCCCTGTCGAAATGCGTGTCGTGGTTGGCAACGACCTCATCGCCCATTTAAAGTGAGGTGCACGTGCGAAGATGGCTTGCCTTTGTCGGAGCGGTCACGGGTGTGCTTTGGGTTGCCTATCGTTGGTTCGGCCGGCAGCGCCCTTTGGGCGCCGCGCCGGCAATGTCGCTTCCAAGCAGTTATGAAAGTGCAGCGCAGCACGCCCGCAGTTGGCTTGAAGAGCCGGCCGGCGGCGTGATTTCTGGTTGCGAAGGTATCTTCTTAACGCACGGCCGGCGCACACACCGCGCAATCGTGCTGCTGCATGGCTTTACAAATTGCCCCGAACAGTATGTTGAACTGGCCCCGGCGTTTTTTGCGCTGGGCTACAATGTATTGGCGCCTCGTTTCCCTGGCCATGGGATGATCGAAAAGGGGCCCCAGTCACTGCAGGAGATGTCGGCTGAGGGATTGATGGGCACTGCCGCCCGCGCGATCGACATCGCTCACGGCCTGGGTGATCATGTGACCGTATTGGGGCTTTCCATGGGTGGCCTCACTGCGGCGTGGGTGGCGCAAAATCGTGGTGATGTCGACGAGGTGGTGCTTGTGGCGCCGGCGCTAGCCTATCTTGCTGTACCGCGTTGCGTGCAGGGCGTGGTGGCGAATCTATTTCTGCGGTTGCCTGATGCGGTGCGCTGGTGGGATCCGAAACTGATGGCCGATGCACCCGGTCCGGCACACGCCTATCGCGGGTTCACAACGCAGTCATTTGCGCAGATGGCGCGTTTTGCCCTGCTTGTCCTGCAACAGGCTGGCAAGCAGGCGCCCCAGGTGAACACACTGATTGTGGTGACGAATCCGTGTGATGAAGCTGTCAACAACACGGGGGCGGCTCAGCTTGGCAGGAGTTGGGAGCGGCACGGCGCCACAGTCATGCGCCATGTGTTTCCGGCGGATTGGGGATTGCCACACGATCTGATCGATCCGGCCAACGCAGGGCCGCATCTGGATCGGGTCTATCCGTTACTTGTTGAGTGGACGGATCTGAAAGTACACCAGTCAGAGCAATCGGCAATGGTCAATTGACCATTGCCGATTGTAATCTGTTTCGCCCGCACTTACCACGGAATGTGCGCCGGTCGTTCCTGGTCATCGCTCGCCGCATAGACAATGCCACCATGGAATCCCTGGGCGATAAACCCTGCGACATCGAAAAGATCGGTGATTGGCGCCCCAAGTCCTAGCATCCGTGCGTAGCGGGCCAGGGTTGACGCCGGCGTATATTCGATGCCGATTTGACCCCAGGCCGCGGTGCGCATTGCCTCGATCGGCGATGACGCATCGGCAACTGGCCTCTCTTCATCGAAATCGCTTTCCAGTGCCTGAACTGCAGCCCCTGGCTCGGTGTTCTGCAGACTTGGCATAAAGAGGTGGAACGAGCCTTCCGGCAGCGGCTGGAGCACCGGTGCTTCCGTGGGGGTCGGTGTGACTGTGCTGGTTGCAGTTGCTGTCGGCGTGGGCGTGAGGCTTGAGCGGCGCACCGCCTGCCAGACCACGAAGAAAGAAACGTGGTTCTTCGCAGGCATGCCGCCGCCGCAGATCACCTCGGCCGGGACGCCGCGCGGCGTCCAGCACCACGGTCCCGACTCGCCGCGTTCGGGGACGTAGTTGCTGCCTGACTCAAGTGGGATGTTGACCCAACCGGACTTGTCTTTCGTCTTCGGATAGCGGTTTCCATTGGAACCCATGACATAACCGCTGTAGTTTGGGTCGCCAAGTTTTGCGAACCCGTCCGACCAATAGAGGAAGTCGAAGTTTTTGATGAGTTTGCCACTTTCATCGAGCATGGCGCCAAAGATGTGGTGGTCTGCGCCGGCATCGTCGAAGTATTCCGGATCTCCCCACGGCTTCAAGTAGGCGTCGCGCGCCCACTGGTCAATGCCGTAGACATTTGAGGGCAATTCCCACGAGCCGTCGCGCGTCGTGAAGATATCCTTGATCACGTAGACAATATCACCGGGAATAGCCGGGTCGGGGCGATCGGCAAGGGTCTTAATCTGAATTCTCAAATCGTCCACCCATGTGCCAAGCCGGCGTGTGATCGGGCTGGGTGTCGGTGTTGGATCGACGGGATCGGTCGGTTTGGGCGTTGGATCGACGGGATCGGTCGGCTTGGGCGTTGGGGTGGTTGGGGCTTTTGCAACCGCCTGCCAAACGACAAAGGTGGACACTGCCTCACCGTTCGGGAGCCCGCCACCGCAGATCACTTCCGCAGGCAAGCCGTTGGGCGTCCAGCACCATGGCCCACTTAACCCGGCGCCGGGGTTGTAGCTGCTGCTGCTGTACATCACCATTGTCGACCAACCTGGGTTTTCATTGGCTTTCAGCACAGCGTATGTCGTGCTGCCGAGGTCAATGAGTTTGTCGATTCCGCCCGTCCAATGCAAAACCTCCTGCCCATAGATATACTTGCCGTCCAGACCGATGACGGCTGCATATAGGTTGTTGCGCTCATAGGCCTTGGTGAAGGCGCCGCTCAGATAAGCGTCTTTGGCCCACTGCGGTGCGCTGTATAATTGGCCGTTCACGTCCCATGAGCCGTTGTGCGTCGTGAAAACATCTTTGACCAGGTAGACAACGTCGCCGGTCGGATGATCGGGGCGTTCTTCGATGGTCTTGACCGACATGCGCATGTCGTCAAACCAGTCGGTGAGCCGCCGTTCAACCGTTGGCGGGGGTGTTGGCGTGCCGGTTTCCTTGCCTGCCGGGGGTTTTGGTGGCCGGCCTGGCGCGATGCCGGTTCCCTCGGTCTGGACGTTGGCCCAGGTACCCCGTGGCAACTTGTCGGCAAGTCCCTGGGCAACTGTGCCTGCAATATCGAAAGTCTGCCACGGGCTCGTCTGGCCCAGGGCGAAGACTGTGTTGCCGAGCACGCGGCCGCTAAAGCGTTCCAGGTATTTTGCGCTGAAGACGAGTGAGTTGACATAGGCTTCTGGGGTAGCAAATTGCTGCCAGCCCTGGCGCGCGCCACCGTTGATGGTGCCATCGATGCCGTACTCACTCACGATGAACTGGAGCTTCTTGAAAGGTAGGAGCTTGAGCACCTGATGCTCAAGGCGATAGCCATACCAGTCCTGGTCCGGTGTCCAGATATCCGGTTTGCCGTACTGATGCACGGCAACGGCGTGCCCGCCCTTTTCGGCCATCTCCATGGCAGGGTAAGCAAGCCGCCATGCCGCCATCCGATCGTTTGTGGGCATGTCTGGGTTGCCTACGCTGAACGCAAAGATCGCACAGAAGTACATGGCGCTCGAGGCCAACTGCATCCGGCGAATTTCGAAGCGGGCAAGGAGAGGAAGCGTTTGCACGGTCTGCAGAACTTCATTGGCGATTTGCCAGAAGTTCACGTGTGGTGTCATTCGAGCCATGGTGAGGTTATGTGCCCATTCTGCTGCTGATTCGGGATTGGCGCGTATACGTGATTCGACGTCCGCGTCAGGAGCAAAGATACGGCCAATAATGGTGGCCGCAGGGCACGCAAGCCGCAGTTCCGCCATTTCGTCTGGATTCGGGTCCAGGACGGTGATGACGCGGTTGCCATTTCTTAAGCAGGTCGAGGTGACGGTGCACCCCACCAATGATGTGTGGTCCAATGAGCGGGCGCGCGGCTTGGTGAGGCGCGCCAGATAGGGCGCCGGATCGCTGAACCCGCTCCAACCATCCGCATAGATGTAGGGTCGGACACGAATCCCGAAATGCAAATGTACAGGCCCGCCCGGGCTCAACCCGACCGCAGCGATGGGCTGCCCTGCCTGCACCTTTTCGCCAACGGCGACGTTGACGCCGGTAATATGCCCGTAGAGGCTTTCGCCCCATTCGTGCTTGAGGATGACTGCCTGGCCGAAGCGCGCGTTTTGAGGGCGCACCCGGAGCACCGCGCCGCTTTGCACTGCCGTTACCTGACGGCCAGCCGGCGCCTGAAGGTCGATGCCTTCGTGGCCAAGCAGATTGTATTTCTTGTACTTTTCAGGGTTGTCGCCGAAATTTTGAAGCACGGTGTACGCGCCGGTCAGGGGCGGAGCTTTGAACATAGTCGTTCTCCGGAGTAATGAAAGGTGCTGAATAAAATGACCTGGCGAACTTCACATTCATCATAGTGCAACTGTACCCATTGCGCAATCACCATGCTACAATGTCCCATTGCTGAAAAGACTGAATAGGAGCAAAGCAGAGCACCATGATCAACGATCCCGTCACCCCCCAAGATGCACCGCCCATCGCCGTCGACGACAGTGCCGCCCCTGTGCGCCAGCCGACCGGCTCGCCCTCGCGGCGCCCCGTGCTCGTGACCTGCCTGGCTGTTGTCATCGCCGGGGTGTTGTTCCTGGCGGGGTTTGGCCTGGGATTTGCCACAGGGCACGTTACCGGTTCGCCGGTTGCCAACGGGCAGGGCGATGATGGCGCAGCGCAGAGTGCGCTTGCGCCGAAATTTGGCGTCTTTGGGAGGCGCTCAACATACTTTACCGCGATTATTACGGTGAGATTCCTGCGGCGGATGCGGCGACCTATGGTGCAATCCGCGGCGTCCTCGGCGAACTGACTGACCCAAACACGTCATTTATGGCGCCCTGATGAAGCTGAGTACTTCCGCACGCAGATTGAAGGTGCGTTTGAGGATCGGCGCCCGCGCTGATTGGGATCAGCAGGCCGATACCGTGATCGTCACCGAGCCGTTTGATAATCAGCCAGCATGGAAAGCCGGCATCAAGCGCGACGATTTCATCATTGCCGTAGACGGAGAATCGATTGTAGGCACGGATCTCCAGTCCGCCATTGAAAAGATTCGGGGACCCAAGGGTAGCAAAGTTGTGTTGACGATCGTGCGCGCGGGGGTGGAGGCGCCTTTCGAGATCGAGGTGGTGCGCGACCGCATCGAACTGCCCACCATCTCGACCGACACGGTCGGCGGCGATATCGCTTATATTCAATTGAGCAGCTTCAACGAGAATGCCGGGGAACTCGTGCGCCAGGCTGTCGCAGAGGCCATGAAGACCAATCCCAGCGGCATCATCTTTGACCTGCGTGGCAATCCGGGGGGACTGTTGGCGCAGGCGGTCGAGGTCGGCAATGTCTTCTTGGAGGACGCCGATATCCTGATTGAACGCTTCGCCGATGGCAAAGAAGAGGTCTACAGGACTGAGAAGCCGGCAGTGGCGTCTTCAGCGCCGTTGGTGGTGCTCGTGAATGAGGGCAGTGCAAGCGCCAGCGAAATTGTGGCCGGTGCTATCCAGGACAGCGGGCGCGGACAATTGGTGGTGTAAAAACCTACGGAAAGGGCAGCGTCCAGTTGCCGCAGACGTTAAGCGATGGGTCAATCATGCGCGTGACGATTGCACGCTGGTTCACGCCCAACGATCGCACGATTGATGGCACCGGACTTGAGCCGGATGTGAGTATCGAGATCACCGATGAGCAGCGGGCGGCGGGCGATGACCCGCAACTGGACAAAGCCATCGAGTTGCTAGGTGGCGAGACGACACCGTTGCCGGTGGACTAATAGGAGTAGAGACGTGGCAAAAGAGAAGGGCGCGGCGCACGGTGCGCGTACAGTGGCGACCAATCGCAAAGCGCGCCATGAGTATTTCATCCTAGAAACCTATGAGGCTGGAATTGCCCTGACCGGGACGGAGATCAAGTCGGTGCGCGCCGGTCGCGTGAGCCTGCAAGAGGGTTTCGTTCTCATCAGAGGGCGGGAAGCCTGGCTGCTCAATGTCCATATCGCGCAGTACGAACAGGGCAACCGCTACAATCACGATGAATTGCGCGAGCGGAAACTGCTTTTGAACCGGCGCGAGATTAACGCGCTCCACGAGGCTGCCACCCAGCGCGGCCAAACCATCGTGCCGCTGCGCGTCTACATCAACGAACGTGGCCGCGCCAAGGTGGAGATCGGCGTCGCCAAAGGCAAGCAACTCCACGACAAGCGCGAGTCGATCGCTGAGCGCGACAGCGAACGCGATTTGCGGCGGCCTCAAGGGGGAATGGTGAGTATGTCTGCAGGTCCATGGTCAGGCGCCGGGGTGCGCTGCTTCATGAACCGGCAACTGTCGCTGGTGCATGGTGCGCTGGATCTGCCTGCTTTTCTGCCTGACGCCACGCTTGGTGTGGTGCGTGCCGTGGACAGCACCGATGTCGCGGCTTGCGGCATCCAGGGTGTCGTCATGAACACGTTTCACCTCATGCAACACCCGGGCACCTCAACGGTTCAGGCACTGGGCGGATTGCATGCGATGGCGGGCTGGTCTGGGCCGATTGTCACCGACTCCGGCGGTTTTCAGGCCTATTCACTGATCCGCGAGAACCCTAAGTACGGCACGCTGACCGATGATGGGATTGTCGTACGACCGGACGGCAGCGACCGGAAGTATCAACTGACTCCCGAGAAGTGCGTGCAGTTGCAGGTCAGTTATGGCGCCGATGTGGTGATGTGTCTTGACGACTGCACTCATGTGGACGATCCCTGGGCGGTGCAAGAGCAGTCGGTCCAGCGCACCATTGCCTGGGCGGCGCGTTGCCGCAAGGCGTTTGACCAGTTGATGGACCAGAAGCGTCTGCCCGCAGAAAAACGCCCCAAGCTCTTTGCGGTCGTCCAGGGGGGCGGTTCCCCCGAACTACGGCGCCGTTGTGCCGAGCCTTTATTGGCGATGGGTTTTGACGGCTACGGCTATGGTGGTTGGCCGCTCGACGCCGATGGACGTCTGGTCGATGAGATGCTGGCCTATGCGCGTGAACTAATCCCGGCCGAGTTTCCGATGCATGCGCTTGGCATTGGGCACCCGGTCAATGTAGCGACCTGCTATGAACTTGGCTACGA
The DNA here is from genome assembly GCA_016713335.1 of Candidatus Fredericiella danica. Lineage (GTDB taxonomy): Bacteria > Chloroflexota > Anaerolineae > Caldilineales > Caldilineaceae > Fredericiella > Fredericiella danica. Next base: position 71,044 of record JADJPH010000036.1, on the reverse strand, counting down.
CATTTTTGACTGTGCGCTGCCGACGCGCGACGCGCGGCGCGGCCGGCTCTATGTCAGGACGGGGGAACCGGAGCCACAGCGGAGCGATTGGTTTCGATTTTTGTATATTACGGATGACAAGTACATCAAGGCGCGGCTGCCGGTGGATGAGACGTGCGATTGTTTGTGCTGCACGCGCTATACGCGTGGGTACATGCACCACCTGCACCATGCGAACGAAGCGGTTTTCCAGCGGCTGGCGACGATACACAACCTGCGTTTCATGGCCAGGCTCGTGGAAAAATTGCGTGTAGTCATTAATAGGTCTATGCCAGACTAACCTGATGGTTGAAGAAACACCTGAAATTGAACAACTGGTGGACGCTGTCAGCCGCGGCGCCGGCTATCGCAACCTCGACCGGGCGCTGGTGAGGATGATTGCGGCGCAAGAGTTGGCAAAGGGACGGAGATCCAAGGAAGCTGTCAAGACGACGCGCAATAAACTGCATCAGCTTGCAGGGGCGTACCAGGAGGGGGGGCAGGATTGGCGCGGCTGGCTGCACGAGGTACAGGGGATGCTGGCTGAGGGTGGCGATGTGCGCCCGCTTTGCCGGCGTAAGCTCATGGGGCACGCGTCTTCACGTGAGCGGTTGCCGGTGCTCGACTCATTTTACGCCACTGTCTTTGCCGGTCTGGCCCCAGGCGAGTGCTCGACCTTGCGTGTGGGATCAATGCGTTGGCCTTGCCGTGGATGCCGCTCAGTCCGGCTTGCGAGTATGTTGGCTGCGACGTCTATCTGGATCAGGCCGCACACCTGCGCGATTGGCTTGCATTGCTGCATCGGCCTGGTGAGGTCTTTTGCATAATCTGCTGGAAGGGGCGCCGCCCATTGAGGCGGACGTTGCCCTGCTGCTCAAGACCATTCCGTGTCTGGAGCAGGCGGATAAGCAAGCTGGCCGCCGGCTGGTTGATGCAGTGGCTGCACCGGTGCTGGTCATTTCATACCCGGTGCGGAGCCTGGGCGGCAATGCGCGTGGCATGGTGAAGCACTACAGCGAGCATTTTGCAGCGCTGTTGGACCAGCGCCCCTGGCGCGTGGAACGCTTTGAGTTTGAGACGGAATTGGTCTTTCGAGTGTGGCGGTGAAGCATGGCGCAAGTGAGATCGGAAGCTGTTGCGCGATTGCACGAACTGGCAAGCGATCCACCTGCGCAGACCGCCCATGCCGCCGGTCTGCTCGACAAGCGGGTGCCCAAGGATGTGCTGTCTGCTGCGTTGGCTATACTCGCCGAGCACCCCCTGGCCGGCGGCGTGAGGCGATTCTGCGTCACTACGCCCTACAGTCCGCGGACAAAGGGTGCGCGATCAGGGCGCATATTTCCGGCGCATGTTGATCGACGCGTTGCGTCCCATCACTGAACCGGCCGACGCCGAGTTGCTGGCGAGTGCGACGCAGACCTATGAATTTTGGCCGCCGGATTTCGCCGAAGACGCGGTTTTGTTGCGCGCCGCCGCGCTAGTGGCGCTTAATGAACTTAACGATGACTTGACCCGCTTCCATGCGGCGCGGCTCCTGGTGGATCCATATACTCAGCCGATGTCTGGAGAGCCGGCCGTGACGGCGGCCCGCGTCTTAGGGCGCGCAGGGAGAACTGGCGCCGCTGTGGATGTACATCTGGGATGCCCAACATGGCGCCCAGGCGGATGTCACCGGCGAGTGCTTGCGCCAACTGACCGCGCTGCCGCAGACGCTGATCGAGCCGCTGCTTACGCACTTTGGCGAAGGCGCTGCGCCTGCCGTCCAGTTGGGCCTGTTTCATCTTTTGATCTATCACCAGGCGGGCGTGCAGGGGCGTGAGTACCTGCGTCGGGCGCTGCCCGGCGTGCGCAATATTGACCTCTATCGCTACCTGGTGATGTCGATGATTGCAGCGGGTGATGATGGTCTGCTCGAAGATTTGACTGCCCATGCCTCGCAGGTACGCGATGCGCGACGTGCTGGCGTGCTGCGCGAAGCGGCTGAACTGGCCGGGGGCAGGGCAAGGTCAATCGTTGAAAATATCGGGCTGCAGCCGCGCGGGAGTGCCGAGTGACCCTCCGTGATTACTGGCGCAGCACCTGGTGGATAGCCGCATTGATTGTCCTGTCCTTGCTGTCGGCAGCGGCAATCGCCGGAGGCACTTCACCGTATGTCCATCCGGACGAAGCCCTGCATGTCAACGCATTTTGTTACTTTGAGGCGGCCTGGTGGCCACCCGCCTTGAACGATGACCACCTACTGTACAGTGCCTACGGTTGGAGCCGCGTTTACAGTGGTGAAATTGTGTACCTGGTCTATGGCAAGCTCATGGCTATGCTGGAAGGAGTTGGTCTATCGGGCAGTAGGTCGCCTGGCCTGGCTCAGATGTCGAATGCGTCAAACCGCGTGTATCTTCCCTATGTGAGTGGTCCGGCCTGGTGCGTGAAACCTGTGGCGGGCTATCGCTACATAAGTGTCGCACTTTACGCCTTGACACTTGCCGGACTCTATTGGGCTGGGCGTAAGCAGCGTCTGGCCTCGGTGTTGGCATTGACCATGATGGCGACGCCGCAGATCACGTACATTTACTCGTATGCGAATTCAGATGCCTGGGGGATTTCCATGAGTCTGGCGCTTCTGATATTTGTAATCCTCAGCGCCCCCATGCGGTTGACCTCCTGGTGGAAAATGGCGGGAATCGGTCTGCTCAGCGGACTTGTTTTGCTCTCTAAGCAACCGTTCTGGTTGATTCTCCCATTTGCCTGCGCGCCGCTGCTGGTGGATGGTGTCCTGCTATGGCGCAGGTTGCGTTTCGCTTCGTTTGCGCGGGTTGCTGGTCCACTGTTTTTGGCGGTCGTGGTGGTGTTACTCGTGGCAGGTCCAGCGCGCGCCATCTATCCTCTGACCCAGGGCGACTTTGGCGCAAAGGAGGTGCAGATGCGCGAGTCGCGCGCCGAGGCGTCCTACCGGCCAAGTGTGCCGACGGCGCCCGGGCTTAGTTCCGCGAGTCGGGGCGTGGATTTTCAGCAAATCTGGGGAAGCACCTGGTGGTGGAGTACTTCAGGGCGCAGCTCATATGCGGCATTTGCACATATGACTGTCTGGTTACCTGACTGGCTTTACACCGCTGTGTTAGGGATCGTGATGCTCTATGTGACAGCGACGGTTTTGGTTGCCGGTACTCGCTGGCACGCAATCGATGCGTGGTTACGGGTGCAATTGGTCTTGGCGCCGTGTACGATCATGCTTGCCATCGGCGCCTCACTGTGGAATTCATGGGTAAGTGACGTTCAACCGCAGGGCCGGTATCTTTTTGCCGGGCTTGCGCCGCTGGCCGTCTTGATGGGTGGCGCAATGGCCGTTGAACCGAGATGGTTACAGAAGGTCCGGTACGTAGGTTGGTTGATGCTGGTTGTCACTGCGCTTGCGGTGCTCTGGATGTACGTCACTTGGAACCCCGTCTTCGGCTAGACAATTGAAAGCTTGTGGTGAAAGCACACATGAGTAGGGTTGACTCACAGACCATCACGCGCCGCCGGGCATGGATCCTGGCGGCAAGACCGAAAACGCTGCCGGCGGCGCTCTCGCCGGTGGTGGTCGGCATTGCGTTGGCCGTTGCGGCCGGCCGCTTCGCCTGGCTGCCTGCATTGGCCGCGGCCATGGGGGCGTTGCTGCTGCAGATCCTCAGCAATTTTGCCAATGACTACTCCGATTTTTTCCGTGGCGCCGACACGCCGGAGCGGCTTGGTCCCGTGCGCGTGACCTCCGGCGGGTTGATTACACCTGGGCAGTTGCGGCTGGGGATTGGCGCCGTCATCGCGCTGTCGGCAGGCGTCGGGCTTTACCTCATCTGGGTGGGGGGATGGCCGATCCTGGTCGTCGGTGTCGCCGCAATTCTGGCCGCGCTGGCGTACACTGGGGGGCCGTTCCCATTCGGGTACTATGGCCTCGGTGAGTTTTTTGTTTTCCTGTTTTTTGGGGTGGTGGCCGTCTGTGGCACGTACTATGTCCAGGCGCTGGACCTCACCTGGGCCGTTTTTGTCGCCTCGATCCCGGTGGGGCTACTGGTCACCGCGATCCTGGTCGTTAATAACTATCGGGATATTGAGACGGATCGGAAAGCAAATAAGCGCACGTTGGCTGTGCGCATCGGGCGCAAAAATGCCTGGCGTGAATATGCGGCGCTTGTGATTGTTTCGTACTTGATCCTGCCAATCTTGTGGCTGGCGTTTGGCTTCACCCCGGCTGTGTTGCTGCCACTCTTGACTGTGCCAGTTGCTGTGCGGCTCGTGCGCACGCTGGGTGAGGCCGCGGACGGGCCGACGCTCAATAAGACATTGGCGGGTACGGCCCGGCTTGCACTAATTTTTTGCCTTTTGCTCGCCTTGGGCATTGGCGTATCCGCGTTTTTGAAGTGATTCAAACAATCGATGAGGAAAGAGGGTAGGTGGGGAACGATGGTGCGTTCACAGTTTGGCGAAGACGCCGTTTGTTATGCGGAACCATTTCTTGCGTTCAATCAAGCGCAGTTTCTAGCCGAGTATCCTCCGTATGGCGAGACGCAGCGGCTGGATGAGCTGCGCGCCGCAGAGTACGGGCGTCTGGATCGGTTGGGGCATGTATATCTCGACTACACGGGGGGCGGGCTCTACGCCGAATCCCAGTTACGCCGGCACCAGGCGTTGTTGCTAGAAAACGTCTTTGGCAATCCCCATTCGAACAACCCGTCCTCACTGGCGATGGCGCGACTTGTCGAGGAGGCGCGTGCGTACGTGTTGGCGTTTTTTCATGCGGACCCGGCCGAATACACCGTCGTGTTCACGGCGAATGCCTCGGGCGCGCTCAAGTTGGTCGGCGAGTCCTATCCGTTCACTGCGGATTCGCACTATGTGATCGCCTATGACAACCATAATTCGGTGAATGGTATCCGTGAGTTTGCGCGGGCAAAGGGTGCTGCGGTTACCTATGTGCCAACCGTGGCGCCTGAACTACGGTTGGACCAGGAGCGATTTGAGCAGGCGCTGGCGGCAGGGCAACCGGGGGCGAACCGGCTTTTGGCGTATCCGGCGCAGAGCAATTTCAGTGGGGTGCAGCATCCGCTGCGCTGGGTGGAAGAGGCGACCGCTGGGGGCTGGGACGTGTTGTTGGATTGCGCGGCGTATGTTCCGACCAATACACTCGATCTTCGCATAGTCAAACCTAGCTTTATCCCAATCTCCTTTTACAAAATGTTTGGATACCCAACTGGCGTGGGAGCCTTGATCGCAAGACGGGATAGTCTGGCGAAGCTCCAGCGACCGTGGTTTGCGGGCGGTACCATTTCAATTGCCTCCGTGCAGGGGCCGGGTTGGCATTACTTGCTGCAGGGAGAAGCCGGGTTTGAGGATGGGACGGTGAACTACCTCAACCTGCCGGCGGTCGAAATCGGTTTGCGCCACTTGCAGGCGATCGGGATGGAGACCATTCACGCCCGCGTCAATAGTCTGGCCGGTTGGCTGCTGACTCAGTTGGATGGGTTGCGTCACACGAACGGTGGGCCGGTAGTCAAGCTATTTGGCCCACGTGGCCTTGAAGCGCGCGGGGGAACCATTGCGTTCTATTTTGTCGACCCGGAGGGAGAACAATATGACGTGCGGCGCGTGGAGACGATGGCGGGCGAGGAACTGATCTCCCTGCGCACCGGCTGTTTCTGCAATCCTGGCGACGGTGAGATTGCGCACGACATCCGGCCGGAGGAAATGGCGGGCTGCTTCGCCGGGCGCACGTCACCATGCTCGTATACGGAGTTTTTCCAGCGGCTTCATGACAGCAGTGGCAAGACCCCGAGCACGATCCGTGTGTCGCTTGGGATTGCGTCGAACTTTGAAGATGTGCATCGTTTCATGGCGTTTGCGGAGGGGCTGCGCGATCTCAAGGCTAGCGCGTTGGATACCCTCCCGGTGGGGAAGCGGCACATGAAGCCCGCGCCGGACACCGCATAGGGGTGCGCTTGCTTCTTACTGACAAGCCGTCAATTCGTTCCTGAGCATTCGCCTAGATCGGGTGACACGTACCACCCGTTACCCTTATTGACATATTCCTGGTCCAAGCGCTCCAGCAGCGGGGCTAGATACTTATGCGTTGGAAAATAACTCCATACAGTTTCATCGCCCACATGGATGATCGCCCCGGTCTGCGGCAATTCCCTCACGACCTCCGGCAGGGCAACTTCGGCGACCCAGGGAAAGAGAAATAGGTAGCGCCCTAAAGGACGTAGTCCGGAGACCCAATTGAACAATGGGTCTCCAGGAAAGTAGCCAAGCACGACGTCGCTGCGGCCACAGGCCAAATCTTCGACGATTCGTTGTCCCTCTACTTCCATATCATGGAAGTTGGCCGCATAGGTCAGATTGTTTGCTTCAATGATGATGTGTGCCGTGGCTCTGAAAAGCAGCCAGGTCGCCAGCAGGATGATGACCACCTGCATCGTTGCACGCCCAAGCACTGGGACACGGTTCCAAGTGAAGTGGGAGCCGTCTAGCGTTCGCGCAAACCGGACGGCGGGCGGCGCACCGATGATCAGTGCAATTGAAAAGAGCGCCACAAGGATGAATCCCTGACTGCGGAAGTCGTAGCGCGCCACAATCAACAGTGCTGCGACATAGAAATAGACGAAGGCGGCAGCCAGGAATCGTTTGCGCAGAGCCAGGCCCGCAACCAGGGTCAGAATGGCCAGGCGGTAAAGGAATCCGGTGAAGAGCCACCGATCAAAGTCACCATATGTCCCTGTAAAGCTCTTCAGTGGCTCAAGCTTGCGCCACCCTGGGTCTGTGATCTCGAGTCCACTGGTCAGTTGTTTCAGCAGTTGTGCGAAGCGTTGCGGTCCCTCACCCAAATAGCGGCTATACACGTTGGCGTTGAAATCGATGGCTTGCGCAAGGAAGGCTTCGAGTGAATGCGTTGCGACGAGATACCCACCGGCGAGCATAATGCCGCTGGCAGCCGTGGCGCTGGCCACGAGGGTCGCCCGCCACGACGTCCAAAGCAAGAATCCAAAGCTCACGACCAGTGCGTAGACCGAGAGCGGATCCGCAAGGAAAGCGATCGCGGCAAACGCGCCGACTGCCACGCCATGCCATATCGTGAACTTAATCCGGCGCACAAGGGCGGCTAGCGTAATCGCAAACACCGCCAGGAGCGCCGCACCCGCAAAGCCGCTGTAGAGCACCAGGTTGCCGTAATAGAAGAAGCGCAGAATGCTCCACGCAAATGCAACCAGACCGAGTTCGAATCCATAGCGGCTGAGACGCATGGCGATGGCAAGTGTGGCGAGTTGGTAGATGAGGAGACTCGCGCGCGCAGCGGCAAGGGAAGGTCCGGTGAGTGTGAAGACTAGAGCGGTCCACCAGTATGCCCAGGGATAGTGGTGTGAAAATACGTCGGCGTAGAGGTGGTCACCACTTACAAGCAAACGGGCAACGACGAGATTGTCCGACTCGTCCACGAATCTGCCATGAAAGATCGTGATCGCGCCGATGAGCGCGGCTGTGAGCAAGAGCACCCAACCGGCACGCGTGCGTGAATCGCCGCCTTTGCGCAGCAAGGCGTGGATTTTTTGGAAACTGGGATGGGTAAACGGCATAGCCAAGCGTGTCTCGTGTTCGAGGAAAAAGCGCGACTGGGGAGATTGTAGCAGATTTGGTGGAGTAAGCCTATACTGTGATCTTATGCGTGATGCTACGTCGCTTACCTATCGTGAAACAGAGCACTCAATGGCAAAAGATCAACTGGAAATCGCCGGCGCACCCGGTCCCAATGCGCAGGCGGCATTGGACTTTGCCCAGGAGTGGCAAAGCGGTGTACAGGAGTTTGTTGTCCACACCTCCGGTTCGACCGGCGCACCAAAACCGATCACCTTGACTCGCACCCAGATGGAGGCGAGCGCACGCGCCACTGGCGCAGCGTTGGGACTGGCGGAGGGCGACCGGGCACTGATCTGTCTGCCCACCCAGTTCATCGCCGGCCGGATGATGCTCGTGCGCGGGCTGGTGCTCGGCATGACGATGACGGTCGTTGAGCCTTCGTCTGATCCGTTTGCTGCGCTCCCTGATGACGCTGCTTTCGAGTTTGCGGCTTTTGTGCCGCTCCAACTCCAGACTCTACTCGATGTTGCTCTGGTCGCCAGCAGCGACTCCTGCTTCCCCGAAGATACGACGCGTGCCTTTCGCACCCGGCACCTGCTCGAAGGAATGAAGGCGATCCTGGTGGGTGGCGCCGCCATCGGCGCAACGTTGGCTAACCAGATCCGCCAGTTGCGCCCCGGTCTATCACACCTACGGCATGACCGAGACGGTCACCCATATCGCACTGAAACGCCTGAATGGCCCCAACGAGTCAGCCGACTTTGTGGCGCTGCCGGGGGTGATCCTGGGTCTTGACAGCCGCGGTTGCCTCTTCATCGAGGGTCCCATGACTGCGGGCGCGCGGGTGCAGACCAATGATCTCGTAGATCTGCAAGAGGACAACCGCTTCGTGTGGATCGGGCGCGTCGACAACATCATCAACAGCGGCGGCGTGAAGGTGCAGATCTAGGTGGTCGACGAGGCGTTTGCACAGTTGGCCGCGCAACAGGCGGAGTTGGGGCTCGCCGGCAAGCGAATGTTCGCCGGCGGTGTGCCGGATACGCGCTTAGGTGAGGCCGTCGCCCTGGTCATTGAAGGGCTGCCACTGGCCACAGACACGGAAGAGCAGTTGCGCTGGTCGTTGAGCCAGTCGCTGCCCCGTTACTTTGCCCCGCGACGCATCCTCTATTCACCCCACTTTGCCGAGACGCCAACAGGCAAGATTGACCGTAGAACCACATTGCAGAGTCTCACGACCGGTTGAGCACGACCGCCGCGACGCCAAACGCAGTTGCCACATTGAGGGAGCGCTTGCGCCCAACCATCGGAATCGAGAGTGTGCAACTGCACAGCGCCAGCAGATCGGGGTCGATGCCGGTGACTTCGTTGCCCGCGATCAGCACGGTGGCCGCGTCCAACGGGGGGGCGTCAAAGATGGAGATTGCGCCTGCACCCGTTTCAAGTGCCCAGAGTCGCCAACCCTGTGCCCGCAGATAAAGTGCCAGATCGACGGCATTGTTGTGATGGCTCCAACCAACGGTTTGCTCAGCGCCAAGTGCGGTCTTGCCCAACTTTGGATTGGCGGGGGTGGGGTGACGCCACAGAGATAGAGGTGCGCGATTCCCGCACCGTCGGCGCTGCGAAAGATCGAGCCGACATTGAAGAGACTGCGCACGTTGTCGAGCAGGACGGTCAGCGGGGGTGCTGACCGCGCGACACTTGACTTTGGCATGGTGTTCTCGGCCGGAGCAGCCAGCGTATGCACGAGTGTGGTCGTTGCGCCGCAGGCCGGGCACCGATCCCCGAGGCGCTCATGGGTCGCCATCGGAAAGCGAAGTCTGCAGGTGGGGGCGCTGCAGACGCGAATCACGTAGCCGGTCGTGGCGATCACGGCAGGATGTCGCCGCGTACCACGGCTGCGTCGAGCACGGAGCGAACGTACGCCCACACCTCTTCGCTGCCGTCACCAATGGGGGATAGCCGTTTGTTGACCGCCGTGCGATCGAGGTTTGCCTCACGCCAGGTGCCGCCATCATTGGCGTAGTTCTGCAAGACCGGTACGAGACGGTCAGCCAGATTTGCGAAGCGGGCTTCCGGCGTCGCACGAGCATCGAACTCTTCCCAGAGCGCATAGAATTCGTCGCGTTGGTCCGGCGGGAGCAGGCCAAAAATGCGCTTCGCAGCGGCGCGCTCGCGTTCCTCCTTGTCGAGGTTCGCGACGGCGTCAAAGGCAAAGGTGTCGCCGGCATCGATTTCGACGATATCGTGCACCAACAGCATCTTCTGTACGTGGAAGAGGTCAATCGGTGCGTTGCTATGTTCCGCCAGCACCGTTGCGACCAGGGTGACGTGCCATGAGTGCTCGGCCGTATTTTCACGGCGTTCACCGCCGATGATGCTGGTCCGGCGCAGCACGCGCTTCAGTTGGTCGATTTCGATGAGGAATTGGAGTTGATGGGTTAGGCGATCGGATGACATAGTGACGGTCTCGTGTTTCGTGCTGCGTCATACGGGATACAATCAATAGTCAATTGTGCGTAGCCAACGGTCAATTGACCGTTGGCTACGCACAATTTCTCTCTGCCTCTTTACTGTCCTTCGCCAGTTGCTGCCGCTTGCGCCCCACGTCTTGTGCTGCGGAGATGGTATCGACCGTCGGCACGATGCCTGGTCCTGGCAACACGAGCGTAGGTGTGGTGCCTTCGGGCGTGAAGATAATCTTGTCGCCCTTCTGGAGTGCCTGTGCATTGGCTTCGACAACGCGGAGTTGGAGTAATCCCTGGTTGCTCGCAAGAATCGCCGCCAGGGCAGCCTGAGGTGCTGTGTCGGCCTTCGCGGCTTCGATGGCAGCCACGGCGCGCCTTCTGAATTTCGAGATCGCGCTGGGCGCCCAACAACTCGTTGCTCTTCTCCGCTTCGATGATGGCGCGCTCTGCTTCAACGCGTGCGAGTTCGTTGGCGCGCTCGGCCTCGATGACCGCCTTCTGTGACAGCAATTTGTCCTCGTTCAACTGCGACAACGTGATCTGTTGGCGCGACTCTTCCTGAATCCGGCTCTGGGCGATGCGAATTTCGCCCTCCTGGCGGGCCTGTTCGGCGTTGGCCTGGGCCTGCGCCTTCAGTTGATCCTGCCGTGCCTGTTCCGTCTCCAAACGCAACTGCACAATGCGGTCCAATCCGATCTGCACCTCGGGCGACAGCATCACTTCCGGTACGGCGACATTGGCTGTGTTCAACCCAAAATCGAGCGAAAGTTTGTCGAGTTCGTCATCGATGCAGTCGCGTAGCACATCGCGGCCGGTGCCGATCACCGCATCGTCGAAGTTGCGATCACCTACGCACACCTTCATCGCCTGGCGCGCCCGCGCGATGACCTGGTTTCTCGCGGCCTCGTCATTCAGAAACAACGCATTGTACTTCGGCCACAGGTCGCGCAGTTGCTGGCTCTCAGCCATGGTCGGGCGGAAGATATCGCCCGTGACCACGAGGCCGATGCGCTGCTTGTCGCGCGTGATGAGCTCGGCGTCCTCGACCTCAAAGGGCACGGCCTTGCTCGAAACGCGCTTGAGATCCACAAACAGCCCGGTGTCGCTGTAGACACCAGGCCCAACCACATTCTTGATCCGCCCGCTTTCGAACTGAACGCCAACTTCGTCCTGGTTGATTTGTTCGAAGAAATAGAAGAATTGGCGGGAGACGCTGGCAAGCATGGCAAGCAGTACAAAGAAGCCCACGATGATCAGCAGAATGATCAAGGGGCGCGAGATATTGCTGCCCTTGCCGCCACCCGGGGCGCCACCTTTGGGGCTCATCGTTCGCGGTTCAATGCTCATAGTTACCTTCCTTTGTACGCGGTGAGAGAGAGTTGTCATCGCCATTGTACCAGTGAGACGAATAACGGGACATGACGCGACGCTGACAATCGAGCGAAGTGGCGCATACGGTTTTGTCGGATGCGGGCGGCGACAGCTACAATGAGTGACAAATCGAACATCGAATTTGTTAGGAGCAGCCAATGACGACATTGCGCCTGCCTGGGCGGGTGGATGCGCATGTGCATTCGCGCGAGCCCGGATATACGCACAAAGAGGATTTCTACTCAGGGACGGCGGCAGCATTGGCAGGGGGCGTAACGGTAGTGCTCGACATGCCGAATACGATCCCGCCGACGGCGACCCCGGAGCGGCTGGCAGAAAAGGCCCGGCTCGCAGCAGCGAAAGCTGTTTGTGATGTCGGGCTTTTTGTTGGCGCCACCACTACCTACGCCGACGCCTATCTCCCAGTCGCAACGCAAGCCTGTGCGGTGAAGATCTATGTGAGTGACACCTTTGGTAGCCTTCGCATAGACACACTTAGCCTCCTCCATCAACTCTTCAGAACCTGGGCTGAAACCGCACAAGGAACGGGGTACCGCACCCACGATCGGGCCGGTGGACTTGGCCCGATCACTGTGCATGCGGAAGATCTCATGTTGTCTGCGTGCCTGGCGCTTGCCGATCTCTACCACGTCCCGTTGCACATTGCCCATGTCAGCCGGCGCAGCGAGATCGAATTGATCCGAAAGGCCAAAGAACATGGCATCAACGTCACCTGCGAAGTGACGCCTCACCACCTCTTTCTGAGCACCGACGACCTGGGGCGGCTGGGCAATCTGGGTGATATGCGGCCCCGGCTGGGGACGCCTGATGATGTTGCCGCCCTATGGGAGAACCTGGCTTACGTCGACATCTTTGCAACCGATCATGCGCCGCATACGTTGCAAGAAAAAGGGGTGGGAGCGGCAGAAGCGCCGGCCAACCCGCCGCCCGGCGTGCCGGGTGTCGAAACGATGTTGCCACTGCTATTGACGGCGGTGCACCAGGGCCGGCTGACGCTGCAAGACATTGTTGGGCGTTGCATTAACAACCCACGGCGCATCTACGGATTGCCTGAACAGCCCGAGACGTGGGTCGATGTGGATGTGGATGCCAGTTTTGTACTTACGAACAAACAACTGTTGACACGTGTTGGCTGGTCCCCGTTTGCAGGGATGAACCTGGTTGGGCGGATCCAGGAGGTTGTTCTACGCGGGGTGCGTGTCTACGGCGACGGGCAGATTCTGGCAGAGCCGGGCAGCGGCCGTGTCTTGTTTGTACAACCTGAGTAAGGGCGCGTCGAAAATGCATGATTCTCTTCTGGGGGTCATGTTGAGTTCTGATACGATTCAATAGGAGAATGATGATGGCACCTAAAACAAAACTTGTGGACCGGATGGCAGCCAACAAAGTGGACAACGGCTTTTACGGCCAGGACATCTTGAGCGTCAGCCAATTTGATCGCGCACATCTCGACTATATCTTCAATGTCGCCGACGAAATGCGCGTGTTGGTCGAACGTTTCGGTAGTGCCGACCTCCTGCACGGCAAGATTCTGGCTAACCTCTTTTACGAACCAAGCACGCGCACGAGCTCAAGCTTCATGGCCGCGATGCTGCGCCTGGGGGGGCAGGGATCCCGATCAACAACGTGCAATACAGTTCGGTCAGCAAAGGTGAGAGTCTGCCCGACACCATCCGCACGCTGGAGTGCTACTCGGATGTGATCGTCATCCGTCACCCTGAAGTTGGCTCGGCGGCTACCGCGGCGCATTATGCGAGCAAACCCGTCATCAACGCCGGCGACGGCGTGGGCGAGCACCCCACGCAAGCGCTCCTCGATCTCTTCACCGTGGTCGAGGCGCTAGGCACCCTAAGCGGGCTTAAAGTGGCCATGGTGGGCGATCTAAAATACGGTCGCACGGTCCATAGCCTCACCAAGCTGCTGGCCAACTACCCGGTCGAATTCGTCTTTGTCAGCCCCGACATCCTGCAGATGCCCAAGGATATTCTGGAGGTTGTCCAGGCGAGCGGTCACAAGTACACGATTACCGAAGATGTGCATGATTGCATCAGCGACAGCGATGTACTATATATCACGCGCGTGCAGAAGGAGCGTTTCACCGACCTGGCGCAGTATGAGGCGGTGAAAGACCACTACGTTGTCGATCCGGCCTTGATGGAACGGGCCAAGCAGAAGATGATCGTGATGCATCCGCTGCCCCGCGTCAATGAGATCAGCTACGCAATCGACAATGACCCGCGCGCAGCCTACTTCCGGCAGATGCGCAACGGGATGTACATGCGGATGGCCTTACTGGCAGCGGTGCTGGGCAAGGCATAGCGTTCCTAAGAAAGCTCGCAAGATGGCGCGAAATGCAAGAATCTGGTGCACCAACCTCCGCTTATACCGAGCAATGCTGCATTACGCCGTCTTGCGGGCTTTTGTGATCCTGGCTGTGGTGGGGGGCGACCTCCTGCCGTCTACGGCCGACGCCGCGCCGGCAACAGCGCTGCTGGTTGCACATGCCAGGGACGAAATTGTCTATATCGACCCGGAGGGTGTCATCCGGGCACTCCAGCAGGCCGTGGTGGGCGGTGCGCTGAGCTACAAAGAAATCTGGCACAGCCCGGACGGTGGCTGGCGGAATGCTGCGCTCGGTGACTTCACCAATGATGGCGATGCCGAGATCGTTGCGATCAGCGAGAGCGACACTGATTTTCAACTCATCATCTACGATCCGGTCATTACGTCGGGTGAAGTCGACCCGGACAATGGTTTTGGCGATCTGTACTGGAAGATCCTCTACCGGACTTCCCTGCCGGGCAGACCCACCTTGATCCTCACCGGCGAATTTGACCCTGAGAACCCCGGGCAAGAGATCGTCTACGTCTATGACCCTCCGGAAGCCGGCGGCGCCATCCCCAATGCGCAAGTCGTGATCCTGACGCAGACAAACGATCCAGTCGACGGCACGGCCTGGACCACGCTCGCTGAGATGCGGAATGATGACATGTGGACCGATATTGCATCGGGTAATCTTGAAGTCACCGGCATCGACAACTTGGTCTTGATCGATGAGGACCAGAGCAGACTGTCGGTCTATCGGCTGGTGAATAACACCTTCTTCGAATATTACTTCAATGCGAGCGATACGAAACCGTGGCAGAGCGCTGTCGTTGGCCAGTTCGACCCAACCAGCGCCCTGCCAGAACTGGCCCTGGGCCGGACGGCCGACCGCCCGTTGCCTACGTTGCTGGTCTGGCGCTACAACGGCCGCGACGGATTTGACGAGGTCTACGGGCGCGACTTCAACCCGGCGCCGCGCCACTTGTTCATGGCAAACATCACCGGTTCTGCTTCAGACGGCAGCAGTGACGATGAGGTCTTCTTCCTGCGCTTCGCCAACCGCACGACAACCTGTTCTGCACCGTATACGACGCCGCCATTTCAATTGATCATGCGCAACCGCGGCCCGGATACGCCAACTACCTTTGAGGTCTGCCTGGACACGGCGAATGCCTTTCGCTATGGCGCCGGCGGTGATGTCGATGGCGATGGTAAAGATGAGATCGGTGTCATCAGCCCGACACAACTGCGGGTATTCAACAGCCCGGACACGACGACCGAGGCGACCGACTACACGTTGCGCAGCAACGGGCTGACGATCGCGATGGGCAACCTCGATCTGAACGGCAGCGCCCAGCCGGACACCCTCGCCGTTGGCAACGAGAACCAAGAGATCAACTACCAAGACGTAGAAGCCGGGACGAAGACCGCCGAAACGATCGTGCAACTCGTCAACAGTACGAATTCTCCCCAGCCGATCACTTTCTACGTGGACGTCAAGCCACCCGTCTCGTTTGTGCACTGGTCACTCAATACGAATACCACACCGGCGCTGATGACGGTCTATGTCGATGCGTCGGAACTGCTGCCGAACATCACGTACGGCGCTAATATTGTCGTGAACAGTACGCAACGGCGCGTTGCCAATGTGCCGCTGACGATTCCGGTGCTGGTGATTGTGAAGGATGGACTGGTCGTGCGTCCAGCGGAGAAGGCGGTCGTGGCGATTCCCTGTCCGCCCCTTGGGGTGCAGACGACCATGACGTTTACCGTCATCGGCGGAACGCCGGGGAACGCAATTTAGTGCAGAGGTGACGCCCCACAGCGCGGGTGCGACTGGCATTGCGGCGGGAATCGATGCGGCGGGGAGTGTTGCGTGGCCCCATCCCGACGTGGCGTGGGTGGTTAACGCCGTGTCACCGACCAATACACTGCCGTCTACCGTGGTGTTGACCCTTGAGCCGGCGTTGCTGACTGACGCCTACTTCGACCGGGCAGATCTAATCGTGCGCTCAACAGTGGGCAGCCAGGCGGTTGAGCGCACCGTTACTGTCGACTTGACGTGTGCACCCAGCGGTAACTACATGCCTTCCCTGGCGCGATGAGGCATCTTTTCCGGCTTTTCTCTGCGCCCCTGCGGGAGGATTCTTCCTATTCCACTGGGGGGGATATGATCAGTGCGCCGCCGGCACCGGTGCACCGCTGGGCGAGGTGGGGTAGATGCGCTCACGATGGACGGCGCCGCGGATCTGATCCAGGTCCGTCACACCATGCGCCGCCATCCAACTCTCCAACTCGGTGCGAATCGTCGTAATCGCCTTCGCGCCCCGGTAGTAGACCGCGCTGCCCACGCCAACCGCGGTGGCGCCGGCCATGAGCATCTCCACGGCATCGAGCCCAGTGGATACGCCACCTGTGCCGATGATCGGCGTCTCGGGACAGGCGCGGCGCACATCATACACGCATTTGAGCGCAATCGGTTTGATGGCCGGGCCGCTCAACCCACCGGTCCGGTTCGCCAGAATCGCTTGACCGCTTTCAGCATCGATCACCATGCCGGGCATCGTATTTACCACGCAGAGTGCATCCGCACCCGCTGCAACCACGGCGCGCGCGATGCGCCCAATACTGGATACGTTTGGCGCCAGCTTCACGATGACCGGGATTCCAGCCGGTTTTGCCACATCCGTGACAAAACCGGTGACTTCGCTTGCGGCGTCGGCATCCCCGGCATAAGGTTCACCAAACTCCGAATGGACATTGGGGCAAGAGATATTGACTTCAATGAAGTCCGGCTTTGCCGCCGCAATGATGCGCGCAACCTCGCCGAATTCCGCAGGAGGACCGGCGAAGATACTCGCAATCAACGGGACACCGAGCGCTTCCAGCCGCGTACGCGCGGACGTGAGCAGCGCCACTTCTTCCACCGCGCCCGGGTTGGCAAGCCCAATGGCGTTGATCAAGCCGTGTCCCCAATCCAGGCACGTCGGGTTGACGTGCCCGGCGCGTGGCGTAGGGCCACACGATTTGGCAGTCACCGCACCGAAACCTGCCAGCGCTGCCCGCTCCAACAGGCTGGCGGTGGTCCCCCAGATACCACTTGCCAGTACGAACGGCGTGACCAAAGTCCGATTTAAGAACTCCGTCGCAAGGTTTGACATAGGGTTCACCGTGGCTGGCGCAAGAACGCGAGCACTTCCTGGCGTTTGGCATCGTCAAGCAACTGCAACTCAACCAGGATATCGAGCATCTCGCTGAGTTTGAACACGCTGTGGGCCTGGATTCCTGCCTTGGCGAGGTTTGCTACGCCACCCTGCTCGCGATCAATCAGGACGATGGCATGTTCGACCACAAGCCCGGCGGCGCGTAGTTTCTCGGCAGTCTCGATGGTGCTGCCCCCGCTGGTGATGAGGTCTTCAATAATGACGACCCGATCCCCCGGCGCCCATACCCCTTCGATCTCCTTGCCGAGGCCGTGCGCCTTCACCTCTTTACGCGGGTAAATGAGCGGCTTTTCAGCCTCAATGGCTACCGCCGTGCCGATTGGCAGCGCCGCATAGGGTACACCGGCAATGCGGTCACTGGGAATGTTGGCCAGGATCGCAGCGTAGGCAGTGGCTGCTTTGGCCAGAAGCGAGGGCTTGCTGACCAGGAGGCGAAGATCAACGTAGATCGGTGATTGGATGCCACTGGCCAGTGTAAACGCACCAAACTTAACCGCCCCCAGGTTGAAGAGATCGGTAGTGAGCGCGCGGGCCAGCGGGGTACTGGTTGGTGCCTTACCCAGGCGCGTGCGGGCTGCGCCACTGCGCGGTTGATGTCATCCCGTAACGTCACGCGGCGGCGGGGTCGTCCGCATTGGCGACGCCGCGGCTGGCATTGATGATGACGCCCGACCGGTCCGCCCGGAGACCGGCCGCCAGGGTCGCTTCCAGATCGCCTCCTGGGCGCCAATACCCGGCACCAGGAACCAGGCGTCCGGCGCCGCCGCCCGCACGGCGGCAATGGCAGCGGGGAAGGTGGCCCCGACGACAAGCCCGACGTTGGGTGACCAGGTGGTGGCCGTGCGTGCCACATGGACGTAAAGTGGCTGGTTTGGCTCGCGATCCAGGGTGCGCCAGTCAGAGATCTCCAGTTCTTGGAACTCCCCAGCGCCGGGGTTGGAGGTGTGACACAGGACGAAGAGGCCTTTATCGGCATAGGCCGCAAAGGGCTCAATGCTATCTTGCCCCAGGTAGGGGCTGAGCGTCACGGCATCGACTTGTAGATCCTCGAAAATTGCCCTGGCATAGGCGGCCGCCGTGCTGCCGATGTCACCGCGTTTGGCGTCCAGCAGCACAGGAATCGTCTGGGGGATTAACGCCAGCGTGGCGCGCAGCGCCGCCATCCCGGCGACACCCCACGCTTCATAGAAGGCAATATTCGGCTTGTACGCGCAAACCAGGTCTGCGGTCTGTTCGATGATGGCGCGATTCCACGTCAGGATGGTTTCGGCCGGGTCACCAGAGGTGCTGCGGTAGCGGGCCGGCGCCCTGGTGGGGTCAGGGTCAAGCCCGACGCAGAGCAGGCTGCGGTTGCGGCTGACGGCTGCCTGCAACTTGCTGAAAAAGTTCGTTGTGCGATTCGTCATGTGTGCCTCCCGTATTGGATGATGGGCTGCATGAACGGTTTCAGACGTACTGGACCGCGGGCAAGTAGTCCGTGAAAGGAACTGGCGCAAAGACCAGTTTAGCCTCCCAGAGTCCCAACTCTGGCGAGCGCGTCACGGCCCAGGCACCGGCGGGGGGCAGCGGGTTCTGGCTGTCAAACTGGCGCCGGTAGTGCCAGACAAAGTCCGTTTGGATGCCCAGCCGATCAAGCATCACCCGTACGGGGCCGCCATGACTCACGATCACGATGGGGCCGTGCGTCTGCGCTTCTGCCCAGACGCGTTCAAAGACCGGGTTAAAGCGCTGGTAGACCTGTTCATCGGACTCATCGCGCCGCATTTCGGCGACACCCTCAAGCACGGTGACCGGGAGCTTGGAATGCGCCGCGGCGATTTCCGCCGTTCGGTGGGCGCGCACCAACGGGCTGGCGTAGACCTTGCAGATACCCTGATCGCGCAGAAACTCGCCCAGTTTACCCGCCTCGGTCTCGCCTTGTGGCACCAGCGGTGGTCCAGGCGGGATGTCATAGCGAATCTCGCGCATGTTCCAGTCTGGCGTGCCGTGGCGCGCCAAATAGACGGTGGGACCAATCCCATCTGAGTTGACCCAATTGGATATCATTTTACCTCGACAAGAATTAAGAAGTCCGGGGCGACGTCGCAAAAGCAACTTTCGCCGCAACGATTGCGCGGAAGACGTTGCATCGCCCTCCTATAAAAAGATTCGTGTGCTTTCACCGCTCCGCCAGGCCACCAGGCTCTCCCGTGTCACCCAGAACGAGCCGCTTACCGTTGCTGCCTTCCGGCCCTGGCGGGGTTCACGGTGTTCTGCCGCACAGGACCCAGCGCCTGACGAAGCGATGAAAACACACGAATCCAGCGGAGAGGGAGGGATTTGAACCCTCGAGAGCTTTCACTCTACGAGCTTTCCAGGCCCGCGCACTAGGCCATACTATGCGACCTCTCCGCTCCTGATTATACAGGAGGGGCGGGTGAGAGACAAGTCGGGAGGGGTGAGGATTAAAGACAAAACCCTCCCGCCAAGCCACAAAGACGCCAAGGAAAGACAAGAAGAAAAAGACCGCAACGAGCACAGAGAACACAAAGAAGTGCTACGTCTCCTGGAAATACGCGGCGACGGCATTCACCAGGCCCTCGATCGTGTGTTGATCGGGGAGGACATCAACGTGCAGATTCAGTTCGCGGGCGGTAGCTGTGGTGATCGGACCAATACAGGCAACACAGACGTGGTCCAACATGGCCAGGGTGCCGCCCTCATATTCGAGGCGCTTGATAAAGTAGCGCACGGCCGTCGGGAAGGTGAAGGTGACACAGTCGATCTTACCTTCCCACAGCAGCAATGGCACGGGATCGCCCCCTTTGCCAATGACGGTGCGGTAGGCGTTGACGGCGGTCACCTCAGCGCCGGTGTTGTTGAGCACCTTGGCCAACCCCATGCGTGTCACGGATGATTGTGGGAGGAGGACCCGCACCCCGGGCTTGAGTTTCAGGGCTGCTGCTACGTAGTCGACGTCGTAAATATCGGGGGCAAAAGCCGAGTCCAGCCCCATAAATTCTTTCGTATAGCGCTCCGTCATGCAGCCGATCGTGGCGACCTTAAGCCGGCGGGGGATCTGGTTCGGATCCACACCAATCGCCTGCATGCGTTCACCAACCACCAGGGCGGTGTCGGCGTCGTTCAGGACCAGCCAGTCGTACTTGCCGGCGATTGCTTCACGCAAAGCCACGTCCAGGTCGCCTTCCTGATCGAGCGGCAAAATCTCGATGCTCGGGTAAAAGAAGACTTCCGCGCCGAGAGCGGTAAAGAGTTCGCTCTGATCGCGTGCCTGTTCCTTATCATGGGTGATGGCAACCCGGATGCCGGTCAGGCTGCCACCCAGTTTTTCGCTGGAAGATGTCGTGTTCGTATTCATCTTGTCACTAGTTCCTGATTCGGAAAGAAAGCCGATTCAACCTACTGCGCCCCATGCGGTCATCACGATCTGCCGCGGACCGGCATGGCTGCGGTGCTCGCAAAGATAGATGCCCTGCCACATCCCCAGTTTCAGTTGTCCATCCGTGATGGGGATGGTCAGGCTGGGACCGATGAGCATGGTTTTGATGTGCGCCGGCATGTCATCGGGTCCCTCATAGTTGTGCGTATAATGTGGCGCATTTTCTGGCGCCAGAAGATCGAAGTGCGACTCCAAATCGACGCGTACTTCGGGATCGGCATTCTCGTTGATGGCCAAAGACGCCGAGGTGTGCAATAAGAACAGGTGACAGATCCCACATGTTAGGGGAGGATAACTCTCCAATTCGCGTGCGATCCAGTCCGTAATGAGGTGCATCCCGCGGGGCGCGGTGGCATCGAGATCGTCGATTGATACCACTCCGTGGTGGTCTGGGCGATCCGCAACATGACCTTACCTGTGCCTTCCTATGCCTTGATTCTAACATTTGTCGCATTGAGTTGCGAGCTGGAAAGGATTACGATCATACCTAGATATGGAGGTGTGAAATGCAAACAGTCATCACGATCGTTGTGTTTTGCACGTTGCTTTTGCTGCTGACGCTCCTTCCGGCATGGGAACAGAGTATTGAAACGCAGCAGAAAGTTGAATCAACATCCCCATCACCGGCCGGAGGTCTCCACCTGCAGCCCGGCAACGGCGCCGGCCTTGCACCGGTTGCTTTCGGCGTGATGCGGGCTGTGCTTCGCGTCGCTGCGTAAGATCGACAGCCTCCATCTCCATATGTTCAGGATAGCCCGCGGCGTCGAGTCTGCGGGCTACCCCTTTTTTCAAGGTCACTTGCGCAGCAGATACCAATGACACGGCCTGGGATCGGGTGATGCCTGCGTCGCCTCGACCAATTCGAGCCCTGGCGTAAAGAGGGCTGCCACTTCACCCGCCGCGTACCCAATCAGTTGCCCGTCAGCATCCTGGCGCTCCACGCTGTCAAAGGCATAGAGGTGATAGTATCCACCCGGGCACAGCGCGCTGACAATGCCAGCAGCGAATTCGCGCCGGCGCGGCGCGGGGATGCCGTGGGAGCAGCCTACATCCAGAATGTAATTGGCGACGCCTGCCGCGATCGGCAACACTGTGACATCGGCCTGGGCGAAATGGCACAGTGTCGCCAATTCCGGTTCCTGAGCGACAAGACGCACCGCGGCGGTTGTGAGCGGGTGCATGGCAATATCGAAGCCGATCGCCCGTAACCCGCGCCTGCCCAGAAACCGTACATTGGTGCCGGGGCCACAGCCGATATCCAGGGCGACGCCGGCGGCTGCGAGGCGGTCGGAAACCCAGAACGCCTCCACTTCAGGCGGCGTGATCTGCGTATCCCACGGGGTAGAACCGGTAGCGTAACGCGCTTCCCATTGTTCGCGGTGCGCCGTCATAGGGTAGTCTCAGGCCCTGTGGATGGCGCCGGCAGCACCCCTTCGATCAGATAGACCATCAGTGGCAGGCGGCGCGGCTGTTCTGCCATCTCATAGGTGACTTCACCCACCGTTTGGGCGCCCATCCGCTGATAGAAGCCTTCCGCATTCGGGTCCGATTCGATTTCGATGCATGTGGCCCCTGCGTCCACGGCCATTCGCACGGCATGTTCGAACAGCAAGCGACCGACGCCGGCGCCCAGTGAACGCGGCTGCACCCAGAGATGTTCGAGGGCTACGGTCTCACCTCGCCACACAGCGCATAGAAGCCGAGTGGAACCCAGCCAACTTCACCCGCACTATCGCCCGCGTCATCATCATCGACGGCCACATAGACGCTGTTCTGGAGGATGAATGGGCCGGTGATCGTCAATTGGTTGTGCCACATTTCAATCCACTGGGCCGGATAGCCCCAGTAGCTCTTGGCGGCATGTGCAATTTGGGTTAGGCGCCCGGCCTGTTCCGGCCGCGCGCGCACGACTCTAATCGCCATATTCGATAAAGTAATCCTGCATTGCGGCTTCGACCACGCGCAAGGCATGCTCGCGGTCATAACTCCGGTCAACGGTCAGACCCGGCTCTTGGCCCGGAATCATTTTGTACGTTGCGAAGTAGTGGCGCAGGCGTTCAATGAGAATGTCGGGCAGATCGGTAATGTCCCGTGCGTGGCCCCACACGTTGTCGTTGTTCAGCACGGCAATGATCTTGTCGTCGGCTTCGCCATGGTCGTTGACATACAACCCACCGACAATCCGGGCATTGACGATCACTTCGGACCGATTCACGGGACGTTCACTCAAGACGCAAATGTCCAGCGGATCCCCGTCACCCTGTTCGGCGCCGCCCAGTTGCGCCACGTTTTGGTCGCAATAGGTGCGCGGAATGAAGCCATAGAGCGCGGGGGGCTGGGAAGAAGTGCGCTGCGGCCGATCGACGCGGAGATAGCCCGTGGTCTTGTCGATCTCGTATTTGATGAGATCGAAGGGGGTGATTTCCAATGTAGGCATGCACAAGTTCCGGCGGGTTCGGTCCCACTTCGAGCCCGTGCCACGGATGGGGACGCCAGCGGTAAAAGGGGGGTGGAAAATGCTTTGACATGGTTGCCTCTCTTTGGACGCAACGTTGCGCCGATTACGTGCCGGATTGTTGGTGCAAAACCGAACATAGACGCATTATGCCAGAGAGGCGAGGTTCCATCAAAAGCGCGCCATTTTCACGGTGGGTGCGGCTGCCGGATTTGCGCATTCAATTTCGATACGCTATCGTGACCATTTGCGTCACCCAGGTGGCGAGCGCCTGGCTTGTCATCAATGAAGTTGCAAACTCTCAGAGAAAGTGAGCGCGCGATCGAGCCATGGAGCAGACCGCGATACCTATCGATATTGGAGTCGCTCCGGCCAAGACAGGTGGCTCGCGGCTGTGGGTGGCAAAACTCTACTATCTTGCCTTTTTCGCCTC
The DNA here is from genome assembly GCA_016713335.1 of Candidatus Fredericiella danica. Classification (GTDB taxonomy): domain Bacteria; phylum Chloroflexota; class Anaerolineae; order Caldilineales; family Caldilineaceae; genus Fredericiella; species Fredericiella danica. Next base: position 47,691 of record JADJPH010000036.1, on the reverse strand, counting down.
TCTTGGTGCGATGGCGCCCTATTTCAATCTATTTCTGCTGTCGCGCGGATTTTCTGGAACCGAGATCGGCTTGCTCGGCAGCATCCCCCCAATGATTTCGCTGGCAGCCAATCCCTTTTGGAACGGGATCGCCGATCGCTGGAAGATCCATCGCCTGGTGCTGGCAACCTGCGTGCTGATGGCGGGACTCGTGTCCTTTCCTTTTATCTGGACGACCGGATTCGGGCCGATGCTCGTGTTGGTCATTGCCATGATTTTCTTTCGCACCCCGGTGATGGCGCTCGTTGATAGCACAGTGATGGCAACCGTGGCCATCACTGGCGATTCTTACGGCAAGCAGCGCCTTTTCGGCAGTATCGGATTTCTTGCGGCGAGTCTCCTGTTGGGGCGCCTGCTGACGCCCGACACCCTCTCAAACATCTTCGTGGTGCAGGGCCTGTTGCTGGCGGTTGTGTGCACAGGCCTCAGCTTTCTGTTGCCGATGGCGCACCTCGCTGAAGGCGAAAAGGGACACCTCTGGGCTGGACTGCGGACCCTGGCGCGCCAGCGTGCCTATGTCGGTTTTCTGCTGATGAATATCCTGATGGGGTTCGGCGCGGCCTGCTTCATCAATTTCGTCGGATTGAAGATGGCAGCCATGGGCGCGAGTGAAAGCGACATTGGGTTTGCCTTTGCGCTCAATGCGTTGACTGAAATCCCGATCTTCTTTATCGGTGCACGTCTGCTGGCACGATTTGGATTTGCACAACTCATCATTGCTGGTTTGATTGGACTGGCCATCGCCTACGGCTCGATCGGGGTGGCAACATCCCTACCGGTCGTCTTTGTGATGATGTCGACGATTGGATTCTCGTTCGGCGCCTTCTGGATGGCGGTTGTCGCCTTCGCCAACGAGACGGCGCCGCCCGGGCTGCGCGCCACGGGCCAATCGCTGGTTGGCGCCGCACAAGGTGGTCTGGGCTGGGCGCTAGGCGCCATCACCGGGGGCATTTTATGGGACGCCACGAATGGGACAGTTGTCTTGCTGACAGGCGCCGTCAGCCTGTTGGCTGGCGCCCTGATTTTCTGGATTGGGCAACGCCAACCGCCGCAGCGGGTGCAACCTCAGCCGGCGAATTGATCTGTTTGGGAGCAGCACAATGCCTAAGAACAGCACCGTCATTCTGATCCGGCATGCTGAGAAGCCTGAAGACGCCAGCGACTTCAACCTGGCGCCGGCCGGTCGCGCCCGTGCCCACGCCTATGTTGCCTACTTTCAAAACCTGGCACTCGACGGGCAACCCATCCAGATCCGGCGCATGGTGGCCGCCGCCGACAGCGCCGAGAGCCAGCGCCCCAAATTGACGGTCATGCCGCTCGCGCTCGCGACCAACCTGGAAATTCACGACCGGCACGCCGACTCCGATTATGCGGCGCTTGCCACACATGTACTTTCGCATCCGAAATACGACAACGCCGACACGCTGATTTGCTGGCACCACGGTTACATCGTGGAACTCGCCCACGCGTTGGGTGCGCCGGAAGGCGAATTGCCGGCAAAATGGCCGGACGACGTCTATGGTTGGCTGCTGGCGCTGCACTTCGACGCTGACGGCAAAGTTGCGCGTTTCACCTTTATCAATGAGTCACTGATGCATGGTGACCACGGCAAAGCACCGCGAAAACGATAATCATCCAGTCTCAACCAGGCCGTTTTACGGCTCCGGCTTTGCCGGCATGAATGGGTTGCGCCAGACGTGACCATCCCGTGAGAGCAACTCCTCGGCCTCAGTCGGTCCCCACGTGCCTGCCGGATATTGCGGCAGCAAGAGCCGCTTGCCGCGTTTGCGCTGAATCTCTTCCTGGATCGACCACCCCTCCAGCACATTTGTTACGCGATCCCAGGCCAACTCGGTTTCGTCCTTGCGGATGAAGAGCGTGCGGTCGTCGAGCATCGCATCAAGTAGCAACCGTTCGTAGGCATCAGAGATCTGCCCGTCAAACGCACGACTGTAGGTGAAGTCCATACTCACCTGTTCCACATCCAATTGTGGCCCCGGTCGCTTGGCATCAAAACTGAGGATGATGCTTTCGTCAGGCTGAATGCGCAAGGTGATGACGTTGCGTACCTTCTGACGGCGGCTTTGCCGGCTGTCAAAGTACATGAGCGGCGGGCGCCGGAACATCACATTAATCTCCGTCACCTTGGTCGGCAGCGCCTTGCCGGTGCGGAAGTAGAATGGAACGCCGCTCCACCGCCAGTTGTCAATCTCAAGCTTCCAGGCGATGAACGTGTCGGTGGTGGACCCGGCCGGAATGCCCTCGGTCTCCAAGTAGCCAGGAATTTCATGTCCATCAACCTGGCCCGCCCCATATTGGGCGCGCACGACCCACTTGTTGACCTCCAACGGGTCAATCGGCTGTAACGAACGCAATACATTGACCTTTTGGTTGCGCACGGATTCAGCGTCATAGGCGACCGGCGGCTCCATGGCGGTCAGGGCGACCAATTGCATCATGTGGTTCTGCACCATGTCGCGGATGGCGCCAGATCGGTCGTAGTACCCGCCACGCGCGCCCACACCAAGTTCCTCAGCCACCGTGATTTGGACGTGATCCACGTAGTTTCGATTCCAGATCGGCTCGAAGATGCCATTCCCAAAACGAAAGACCAGGATATTCTGCACCGTCTCCTTGCCAAGGTAATGGTCGATGCGGAAGATTTGATCCTCGTGCAGCACGGCCTGCAGATGCTGGTTTAATTCAATCGCACTGGCGAGATCGTGTCCAAAAGGCTTCTCGATAATCAAACGCGTCCAGGCGGTGCCTGCCGACTGGGCCAGGCCGACATCCTTCAGCAACTGCGTGATCGGGATGAAGACGTTCGGTGGTGTGGCCAGATAGAACAGATGGTTGCCCTGCGTTGGCCGCTCGGCATCCAGTTCCGCCACGCTGCGCCAACGCATCGAAGCTGGCCTGCTCGTCGTAGTTGCCCATGCTGTAATAAAGGCGGCGTACAAATTCGGCGGCAGCCGCTTCGGGGAAGGCGCCTTCGCGTTCCGTCGCATGATGTTTACGCAGCGCGTCCAGCGAGACGTTGCGAAACTCCTCGTCGCTCATCGGCGTACGCGCAAACCCAAGCACCGTAAAGCCGGGGCTGAGGAGGCCCTGCGTATCCAGGTGGAAAAGGGCAGGAACCAACTTGCGCTTGGATAGGTCCCCCGATGCCCCAAACACCACAAAGAGGTTCGGCGGCGCCATACGTTTCATTGCATGATCTCCTGGTGTGGCTAGCATACTGTCGACCCTGGCCTCCAAGGCGGCGGCGAGTCGCAGCCACGAGACGAGCATCGTCTTGGTTGTCTTTGTCTGGTGATTTCTGGCTTGGTTATCGTTCTGCCTCAAGCGCCGCGATCTTGTTGACGCGGTTGATAAAACGGTCTTCGGCCTGGAATTCGGCGCCGATAAACGAACGCACCAACTCGCGCGCAACTTCTTCGCCAATGATCCGCGAGCCAAGGCACATGACATTCATGCCATCGTGCTCGACCCCCTGATGCGCACTGTAGGTGTCGTGCGTGACCGAAGCGCGAATGCCATGCATCTTGTTGGCCGCAATGCAGACGCCGACGCCACTGCCGCAGATGAGAATACCGCGATCCACTTCACCGTTCTGTATGGCGCGTCCCACCAGCGCTGCAAAATCGGGGAAGTCAACGCGATCCAGGCTATAAGTGCCCTTGTCGGTCACTTCGACGCCGATTGACTGTAGTTCGTCGACGACGATGGGCTTGAGCGGGAAACCAGCATGGTCTGACCCAACGGCAACTTTCATTTTGTTTCCTTCTTCCTGCGTTAGTGAGGATAAGCCATTACCAAACCGTTGACAGCTACATTCACCGGTTGGCCAATGGCGAAATTGTAGATCGGACTGACCCGTGCGTCTAGCAGCCTGCCGGACGGCAACTGTACGGTCACCAGTTGATCGTGACCAAAAAAGAGCACCCGTTTGATTCTTGCGCCTGAGGTAGCCGGCGCGGGCTTCACGGTGACATTTTCCGGACGCACCAGTACATCCATCTGACCACTACCGGTGAACTGCAGGTATAGCTGCCCCAATTCGGTCTCGACGGTCTGACCGTGGGCGCTCCCGGGCAAGAAATTGGCGTCACCGATGAATTCGGCCACTGCACGCGTCGCCGGTTGATGATAGAGTTGTTGCGGCGTCGCCATCTGCTGCACGGCGCCGCCCAGCATCACCGCCACCAGATCCACCATACTCATGGCTTCTTCCTGATCATGGGTCACAAAGACGGCCGTTGCACCCGCATTCTGCAAAATCGTACGCACCTCTGCCCGTACCCGGACACGCAACCCGGCATCCAGATTTGAGAATGGCTCGTCCAGCAGCACCACGTCTGGCTCCGGCGCCAACGCACGCGCCAGCGCAACGCGCTGCTGTTGGCCGCCGCTCAGTTCGTGTGGCGCGCGCCTGGCCAGGCCATCGAGGCCAACCAATTCCATTACGGTTGACGTGCGCTGGACGGGATCACCTGCGTAGTGGTGCAGGCCAAAGCGGATGTTCTGCTCGACCGTCAGGTGGGGGAAGAGCGCGTACTCTTGAAAGACCATGCCTATCCGGCGCTTTTCCGGCGGCAGGGCGCGCCGGCCATCCGCGACCGGCGTGCCGCCGATCTCGATCAACCCACTGTCAAGCGCCTCAAAGCCGGCAATGAGGCGCAGCGTCGTCGTCTTGCCGCAGCCGCTTGGCCCCAGCAGCGCAAGCAGTTTACCCCGGGGCAGGGTGAGCGAAACGCCATTGACTGCCTCTACGTCGCCAAAGCGCTTGACGACTTGCTCGAGTCGGATGCCAGGCGCGTCAGGGTTCGCCATCATAGCTGTGCACGTTCCTCCTGCCCCAGAATAATGAAGATCGACAACGCCGAAACCGCCACCAGCAGCAAGGCAGGGACCGCGGCGCGGGCATAGAACGCTTCGCTTGTCGCCGACCAGATTTCGACGGCCAACGTCGTGAAGCCTGTCGGACTGAGCAGCAAGGTCACCGGCAACTCCTTGATGGTCGTCAGGAAGACCAGGGCGGCGCCTGCCCAGATGCCGGGTCGGAGCAGTGGTAGGGTGACGCGCCCGAGCGTACGCCGGCGATTCAACCCGAGGCTGCGCGCGGCTTCCTCAAGCCGCGGGCTGATCTGGAGCAGCCCGGTGCGCAGCATAGCCAACGCCTGCGGTAGAAAGCGGACGGTATAGCCAAAAATCAGCATAGCCAGGGTCTGGTACAGGATCGGGATGTAATTGGCGCCGAAAAATACCAGGCTCAGGGCGATCACGATCCCGGGCAACGCATAGCCCAGATAGGCTGCGCGCCCGACCCAACCGCTGTAGGTTGAAGGATAGCGGACGGCGTAATAGGCCACCGGGATGGCGCCAAGCACCGCCACACCCGCCGCCAAGAAGGAGACGTAGACGCTGTTTACAACCTCAACCCAGACCGACGCTACCATTTCACCGGAGCCAAGCCCACGCACCAGCCAGTAAACAATCACACCGATCGGGAACACCAATGAGGCACCTGCCACGGCCACGCAGAGCAGGAGCGCAGGCCACCGCCATGCACCCAGCTTGATGGGGCGCTGCCGCCGCGCCGCGCCGCTGCCGGTGCGATGGTAGCGGTGGCGACCCTGGATCGTGCGCGCACCAACCAATAGCAGGATCGTCAGCGCAACCAGCACCAGTGAGAGCAACGCCGCCTGGCTGCGGTCAAGGCTGCCCTGATAGGCGATATAGATGGCGCGGGTGAAACTGTTGTAACGCACCAGCGAGACGGCGCCAAAGTCGCTCAGGACATAGAGTGAGAGTAGCAACACGCCGGAGACCAGGGCGGGGCGGAGCGCAGGCAGAATGACACGCCAGAAGGTGCGCCAGGGACCAAGCCCCAGGCTGCGCGCCGCCTCCTCAAGTGCAGGATCCAGGTTGTAGAGCCCGGCGCGCAGGCTCAGAAACAGATAGGGGTAACTGAAGATCGTGAGCGCCCAGACCGCACCGGGGAGACCGTAGATTGACGGCAAGCGTTGCACCCCCAAAGGCTCCAGCCACCCCTGAAGAATGCCGCGCGGTCCCATCATACTGACCAACGCATAGGCGCCAACGTAGGTGGGAATCACGAGTGGTAGCGTAAGCACAATGCTCCACATGCCTCGCCAGGGCAGATCGGTCCGTACGGTCAACCAGGCAAGCGGGACCGAAATCAACAGCGAAATCATCGTGACCAACGCCGCCAGCAACACGCTATTCCACGTCACCTGCAACATGCGGGCGCTGAAGATGGTTTCGACGATCTGAGCCGGCCCCAATTCGAGCGTGCGAAGGACCAAATAGGCAAGCGGCAGCAGCATCGCCAACCCAACCATGCTGGCAATGCCCACCAGCAAGCGTGGCGCGCCGAGTCGTTTGCCCTTGATGGCAACCCGCGCGGTTGATTCTGGCCGCACGGGCGGCGAAGAAGGTGCGAATTCCATCAAAGTCCCGTTTCCGGTGAGGATGCGCCTGTGCTGGTGGGCTTGCGACGGATGCCGTAGGCCTCCATCGTCTGCGGCCAAAGGAGCCAGATCAACCCGAAGAGAGGGAGCAACATGGGGAGGAAGCCGTAGTCAATGCCAAAACGACTCCAGACGGTGTGACCGATGACTTCCGGCTGCGTGATGCTGAGCGCACCAACTGTAATGGCAAACAGCGTCTCGATCGCCAACAGGACGACCGAGAGCCACCAGGTCCAGCGCCGGCGGTAGACAAAGCCGACGGAAGCCACCAGGTAGATCCCGGCGGCGATCGCAGTCAAGTAGACGGGAAGATAGTTCGTAACCCCTTGTTTGAAAAAGAGCTGGTAGATCGCCCGGGCTCCCGTCGAAATGGCGAGGAGTGGATAGAAGAAAGCCAGGACGTGACCGATCGGGCTGATAAAATTAGCCCAGAGCGAATCGCGTTTGCTGAGCGGCGGGGGAGGAACCGGCGGCTGCGAAGATGCCGTCACACGTCACCTCAAAATACTCGTTTGTCCTTGAACTAATTGTCAACGGTCAATTGTCAACCGTTAACGGTCAATTGTCAATGAAGGCTCGCCTGACTCGACGATCAACTGCTGCAACCACCGCTCAACCCGCGGCCGTCAGATCGGCTTGCGAGTGTTCGTCCAGCACCAGGCCAAGGAACTGCCCGTCTTCGACCGCCCACGAATTCACAAATTCATAGCCGTCGATGGGCCAGGCGCCAAGCAGTGCTGCGCCGGCGGTGCGCACATAGTCAGCCACAAAGAACATCGCGTCGACAAAGGTCGCAGGGTAGCCCACCTGGTCACCCAGACCGAAGATCGCCACGCGTTTTCCAGGCAGATCTATGCCGGCCAACTCAGGGAGCACGCGTTCCCAGTCGCGCTGCAATTGACCCGTGTTCCAGGTTGGCACGCCAAGGATTAGCCATTCGAAACGGGCGAATGGCGCAAGCCCGGATTGCGCAATATCGAAAAGCTCGACGTCCGGCTCACGTTCTCCCGCGAGCAGTTGTTCGAGCTTTTCCTTCATCAGTTGCGCAATCCGGGCCGTTGCGCCGTCCGTGCTGCCATAGAAAATGCCGACCGGCGTCACGCCCGTGCCTTTACCTCGCTGTCGAGCATCAGCAGCGCGGCGCTGTTGTCGCCGGCCATGTGCAGCCGATCGATCATTTCCGTGGCATTCGCCTCCTCTTCGACCTGTTCGGATACAAACCACTGGAGGAAGGCCTGGGCCGCGTAGTCGTTTTCCTTGAGCGCCAGCGCGTAGATGGCGTTGATCGACGCAGTCACCTTCTGTTCGTGGCCCAGCGCCTCCTTGAAGATCTCGATGGGGGCGCCAAACTCAGCCGGTGGTGCGTCCACTGCACCCAACTCGGCGGACCCACCGCGCTCCAGCACATAGTCAAAGAAACGCAGGGCGTGACCACGCTCCTCGTCGCTCTGGACGCGCATCCAGTGCGCGAAGCCGCGCAGGTTGACCGCCTCAAAGTGCGCGGACATCGCCAGGTAGAGCTGCGACGCATAGAATTCCTTGGTGACCTGGGCGTTCATCGCCTTTTGTAAAGTCTCGCTAATCATCGGTTTATGGATCCTTCCTGCCGTGACTCTTGCCGTGCCGGGCATTGAATGGATGAAATGATGTGAAATATACGTTGTGCACTATAAAGAACATAGCAAACGATTGGCTTTGATTCTGTAATCCTGCCTGCGCACCTGGCTGTCAGCCATCAATCAACGAATTCAAATCTTCATAGCTTTGGGCGATCGGGAATTCCGGGAACTCGGCGATGACGTTGGCGGGCGGACGGAAGAGGATGCCTTGATTGGCGGCAGCCAGCATGCGGACATCGTTGTACGAGTCGCCGATGCCGATCACGTGGAAGCCGAGGCCACGAAAGGCCTCGGCGGCCTTGCGCTTACCGTCGTCGGTGCGGAGCCGGAAGCCGGCCAGCATGCCGCGGGCATCGACTTCGAGTTGGTGAGCAAACAGGGCAGGGTAGTGGAGCTTTGGGAGAAAGGGCGTCACGAACTCATAGAAACTATCGGTGATGATGACGACCTGGGCACGTCGCCGGAGATCATCCAAAAAGGCGGCTGCACCCGGCAGTGGGTCCATGGTGGCGATCACGGCCTGGATATCGGCGAGGGTCAGTTTGTGCTGCTCGAGAATGTCCATTCGATACCGCATCAGGGCGGAATAATCCGGCACATCACGCGTAGTCCGGCGCAGTTCGGGCAGCCCGGTGCGTTCGGCGACGGCGATCCAAATCTCCGGTAAAAAGACACCTTCCAGATCGGCGGCGATCAGGAGGGGGCGGTTGGGCGTTGCGGGCGCGTGCATGCGTGCGGGTCCTCTCGTGCGTGTGCTGGATGTGAAGCGCCACGAAGTGTACCAACCGAACGCGTGAGGGGCAAACCGAGGTAGGGGAAGACTAGCTGCAATCGTCAATTATCATCGGTCAATTGCCAATGCGTGAGCAGCGCAACCAACATATTTTCGCATAGCAAGGTTGTGCAATTATGCGATGCTTTAAACCACCCTAGCCGGCGAATGCGAGCGCTCTATCAATGACGCTTGCGAGTAGATCTGCGGTGGGATCTTTTCGTATAGTGTAACTCTCGATCAGCTCGTAACCTGCCACGACCGTCCAGTCTCCGAACCCCACGGCACTGCGGGCATCACTCTTTGCTGCCTTGGCGGCGTTTGCGATGCTGTTGGCGGCTGGCTGCGTGCGCTTCTGTTGCATGTTCGTCTCGTCGTGCTGGATTTGGCGGTTGCGTTCGGCTTCGTTGTGCCGGTTGCGCGTCACCCACGCTACGTGGCCGCAACTTTTTACGAAAAATAGCGTAATTAAATGACTCTTACTTTTCGCTATTGGTCTTGCCAGGTCCGGAGACCAGGAATCTTCGCATAGCCGAATATTTGGGGCTACATGGACCAGCTTACCCTGGATTCCCGCTCCGGTCGCTCACTAGGACAGACTCCTTTCAGTCCGGAATCCTACGCCGCACGCACACAAACACGACGACGTTCTGGGAGGGGCGCAACGGCCGGCCGTGAGCAGAGGGACGGCCGAATCTGGCGCGCGGCGGGCGGGCTGCGGCCGGAAGCAACGAGGATCAGCACTCGGGCCGAGGGTTTCCGCAGCCCTTCTTGGGTGTAATGGCGCATCGATTAAGGAAGCAGCTAGTATAGCGCCCCCCTCTTTTGGCGCAAAACGGCAAAAATATGCCCCAGCTCCGAAATAGGTTAAATAAACTACTTGACAGTAAAGTTTAATTATGATAAGCTAAGGTCAGAATGCAAAACGGAGTGATGACTATGCGTAAGGTTCCACTACTAGATACCGAGGGAATGCCCCCTGCCCTCCCAATAACGGCACAAGCAACGAAACAAAGGTGGCGATGATCGCCACCTTTGATGCCAGCATCCTGGCCGGCCAACTGGCGCCGTCCAGTATCAATATGTACCGCCGGGACTTCGCCACCTATATGGCCTATGCAGGCTCGTTCCTCGCCGCCATCGACCCGGTCACCCTCGCCCGCTGGCGCGCCCACCTGGCGAACGAAACCGAGATGAGCCCCAACACCATCAACCGGATGCTGAGTGCGGTCAAGCGGCTAATGCGTGAAGCGGCCTCCCAGGGGTACGTCGACGTCGAACTCGCCGCCGCGTTTGACCACGTCAACGGCGTCAAAATCGCAGCGCTGAAGAATCGGGTCAAGGCCAAGTCCCGCGTGCGCATCGAACCCGAAGAGATGCGTCAGGTCTGTGATGCCCCCGATGTGGCGGTGCTCATCGGTCTCCGCGACACCGCCCTGCTCGCCACGATGGCCAGCAGCGGGATGCGCGTCAGCGAAATCACCGGGCTGAAACAAGAACAGATCAAGCCCAAAGGCAACAGCTATGTGGTTTCGGTGCTGAGTAAGAATGACGTGGAGTGGCGTGAAGTGCCGCTAAGCCGCGAGGCTTTCCAACACATTGCGGCCTGGCTCAAGGCCCGCCCTGTCACCAGCGACTACATATTTACCGCCTTTGACGGCCGTGGCCAGCGGGCATCAACCCGGGCCATGTCGGTGGTCTCGGTGTGGCGTGTGGTGCGCAAGTATGCGGGCGGCAATGGCATGGATGACGTGAAGCCCCACGATTTTCGACGCTTTGTCGGCACCCAGTTGGCACGCAAGAATCTGCGCATGGCGCAGAAGGCGCTGGGACACAAGCGCCTCGAGACGACGGCCCGGCACTACATCTTGGATGAACTCGAAGCTGGGTTGACTGACGATTTGTACTGATTTCTACGAGTGCCGGTCATTGCACCGGCGACGCGACACATAGGTCCACCCCAACAACAGGCCGACCACGGCCGACGCCACCAGCAGCGGTGTGGCTCCCCCGCCCACCTCTGCCCCGGTGGCAGGTAGATCATCCGGTGACACGGGTGGCGCCAATCCGTCTTCTTCGGTCCCCGTCCCCAGGTTTTCAGTCTCCACCGTGGCAGTTGCTTCCACTGCGCTGCGGGGCGTTGCTTGCGCAGCGATGCCAGCCGTCGCCGATACAACCGCAGTCTCCGTGATCGACGGCACCGGGGTGATTGCCGCATCGCTAGACGCAGTCGCTGTCAACGCAGGGGTCACCGTAACAGCCGGCTGCCCGGCGATCGCCGTCGCCTCCGGTGTGGCAGTTTCGGGCGCACCAGGCGCCGGAGTTGATTGTGTGGGCTGCGACGCGCTGCTCGCATTCGTGGGTGTGCTTGCAGGCAGCGTAGTGCTCGATTCCGGTGTGGCAGTGGTTGCCGCGACCGGCGCCTCAGCCTGTGTTGGTGCAGGGTCAGGCGTGGTGGTGCTGGCTGTAGTTGGCGATGCAGCGACCGTCGTCACCGTCGATATCGCGGTTGGCGTTGCAATGCCGGTCGTCACCGCAGTAGCACCTGGCGCTGGCGTCGAGGCAGCGGTCGCAACTGGGGATGACGCAACAATCGTCGCCGGCGTCCCTGCTGCTGCCGTGGACTCCAGCCGCATGCTTCAGAGCACCCGACCCCGCCCGGAGTGCCGCCGAGGACCGCTGCCCAAAGTGGGAACGCCGGTTGCAGTTGCTGCGGCGGGCGGACGGGGCGCCGGCTGCAAGGTTGGTTTCGCTGTCGGTGTCGCCGGGGAACCACCGTGTCTGTTGCGTCGGCGCGGTTGGGACGCCGTTGCGGCCTTCGGCGTGCTGGCAGTAGGGAGCCGGCGCCAGGGTTGGCCTCGTTGTCGGGGTTGCCGTTGGCGCCACGGGTTTCGTGGCCGTCGGTGGCAAGGCCGTTGGTTTCTCGGTGGGTGTTGCGCCTGGCGTTGCGGTTGGAACCGGTGTGTTTGTCACAGTTGGTGGTATCGCCGTCGCCGTGGGCGCAGGCACAGGCGTGTCCGACGCCGTTGCAGTGGGCAATGGCGTTGCAGTGGCAGTAACGATTACCTTCGGCGCCGCAGTTGTCGGTATCGCCGTAGCGGTGGCCGTGGCGCCTGGCGCTGTAGTGGGCGTCGGCTCGGGTGTGTTCGCCGCCGTTGCGGCCGGCGCCGAAGTAGCCGTGGCAGTTTCGATCACCTTGGGCGTCGGGGTCACCGTCAGCGGGCATTGCCGCAGGCGTCGGGCTCGGTTGCAAAGTCGGCTTTGGCGTCGGCGTTGCGGCCGGTGCAACGGTCGCAGTTGCCGCTGCTGATGCCACGGTTGCGGTTTCGGCGGTTACCGTGACGGTTTGCGTGATGGAAGCGGTTGCGGTGATGGGACTCGACGCAACCGCCATAGAAGTCGGCGTCGACGTGGGGGCCGGGGTCATGGTTGCCGTTGGCTCAGGCTCCACTGGGGCAGTATTTGTTGGCGTTGGGGGCAACGTTGTTTTTGGCGTGGAGGTTGCGGTTGGAACCGCTGTGTTCGTGGCGGTTGGCGGTTCGACTTGCTTCGTCGCCGTCGCCGTGGCGCAATGTAGCCGTTGGCGCCGTGGTGGGTGTGTTCGTGCCGGTCGCAGCCGGCAATGGCTTGGGCGTGGCAGTCGCTGTGGGATCAGGTGTTGGCGTGGACGTTGGCTCCGTCGTCGCCGCAGTCCCCGGCCGCGGGGTCGTTGTGGCGCTCAGCACTTCGGTTCCGGAGAGGACCCCGGTTGCGCCAGACGTTGCGGTGTTGGGACCCTGATCGCCGGCGCCCACGAGCGGCAGCACCGCAGCTTTGTTTACCTCCAGCGTTGGGGTCAGCACCCCTCCCTGCATTGGCGTCGTTGTCGCGCTCGCCGTTGGGGCGGGTGTCACTGTAGATGTCTCTGTCGGAGCCGCAGTCGCGGTGGCAGTTGGCAACGCCGTTGCGGTCTGTGTCGCCGTCGCACTTGGAACCGGTGTGTTCGTTGCCGTTGGCGGCGGTATAGGGGTGTCAGTTGGCGTCGCAGTACCGGTGGGCGATGGGGTCTCGGTCGCTGTCGGTAGTGGCGTCGCTGTATCCGTTGCCGTGGGTGGCGGCGTGGACGTTGCCGTCTCGGTCGCTGTTGCGGTCGGCGCCGGTGTATCAGTCAGGGTTGGCTCTGGTGTCGCCGTTTCTGTGGCCGTCGCCGTGGGTAGCGGCGTATTGGTAGGCGCCGTAGTGGGCGTGTTCGTGCCAGTCGCCGTTGGCTGTGGCGTCGCCGTTGCGGTGGGGAGCGGTGTATCCGTCGAAGTTGCCGTCGGCGCCGGGGTATCAGTCGGGGTCGAGGTGTCGGTGGCCGTTGCGGTGCCGGTTGGCGAAGGGTATCGGTTGCGGTCGGCAATGGCGTTGCCGTATTCGTTGCCGTCGCAGATGGTACGGGCGTTTCGGTCTGGGTGGCGGTGGGAACAGATGTACTGGTCGAAGTGGCAGTGCTCGAGGCGGTCGGTGTACTCGTGGCCGTCTCCGTCGGTGGTGCAGTCGCCGTCGGCACCGGTGTTGCCGACGGTGTTGCGGTAGGCGCCGGCGTGGGGGTCGGCGCTGCAACGCGCCACGGTGCGGCGCCACCGGCCAAAATCCCACCCGATGCATCCACAGAGCGCACGGTGAGGCTGTAGGGATCAGTGGATGCCAACTCAACGACCTGCCGCCACGCACCCTGTGGATCGGCGACGGTCACGCCGGCCTTCTGCTCGTTTAACAAAAGCTCGACAATTGCGCCGGGCGCGGCCGACCCTGAGATCGCCAACATGCGGGGCGAATCGGGCACCGCCGCAGCCGTCAAAATCACCGGTGGCGCTTGCGTTGCGGTGGGGGCGGTGTCACCGTCGCGGTTGGCGCTGGCGTCAGCGTAGGTGTCGCTGTGCCCGTGGGGGGCGAGGTTGGTGGCGGAAGGTCGTTGGGGGTGCTGGTGTTGCTGTGGCGGCGGCGTGTTGACGGCGCTGCCGTTGCAGTTGCGGTATCGGTTGGTGCCGGCGTGTGGGTCGCCGTTGCCTCGTGTCGGCGTTGCGTGTCAGTCGGAGTCGATGTGGGTGCTGGCGTGACGGTTGGCTCGAAACGCACCGTCATGGTGATACTTTGTGACGTTGCCCCGCCCTGCCCCACCGTGGAGATCACGACATCCACCGCCGCGCGGCGGGCGCCGTGGTTGTCACCTGCCAATGCCCTGTACGTCTACCGTGGAGGTGGCGACGACCGTGCCGTCGATGGCAACCAGAAGGTCGTCGCCGGCCGCCCCTGTGCCGTTCAACACCAGGCGCGGCGCATCGGCTGCGCCTGGATCTACCCAAAGGCCCATAACGACCGGGGGCGCCCTGGTGGGCTCTGGTGTAGGCGAAGGGGCCGGCGTGGCGGTCGCCGTGGGGGTTGCCGATGGTTCCGGGGTATTGGTCACCGCAACGATGGGCACAGTTGGCGCGTCCACGCGCAGGACGGCAGGTGCGGATGCGCCAAGCACCCCACCTTTTTCATCCAGTGCACGCACAGTGAGCGGATAGATCCCCGGTGCACGCACGTCGACGGTGACTGTCCAGACGCCGCCGGCGCCCACAGGCGCAGTGGCCACGGTGCGATTGGCGATCACGGCTTCGACAATTTGACCGGACGTACCAGTGCCGGTCACCACGATCGGCCCTGCGATGAGTCCCTCACCACCGTGCGGCGCCGCGTCCAGTGCGACCATCCCGCGAATGACCGGCGGCGCCAGCGCACCTGCGGCAGGCGCCACGGCGAGTGGAATCGAGTCACCTTGTGCGATCAATTCGTCCAGGGCGTCAAGCAGTTGCAGGCGGACCAGGTACGTTCCGGCTGCGGGCAAGGCGCCGGTGAGGTCCCACGCTCCACTCGGATCGACCAGGACGCGACCAAAGGGCTTGCCGTCGATTAGCGCCTGCACGGAATGCCCAGGCAGCGCCGAGCCTCGTAACGTGACGGCGTCGGCGGGCAACTCGCCAACCGGCGCGGCAAGTTGCGGTGCGGCGGCGAAGTTTGCGGGCGTAAATTGGGGGACGACCGTCGTCTGGATGATGTCCGGCAACTGGGCCTGCTGTTGTTGCCAACTGAGCACGAGCAGCAGGAAAATCGCCAGCACCGCAAGCGCAACAACCACGATGAATTTCATCACGTCAAGGAAGCGAGCCGAACGTGGAGATCGTGGAGAATTCATCGGTTGCCGAACCCAGTTTCAATGTTTGGTAGTTAATACATCTTCTACCACACCTTAGGGTTGGTGACAATCCGAGTGCTCAGTCAGGTCCATTTCAACATGCTCTTGCATCACGGTTGGAGATTCCTCGTAGATGCAGGTACGATAACCAACACGTGCATCACATCTCTGCTACAAGGGCAGTAGGGTAACAAAAAGGCGAGCGGGCCATGAGTGCGAACAGACATGGGAATTGGGCGGAATATCGGGCGTTGGCACTGAAGCTGGCGAGCGAGGCCGGCAGCATTGCCGCAGCAAGCTTTGGCGTGATCGAGGCGCGACGCAAGCGGGACGGCACGTTGGTGACCGCCACCGATGAACAGATTGATCGCAGCATCGCGGCCGCACTACATGCGGCTTATCCGGACCATGCCATCCTCAGCGAAGAGCAGGCAACCGCCTATGACCCGGCGATTGCGTTCACCTGGGTTGTCGACCCGATCGATGGCACCACCAACTTCGCCCGTGGCGTGCCCCTTTGGGGCGTGAGCATCGCGCTGCTCTGGCACGGCGATCCGGTCGTTGGCGTCCTCAACTTCCCGCTCGTAAACGAACTCTACAGCGCCATCAAGGGCAGTGGCGCCGCGTGGCAACGGCCAGCCCATCACTACAGCCCAGGTGCAAGAGGCTGACGACGAGCAGTTGATCATGCGCTGCACGCGCACCGAACGGCTTTTCGAACTCAAAACGCCGCTCAAGGCACGCATCCTCGGCAGCGCGGCCTACCATCTCTGCAAAGTGGCTGACGGCACGGCCCTGGCCGGCATCGAGGCAACGCCCATGGTGTGGGACCTGGCCGCTTCCGTGCTCATCGTACAGGAGGCAGGCGGCATCGTGACCCGCACGTCAGGCGAGCCGATCTTTCCGCTGCCGGCAGAGCGGCTGGACTATCTAGGTAGGACGGAACCCATTTTCAGCGCCGCCAATCCGGCCCTGATGCAGCACGTACGCGAGGCTGCGCGCCCGCGCTGAGGTAGATAGCTGACACGATGGCAAACGCAATAGCAAGCTCACGCACCATCATCTACGCCCGTAGCAAGGACGGGGAGTCCGAATTCCGGGTGGGTTGGGTTGACGCAGAATTGAAGATCTTTGCCTTGCGGCATGGTGATGGCGAGCAAGTTGGCCGCGTCGACCGTGAAGGGCGAGTTTTTCGCCAGATGAGCCGCGACGAGCGCGAATTGGGGACAGTGACGCCAGGCGGCCGCATCACCAGCCACGGGCTTTTTGAGGGCGGCGATCTGGGCTGGGTCGATCCGGATGGCGTCGTGGTGCAGGGGGGCTTGATCCTGGGCGAAGAAGAGGTTGGCCGGGTCGAGGGCTTGCATCCGGCCGAAGCCGCCGCTGCGCTCTTGCTGTTGTTTCTGCCAGACCAGGCCGAAGCAGACAAACGGATGGCACGATAAATGGTGCAGCAGCAAAGACTCAACATCGAGACCGCGCGTCTTCGCGTGCACTGCCGGATTAGCGGCGACAGCGACGGCGTTCCTCTTGTCCTGCTCCACGGGAGTTATGGCACCGGGCGTTGGTGGGAGCAGTTCATGGCTGCCCTCCCGGCGGAAATCCTTGCGATTGCACCGGACCAGCGCGGCTGCGGACAAAGTGACAAACCAGAAGCAGGGTATGAAGTCGCCAGTCTGGCGGCCGATGTCGCAGCGCTGGTCGACGCGCTGGATCTAGCTGATTTTCACCTGATGGCACATTCAAACGCGGGTGCGGTGGCGATGGAGTATGTGTTCACCCATCCTGAACGCGCAGCCACGCTCACGCTGGTCGATACGGCGCCCGTTGAAGGCGTGTTTACCCCAATCGACACGTACCTACTCCTTGAAGAGATGAAGACTGATCGCCAATTGCTGACTGAAGCGATGACATTACTTGCACCATCGCTTTGGCGGACGCCAGAGGTCTCGCCGGCAAATCGCCGGTTGCTGGATGAGCTGGTCGATGACGCCCAACAGATGGCCCCGGCCGCCTTTACCGAGATTGCACGCGGGCTAGCGCAGTGGAATCGCTTTGCCGACGCCCGGCAGCTCACCCTGCCGACCCTCCTGGTAGGGGGGTGATCAGGACGTGATCGTGGATCGTGATGCCACCACACGCACGCTCATTGCGATTCCAGGCGCCAGCAATCTGGAAGTGTTTCGCAACATCGGACATTCACCTCACCTGGAGGCGCCACAGCAACTGGTGGATCGCTGGATCGACTTCATTCTCGATGATTTCGACGGATATGACGCGGTCAGGCGTCGCGCCCTTGACGCCGAGTAAGCCGAATGGACATGGAGATGATCGCCGCTCGACTTCGCAATTAGTGCTCCACCTGCGATAAAATAGAGGAAACGAGAGTCATTTTCGGAATCCCGTTTCCTCCTTTTCTAAAAATAAAAAGAGAGCATTTATATGACATCACCACTGAACCTTGGCCTGATCGGCGCCGGACGGATTGGGCGTGTCCATGCCGAAAACATCCAGCGTCGGATGCCGGATGCGCGCCTCGTACTCGTCGCCGACGTCAACGAGGCTGCCGCCCGGCGCTGTGCCGATGACTATAGCGTGAAGTTCGCCGTGCCGGACTACCAGACCGTCCTCGCAAGCCCAGCCGTCGAAGCCGTGATCATCTGTTCGCTGACGAGCACCCATGCGCAGATCATTGCGGAAGCCGCTGCGGCGGGCAAACACATCTTCTGCGAGAAGCCCATCGACTTTACCCTGCCAGCCATCGACCATGCACTGAATGCAGTTGAGAAGGCAGGCGTCAAACTGCAGATCGGCTTCAACCGCCGCTTTGACCCCAACTTTGCGCGTGCGCGGCAGGCCGTCGCAACCGGCGAAATTGGCACGCCGCACCTGCTGCATATCATTAGCCGCGACCCGGGTCCACCGCCCATCGAGTACGTGAAGGGTTCTGGCGACATGTTCATGGATATGACCATCCACGACTTCGACATGGCGCGCTTCCTGATTGGCAGTGAGGTGGAGGAGATCTACGCCGCCGCCGGCAATCTGGTGGATCCGCCATTCTGGAAGCAGGCGACATCGACACCGCCCTTGTCACCCTGCGCTTTGCCAACGGCACGATGGGCGTGATCGACAACAGCCGCCGCGCGGTCTATGGCTACGATCAGCGCGTCGAGATTCTGGGCAGCGCCGGCGCCATTGCGACCGAAAACAACTACCCCAACCGCGCCATCATCAGCACCGCGGAAAGCGTCCATCGCGATCTGCCGCTGAACTTCTTTATGGAGCGCTACACGGAAAGCTACGCCAATGAGATGCGCGCGTTCATCGACGCCGTCCGCAATGACACGCCGACGCCCGTGACCGGCATCGATGGCCGCGTGCCGGTCGTGATGGCCATGGCCGCGAAAAAGTCCTCACTGGAGAACCGTGCGGTCAAGCTCAGCGAAGTGGACAAAGTCTAGATTCACTTCCTAATCGTTAATGAAGGAGCCGGCGCCTGGGGCGGTGTTGTGGCGCCGGCTCTATCCACCCTCAAGACGTGATGCGCCATGACGATCAACCCACAACTCAGTGCTTCAAAGACCGCAGAAGTCATTCATAACGCATTCGACGAGTACCACGTCCAGTTCAAAGCGATCACACGGCGCGCACGCGATCGCTTTGAAAAGCGTGAGTGGCGTCATTGGCAGGCGGACGCGGTCGAACGATTGGATTTGTATGAGCAGGTGCTTCAGGACACTGTTGTAGAATTACGGCTGGCGCTCGGTCCGAAGACCCTCGATAAGGAACTCTGGCATGCGATCAAGCACGAGTACGCTGTGTTGATTAGCCGGCGTACGGACGTTGAACTCGCCGAGACCTTCTACAACTCGGTGACGCGTCGAATCTTGGTGACGGTCGGCGTCGAACCAGAACTCGAATTTGTCTGGTTTGGCGTAACCACTGTGCCAACTGGCAACTCCTCGATCTTGCGGCGCTATTCGATTGCAGATGACCAGCCACTCGCATCGACCATCGAGACGATTCGCCACGACTATGCGTTTGATGCGAAGTACGTGGATCGAGGTGGAGATGCGGCCAGCGTGGCCGCAGTGATGCAAGAAGTGTTGCGTACGATTTGGGACACACCCGATTTTGATCAGATCGAGATGGTTAAGTCCGTCTTCTACCGCAACAAGGGCGCCTATCTTGTCGGCCGGATCATGAAGCGCAACCGCCTCATTCCACTCATCATTCCCCTTATCCACGCACCGGAGGGCATTTATGTCGATACCGTGCTGCTGACGGAAGACGAAGCGAGCACGGTATTCAGCTTCACTCGCTCCTATTTTCACGTGGAAGCAGACACCCCTGGCGATCTAGTGGGCTTTCTTAACAGCATCTTACCCCTTAAACCGGCAGCTGAACTCTACATTGCGATTGGCTATAACAAGCACGGCAAGACGGAGCGGTACCGGGCGCTTTACCGCCATCTCGGCAATTCGAATGACCGGTTTGAAATCGCCCGTGGCGCCAAAGGCATGGTGATGACCGTGTTCACCCTGCCCTCCTATGACATGGTGTTTAAGGTCATCAAAGACCATTTTGCGCCCCCCAAAACCACCACACGCAGCCAGGTGCTCGATCGCTACCGGCTTGTCTTCAAATTGGATCGCGTCGGCCGGATGGTGGATGCACAGGAGTTCGAGTATCTGCGGTTTGATCGCGAGCGCTTTTCGCAAGATTTGCTGGACGAGCTACTATCTGTTGCAGCGGAAACTGTGCGAATCGAGGATAACAAAGTCATCATCAAGCATCTCTACACGGAGCGACGCCTTTACCCGATGGACCTTTATATCAAGGAAATGGGGTTCAAAGCAGCCGAGGCGGCGGTAGTCGACTACGGGCAGGCAATCCGCGATCTGGCGGCAGCCAACGTCTTTCCTGGCGACCTGTTTATCAAGAACTTTGGGGTGACGCGTCACGGCCGCGTCGTCTTCTATGACTACGACGAGCTGTGCCTGCTGACAGACTGCAACTTCCGCACCATGCCGGAATCGGCCAGTTACGAAGACGAACTGTCCGACCAACCGTGGTTCTCTGTGTCCGAAAACGACATCTTCCCCGAGGAATTCCGCCGGTTTCTCTGGTTTCCGGCGCCGCTACGGCGCGTGATGGAAGAAACCCATGGCGGCTTATTCACCCCTGAATTCTGGCAGGAGTTGCAAGAGCGCAACCGCGCCGGCGAAGTGCTCGATTTCTTCCCCTACGACAAACAAAAACGCTTCAGGCCTGATTTGGTATCATAGGCCCCTGTTCGAGAACCCGCACCCTGATTCAGCATCAGTAGCCGGTTTCGCAGCCCAGAATGATCCAGTCCAGAATCATCGGAACAACAATCCGGAGAAGAGTGCACCCATGCCCAAAGAACTCGATTACGACGAAGTGCAGGCCTACATGGAAGGGTTGTTGGCGCCGCGCCCGGCGGCGCTTGCGCAAATGGAGGCGTATGCCCGCGCCCACGACTTCCCGATTATCGGCCCAGTCGCCGGACAACTCTGTTATCAGATGGCACGCATCATCGGCGCGGCGCATCTTCGAACTCGGTTCAGGCTTCGGTTACTCGACCGCCTGGTTTGCGCGTGCGGTGCAAGAGAACGGCGGCGGCGAGGTGCATCATGTGGTTTGGGATGAGAAATTATCGCAGATGGCGCGCAGCAGTTGGCTATTTTGGCTATGCGAAAGAAATCAGCTATCACGTTGGCGAAGCAGTGGAAACTTTACAACAGACTGAAGGACAGTTTGATCTTATCTTCAATGACATCGACAAACACGGCTATCCGGCATCGCTGCCCGTGATTGCCCAGAAGTTGCGACAAGGCGGACTACTCATCATCGACAATGTGCTATGGCATGGCCGCATTTTCAATCCAAAGGACACCACGCCCGACACGTTGGGCGTGCATGAAGTGACGCGGATGCTGACCATGGATCCAGCCTGGATCGCGACTTTGGCGCCGGTGCGCGACGGCATGATCATTGCGTTCAAACAATAGCACCAATCCCGATAGCGCATTGACAACGTTTCATCAAACGCGATGCATTGCGATGGAGTGACGTGTGGACAGTTCAACAACAATCGGCGCACTCACGCGCCACGGCCGAATTCGTCGATGCCCGTGAGTGGAATGGCTATCATTCGCCCAAAAACCTGGCCATGAGCATCGCCATCGAGGCGGCGGAGATCATGGAGCATTTCCAATGGTACACGCCCGAAGAAAGCACTGCCCGACTGGAGGACGCGACAGAACGCGCCGCGGTAGCCGATGAACTGGCTGATGTCCTCATCTACTGCTTTAGCTTTGCCAATAGCACCGGCATCGACCTGAGCGATGCCATTTTCAAAAAACTAGATCGAAATGAAACCCGCTTCCCGGTTGAGCGTGTGCGCGGCCGGCTTGGTGACGAGTGAAGACTATGCAAAGCGTTGAACCCGACTCAGTGGCATCCCTCGAACTGCAGCGAACGACCTGTGCGCGGATTCCGACACCAGAAGGATCATTTCGACTCTGCCACTACACCAATACCCTCGACAATAAGGAACATCTTGCCCTGGTCATGGGCGACGTTGTAGGCGGCGAGGCGATCCTGGTGCGCGTCCACTCTGAGTGCATGACCGGTGATGTCTTTGGCTCGCTCCGGTGTGACTGTGGCGAGCAGTTGCATGCAGCGATGCGCGCAATCGCCGCCGCCGGGCGCGGCGTGATTCTCTACCTGCGCCAGGAAGGTCGCGGCATCGGTCTGGGTGCAAAATTGCGCGCCTACAATCTACAGGATGAAGGCTACGACACGGTCGACGCCAATCTAGTGCTCGGCCATCAGGCGGACGAACGCGAATACTGGGCGGCAGCCGGCATTCTGGCCGACCTGAATGTGCAGTCCATCCGGCTGCTTACCAACAACCCCGCCAAGATCGAGCACCTCCGGGAATTGGGGATTCGGGTTGTCGAGCGGGTGCCGGTCGAGTCCAGCGTGCATGCGGAAAACGCCGCCTACCTGGAGACCAAAGTCAGGCGCATGCGCCACCTGCTCCAGTTGCCGGCCGTCGCCCCGCCCACGCTGGACGGCGCCTACCTCCTCTCAGAGTTGGCGCAGAAGGTGGAAAGCGTGCGGGACCGTGCGCGGGTCTACTCGGCTGAGCGCGGGCTGCCCTTTGTCACGATCAGTTACGCGCAGAGTCTGGACGGCAGCATTGCGGCTGCGACCGGGAAACCCTTGACCTTGAGTGGGCGCACGGCGATGACCGTCACCCACGCCCTGCGCGCTGTGCATGATGCAATTCTCGTTGGCGTCGGCACCGTAATCGCCGACGACCCCAGGCTCACCGTGCGGCTTGTCGCGGGGCCTGATCCGCAGCCGGTGGTGCTGGATTCGCAGTTGCGGTTGCCCCCTAACGCGCAGGTCCTCAATCATCCGCGCGGCGCCTGGATTGCGGCGACCGTTCCCCTGCATGGCGCACCGGCGCCGGGGGCGACGATGCTGAAAGTGGCCGCAGATCGAGCTCAGCGGGTTGACCTGGTGGATCTGCTGCGCGTCCTCGCCGGGCATGGGATTCGCAGCGTCATGGTCGAGGGTGGGCGCCAGGTGCTCTCAAGCTTTATCGAGCAACGCCTGGCGAATTTCGCAGTGGTGACCATTGCGCCACGCTTTGTCGGCGGGTTACAGGCGATGTCGATTCCGCCACGGAACGGCAGCGGCCCCGCTCTGCCCCACCTCGCAAATGTCGAGTATGTGCCTGCAGGCGCCGACCTGATGGTCTGGGGCGATGTCGAATGGGCGGCATGATCGCCCGCAGCGTTGAATTCACCGGACCCTTCTGCGCCGTTGTCATTGAAGAGGCCATTCCCGCCCCGGCTCCCGGCCAGTTACTGGTGGAGACGCAGGCATCGGCGATCAGCGCCGGCACCGAGTTGCTTTTCTATCGTGGGCTGGCGCCAACCGATCTCCCGGTCGACGCCGCGCTCAGTTCACTTGGGCAGGCAATGCCGGGATTTCCAATCCGATACGGATACGCCTGCGCAGGTCGTGTCACGGCGGTCGGTGCAGGCGTAGAGGACAGTTGGATCGGCCAACGCGTTTTTGCCTTTCACCCCCACGCCAGTCACTTCTGCAGCGACGTTGGCAGCATTCTGAAAGCCCCCGCAACCCTGCCGGCTGAGTATTGCGCCTGCTGCCCAACATGGAGACTGCGGTCAATCTCGTCATGGATGGGCGCCCCCTGCTGTGAGCATGTCACCGTCATTGGCCTGGGTGTGGTCGGGCTGCTGACCGTCGCCACGCTGGCCCGCTTTCCGCTGGCTTCTTTGACTGCAGTCGACCCACTTCCCCAACGGCAGGCACTGGCGCTGCAACTTGGCGCACACGCTGCCCTGGCGCCTGATAAGCTGGCGGAAGTCCATCCCGGCGACCTCACCTTTGAAGTGAGCGGCAATCCGGTAGCCCTTGACACCGCCATCACCTGCACGGGTTATGCCGGACGTATCGTGATAGGCTCGTGGTATGGCGACAAGCAGGCGCCGGTGGCGCTCGGTGGAAGATTCCATCGCAGCCGGATCCGGTTGCAGAGCAGCCAGGTCAGCACGATTGACCCGCAGCATGCCGGGCGCTGGGACAAGGAGCGGCGTTTTGCCGTGGCCTGGTCACTCCTGTCCACGCTGGACGCGACTGCGTTGATCACCCACAGAATACCCGTGGAAGACGCCGCATACGCCTATCGCTTGCTCGATCAAGCGCCAGATCATGCAATTCAGGTTATACTTACCTATGGCTCAACTGCAGGCTCAGTAGATTAGGTGTCAACGATGTATACACTTGCCGTGAAACGTGACTTTGTTGCCCAGCATTATCTGATCGGCGGCGACTGGGGCGCTGAAAACCAGTGGCATTCCCATCATTATCAGCTGGAGTTAATGCTGGAAGGCGCCACGCTCGACAGGCACGGCTATCTCGTCGATATCGTCGATGTTGAGCACAATCTGAGCGCGCTGGTGGCCCATTACCGTGACAAAACACTCAACGACCTGCCGGAGTTTGCAGCGCTGAACCCGAGCATTGAGCACTTCACCCGCATTGCCTGCCTCGCGCTTGCCACCGCCATCCAGGCGCCGAACTTGACGGCATTGACCGTAAAAATCTGGGAAAACGAGATCGCGTGGGCGGCTTACCGCCACGTTTACAGTGGATAGAGGGTAGTGCGTGCACGAGTTATCGATCGCACAGAGTCTGATCGAAATCGCTGAAGAGACGGCCCGCAACGCCGGCGCCACCGAGGTGCTCGCCGTTCATCTGCGGCTGGGTGCGCTTTCAGGCGTTGTGCCAGACGCGCTCCAATTCTCATTTCCAATTGCAGCCGAAGGCACGCTCGTGGCAGGCGCCCAGCTCATCATCGAAGAAGTGCCGGCGGTGGTATACTGTGATCAATGCGCTGCTGAGCGCTCGATCACATGGCCACCTGATTTCCGCTGTCCAGTCTGCGGAGAATTCGCCCCAAAGCTGCTCCAAGGTCGCGAACTCCAGATTACGGCAATCGAGGTAATGGAAAAGGATGAGGTAGATGCAGCCGCGCATCGTTGAAATCCGCCGTAACGTCCTCGAAAAGAACGACCAACTGGCGCACGATCTCCGTGATCGCTTCGAAGAAGCCGGTGTATTGGCTGTGAACCTCGTTTCCAGCCCCGGCGCCGGCAAAACTGCACTGCTTGAGGAGACGCTCCGCAGACTCGCTCCGCAGGCACGGGTTGCCGCATTGGTTGGTGATCTTGCCACCGAAAACGACGCGATCCGCCTGGCACGCAGCGGCGCGCCCGTGCGCCAGATCGAAACGGGAACCATGTGCCACCTCGAGGCCGACATCGTTGCGCGCTATCTCGACGGCTGGGAGCTGGACGAACTCGACTTTCTGTTTATCGAAAATGTTGGCAACCTGGTCTGCCCGGCCGACTATGACCTGGGCGAACGACTGCGCGTCGTCCTGCTGTCGGTGACGGAAGGCGAAGACAAGCCACGCAAATACCCACCACTCTTCAACAGCGCGGACGTCGCCATCATCACCAAAGTTGATATTGCCGGGGCGGTTGAATTTGACCGCGAGACCGCGATTGCTAGCCTGCGGGCAGTCCGGCCGAATATCAAGATATTTGAAACCTCCGTGCGAACGGGAGCGGGGATCGACGAGTGGATCGGGTATCTGGTTGAGCAGCGGAAACGGATGGAGAACACATAAAATGTGCCTTGGAATTCCCGGTCGTGTTACTGAGATCTACGAAGCCGGCGGGATCCGGATGGGAAAAGTTGACTTCGCCGGTATCACCAAAGAGGTCTGCCTCGCCTATGTGCCGGAAATCCAGCTCGGCGACTATACCATCGTCCATGTAGGCTTTGCCATCACCCAACTGGACGAGGAGTCCGCCCGCGAGTCGCTCGAACTCTTTACGGAGATGGGGCGGTTGAATGAAGAACTCAACCCCGAAGAAGCCGAATTGGCCGCGAGCTTTCCCCCACCACGATGTGGAGCGCGCCCTGTGAAGTATCTCGACGAGTTTCGCGACCCGGAATTGGCGGCATCGATGTTCGCCGAGATCCGGGCGATCACCACGCGCCCGTGGGCGATCATGGAGGTGTGCGGCGGCCAGACCCATTCGATCATCCGCAACGGCATCGACCAATTGCTGCCGCCCGAAATTGAGCTGATTCACGGTCCGGGCTGTCCCGTCTGTGTCACCCCGCTTGAAATGATTGACAAGGCGCTCGTAATTGCCGGTGTGCCAAACGTCATCTTCTGCTCCTTTGGCGACATGCTGCGCGTACCGGGCAGCGAAAAAGACCTCTTTCGCATCAAGAGCGAAGGCGGCGACGTCCGCATCGTCTACTCGCCACTTGACGCGGTGAAAATCGCCCAGGTCAATCCAACACGCGAAGTCGTCTTCTTTGCGATTGGATTCGAGACAACGGCGCCGGCCAACGCCATGGCCGCTCACCTGGCAGCGCAGTTGGAGTTGAAAAACTTCTCCCTGCTGGTGTCGCACGTACTCGTCCCGCCGGCAATCTCGGCTATCATGGAATCACCCGTCTGCCGGGTGCAGGCTTTTCTCGCCGCGGGCCACGTCTGCAGCGTGATGGGTACCGAAGAGTACCGCCCGCTTGTAGAGAAATATCACGTGCCGATCGTCGTCACCGGATTTGAACCGCTGGATGTGCTGGAAGGCATCCGGCGTACGGTGCTCCAACTGGAAGGTGGCCGTGCCGAACTCGACAACGCCTATGCGCGGGCGGTTCGACCTGAAGGCAATCTTCCTGCACGGCAGATGCTCGGGGACGTGTTTGAAGTGACCGACCGCGGCTGGCGCGGTATCGGCGTCATCCCGCAGAGTGGTTGGCGGCTCGCGGAACACTATCGGACGTTTGACGCCGAGCTGCGGTTTGACGTGGGTGAGATCCGCACGCAAGAATCCGCGCTCTGCAAAAGCGGTGAGGTGCTCCAGGGGTTGCTCAAACCAAACCAGTGCCCCGCCTTTGGCAAGGAGTGCACGCCGCGCACGCCCCTGGGCGCTACCATGGTCTCCACCGAAGGCGCCTGCGCCGCGTACTACCAATATGGCCGCTTCACAGCGGCTTCAGACCATTCCATTCCACTCTATTCCTGATTCACTCTTTACACATGGCCAATCAACTCAGCCTAGAAAACTGGACTTGCCCCCTACCCCTACGCAACTATCCCACGATCGTGATGGGACATGGGGGCGGCGGCAAACTCTCCAATGAATTGGTGGAGAACCTGTTTGTACCGGCCTTCTCCAACGATACGCTGGCAACATTGGGTGACGCCGCAGTCGTTGAGATGAATGGCAGCCGGCTGGCCTACACCACCGATTCGTTCGTGGTGCGACCGCTCTTTTTCCCCGGCGGCGACATCGGTCACCTGGCCGTCAATGGCACGGTTAACGATCTAGCCATGATGGGCGCCCAACCGCGCTACCTCACGACCGGCTTCATCCTCGAAGAAGGTCTTCCGCTCGCACAACTCGGCGTCATCGTCGAGTCGATGGCGGCTGCCGCGCAGCTTGCCGGTGTCGCCATCGTCGCCGGCGACACCAAGGTCGTCGATAAAGGTCATGGCGATGGCATCTATATCAACACGAGTGGAATCGGCCTGGTGGCGCCGGGTGTGACCCTGGCGCCCGATAGGGCAAGACCAGGCGACGTGGTCATTCTCAGCGGTGAACTCGGATTACATGGGATAGCGGTGCTCAGCGTGCGTGAGGGGCTGGAATTTGGCGCCCCGATCGAGAGTGACTGTGCACCGCTGAACGGTTTGGTGGCTGCGATGCTGGCCGCATCACCCGACATTCGTGTACTCCGAGACCCCACCCGCGGCGGGCTTGCCTCCTCACTCAACGAAATTGCGAAGGCGTCAAAGGTCGGCATTGCGTACCAGGAGAAACTGCTACCGGTGCCGGCAGCAGTGGCTGCAGCCTGCGACATGCTGGGGATGGATCCGGTCTACGTCGCCAACGAGGGCAAACTTGTGGCGATTGTGCCGGAGGCGGCGGCTGACATCGTGCTGGCAGCGATGCGCGGCCACCCACTTGGCGCCAACGCTGTGATCATCGGGAAAGTGGTGGAACAGCACCCCGGGGTGGTGGTTGCCCGCACCGGCATCGGCGGCACGCGCATCGTCGATCTGCTCATCGGCGAGCAATTGCCACGCATCTGCTAGGCCCCCTATGCGCATCGGTCTCATCATCTACGGGACATTGGACACCCTGTCTGGAGGCTACCTTTATGACCGGATGCTGGTTCAATCGTTACAAGCTGCCGGGCACGAGCTAGTTGTCTATTCACTCCCTTGGCATGACTACACGAAGTCATTAACCGACAATGCGAACTTGACATGGGCCGACGAACTGGCAGCCGCGTCACTCGACCTGCTCCTCCAAGATGAACTGAACCACCCTTCGCTCTTCTGGCTCAACCGCCATATCCGGCGCAAGGCTGGATTCCGATCATCGCCATCATCCATCACCTGCGCACCAGCGAAACGCATCCCCCCGTAAAAATGGCGCTCTATCGCTTCGTCGAGCGGCAGTACCTTGCCACCCTGGGCGGCTACCTCGCCAACAGCAACACCACCGTGGCGAGCGTTGAGCAATTGCTGGGCCAGCCCCTCCCCCACTACGTGGCCTATCCCGCCGCCGACCATCTACCGGCAATCGAACCGGTCATCACCCGCGATGAGATCACCCAACGCGCCAACGCCGCTGGCCCCCTCCAGATCCTCTTTGTCGGCAACCTGATTGCACGCAAGGGGCTGCACTTACTACTGGACGCGCTGACGCACCTGGATCCTGCTACCTGGCGGCTCACCCTCGCCGGTCGTAATGATGTTGACCATGACTACACGAAACAAATTCGCGCCAAGATCGAGACGCTTGGCCTCGGCGCCCAGGTCAGTTGGCATGGACGCGCACCGACGGTGAACTGGTGGCGCTTTACCGAATGCACCACCTGCTGGCCGTGCCCTCCTACGAAGGGTTCGGCATCGTCTACCTCGAAGCCATGCGCTTCGGCCTCCCCATCCTCGCTGCCAACTTTGGCGCCGCCCATGAAATCGTCACCCCGGCGTCGATGGCTGGCTGGTCGACCCGCGCGACGCACTCGCCATCGCCGAGCTGATTGCGCAGGTGGGACCCCACCGCCATCAGCTCGCAACCATGGGCTTCACCGCACGGCAGCGCTATGAACACCATCCAACCTGGCGCACAAGCATGCGCACCGCAGTACAATGGCTGGAAGAATTGGCGGGATCATACGGAACAAAGCCGCGGAATCATCCATAATCAACGCTCGATCTATGTTCACCACATACAAGCGGGATACTCACCACATGTACGATTCCTTTGTTCGCTACCTGACCGCCAAGAAGAGCGTCGATGATCGCGCACTAAACCAGTCTGTGTGGTCCGCCCTGGCGGCCGCAATCCAAACACGCCAGGCGGGTTCAGCTGAACCCCTGCGCGTGCTTGAACTCGGCGCCGGCATCGGCACGATGATCGAGCGCGTCCTCACCTGGAAGCTCCTGCCGGAAGCTGGCGCCCCGGTCACCTACACTGCGATCGATGCCGAAGCCGGCAACATCGCGGCGGCAGAGTTGCGACTGGCCAATGCGCCGGCATGGCTGGAGCTGCAGTTGCAGACCGCCGACGTCTTCGAGTTTGCTGCGCAGACTGCAGTGGAGAAGCACTTCGACCTGCTTATTGCAAATGCGTTCCTGGATCTGGTGGACACGGCACGCGTGCTGCCACAATTCACCCGGTTGCTGCGCCCTGGGGGGCTGGCTTACTTTACGATCAACTTCGATGGCGCCACCATTCTGCAGCCCGAAATCGATCCGCCTTTCGACGCGGCAATCGAGGCCATTTATCACCTGTCCATGGACGAACGCATCACGAACGGCGAACCTTCGGGCGACAGCCGGACGGGGCGCCATCTCTTTGGGCGCCTGGCGGAGGCGGGGATCAAGGTGCTGGCCGCGGGCAGTTCGGATTGGGTGGTGCATGCGGTCGACGGGATCTATCCGGAAGATGAAGCCTATTTTCTCCACTTCATTGTGGAGACCATGCATGGTGCGCTGCGCGAGCACCCTGCCCTGGCGGGCGAACGGTTTGAGGAGTGGATCACCACGCGCCACGCCCAGATCGACCGTGGCGAACTGGTCTACATCGCGCACCAACTTGACTTTCTCGGCGTCCGTCAGAGCACCGTCTGTCAGAGCACCATCCCGTGAGGGTGGTGATCCCCCCGTCCCACAGTCTGTCAGAGCACCATCCCGTCAGGGTGGTGATCCCCCCGTCCGTTAGCACTGCATGTCAGAGCACCATCCCGTCAGGGTGGTGATCCCCCCGTCCGTCCCATACGCATCAAGCGAAGGACCAAACCCTCCCGCCAAGCCGCAAAACCGCAAAGGAACGACGAAGGAAATTCTCCCGCAGATACGCAGTGAAGAGCATCATTGTCCACAAAGAGCGCAAAGACCACAAGAAACGCTGATCGTTCCTTTTTTGGGTCTTGTGGTTGGTTTTGTCTTTGTGGTCTTTGTGCTCTTGTGGTCTTTGCCGGTTATTTCTGCGCTTCGAGCGCCATTTTCCCTGCGGCTCAGCGTCCCTGCGGGTGATTGGGGCCTTAG
Source organism: Candidatus Fredericiella danica (assembly GCA_016713335.1). Classification (GTDB taxonomy): domain Bacteria; phylum Chloroflexota; class Anaerolineae; order Caldilineales; family Caldilineaceae; genus Fredericiella; species Fredericiella danica. The sequence goes on along the minus strand of JADJPH010000036.1, from coordinate 17,342 downwards.
CTTGCTACCTATGGGGTGGTGTTTCCCCCCCGTCCCACCGTCCGCGCGGAAAACTCTGGAGCTTTTTCGTAGATCACGCGCGCAAAATCCTGGTACGATCAATCCTGAGCAGGGCGCCCAACAATCTGACCAGCGCCGTGCCAGATAGGATCTCCATGCAAATGGTTGATCTGAACCAATGGCCGGAGGGTGCGGCGGCCGGGATGGTGCACCTCCAGGCTGCGCTCTGGGCACTCCGCAATATCTATCGCCATGATCTGCTGGACCACCTGGCGGAACTGGCTGGGGTACTGGCGGAGTTGACAAAGGTATACGGCGACGTAGAATCTGCCATCACCGTGCTGCACTACGTCGTCACCGTGCGGAAGTAAGTGGATGCCGGCGCCATCCGGCAGGCGTTGCGCACGGCAGCAGTCGGTGCGGAGGAGGAACTCATGGCCACCTGGTTGGACGAACGCTATGAAGAAGGCAAACAAGTTGGCAAGCAAGAATGGTTGCAGCTGGGCAGAACCGAGGAAGCGCGCGGATTGCCTTGAATTTTCTCCAGTACCGCTTTGGCCCATTGGACGCAACGCTGACGGCGCGAGTCAATTGCCTGGACCTCGATCAACTCGAAGCATTGACCACGACACTCTTCACCGCACGCAACCTGGCGGACATCATGCCGCTCATTGAGCGCGCGGTGAGATGTAAGCACACTAACAACCTGGCTGTGGGCGTCGTTGTCGGAATCACGGACGCTTTGCCATTTTCCTGGGCTGCGCCGCGCCGCGATAGCCAGTTTCGGTTGCCGGCATCGTCCCCGGCTCCGCCCGCCTTGACCCATTCGCGTCACCGCCCCATGACCTGGCGGGTGGAGCCGGGGACGTTATTTGACCTGTCGCACGCACAACCTGCGCACCGTGCGTTGTACGTGCGATAGGTTGTGTTGGGCCAGTGCGTCGCACGTGCTCGTGCCAAAGCATCTTGGTCTGCGTGGCGCGGTGGCGCAAAAGCTCCCGGCTCTGGGCGCCGGTGCAGTCGTCAATTCAGTGCAGGGTCAAAGCGCCCAGAGCCGGGAGCTTGTCCTGCCCGGTCACGCTGCGTCGCACCGAGCCTCAGCCCAGGCTCAGCCTCCGTGTAATCCGTGCAATCCGCTAAATCTGTGATTCAGACGGCCAATGCTCTTGCCGCAGCAAAGCCAACCACTTACTCACGTGCGTGGCTCTGATTGGCACGGGTGCGGCATTAGCCCACCGCCAATATCGCCACCGGCTGCTGCCGGCGACGCATGAACCACTTCTCAACCTCAATGGCCCCAAAGAGCACGACGCCCGCCCCCACGGCTATCGCCATGTCCACCCCGTCCAGCGGCACGGTGTTGAGAAATGCGGTCGAGATCGGTGGGACGTAGATCGCAATCAGCTGCAACACCACCACCCCGGCGATCGCCAACCACATCAACCGGTTGCTGAAAACGCCTATCTGGAACAACGACTCGGTGTTGGAACGCGTCGCCAACGCCTGGAAGACCTGCAACATCGCCAACGTCATGAATATCATCGTCTGCCACTCCGGCAACCCGTTGGCGTAGTACCACGCACCTACCCCCAACGCCAGCGCACCAATCAGCGCACCGCTCCAGATCACCTGCCACCCCATGCCGTTGGCAAAGATGCCCTCATCGGGACGATGGGGCGGGCGCTGCATGACGTTCTTCTCGGCAGGCTCGGCGCCCATGCTCAACCCCAACAACCCGTCCGTGAGCAGATTCAACCAGAGCAGTTGCAACGGGAGCAGCGCCACCGCCACGGTCAGCGGCTGGCCCGTAAGGAGGAACAACGCCGGCCACAACAGCATGACGGCGATTTTGCCAATGTTGCCCGCCACCGCAAACTTCACAAAGCGCCGTAGGTTATCATAGATCACTCGCCCTTCTTCGACCGATGCAACAATCGTGGCGAAGTTGTCGTCACGCAGCACCATGTCGGCCGCCTCTTTGGACACGTCCGTCCCGGTGATGCCCATGGCAACGCCGATATCCGCCTTCTTCAACGCCGGCGCATCGTTCACGCCGTCCCCGTCATCGCCACAATGTTGCCGCGCCGCTGGAGCGCACCCACAATTCGCAACTTGTGCTCAGGGGAGACGCGGCAAAGACGGACACGTCCGCCACCACACGCTCCAGTTCGTCATCTTCCATTGCACTCAAGTCCGCGCCTGTGAGCACGCGGTCGTTGCTCGCAATCCCCAACTCGTGCGCAATCGTGATCGCCGTCAGCGGGTGGTCGCCGGTGATCATCACCGGCCGGATCCCGGCGGTGCGGCACGTCTCCACCGCCACCCGCACTTCGGGCCGCGGCGGGTCAATCATCCCGACCAGCCCGAGAAAAGTAAGTTGAGCTTCGACACCTTCCACCGCAGGCTCGTCGACCACGCGCAACGCGATGCCGAGCACGCGCATGCCCCCACGCGCCAGTTGGTTGTTTACTTCCTCAATTCGCTGTCTCCGGGCCGGCGTCAGCGGCTGCGGCGCCCCCTGCTCCCAAATATGCGTCGCAATTGCCAGCAGACCGTCGACCGCACCTTTGGTAATCGCGATGTAGTGGCCGGGCATGGCCGTGCGCAGCGCTGACCAGACACCCTGCGCCTCGCCCGAGGGCAATGCATGCAGCGTCGTCATCCGCTTCCGGTCGGAGTCGAACGGCAGTTCGTTGCGGCGCGGCAATTCACGCCGCAGTTGCTCCAGATCCTGGCCGCCTTGCGCCGCCGCCACCAACAGCGCGCCTTCCGTCGGATCGCCGATGGTGTGAAAGTCGCCGCCGGCGCCGGTGGGGGAAAGTTGTGCATCGTTGCACAGCGCACTTGCGGCCAGCAACAGTTGCACCACCGGTGGCTGCCCGGTCACGCCTTCCGCCAGACGCTCGCTGTCGCGAAATTCGGGGTTCCGGTGGCGCAGGTGCTCCGTGAGCGTGATCCGGTCGCCATCCGCGTCAATGACGGTAACCGTCATGCGGTTTTGCGTCAGCGTTCCGGTTTTGTCCGAACAAATCACCGTCACCGAGCCAAGCGTTTCAACAGCGGGCAGTTTGCGAATCAACGCATTGCGCTTGAGCATATGCTGTGCGCCGACCGCCAACGTGAACGTGACGACGGCGGGGAGACCTTCTGGAATCACCGCCACGGCGACACCAATTGCGGTGAGCAGCATGTCGCCCAGGCTTTCACCCGCCGCCAGCCCGATCGCCAACATGATACCGGCGATGACCACCCCGGCAATTGCCAGCATCTTGCCCACGCGATCCAATTTGCGTTGCAGGGGCGTCATCTCCGCATCGACGGTCTGTAACAGATCAGCGATGCGCCCCAGTTCTGTGTCCATGCCGGTGGCGACCACCGCGACGGTGCCACGGCCATAGGTCACCTGCGTGCCCATGTACCCCATGTTGCGGCGCTCCGCCAGCGGCGCATCCACCAGGGAGAGTGCCGCTGCACTCTTCTCCACGGGTTCGGATTCACCGGTTAGCGCCGCTTCCTGGATCCGCAGGTTCGCGCTGGTCAGGATCCTCACGTCGGCCGGCACGACGTTGCCCGCTTCAAGCACGACGACGTCGCCCACCACCAGTTCACGCCGAGATTTCCTGCAGCGCGCCGCCCGGAGGACGCACTGCGGGCACGGCCAGTTTCTTGAGGGCGGCAATTGCCTTTTCGGCCCGGTACTCCTGCACGAAACCAGCGCGGCGAACAGCACCACGATTGCACCGATGGCGCCGGCCTCCAATGTCTTGCCCAGCAGCAGCGAAAGCACCGCCGCGCCGATCAGGATCAACACCATGACTGCGGTCAGTTGCTCCCACAGGAGTTGCCAGGGCTTGCGTTGGTTGCCCTCAACCAGTTCGTTCGGCCCATTGGCAGCCAGCCGCGCTTCCGCCTCGGCTTGCGACAACCCCTGTGTCTCATCTGTGCCCAACGACATGACGACAGCCGGCACCGGCCTCTTGCGAAGCTATTATCATCTCTGGAATTACTCCATTTTTGTATATATGGTCGGATGGCTCGCCGCTTCGAAGCAACAAAAAAGGCGAGATCACCGCAACCGAATGCGATGGTCTCGCCTGCCGAATCCTGCTTCGGATGACCCGCCGAGGGATGTTATCCCTGTCCTGACGACGAATCAGCTTGCATGGTGCAAGTGGCTACTCCCCAACTTCGCCAGACTTTATCCCGCTCATGAGGGATCGTAAGTGCCAAACATGACAATTGTCGGCAGTCTGTCAGACAACGACCGGCTTGAACCGGCCTTAAAACAGTCCCGTCAGCTTCCACCATGAAACTTCCACCACGATCAGCACAAAGAGCACGACCAGGGTCAGCGGCAACCCATACTTGAAGACATGGCGCGTGTCGTAGCCCCCCGTCTCGCCCTGCCCCAGCAGAATCGTCACCTGCTGAAAGGGAAATAGATAGTGAATCGCCACGGCGGTGTAAACCAACAGCGCCGGCACGAGCGGGCTCCAACCGGTTTGCGCCGCATAGTGCACCATCGGCGGCGCGACAATCGACAGGCAAGCCAACGCACTGCCCAACACCATGTGGATCAACATGGTCGCGCCGCCCACCAACGCCGCAAAAGCATAGGGGTTGTCCGGGGGCGTCGCCGGCAGCAGAATCGAGGCCAGCCACTCCGACATCCCGGTGAGTTTTCCGACCGTGCCAATAGCGAGCGCACCGGTGACAAAGAGGATGATCGGCCAGTTCACGCCGGTGGAGATGTCCTTTGCATCGAGCACGTCGCCGACGACCGGAAGCGACAGCCCAACCACGACCCCCAGGGCGGCCCACGCCGGATCGACGTGATGAATGAAGTCGGTGATCCACAACACCAGTGCAATGAGCACCCAAACCAGTGTCACAAGTTCCCGTCGCGTGATGGACCCCAACTTCTGGCGCTCCATTCTAGCGCCGCACGATCCACCAGCACAGGAGCCGGTCTGGCGAAAGACCAGCATGTGCAGCCCCATCATCAGGAGCGAGGCGATCATGCCGGGCACCGCCATGTACCAGGCCCAGGCCAGCCAGCCCACGCTGACGCCGCTGATCCCGACGGTGGCAATATTCAGCGTGGAATCCCCCGTCAGCAGGATCATCGAAGTCACGGTCGTCGCCACGAACACAGAAAGTCCAAGCGACGCGGCGTCCGCCTTGTTCATCCCCGCTTTCTGAATGATCACACCAACGACCGCCATGAGGATCAGGGCCCGCGGAAAGGGATGGGGGATGAGCAGGCTGAGCACAAAGCCAAGGACGTAGGTCAGCGCAATCAGACTCCGATACGACGTGGCGTAGCGAATCATGAAGAAATAGGCCACGCGATGCGCAAGCCCCGACTTTGTCACCGCCGTGGCAATCAGAAAGGCCGCAATAATCAGCCAGATCAGCGGGGTCGTCCAGATGCGAAACACCACTTCCGGGGGTGCCAACCCGAGCACGATGTAGCTCACGAGCATCAGCAGGGTCGCGTACGCCGGTGGCACGACGGCGAACACCCACCAGATCACGGTAAAAACGGTCACGGCGAGCGTTTGGCGCCCAGCCGTGCTCAGATCGCCGGGCAGCGGCATCAGCCAGATGGCCGCGGCTACGGCAAACGAGAGCAGGACGCCAACGAACCTGCGATCCAACGCGGTGATTCGTGCGCGACCGCCGCTACGCGCAGAGGCTCTGGTCAAGGAAGTCCAGCACTTTCTGTACGTTTTGCGGGTGCTCAAACGCAGGGTCCGCGTGGCGGGCATCGTCGAACACTTCCAGCGTCACGCACGGCGCGTCCACCACGGCGCGCATCCTGGCGACAAAGTGCACGGATTGTTGATAGGGGACGATGTCGTCCTTCATGCCGTGCTGGATGAGCATACCGGCGACTCAGCGCCATTATGCTCAAACGGCGCCGGAGGCGCCATCCCGGACGCGGCCAATTGTTCATCCATGGTCAAGAAATTTACCGGGCCGAACCAATCAACCACAGCCTGCACCGTGCTGCTCTGCCCTGAATTTCCTAATCCCAAATCCTCCAGCGATGGCACGCCGCCGGACACACCCGCCATCAGCGACAGGTAACCGCCCGCCGAGCCACCCCACGTGGCGATCTTGTCTGGGTCAAAGAGAAATGTCTGCGCATTGGCGCGAATCCAACGCAGCGCGGCCTTCACATCGTACACCAGGGCGGGAAAGATCGCTTCGCCGCTCATGCGATAGTTGATGGACACCACGGCGAAGCCGCGTGCCAACCCTTCTAGCATGGGGGTGACCTGCAAATCGCGCTTGTCGCCGCCCATAAAGGCGCCGCCATGGATCGCCACGATGACCGGGAAAGGGCCATTCCCGGCTGCGGGCCAATAGATATCCAACATCTGCGCGCTCGACACGTGAGCGTAAGGCACATCGAACATCTTCCGCGCGATGTGTTCGGTGTTCGCGAATGGGATTGGGCTTGGGAACGCGTAATGCGATCCCGGGACAAATGTGCTCATGCGGCTGTCGCCACCTTTTCCGCCGGTCTGCGGCTTGCCGTGCGCTTGCTCTTCCGGTTCTTCTGATATGTGTCGAAACCAACCGCTGCCAGCAACACAACGCCTTTGATCACCATCTGATAGTAATCGCCCAGACTCAGCAACTGCAATGCATTGTTCAAGACCCCGATGATCAGCACACCTGCCAGCAGCCCAGAAATGGTGCCTTCGCCGCCTTTGAAGCTGATGCCACCCAGCACAGCAGCGGTCATGCAGTCAAACTCCATCCCCTGCCCGGTCGTCACCTGCCCTGAAAACACGCGGGATAGGAGCAGCAGCGACGTGATGGCGGAAAAGAAGCCACAAACCCCAAAGACGAAGATCTTCATGCGCCGGACGTTGACCCCGGCCAGACGCGCCGCTTCCTCATTGCCACCGAGCGCAAAGACAAAGCGCCCGATATAGGTCTTGTTCAGAACGAACGCACCGGCTATGACCACGAGCACCATGATGATGACCGGCACCGGCACTGGCCCGATATACCCCTGGCCCAGGAACTTGAACGACTCCGGTAACCCCGAGATGCTGTTGCCGTTGGCTGCAATATACCCCAGCCCCTTGTAGATCGTCATGGTACCCAGCGTTACGATCAACGGATGCACCTTCAGAATGATGCTGATATACCCATTGTTCACCCCAAGCAGTGTTCCCAGCACAAGGGCAAACAGAATGGCGAAGATCGGTGGAACGCCCATCCGCGCCATGAGGATTGCGGTCAACACGTTGGTGAGCGTGATCTGCGCGCCGATGGAAAGATCCATGCCGCCGGCAATCATGACAAAGGCCAGACCGACCGAGCTGATCGCCGTGAACGAAACCTGGCGGAGCAGGATGATGAAGTTGTTGGGTGTGAAGAAATTGGGCGCGATGAGCGAGAACAACAGGACCAGCCCAAAGAGCACTACCAGCGTCACATATTTCTTGAGCACGGCAATTGCACCTTCGGATAGCCCGGTTTTGAAGGTCGTGTTAGCATTCATAGGGAACCCACTCTCATTGTTTTCCCGACGCAAGGTCGAGGATCGTGTCCTGGCTGAATTGCGGACGCAAGACCTCGCCGGCCATCCGTCCTTCACACAGGACGATGATTCGGTCAGACATCCCCAGCAACTCCTCCATGTCCGACGAAATCATGATGATGGCAATACCATCGTCGGCCAGGGCGCACATCAGGTTGTAGATCTCCTGCTTGGCGCCAACGTCGATGCCCCGCGTCGGCTCGTCAAAGATCAGAATCTTCGATTCCACCGCCAGTGTTTTAGCCAGAACCACCTTCTGCTGATTGCCACCACTCAGGTTTTTGACCTGCTGCTGTAAGGTCGGCGTCTTGATTCTGAGTAAGTCACGATACTTCTCAGCGATCTCAAACTCACGACGGGTATCGACCATGGTAAAACGCGACAACGCTTTGACCTTTGTGAACGAAATGTTCCAACTGACGTCCATGTCGAGAAAGACGCCCTGATTCTTGCGATCCTCGGGGATCAGCCCAATGCCCAGTTGAATGGCATCCTCTGGTGAGCGGATCTGTACAGGCCGGCCCTCGATCTGAATCACGCCGCTCTCGGCCGGTTCTGCACCGTAGATGACGCGCGCAAGCTCAGTGCGGCCTGCACCGACCAGACCGGACAGCCCGAGGATCTCACCTTTCCGCACCACAAACGAAATGTCGTGGTCGCCGTTGCCACTGACATGGATCAGTTCCAGCGCAACTTCTGACGGCGTGATGCGCCGCGCCGGATAGCTCTCCCGCAGTTCGCGGCCCACCACAGATGGTGAAGATCTCTTCCAAGCGGTGAGAGATGTAGAGCACGGTAACACCCGACTGCTTAAGTCGGCGGACGATCTCGAACATGCTGTCCACTTCGTGGACGGTCAGCGGCGCAGTCGGCTCATCCATGATCAGGATTCTGACCTTCTTCGACACCGCCTTTGCGATCTCCACAATCTGCTGCTGGGCGGGCGGTAGATCTCGAACCAGCGCCAGCGGATCGATCTGGACCTCAAAATCACGAAAGACCTCGGCGGCACGGTTGACCATCAGTTTCTGGTCGATCAGGATGCCCCGTCCTGTCCGGTCGCCAAGGAAGATGTTCTCGGCGACCGTCAGCGAAGGCACCAGATTGAACTCCTGATAGATCACTTCGATGCCCAGTGAGCGCGCCAGGTGTGGCGTCATCCTGGCATACTCCTGGCCACCCACCCGAATCATGCCGCTGTCGACCTCAATGGCGCCGGCAATTGCCTTGATCAGCGTTGACTTCCCAGCGCCATTTTCGCCCAACAACGCATGGACCTCGCCCGCGGCAAACTCGAGCGAGACGTCGTCAAGGGCCAACACGCCTGGATACTGCTTGGTGAGATGGTGCAGAGATAAGGCAATCGTTGCGGCCATGGCTGGGTGCCTGTAGAGTTGCGGACGGAGAGGTGGGATCTCCCCGCCCGCTGGTTGCTGGCTATTGGACGTTTTCCGCAGTTATCGGGGTAAGCGGGTCGAGGGTTTCGCGGGGGAATTCCTCCCCCATCACCATCTTCTTCACGAGGTTGTAGGTGTCCAGGGCAAGGTTGTCACTGCCAAACCGGACGGTGCCCCGGAAAACACTGTCTCCGCTCTTGATAGCGGCCAGCGCGTCAGGCGTATTGTCGGCGCCGAAGATCGCAAATTGCGCCGGGTCAATCGACGACATCGCCGAAACAGTCTGTGTCGCGCCCAACCCCTGCGCATCATTGTAGGCAAGGATCAGCTTGATATTCGGATGCGCGGTCAGCAGGTTTTCAGAGGCGGTCGCGCCTGCGGTGATGGTCGGCTGTGCGCCCACTGTGCCGGCAATCTTGGCCGCCGGACAGAGCGCCGAGATCGTGGCCATGCCAGTGGAACGAGCCGTTGCCTCGGGCGTGTCACGGTTCTCGATGACGCCAACTTCAATGCTACCTTCGGCGGCTGCCGGGAAGGTCTTGCCGATGAAGTTACAGGCCATCTGGGCGATCATGGCGCCCATCGCCTGCTGATCCGTATGCATGATGGCATCATACGAACCGGTGTCGCCACCTGCCACCATCACCTTGATCCCCGCCTTCTGAGCGTCTTCAATGACGGAGGTGACGCCCTTCGGGTCAATGGCCATCACGATCACGGCGTTGACGCCCATGGTCGTGAAATTCTCAATCTGGTTCACCTGCTTCGTGGCATCCCCCTGGGCGTCCGCCACGATCACCTCAACCCCATCGGGCTTGAAGTAATCGGCAACATTCTTCGTCAGATTGGAAAGAAACGGGTTTGATGCATCCGGCACCGCATAGCCGACCTTGAGGCTGCCGGATGGCGCCCCAGGTTGTGCTGAGGCCTCAGTGGCCGCTGCGGTGTCACCCGCTGGCGACGTCGAGGCAGGAACGGCGCAGGCTGTTACCAACAGCGCAGCCATGACGACAAGCGCGGTCACAAGAAGGCGCGACTTTTGCATCTGATATTCTCCTTGGTCAAGTCTGATGGTTGCGGCTGAGGTAGAGTCAAGCGGGCCGCTAGACCCCAGCATACGACCGCAGCGCTTTCGAAGCAATTCAATTGTTGTTACAATGTATTCCGGTTTGGAATAGAAGACGGCCAGGCGAGGTGAATGGTATGGAAATCCGGCAGGTGCAGTATGCGTTGGCGGTGGCAAACTTTGGCAGCTACTCCAGTGCAGCCGAAGAGCTATTCATCTCGCAGTCGTCGCTTTCAAAACAGATCATTGCGCTTGAACATGAACTTGGTTTTCCGATCTTCGATCGCACCCACCGCAAGATTGCGCTCACGCCCGGCGGCGAAACCTTTCTGGCACATGCCGAGAAGATCGATGCCGCGTACCGTGCGATGGTGGCCGATCTGCGCGAATGCAAAATGACCCCCGCGTTGTCGATCGTCGCGATCCCGGTGATCGCCCAATACGGCATCACTTCGTTAGTGGCTATGTTTCGCAGCCGGTATCCTGAAGTAGCACTTACACTTGAGGAGCGGGAGGCAGGCGCCATTCTCCCGTTGTTGAACAACCATCAATACGATCTGGCCTTTGTCCGCGACAATTTTCTCGACGCTGCTGCCTACTGGATGCACCAGATCGCAACGGACCGCCTGCAAGTCGTGGTATCCCGCAGACATCGCTACGCAAACCAGCCACACCTTTCGCTACGTGATATTGCGGACGAAAACTTTATCCTGTTTGACAAGGGTACGGTGGTGCACGAACTTGCCGTGGATGCATGCCGGGCGGAGGGCTTCGAGCCGCGCATCTTTTACGCCAGCCTACGGGTGGAGAGCATTCTTGGCATGGTGGCTTCCAATGTGGGCATCACCCTCATGATGGAAAAACTCGCAGCCTATCATCAGCACCCGGAATTGGTGATCATCCCACTCCAGGAGGAGGTGCGGAGCAAAATCGTGCTGATTGCACCGCGTAGTAGACCCCTGGGACGAACAGCCAGAATCTTTATGGATTTTATGGAGAAGATCCTGCCCCTGCGTGATATACTCATGCCCCTATGAAACGAAACAACCACCCAGCGGCAGGCGCCGCACCGCACCGTCGCCGGCGCCACTCAGGGTCCGGAAGAGACAGGGGCCATCCACAAGGATTGGGGCGGACGCCTGCGCGTGGCGTTGACCATGCCCAACACCTACTACGTCGGGATGAGCAGCCTCGCCCTGCAGTTGCTCTACCGCATGTTCAATGCCGAACCGGACGTAGTCTGTGAGCGCGTCTTCTGGGAAAAGCACGCCGCGCAGAGCGGCAAACCGTTGCTCTCACTGGAGACACGCCAGCCCGTGGCTGACTTCGACGTGTGGGCGTTCACCATCTCGTGGGAAATGGACTACTTCAATGTCGTAGACCTGCTGCGCCACGCCGGCATCCCGCCGCTGGCCAGCGAACGGCAAGACTCCACCCAATGGAATGGGGCGCCGTGGCCACTGCTGATTGCGGGCGGGCCTGGTGTCACGATGAACCCGGAGCCGGTGGCGCCTTTTTTTGACGCCATCCTTATCGGCGAGGGCGAAGAGGCTGTTCCCCATTTGATCGAACTCTGCCGCACGGGGCACGACGATCGCGATGCCCTGCTGAAAACGCTGGATGCCACGCCCGGCTGGTATGTACCCGCATTGCGCCCCTCCAATCCGGAGCATCCGCACTTTCGGCAGGTCGAACGGCTGTGGGTGCGGCGCCTTGCCGACTATGATACGAGCAGCACGCTCTACACACCGGACGCAGAATTCTCCAACATGCATCTCATGGAGATCGCACGCGGTTGCGGCCGCGGCTGCCGCTTTTGTCTTGCCGGCTATGTTTACCGCCCAGCCCGCGAGCAGCCCCTTGAACCGCTGCTTGCCTCCGCACTGAACGCCATTGATCATGGCTACACGAAAATCGGACTGGTGAGCGCGGCGGTCAGCGACCATACGCAGATTGACGAACTGGCGACGGCATTGCACCGCGCCGGCGCCCGCCTCAGCGCTTCCTCCATGCGCATGGACCCGATCAGCGTCCCGCTCATCAAGGCCCTCGCCGCCAGCGGCGCCCAGAACCTCACCGTCGCCCCTGAAGCCGGCAGCCAACGGCTGCGCAACGTCATCAACAAGACGCAGACCGAAGACCAGATGATGCAGGCCATCGCCCTGGCACAGGAATTCAATTTCCCGCAACTCAAGCTCTACTTCATGGTTGGACACCCCACTGAAACGGACGACGACATCCAGGCGATCGTGGATTTCGTACTCGAAGCCAAGAAACGCTTCAAGCGCCGGATCGCCATCAACGCCACCCCCTTCGTCCCCAAGGCGCACACCCCCTTCCAATGGGAAGGCATGACCGGCGTCGACACGATCCGGCGCCGCCAGAAGCAGATCCACCAGGGCCTGGCGCGCCATGGCGTCGAGATCCGCGCCGATGCGCCCGACTGGGCCGAAGTGCAAGCGATCTTGAGTCGCGGTGACCGCCGGCTCGCCGACGTGTTGCTGGCCATCCCACCCGGTGGGTTAAGCGTCCGCACCTTCTTCCAGACGCTGGCGGAGCACGGGCTGGACAGGGCGGAGTATGCCGGCCCCCGCTCGACCGGATCGCCCCCCCCGTGGGGGATCGTGCAGAGCGGTGTCAGCGAGAATTACTTTCATTACGAGTTGCGGCTGGCCGCAGGACAAGACCGGACTCAGTTGCCCGCCAGACAGCGCGGGTTGTCTCGCCTGTAAAGCCTGTGATGCCGCCTGGGCGTTTCGCTATGGCGCAAATGAGGCGCGTCCCGTGCCGACCGCGAAAGGCGGCCCCTGGCGCGCCGAAGATTGGCAGCCCTGGAGCAAACTGAAAGCTACCCCGATTGAACTCACCACTTGACGGCTGCTTCGCCGCTAGTTGAATGGCGGCGAAGCATGCAACCGGCAGCTACATGCCATCTTCATTCTCGAAGAAAAGCATCGCAGGTGATTTCCACCGATCGACTTCGGCCGGCAGGGTAAGCGTGATCCGCCTCCGGTCTGTCCGTTCGTTCAGGTTGGCTGGCGCCACCCGGTAGCCCTCTACGATTCCCCCCGGCTGTCCCATCTATTCTACCTTGCTTCCGTTCGTCGAATCCGGTAAGATAGGAGCCTGCAATCACTAATGCCATACATCAGCGCACGCACTCGCCCAGACGTCCTTCTACGTCATCAACCTGAAAAGGAGACGAACATGTCAGCGCTATTGCCCCGCTTCTTGCGCACTCTCGCTGTGACGTCCGCGCTGCTTGCGTCCACAACCCCTGGTCTGGACCGGTGGCGTTCGCAGGCGCCTATCACAAAGCGAGCAGCGCACCGGTGATGCTGCACCGGTCGATAATCTGGAAGATGCGCAGAAGGCGGTAATCCAGATCGAAGCCGTTGGCACCTTCAAGGATATCGAAGAGGGCTTGACGACGGCTGCCGGTTTAGGCTCAGGCTTCATCATTGACGCCGACGGCCGCGCAGTGACAAACAACCATGTCGTCACGGGCGCAGCCTTTCTCAAGGTATACGTCGATGGCAAAGAAGAACCGATCAACGCAAAGGTATTGGGCGTTTCGGAATGCGCTGACCTGGCAGTCATCGACCTCGATGGCAAGAACTATCCCTATCTGGGTTGGTACGAACCACCGATCAAAGTCGGGCTTGAGGTGTACGCCGCGGGTTTCCCGCTCGGCGACCCCGAATACACCCTGACGAAAGGCATCGTTTCTAAGGCAAGGACATCCGGCGAGAGCGACTGGTCTTCGGTGGACCACGTGATCCAACATGACGCCGTCATCGATCATGGCAACTCCGGCGGCCCCCTGATTACAAACAAGGGCGAAGTGGTCGCCGTCAACTATGCGGGCATCATGGACTCCAATCAGTTCTACAGCATTGCCGCCGCCAATGCACAGGCTGTCATCGAGCAGTTGCTCACCGGCGCCGACGTCGATTCGATCGGCGTTAACGCTCAGGCGTTTTTAGATGAAGAAAACCAGATCTCCGGAATTTGGGTCGCGTCAGTCGCGTCAGGTTCGCCGGCTGATAAAGCAGGACTATTGCCCGGTGATTTCATCACCAGCCTGGAAGGCCTTGCACTCGCCGAAGACGGCACCATGGCGACCTACTGCGAGATCCTCCGGAGCCACGACGCCACCGACACCCTCAATCTCGAAGTCGTGCGCCTTGACACCAACGAAGTGCTCACAGGGCAACTCAACGGCCGCGAACTGAAGCACAGCGCGGATCTCCAAACCGCACCCGCCACCGACGACAACGGCACTGAACAGGCAAGCACCGCCGACTGGGTCACCATCAAGGATGACCTGGACCGGGTGAATGTCGATGTCCCCGAAGCCTGGGGCGACGTCGAGCAGAAGGATTGGGAACGCGGTGACGCAGTGGTTGGCGCCCAATTGGTGGCCAGCACTGATCTCGCGTCGTTCTACGACGATTGGGGCGTTCCTGGCGTCGTCGTGAGCTATTCGGATCAGTTGCCGGCAGAGATGACGGTTGAAGAACTCCTGACCGACCTCGACTATGCGGATACTTGTACCGATGGTGACGTGGAGCCGCTGCCGGATGGTGGTTTGATCGGCTCCTACAAAGTCTGGACCGATTGCGCGGATGCGAAAAGCCAGGTGTTTGTCGCCGTACTCACCCCCAAGGAGACCGGCAGTTCCTACACTCGTGTCGAAATCTACGTGCCCGGTGACGCCGATCCAGCCATCGTCGACCAGATTGTCGGCAGTCTGAGCGTGGTGATCGGCGCGAACGGGACGGAGGCCGCGGATGCCGGCGCCGCCGACACCGCGGACCAGCCATATGAGTACGTTCAGATCGAAGACCCTGCCGTCGTGGCCATGATTCCTGCGGAATACACGGAGCAGGCAAGCGAAGCCTGGACGGACGGTGACGGCGCAGTGCTGGGCAACAGCTTCACGGCGGCGCCAAATATCGAGGATTTCAAGGGCACGTGGACAACGCCGGGGATCATCGTCAAGAGCATGACCGGGTTGACCGAGGTCCTTGACGTCGACGACCTGTTCGACACCGGCCTCTCCGATTTCTGCACATACGACGATCGCTATACAGAGCAACATACAAACAACGGAATCACCTACAACGTCGCGTATGACCACTACACTGAATGCGATGGTGAAACCTCCGAATACTACATGGCGATCGCCCAGTCTGATCCCCCCGATCATTTTGTCTTTGTTGATCTGCTGGGCACAGGCGAGGCGGACCGCCAGGCCTTCAACGAACTTCTCAACAGCTTTTATGTCAATCCAGAACTTCAGAGCACAACACTGGCGGGCGCGGCCACGGATGGCACTGACACGGTGCAGACCACGAATTTCACGCCAGTCACCGATGAGACCGGCGTGATCAGCCTCAGCGTACCGGAATCGTGGTCCGACGTGAAGAGCGAACCGTGGGACCTTGGCGACGGCTCAGTCGGCCCTTCGCTCACCGCAGCACCCAACATTGAAGATTTCGACGCAACCTGGGAGACTCCGGGCGTCTTCGTGGCCATATCCGAAGAACTGGCACAGGATCTCACCCCCGAAGACGCGCTCGATATCTTCGAATTCGAAGACACTTGCACCTACGATGACCGGTACGAATACACAACCGACGCCCTGACCGGCTACTATGACGTCTGGAACGAGTGTGAGGAGACCAAGGGCGAGAGTTTTGTTGTCTTGGCGGCAAATCCGGTTGGTAAACCAAAGCCCCCTGATTTTCCTTTACGTCAACCTGATCTCCGAGGAAGGTACGGCCGCATTTGATGAGATCCTCAATACACTTGGCGTCGCCGGGGCGCTAGAATCGGAGGCCACCACCGAACAGAAGGCGCTGATCAGCAACCCTGTAGCAGTCGTGAGCACCGATACGCTCAACCTGCGCAGTGGGCCGGGCACCAACTACAGTAAGGCGGGCGTCGTCAAGCAGGGTGAGGCATTGATCATCAACGGCCAAATCAACGATTGCGCATGGCTGCAGGTTACGACGCCAGCCGGGGCGGAGGGTTGGGTTTCGGGCAGCAGCCAATACGTTACGGTGGATGGGCGGTGCGCCGATATTCCTGCCGTCAAGGCGCCCGCGCCACCCTCCGGCAATACTTCGGCCAATCAAAATAGTGGGAAAGGTTGCCTGGTCTTCCAGAACAACATCAATGCAGAGTTGACCATCACCTTCACCAATAGCGGTACCGGCAAGGGCACGACCTTCAAAGTTGGACCGAAGGCGCAGCAGGAGCAGTGTCTTGATCCGGCGCGGTACACGCTGACCGTCGATGCGCCGCCGCCCTGGGGTTCATTCAACGACGCGGTTGAGATCACGCCGGGTCTTTACGAGGCCTACCCCATCAATCCGGGGTAGACCGCCACACGCTAAAGATCGCATGCAACGTATCGTTCACGCCAATGGCGTCATTACCTATCGCTTTGACATTCTAGAAGGGCTGCCTGTTCAAACTCATGTGAGCACCCGCCACGGTGGCGTCAGCCCCGCCCCGTGGCAAAGTCTCAATTTCAGCATTCTGCGCGGCGACGAACCAGAACGTGTCCGCCAGAATCGCAAACGGTTGGCCGAAGCGCTCAGTCTTCAGCCAGGTTCGTTTGTCGGCTGCCGCCAGGTGCACGGCACCGGCATCGCAATCGTTGATGCAAGCGACACCGGCACATTCAAAGAGAACTGCGACGGGCTGGTCACCGACACAAGCGGGATGCCGCTGTCGCTCGTCTTTGCCGACTGCGTGCCACTCGTGCTTTATGATCGGCGCCGGCAAGCACTGGGTGTCTGCCATGCCGGTTGGCGCGGCACCGTGAATGGCGCAGCCGAGGGCAACTGTTTGGGCGCTGTGCGCCGCGTTCGACACCGAACCGGCGGACATTGTGGCGGGCATCGGGCCCAGCATCGGCCCGGCCAGTTATGAGGTGGGAGCTGATGTCGTCGAAATGGCCAAAGCCAAGTTGGCGCACCCGGCGCGCTTTTCCTCTACCCAAACGGGGTCGACCAGAACCCCACTTTGACCTGTGGGAGGCCAACCGCAGCCAACTCATCGCAGCCGGGGTGCCGGCGGCGCAGATCGAAGTCAGCGGCATCGACACCGCGCAGAACACGGCGGATTTCTTTCAGCCATCGCGCTGAGCGCGGTCACTGCGGACTCTTCTCCATGGTGGCATGGCTCACGGGTGGGTAGCAAGCCCATGAGGGTACCTCGGTCAGAGGGTCTCACCACCCTCACGGGCTGGTGCTCTGATAGATCTGCTCGATTAAACGGAACTGAGTCCTGTACGTCACCT
>JADJPH010000035.1 GCA_016713335.1 Candidatus Fredericiella danica | reverse complement strand
AACATCTTCCTGAAACCCCACCGCAACATCTCCTCTACTTCATCCAGCACGACGATCCGCACGGCATCCAGACTGGGCGGCCCCCGGCGCAGATGATCCATGATGCGACCGGGCGTGCCCACCACCACCTGCACCCCACTCGCAGCCGTCCAATCGCTTCTGGATAGAATCGCCACCAAACGGCAAGTCACCCGCACCGGCCTAGCCGTTTGGCATGGACGTGGATGGCCCGAGACCTGGATCGCCAGTTCGCGAAAGTTGGGGCCAACACCAGAGCTTGAACGTATTTGTCAGTTCAGGTCCAGCGTTGCAAGGATCGGCAGGGCACAGGCCGCGGTCTGGCCGGTCCCGGTCTGCGCCTGCCCGACCAGGTCATGGCCTTGCAATAGCAGTGGAACTGCCGTGCGCCTGGATCGGGGTGGGTGTTTCATACCCCAACTCTCGCAGCGTCATCGTCAACGGCTCGCAGGCCAGGTCCCGGCAAATGCATCCGCAGCCGGCGGACGCTCACTTAAAGATCAGTTCGGCGTCCAGGGTCCATTCTCCTTCCGAGAAGCGGTGCTGCTTGCTCAGCCACAAGATTGCGCTTAGATTTCTGGGTCAAGTCAAGCATAGCCCCCCCGGTGATGGTTGCGTCATTCCGCTAAAAGGGAAAGTGATATACTTACCCATCCCTAGCGCCCTGCTCAAACTGGACCGGCGTCTTTGCCTCGCAGTTACGGAGAGCTTCTCATGTCAAAATCCACCGCCGTTATCCCAGCAATTTGCGGTTTGCGCTGCTGGGCGGTTTATTGCTGCTGACGCCTACCGGGGCGATGCTGCATCAGACGCCGCCGAATCGTCGCCGTCCCCTTCGCCACCTGCGCTACCCGCTGGTCCACGCACCGAGCGCACAGGGGCGAATCGATGCCGTCGATGCCGGCACGGTGCTGTTGCTCGTCCAAGTGACGCCGGGCGTCGTACCGAGCGCCGAGGGATCCCGGCGCCCCTTCGACCCGACCAACCCAGCGGTCGTCGTCGGCTAAGATCAAGATGCCAGGGTTGTCTTCACCTTCACTGCAGCCATCACTGGGACTACCCCCTTCGACCTGGATCTCTAAGTTGGCATGACGCCAATCATGATGGCATTCCCCATCCGAGATGAGACACTCTGCTATAGCGCCAGCGGGTCAGGCGGGGAAAGGTGCTCGATCTTTGCGCCAACGGTGGCTGACTACTGGGCGATCATCCACAACTACACCGGCTCCTGGCCGCTGGACGATGACTGTTCTTTCGAAGCGCGCACAAGGCGTCGAAGGCCTCATGACCCCGAATGCTTCCACCTGAGAGTGGGCAGTATGTAATGCGGGGCGAGCAGGTCACCTACACTCGGGCTGCAGCCGCCCGTCACCCGGTTGGGTCAAGTCACCTGCACACTGACGGGCCACCTTACCGGTGGGCATCACCTACCTGCCGGGTCGGCTAACCCGGCGCCCATCCAGACCGACGGCAACGAACTGGTCTGGCGCGTCTCCACAAACCGGGGCTATATCCCCGTGACCGTGGCAGCACGCGTTGACGACAATGCGCCGTTCAACACCATCCTTACGCCGCAGGGCGATCTCACCGTCGAGCCGGGCAGCGCCGAAGTCGCCATGATGATCCGGCGCCTCTTCGTGACGGGCGTTGCGCTGGCCATCGACGTGACCGGTCCGGCACGTGCTTTCCCGGCGCCGATTTCCTACACGCTCACCAAACCGTCACCAACAACGGTCAGGCCACCGCCCAGGATGTGATCGTCCGTGCCAGCATCCCGCCTGGTGCTGCGCACCTTACCGGCGGACAAGTCGTGGGGAATGTCGTTGAATGGGAGGTCCACAACCCTCGGCGCAAAGAGCACCGGAGCAGTTTGATTTTCTCCGTCGTCGCCACGGCTGCACCGATGGCAGTATTAACTGCAAGCACAGCTAACGCTGTGGAAGCGCAATCAGCGCCGCCATCGTCGGCGGGGATGAAGCCGAACCCGGCGCCTGGCCCTGGCAGGCTTGCACTCTGGTATGAGCCGCCGATGAATGGTGGGGCTGCGGGGGGATCGCTGATCACCCCAGATTGGGTCTTGACCGCCGCCCATTGCGTAACCAATGGCGCCGTGGTCAATGCGTTTCCCGGCGAGATCGGCGCCGTCGTAGGTCGCCACAGACTATCAAGCGATGCCGGACAAAACCTACAGGTCAGCGAGTGATCGTACCCAGCGTGGATCCGTTCACCTCCGACCACGACATGGCGCTCCTCAGGCTGGAAACCCCGGCGCAACTGACGGCGACGGTCCAGACCCGTCCCCTTGTCCATCAGACCAGCCTAAACTCAGTGCCGCGGGCAAGCCTGCCGTTGTCACGGGATGGGGCAATACACAGTCGTTTCCCCAATGGCCCGACGGTCTGCGCCAGGTGACGGTACCGCTCGTGGCACGGGAAGCCTGTGACGTCGCCTATCAGGACACGGGTTACCCACCGGGAACGATCACGGACACCATGATCTGCGCCGGGGTGGAAGAAGGGGGAAAGGATTCTTGCCAGGGGGACAGTGGTGGGCCGCTCGTCGTCGAGGACAGTTTCTTAGGATGGTGGCAAGTCGGCGTCGTCAGTTGGGGTGAGGGGTGCGCTTTACCGCAGATCCCCGGCGTCTATGCCCATGCGCCGGCATTCACCGACTGGATTGATCGGCGTGTCGCGTCGATCACCCTGAGTGACTACTCCGCGGGCGACTCTGTCCGCCAACCCGGACATCTCGCCATCGGCAGCAATGTTGTGGACACGTGGAATCACGCGGACAGGGTGTACATGCCCGATTTGCAGCGCAACGAGCCGGTCGCTCGGTAAAGGACCATCGCCAGGGCCGAGCCCGTGGCCGGGCTAGTGTCGTGTCCGCCGGCAACGCCAGGTGATCTCGTTTTACCCGTGCCCGGCATGGACCACCAGTTCAGGGATCGTGAGGTGAAGCCGGTCCATGCCGGGCACGATGGCAAGCGAATGATCTTGGCGCCGTTTAGGTCCTCCGCTTAACGTCCCCGGCACTACCCGCCCACTCACGGGAGCAGTGGTGCGAATTGGTCAAGGCGGGCACTGCCAGAGACGAGGCAGGCAACTTTGCCGCGGTAAAAGAAACGCATGATCGTGCCGGCGTAGGACCCGGCGATGCGCCCGGAGGGGCAGGGGGCGTCAATCGTGCTGTTGTCCCGCTTTCGGCAACGGTTTGGTCGGCAACGTTACGATGAAGCGACTGCCCTTGCCCAATTGACTCTCGACGGTAATCGTCCCGCCAAGGATACGCACAATTTGAAATGATGAGGCGAGCCCCAGGCCCACCCCGGTATACAGGCGGTTCAGTCCACTATCCACCTGCGAAAACGGCTTGAAGATGGCTTCCTGCTGCTCTGGGGCAATCCCAATGCCAGTATCCCACACGGTCAACTTCACCACTTCATCTGCCACATCATAGGTAATCTCCAGCGCAACTTTTCCGCCATCTGGGGTGAACTTGACGGCATTGTCAAGGAGGTTGTCGAGCACCTGAATGATGCTTTGCGGGTCGCTTGCGATTTCGAGATCGTCCGGGTCCACCGAAAATCTGAGAGCTTGGTGCTTTGCGTCAGCGTAAGGGCGGATCGTGTGCAGGCTCTTGATCGCTAAATCCAACAGGCGGCAGGGCAGTGTGTGGGTGAGCACGCGGCCGGCGATCAGCGCCGTATAGCCGAGGACGGCGTCAACGAGCGCCAGTAAGCGGTTGCCGCTCACGCGAATTTGCTGGACGTAGTAGAGTTGGCGCTCATTCAGCGGACCACTAAACTGCATTTCTAGCGCATCAGCCATCCCTAACACGCCAGTTAGAGGCGTGCGCAGTTCGTGGCTAACGGAGGCGAGAAAGGCGTCTTTCGTTTCGTCGGCATGGCGCAACTGCGCCAGCGCGCTTTCCAATTGGACGGTGCGCTCCGCCACCTGCTGCTCAAGTTCATCATTGAAGCGCAGCAAGACATCTTCAGCACGTTTCCGATCCGTGATGTCGGTATAGGCCGAGATCACGCCGTAACCGGGTAACGGCAGTGGCGCAGCATCAATGCTGATCCAGGTGACCTTCCCAGCGGCGTTCACGATGCCAGCTTCGAATCCATGTATACGGCGCTTTTCGCTAAGTGCGCGTCTGCTTGCAAATTCCGATGGAAGGATGGGTGAGCCATCGGGGTGCACAAATCTCCATTCGGGGCTGCCCAGCGTGCGCTGTTCAATCTCCATTTTTGGGATGCCCAGCAAGCGTTCCGCTTGCGGTTGGCTTCCACGATATTGCCTTGATCGTCAATGACGCTGATCCAGTGCAAGTTCAAAGAGCGTCACGTATTTGGTTAGATTGACTTCGAGGGAGCGTTCAAGTTCGCTGATGGGCGTTATGTCGTGTGCAATGGCTGATGCGCCGATGATATTGCCCAGGACATCGCGCACAGGCGAAATCGTGGCAACCACGTCGATGATGCGATCATCCTTGGTCCGTCGTTTGCCGCGAAAGTTGGCGACAACTGTATCTTTGCGAATCAGCTCTGTGTTGTGAGCCAATTGAGCGGCCTCATCCGGAGCGATGAGTACCGCCAGCGGCCGGCCAATTGCTTCGGCTGATGTGTACCCGTAAAGCTGCTCTGCGCCGTGGTTCCAACTCATCACGCGCGTGTCGAGGTCGGTGCCAATGATCGACACATCGGCATTGGCCACAATGGCGGCCAACTGGGCATGGCGCCATTCACTCTGATTGGATTCAGTCACATCTTGAGTGGCACCGATCAGTGTGATGGCAGAACCATCGGCGTCACGCACCACGCGCCCCCAGACACGAACATAGCGAACTGCGCCGTCATTGTGGCGGATGATGCGATGTTCGCCTGCAAATGGTGCAATACCGGCAATCGCATCATCAAATACTTTTTGGATTGCCGGGCGATCTTCTGGTAATCCCAGGGCCATCCAATCGCAGAGGGTAACGGTGACTGCGTTATCCAACCCGTAGACACAAAAAAAGCCGGGTGAGCATGTCCCGATACCACTGGCGAGGTCCCATTCCCAAGACCCGATGCGCGAGAACTTCGGTCTCTTGCGGTAGTGCGAGTGTCCATAGATTCTCCTCAACGCTGAATAAGAGGTCCAAAGTAAGAGATAATGCCTGGGTCGCGTCGCACGATGTGTGGTGATACCTACGTCTATGCTAGTATTGGAAGGTTCTGACTGCGTGAAAATGCATTGGTGCGAATTCCACATACTCAACTGCCGCTTGCTGACCCCGATCTCGTACTCGATCAGCAGATCCAGCAGCCGCTCGCCGTCGATCAACGTGATCGGCGCCGCGCCGCGCTCAAACGCAGCCTGCTCCATCCCCTTGGTAAACTTGCCCGTTGTGATCACCGTGCCCCGCCGCATTAAAGCGATGCAACGAACCGCAACTGATCCAACACCGGCCGGCCGATGGCGCCCTTTGACCGCTTCACCTGCACCACCTCCCGAACGGCGCTGATGCCCAGTTCAATCGTGCCAACGACATCCACCCCTTGTCGTTGGAAGGTGCCGTAGTCGCCAAATGCTCATACCCCATCTCTTCGAGCAGCACTTTGATCAGTTCCTCAAAGCGGATGGGATCCATCCCAGCAGATACTCCTGGAGTTGGCGCCGCGCCGTTTCCCGCAGTTCACGCACCATGCGAAACAGATCAGGACCCTTGCGCGGCGTCGCGCTGGGTCCCGCCGTGCGCTCTACACGGCTGCCCAGGTAGGCCAGTCCCGCCTCAGTGGCCTCATACCGGTGCCCACGCGCCAGCACAAAACCGCGGTCGATCAGATTGCGCAGCCGGTCATAGAGCGTGGTCTTGATGAAGTTGTCGCTCGCCGTGGTCGTCTCGCTCCGGCAGAACTGCGCATAGCCCGGCAGCAAATCGCTGCGCCGGGCCGCACCATGCTCCGCCACCAGATGCAATATCACCAAGACCCCCTCGTAGGCGTCAATCTCGACCTCCAGCCCACTGTCCGGCTTGTCAAACTGCTGCCCGCGTTCGGTCAGACGCACGATCTCGCCGTGCCGCCTGCTTAACAGACCATGCCTGAAGGCAAGATACCAGCAACCCCGCGTGTAGCGCGGGTTCAACTGGCGATGCGAGGCGTGCCAGATGCGCTCGGCCAGGGTGCGCACCTCTCCCGCAAGCCGCACGGGAATCCAGGCGTCGGGTTCACTCCAATCCACTTGCTCCTGCGGGTTGCCGCTCTGCTCCTGCAGCGCGCCCGTCAAGTCGTGATAGGCGGCGACGGCGATGCCATCCATGATGCGCAAAAAATGGCGCACATTGGTATAGGTGGGAAAGAGCGGCGTCAACGAGCGCGGGCCTGTGACGTCACTTGACGGCACCGGCACGGACGTCGGCAACTTAGGCTATTGCGACTCGGCGTCAAAGATCGGCGCCTGCCCTTCGCGCGCCAGCCTGGCGGCGCTCATCTGGCACCGCACTGCGCGCACGATGTCATGTGCGTCGATGGCTTCGCGCTGCCAGCCTGCCGCCGTCAGCAGCCACACCGCCCGGCGTGGGCTATCGATCAGACCGTAGCGGCGCAAATAAGTACGCGTCCATTGCAGGTTATACTCCAGCCGGCGCAACGCGCGCCCGGGCTGATGCTTTACCTCCACGACGCGGCTCGGCAAACCAAGCGCAGCAATCACATAAGCCGCAATCTGATCATTGGTCGCTTGTCCGGCGTGTGCACGCAAGGCCTCCAGCACCACAATAAACAGTGTGTCGTAGGTGGGGATGGCAGCCAGTTCGGCAACCGGGCTCTCAGATGTTTCGTCTGTCATGGGTGGCGATCTGCGATGCAATCGAAAGGATAAATCCAGGGCGGATTGATTCGATTGTAACACAAATGCACGACGATTTCATGCCCAGAAACTTGCGCGCACAGGCGTTCTTGCTGACTTCACGCTGGATCGCCAGCGCCAGATGGCTCATCTGAAACGGCTTCGATACATATGCCGAGGCGCCCGCCTGCAAGCAGCGTTCGCGGTCGCCCGGCATGGCCAGCGCGGTCAGCGCAATGATCGGCGTATGGGCCAGCACGACATCGGTTGCGGAACGGATCTTCCGAATTGCCTCGATACCATCCATCATCGGCATGTGAATGTCCATCACCACGAGATCGGGGTTCAGCAACTCAGCCTTCTTACACGGAATCCTGACAATGAAACGACTGCCCTCGTTGACCTTGCTTTCGACTGCCACCGTTCCACCGTGCAATTCGGTGTATCGCTTCACCAGACTGAGTCCCAACCCGGTGCCGGGATATTCATAATGTAGTCCCGAATTCAGTTGGGTAAAGGGCTGAAAAATCCGGGTCGCGTCGTCCGCGCCAACGCCAATGCCTGTGTCCCAAACGACAAGGCAAACTTGCCCTTCAACGTACTTAGCCTCCAGCCCAATCCGCCCACCTGGGTCGGTGAACTTGACTGCGTTGCTCAAGAGATTGACGAGAATCTCCTTCATCCGCCGTACATCGACTTCGACCGCCAGGTTGGCGTCCTCGCATGAAAAGGCGACGCTCAACCCGTGACGCCGCGCAGGCTCTTCGATCAAGCGTAGACTGGACTGGCAGAGATCCGTCACAGACGCCCATTCGATCTGCAATTTCATCTTGCCCGCGTCGATCTTGGCGAGGTCCAACACGTCGTTGATAAGTTGCAGCAAGAGTGCGCCGGCTTCGCGAATCATGTGAACCCGTTGAAGATCTTTCGAGCTAAGCGTCAGGTTTCCTTGCTCTTCCAACACCTCCGTCAGCGCAAGAATCCCAGTCAAAGGCGTCCGGAGTTCATGACTCATGTTGGCGAAGAATTCATCCTTGATCCGCAACGAACGTTCGAGTTCGGCGTTGGCCAGACGTAGGTTCGCAGCGTATGCGGCGAAGTCGGTCTGCTGATCACGCGATGCCTGCTCCTCAAGTTGCGCCCTACTCTGCCGCAGCGCCTCTGCAAGCACCCACGCGACGACCGCCACTGCGTAAAGGACCACGATTCCGGTAATGAGGTGGATACGCTCGGGCCAATCCCAACCATAATAGATCAAGCTCAGTGTGCAGAGCGTAGCAAAGGCGAAACTGGCCCATGGCCTGATCAACACACTGGAGAGCAAAACTGGAATGACACAGGCAACAAGCACCGCCCCCTGCGCTGGACCGTCAGCCGCCATCCCTCCCGCCGCCGTCAACACAAACAAGAGCATGAACGCAGTGCCGGCGACATCGGTTGAGGCCCAATGCTCCAGTACGAAGACAAAAACCAGCCCCACGATGAAAAAGACATTGATCAAAATGTGCGTCTTCAGATCGGCGGTGGCGGCGGGTGATGCGTGGGACAAGCCAATCAGCGACCCTACGAGGAAAACCAACGCAACGACCGCCGTGATGGCCAGCAGCGCCGACAGCAAACGCTGCCGTTGCAAGGGCGACGACTTTCCCTGGGTAAAGACAGGAAGGAGCGATTCCCGGACTCGTTGGGCTATGCTTTGCGACACGTAGGCGCCTCACATTGGAGTGATGTGGACCGGGCTGCAGCAATTAAAGTGGGTGTGATTGTGACCTTGCACTTGTGGCGCAGCAGGGGAGTTCGGTTGACACGCCGATCTGCTTCAGTGAGCGGCTGGCCGCCGCCAAACACCGGCAAATCGGTGAACGGCAGGTGCCAACGCCTGCTAGCCCAAGAAGGACATCCCTATCATAGACGAATCAGCTATGCAATACATCAGATAAATGACGTCTTCATTTCTTACCGTTTCGTAAGCTCAGCCAATTGGACAGGATCCGCCCGTTTTTCGTAATCAAAGGGGCAGGTGGGATAATGAATGGGCAGCCAGATGATCCAAATCTACCAATTGGCAAGGAGCATTCGAATGACATATCGCGCACTGGACTCGCATACTGTCGTGGACTATTTGCGCAGCGTAGAAGCACTGGATGGCGTGCTTGAGCGCGATTCACCCCTTGTTGCAAAAGAGGTGGGCGATGGCAACCTCAATCTTGTCTTCATCGTCGAGAACCCGAAGAACCCGAAGCAGTCCGTGGTGTTGAAGCAAGCACTCCCTTACCTGCGCGTCGCCGGGGAATCATGGCCCCTCACCCGTGAGCGGATGCGCTTCGAAAGCCAGGCTCTGATCAAACACAATGAACTGGCGCCAGGTCTTGCCCCACAAGTCTACGTCTACGACGATGCCATGTCGCTGGTGGTCATGGAAAACCTCTCGCACCTTGAGGTGATGCGCCGCCCCCTGGTGGCACGCAAGCGGTTCCCGCACTTTGCGGATCACATCTCGACCTTTATGGCGCGTTCGCTCTTCTTCACCTCCGATCTCTACCTGACCGGTGTAGCCAAAAAGACGCTGCAGGCGCAATTCATCAACCCGCACCTATGCGAAATCCAGGAGAAGTTTGTCTTCACAAATCCCTTCATGCCATCACCGGAAAACCACTGGAATCCCAACGTCGACGACATGGTGCAGGCGGTGCGCGGCAACGGCGCCCTGAAGATCGGGCTTGCCGAGATGAAGGCAAAATACATGACCTGCGCCCAGGCGTTGATCCACAGCGATCTACACACCGGCAGCATCATGGCGGACGCGGATGAGACCAAGGTGATCGACCCTGAGTTCGGTTTCTTCGGGCCAATGGGCTTCGACGTCGGCGCGGTCCTGGAAAACCTCGTGCTGAATTACCTGTCGCACTTCGCCCACACGCCTGATCCTGATGTGCGCGCCGACTATCAGGGGTACCTGCTTGACCTCGTGCGCGATTGCTGGAACCAGTTCGCCCAGAAGTTTGAAGCGCTCTGGATTGAACATCCCGACGGAGATCTGATGCCGGCAAGTTTCTGGGCCTATCCAGGCGGCGCAGAAGCGTTCGCCGAGTTCCGCGCGCGCTACATGGCGGAGCTGTTCCGCGACACCGTCGGCTTTGGCGGCAGCAAGATGCTGCGCAGAATGATGGGGATAGTCAGCGTGTGGGACATTACCAGCATTGCCGACCTGGAGAAGCGCGCGATTGCGGAACGGTATGCGATCCGGATTGGAACCCGCTGGGTGCTCGAGCGTGCCCAAATGCGCACGATCGAGGATATGATCAGCGTCGTGACCGAAGAAGTCACAAATACCTAGAAGACCGGCACGAAACGTAATGCCGGGGCGCAGATGCGCCCCGGCGTTCTACGCTCGCCGCCACCTATGCTGCAATCGGCAGATAGAGATCCAGTTCCAGCACCTCCGGCGCACGATCCACGCGCGTACAATGTCGTTCCAGCCACTGATGGCTGCCCATCTGGTGTTCACTCTCTTCCAGCCATGCCCCAAAGCGGCGCCACGTCGCTTCGATGTTCTGTACGCCGGTGCAGTGTGTCACCGCATACCGGCCACCACCAAAGGATTTGATCTCCACCGCCGGCGCCGCCGCCGTGGGTTCCCCGTCATGCAACTCGATCCAGAACTCATACCCGTAGTTCGGGCTGCCCAGCGCCGGGCTGGGATTATTGAATCCCCACACACGGTGCGTCTCCAGATCGGTCAGCAAACCCTGCGGCTCGGCCCAGGCCACCAGTTGCTCCCACGCCACGCCTTCGGGTGAAGCGCCAAAGCCATGCCAGCTCGCAACCTGCATCGGTTCAAGTTCGATAACCCGTACGCCCAGCTTTCCCATCATCGTCTCCATGATCGTTACTTGCAATGCACATGTGTGCGCACGATTTCATTTTCGCGCCCTATCACTGACACCTCTTGTCAGCTATTATCAGGTAAAATGGAGAGGCGCCCGATCGTTTGCAACCCGGCCGGTGCGCAGGGACCCCAAGCCCGCCGACATCACATCCACCTGGAGGCATTCATGCGCGCAGACCGCCTACTCTCCCTCCTCATGTTGTTGCAGACGCGCGGCCGGATGACGGCGCAGGCGCTCGCCGCTGAACTCGAAGTTTCCGTGCGCACCATCTATCGCGACATGGACGCGCTCAGCGCCGCCGGCGTCCCGGTCTATGCGGATGCAGGCCCTGGCGGCGGCTGTGCGCTGCTGGACGACTACCGCACCAATCTCACGGGTCTGCGGGAAGACGAAGCCCGCGCCTTCTTTATGTTAAGTATCCCTTCCGCGCTGGCGGATTTGGGATTTGGCGCGGATTTGAAGGAGGCCATGCTCAAATTGACGGCGGCGCTCCCGGCAGCACATTCGCAGGAGGAAGCGTGGGTGCGCCAGCGGATCTACCTGGATTGGGCAGGGTGGGCGCAGACGACGGGACCATCCCCCCACCTGCACACGCTGCAGCAGGCGATCTGGGCGGATCAGCAGGTGACCATTCGCTATCGCCGTGGCTTTGGTTCATTCCAGACGACCTTTGAGCGCGTCGTCGATCCCTATGGTTTGGTGGCAAAGGCCGGGGCGTGGTATCTGGTCTGTGCAGTGGCCGGCAGGCTCCGCGTGTACGCCATGACGGAATTGGAGGAAGTCACACCCTCCAACAAGGTTTGCATCCGATCACCGGGGTTTGACCTGTCGAGTTTCTGGCGTGGCTGGTGCGAGAAGGCGCAGGATCAGCGCAAGCCATATGAAGTTGTTGTGCGTGCAACGCTTGCGTGCGCACAAGTGCTCGAAGAGCGCTTCGGCGCCATGCCCAATGCGCCCACGCAAGACGCGCATGAGTCAGAGACAGACGGTTTCTGTCCGCTTGCGTTGCGCTTCAGATCCATTGAGGACGCGCGCAGCACACTCCTCGGCTTTGGTGGCGCCGGAGAAGTGCTTGCCCCTGAGCCGCTGCGGCTCAGCCTGGCCGACTTTGCACAGCAGATCCTGAAAACCTATACCCAACGAGATCTATAAGGATTGATCACCGTTGCATATTTGTTGCACGCAGAAAGTCGAAGTCAGCGCCCTGATCTACCTGAAGGCAGTGTTGCTGGTACAAATATTCATAGCCGCGCTCGGCACGCGCTTGCTGCGGTAGCCCAGCGGCCTGGCGTCTCGCCAACTCACTTTCGTCAACCAGGAGGTCCAACCTCCGCCGATCGACGCTCAAGGCGATCTGATCGCCGTCCCGCACATATGCCAGCGGACCACCCACTGCGGCTTCGGGTGCGACATGCAGCACCACCGTGCCAAATGCCGTACCGCTCATGCGGGCATCGGAAATCCGCACGATGTCTTTCACCCCGCTGAGTTTCTTTGGGATCGGCAGATAACCCGCTTCAGGCATGCCGGGACCACCGATCGGACCGGCGTTTTGTAGCACAAGAAAGTCCTCTGGGGTCACGTCGAGTTCCGGGCTATCGATCCGCGCCGCCAGATCCTGTAACGATGTGAATACCACGGCGCGTCCCGACGTATTCATCAGGCCTGGCGTTGCTGCTGACCGCTTGATGATCGCGCCATTAGGAGCAAGGTTGCCGCGCAATATCACCAGCGCGCCTTGCGCCTGAAGTGGCTTATCGGCTGAACGAATCACCTGTTGCCATGCCGGAAATGTGTACGGAACAGCGAGCCGATCCCGCAGAGTCTGTCCTGTCACCGTCATGACGTCGAGGTGCAGCAGTGGTTTCAGTTCCTGGAGGACCACTTGCATGCCACCGCGCGATGGAAATCCTCCATATAGCCCTCGCCGGTCGGCTTCAAGTCGACAAGGAGCGGCGTCGAAGCCGCCAGCTCATCAAGCCGCTCAAGGTTCAGGCGAATCCCCAGTCTGCCGGCAAGGGCAGTTAGATGCACGACCGCATTGGTCGAGCCGCCAATGGCCTGTAAGACGCGCAGCGCGTTGTCAAACGCCTCCGGCGTCAAGATCTTACTTGGCGCAAGCCGTTGCGCGGCCAATTGCATCGCCTGTTTTCCCGCAGCCTCGCCATGGCGCCCGATCAGCATAAACCGCCGGAATCGCCGCGCCACCGGGCAGCATCATACCCAACGCCTCAGTCACACAGGCCATCGTGCTGGCAGTGCCCATCACACTGCAGGTGCCGGCGGTTGGCGCCAATTGCCCTTCGACCTGATTGATGGTCGCAAGGTCAATTTCCCCGCGGCGATACTTGGCCCAGTAGCGGCGGCAATCCGTGCACGCGCCAAGTCGCTCACCCTCGAAATTGCTGGTAAGCATCGGCCCACCAACCACGGCGACGGCGGGCAAGCCGGCACTGGCGGCGCCCATCAGCAAGGCCGGCATCGTTTTGTCACATCCGCCGACGAGCACCACGGCATCAAGCGGCTGCGCCCGAATCATGGTTTCGACATCCATCGACATCAGATTGCGAAAGAGCATGCTTGTGGGCGACAGGAAGAGTTCACCCAGTGAAATCGTGGGGAATTCAAGGGGCAGTCCGCCGGCCTGCCACACGCCGCGCTTGATCGCTTCTACCAATTCCGGAAAGTGATGGTGGCAGTTATTGAACTCGCTGTAGGTGTTGATGATGCCGACAATGGGCTTATCCAACGCGGCTTCGCTGAAACCCATGGCTTTGGCGAACGAGCGCCGCAGGTAGAGCGCAAACTGCCGATCACCATATTCTGTCAGATTGTTGGCCAGACCATGCTCTGTCATCCCGTGCCCTGTCTCAGTCTATGTATGCTGGTTCAGAACGAATTGTAGTAAGGCGTTCTCAAAGTCCAATGGAAACGAACTTCGTTTCAAGATATTCGTGGAGACCTTCCTGGCTGCCTTCGCGGCCAAATCCACTTTGTTTCACCCCACCGAATGGCCCTTCCGCAGTCGCCGGCGTCAGATCATTGACACCGACAATGCCAAACTTCAAGCCTTCGTAGGCCCGGGTAGCAACTGCGATATCGTTTGTAATCACATATCCGGCGAGTCCATACGGCGTTGCGTTTGCCCTGGCCAGCACCTCCTCAAGCGTCTCGAACTCCTGAACCATCATGATCGGCCCAAAGATCTCCTCCTGCAGGGCGCGGAGATCATCGGGCGCATCACGGATCAGGGTTGGGTCATAGAAAAAGCCGCGTGACAGATGCCCGGTCGGTGCACCACCGGTGATGACCTGCGCCCCCTTTTGCCGGGCATCCACGACCAAACCATCCACACGGCTGCGGGCGCGTTCGCTAATCAGCGGTCCATGCGTCACACCCGGCATCAGCCCATCGCCCACGACCATCCGGTTGATTGCCTGCAAGCTTGCATCGACAAACTCCTCTGCAATCGCGCGGTGAACATAGAATCGTGCCGGCGAAATGCAGACCTGACCGTTGTTGCGGAACTTTGCGGTGGTCGCCAGAGTGGCTGCGGTCACGGGGTCAGCATCCGGAAAGATCAATACCGGTGCACTGCCGCCAAGTTCGAGCGAGAGGTGTTTGATCGTCTCGGCAGCGCCGCGCATGAGCAGCCTGCCAACCGCCTGTGACCCGGTGAAACTGAGTTTATTGACCTGCGGTGAATGCAGGAATGCTTCACCCATCGCCACGGGATCACCATTGATCAAATTCAGAACGCCGGGCGGTAGCCCCGCTGCCGCCAATATGTTCACCAGCGCCATTGCGCTCATCGGCGTCACTTCGCTTGGGCGCCCGACAACCGTGCAACCGGCAGCAAGGGCGCCAGACCATTTCCGCGCCGGTAAATAGGCCGGAAAGTTCCAGGCAGTGATTGTAGCCACCACGCCGACAGGCATCGGGATTGACATCAAGCGCTTATTGGCGCGACGCGGCGGAATGGTGCGCCCGTAGGCGCGCTTCCCTTCCTCGGCGAACCAATCAAACAGATCGGCGCATGCTGTCCATTCACCACGCGCCTCCGCAAGCGGCTTGCCGCATTCACGCGTCATGATGGGGGCCAATTCATCAAGAGTGGCATAGATGATCTCGGCCGCACGGCGCAAAATTGCCCCGCGTTCGTAAGCAGTCATTGCCGCCCAGCCCGGCTGCGCACTGGCTGCGGCGGCAATTGCCCGTTCTGCGTCAGCCGCATCACCGAATGGCACCTCGAGCAACGGCTCCTCGCTCGCAGGATTCACGACGGTACACCGCCCGCCGTTGATCGCGTCACACCACTGACCGTCAATGTACATTTGGTAATGCATCATCAGATTACCTCTTCGGCAGCTTCACGTTCATAGTCGCGACGACGCTCGACCAGATAACCCGGCACCGGCACGTCCCACCACCCTGGCGCCTGGCCACCTGACGCCCCCAACTGAGTGTCAATCATCACCTCGATGACGGCCGGGCGACCGGAAGCAATGGCCTCCTCCAACGCACCGGCAACATCCTGAGTTGCGGTGACGCGCCGGGCATAGGCGCCGAACGCAGCGGCAATGTCAGCCAGATGGGGCGTAATGGGCCGGTCGTCCTGCTCGAACATCGTTGCATAATCGGCCTCTTCACCAAACGCCAGCCGCTGTAAGTCGCGGATCGCCTGCCACCCCTGGTTGTTAAAGACCACGGCCACGACCGGGATCTCATACTGGACGGCCGTGGCGATTTCTTGAATTGTCATCAGAAAATCGCCGTCGCCAACCAGGGCAACCACGGGTGTATGCGGTAATGCCAGCTTGGCGCCCAACGCAGCTGGATAGGACCATCCCATCGTGCTGAAACCACCCGCTGATAGATAGGTGCGCGGCAAGGTGAAGGCCATTTCCTGAAACACCTGGGCTTGAATGTTGCCCGACGAGGTGAAGACAACACCGTCCGGTGGCAGCACCCTCCGCACATCTGCGATCACCCGTGCCATCGTTGGCGGCGACTGCTCGCTCTCGCGCAGCGTCTGGAAACTGGCAAGCCAGACCTGTACCTGCTCCTTGATCTCTGTCGCATAGGGCGAACCAACCCAGGTGCGCGGCGCGGTGGCGGACTCAACTGCGCTTGCCAAATCACGCATGACGGCACGCGCATCGCCCTCGATCCCGATTTCAGCCGGATAGTTTTTCCCGATCTCAAAAGGGTCGATATCGACATGGATTAGCTTTGTCGGTGGGATATTAAACGCGTGCCCTGGCCGATACGACGAGGCTGCCTTGTCGGCAAAACGCACGCCGACCGCAAGTATCACATCTGCGTTGTTCGTTAGATGATTGCCGCAGGTGGTGCCGTTGCTCCCCATGTGCCAGCCGTAGAGCGGATGGTCCTCGGGAAATGCCCCCTTGCCTTGCATCGTCGTGACCACGGCGGCGCCAAGATGCTCCGCAAGACGCTTGACTTCTGCCTCGGCTCGTGACAACACCACGCCGCCCCCAACCAGGATCACCGGCCGTTGTGCTGCCACCAGGAGTGCGGCAGCCTGCTGGATGGCGCCGGGATCTCCCCCCGGCGCGCCACGCGGACGGCGCGTCAGGGGGTCGGGTAGCGTAGCGATATCAACACTCTGCGCTTGCACGTCCATCGGCAGCGTTATGAAGACCGGCCCAGGCCGTCCCGTTAGCATCGCATTGAATGCCTGGCTGACCGCGCGCGGCAATTGGCGGGCCTGATCGATCCGCCAACTGCGCTTCACGACGGGATCAAAGCTCCGCGGCAGATCCGACCAGTACTGGCGATCGATCTCCTGGAGTACGCCCACCCCCCGCATGTGCGTATGCGTCTCCCCAATCAGCAGCAGCAGCGGAATCGAGTCAACATAAGCCGTCGCAAGCCCAATGGCGGTGTTGGCGGCACCGGCTCCGATCGAAGTATAGACGGCAAGCGGCTTCCCCGTGACGCGGAAGTAACCGTCCGCCATATGCACGGCAGCCTGCTCGTGGCGCGGCATGATCACGGCGATCTCATCGCGGCGGCGGCGAAACGCATCGACGAGCGGAAGATTACCGTGGCCAGGCACACCAATCACAAAGCGCATACCTTCGCGCACCAACATCTCCGCAATGATTTCAGCACCGGTCATGGGTGACTTTTGCATTCCACTGCTCCTTACACCTTTACGGCAACGCCAGACCTGGCAGACTCCTGGGCAGCCAATGCAAACTTCAATACATCCCGCCCCTGTTCACCTGTCAGGCTCGGCGCCTCACCGGCAAAATATGCCGCGATGAAGTGCCGCGTTGAGTTGATAAAACTATGTTCCCACCCCACCGGCATATCTGAAAACGTATAGGTGCGCCGATCCCGATAGAGTATGACCGGTGGCACATCCATCATCTTGCCATGGCCGCGGGTAATCCAAACGACACCTTTTGTACCGGTGACTTCGATCCGGTCATCTTGCGCATAATGGTGCGTGTCGAGCACCAGTTCGGGCGAATAGACGACTTCAAGATTGCCGACACGCTGCCCGGGAAAGCGAAACGAGACGATCGACGGCGAATCGAGGAAGGCGCCGGGGGCAACCTCCTGCGAGCCGATCCACGCGTGCACTTCATCCGCCTGCCCCATGAAATGCCAGGCAAGCGCGAACTTGTGGTGCCCGTCGTCAAAGACCAGCGGCCCACCACCATTCTGCGCCGGGTCGAAACGCCACGCCTGGGCGGACACCGGCACGTGCCACGCATTGGGGCTGGTGGCAGCATTGCTCTTGATCCGGATCGAAAGTGGATCGCCGATCTCGCCGGCATCGATCAGGGCCCTGGCGCGCTGCACGGGTGGGTAGAAGATGAAATTTTCAAATACCTTGAAAATCACGCCCGCGCGGCGTGTGGCCGCGATCATTTCATCGGCCTGGGCCACCGACAATGCCATGGGCTTCTGAACCGAAACATGTTTTCCAGCCGCCGCCGCATCGAGCACGGCCTGATAGTGCAAGTGATGCGGCAACAGGATCTCAACGAAATCCACATCAGGCAATGCCAGCAGGTCATGGTAATTGGCGAAAATATGATCCGGAGCAACGCCCCAGGCGCGCCCTCGCACTGTTGCATTTTCCGAATTGGTGTCGCATACCGCGACAATGCGACTCCGCGGATTTGCGAGATACTCCAGCGCATGCAGATCCGATATGCGACCTGCACCAATGATGCCGACACGCAACTGCTCCATTGAGAATCTCCTCCGGCTTACCCCTTTACCGAGCCCAGGGTTAAGCCACGAATGAAGTATCGTTGGAAAAAGATGAACACAATCAACGTCGGGATGCTTGCCATGATCGACATGGCGCCCTGAACGCCGTAGGCAACACTGTATTGGCCCTTGAGCGATGCCAGACCCACCATGATCGTCCGCATGTTGTCTGACTGTGTGAAAATGATGGGCCACAGAAAGTCGTTCCAGATCCACGTGAACTGCAGGGTGGCAAGCACCGCCAGGGCCGGCAGACTGACCGGTAGCATGATGCGGGTCAGCACCTGCCATTCATTGCTGCCGTCGATGATCGCTGCTTCGCGCATCGCATTCGGCACCGCAGAAAAG
The DNA here is from genome assembly GCA_016713335.1 of Candidatus Fredericiella danica. Taxonomy (GTDB): domain Bacteria; phylum Chloroflexota; class Anaerolineae; order Caldilineales; family Caldilineaceae; genus Fredericiella; species Fredericiella danica. The sequence continues at coordinate 90,513 of JADJPH010000035.1, read as the reverse complement.
AAGTTGCGCATGACCAGGGTGCAGATCGGAATGCCAAAGGCCGTGTGGACGATGATCATCGGCCAGAGCGTATCGTAGAGGCCAACCGCATTGAACAGCCGAAACAACGGGATGAGCACAATCTGCGGCGGATAGAACATCCCGGCGACTACAAAGACGAACAGCGCTTCGCTCCCGCGAAACGGTAGCTTGGCAAAAACATACCCTGTCAACACCCCAAGTGCAATCGAGAAGATCGTGGCGGGAATCGTCACCAAGAACGAATTGATCGCATATTGGGCAACGTTGCCCCCCGTCCAGGCTTCCGTGAAGTTGGCTACCCGCAGCGCCTCCGGCAATGACCAGAGCCCAAGACGGCCAATTTCCTCCGTCGTCTTGAAGGATGTCAAGATAACGCCGACGCCAGGCGCCGAATAAAGCACCACAATCACCGTGAGCAACGTATAGAAGAGTAATTCGGGCCAGCGCCGAAAAACTCGTCGCGGGCGGGGTGCATTGGCATTGGTTGGTCGTGTGACCTCAGTCATGTTCAGTCATACACTTCGTTCATGATCCGCACCTGGCGGAAGTAAAAGCTGATCAAGACCAGCGAAATGAGGAAAAGCACTACCGCAATGGCGCTGCCATAGCCCATGTAATACTTCTTGAAGGATTCGTTGTACATGAACATCGCCAATGTATCGGACGAATGGAATGGTCCACCCTGCGTCATCACATAGACGATGTCAAAACTCTTGAGTGAGTTGATGATGGCCAGCGCAATTACAACGACCGTGGCCGGGCCTAGCAACGGGATCACCACGCGACGAAGCGACTGCCAATAGTTGGCGCCATCAATCTCCGCAGCTTCGGTCAGTTCCTTTGGCACAGAAGTCAACCCGGCCAAAAAGATCACCATCGCCAGCCCCATCTGTTGCCAGGACCAGGCGATAATCACCGACCAGAGCGCAGTCTGTGGATTCGCCAACCAGGCCTGGCGCAATCCGTCCAGACCCAGACCGGAAAGCACCGTATTGACGAGACCCCAATCCGGGTGATACATCCAGATCCAAACCTGGCCGATCACCACCAGGGACAGGCAGATCGGCAGGAAAAAGAGCGATTTGTAGATATTGCCGGCAAAGCCGCGCCCATTCAACGCAAGGGCAATGGCCAGCCCGCCCAGGGATGGCAGAAAAATGGCAGCAACCATCCAGACCACGGTATTGCGGATTGCACCAAAAAACTGCGGGTCCCGGCCAATTTTCAGGAAGTTCTCTGCGCCGACAAAACTGTACTCAGGGTTGAAGCCATTCCAATCAGTGAGGCTGTAGTAGAACGAGACCAACAAAGGCGCCACTACAATCACGATATAGATCGTGAGTGGTAGACTCAAAAATAACCCAGTCCAAAGCCGGCGTGTTCTGACCATGGGAAGTGATCAATGCCTCGCAATACTGTTTGGGTGTTGCGTATCTCGTATCTCGTAATTCGTAATTCGGAAAACTCAGCCGTCCGTACGTAACCATCAACACGATACTCGAAATACCAGATACGAGATACGGACTAGATACGAACTACGAGATACGCAACACGTCACACGCCTACTTCTTAAAGACTTCCTTCGCTACATTTTCCGTCTCAGCCAGGTAGTCGCTGTACTTGGACGGATCATTCATGAACTGGGCGAACATGTTCAGACCACCCTCGGCCATCGGTGGTGTCGTGGCAAGATCATAATTGAACGCAAAGCCTTCGGCGCCGGCCACCTGATCACTCGCCTTCTTCATCACCTCATTGTAGATCGACGCATCGACCTTCATACTCGGCGCCAACGCGCCCTGCGCCTGTGCCCACGCCGCCTGCACGGCCGGGTCGAGCAGGTACATCAGCAGTTTCTCACTCTCAGGTTTGTGCGCGGACGCCGCGGTCATGACGAAGCCGTCAACGGGACCCAATGCCACATTGGGTACACCATCCTGCATTGCCGGGAAGGGGAAGAAATCATAATCGGCGCCAGGTTGCAACTCGTTCCCATTCCAGTAGCCGGTGATCCATGTGCCCATCAAGGTCATTGCCGCCTTGCCATTGGCGACCTGATCGGCAGCATCCGTCCAGTCATAAGCATTGGCATCGGCAACAAAGTACCCCGCATCAACCAGTTCCTTCCACTTCTCCATGACTGCGACCACTTCCGGATCCGTGTAAGCGGCTTCGCCAGCCATCAGCTTGGCTCGATATTCGGGACCCGCAGTCCGCAGCAGGAGATAGTCAAACCAGAACTGCGCCGGCCAACGATTCTTCGAACCAAGGGCAAAGGGCGCAATGCCGGCTGCCTTGAGCGTGTCTGCCGCTGCAATCAACTCTTCCCAGGTCGTCGGCATCTCGGTGATGCCGGCTTCCGCCATCACCTTGGGGTTATAGAACATGCCGGCGTAGTGATACCCCAACGGGATCAAATACTTGGCGCCGCTATAGGTGCTGGCGCCGCTGGCAATGCCGGCGGGGATGATCTCGTCCAGTTTGTTGTCAGCCCACATCTGGTCGATCGGCGCAAGCCGCCCGCCATCCACCACGAATTGGGTGCGCGCACCGGCCCAATACGAAAAGAGGTCAGGTGGATTGTTGCCGGCAAGCGTCACCAGAATCTGAGTCTTGAAATCCTCGTGTCCCGCCGAGTTGTCGACCGGCGTGATGCCCGGATTTGCGGCGGCGAATCCGTCCAGGATCTTGGTCATCGCCTCTTTCCCCAGCGTGTCGCTGAAGTAATGGATGACGCTCAATTTTGTAGGCTCGCCGCCCGCAGCAGGTGCGTCGGCCCCGCCGGTACTTGCGGCCGGCGCAACGGGCGCAGTACACCCGCCAAGCGCAAGTGCGACCAACAACATGATAGCGCCTAAGCGCCAGACCAACTGCTTCATTGATTCCTCCTCAACTCAGTTGAAATATGGACGTTTCTAGCCGGACCGTGCAGGTGCGGTCCCAACCCGGTGCAACTCAATTGTCTGGGAGAGCAAACAAGACAAACACAATCGCGTGTTCGACCACCACACACCGCTGCAAAGCATACTGAAATTTACGGCAAAAGTCAAGCGTTATTTTCATATTTATTTTCACTTATTTCCATAGGCGATTTGGCCGTGCGGGTGAACGATAGGCGCATTTTCTTTGTGTTCTTTGCGCGCTTTGTGGTCAATGATGCGCTTCACTGCGTCCCTGCGCCTTCGCGGGAGAACTGCTTTTGTCTTCCCTTTGCGTCTTTGCGGCTTGGCGGGTGGGTTGGGCCCTTAGCTTGATGTGCAGGGTCACGGCGGTGCCGATGTCCCTACGTGTTCCCTAAGAATCCAAAACACACACCCTCTTGCTTTACCCTCTTGCCTTCGCGATCAAAATCACTTACAATCGATATGAAAATATGATTGTATTTTTTCACATTCAAGACTCACGATTCACCTCTAATGCTAAGCCATGCCAAAGAAACAAGCCGTTACAATTCTGGACGTCGCCCGTCACGCCAACCTTTCGCCGAGCACCGTCTCGCGTGCTGAATCACAAAGGCTATTTCAGTGCTGAAAACCAACGCCGGGTTGAGGAGGCGGTCACCGCCGTGGGATACACACCGACGGCAGCGATGCGCGCCGCAACGCAACCGCCGGCACGGCTGGTTGGCGTCATCATCCCGGACATCTCCAATGTCTTTTACACCTCGGTCGCTTCAGCCCTGCTCACTGTGCTGTCAGCAGCCGGCGTCGAGATGATCCTGTGCGTCAACAATGAAGACGCACACCTTGACCTGCAACACCTACAAATGTTAGTGGCAAAGGGCGTCGATGGCATCCTTTACGCACACCCAGCCCAGGGCGACAACTCCGTCTATGTCCGTCAGCTTGCTGCTCAAGGCTTTCCAATCGTCGAGTTCAATCGCCAACGGGAGAAAGAACTGCTGGACGCGGTGTTACCCGACAACTTCCGCGGCGTCCACCGGGCCGTGGAATACCTTGCAGAGCTTGGTCACCGGCGCATCGGCTTTGTGAGTGGTTCGACCGCGATCACGACAGGAAGCGAACGCTTACTTGGCTACCAGAATGCTGTACGCCAGTTTGATCTGGACGACGATCCGGCACTGACCAAGATCGGCGCATTTTCGCGAGCGCATGGCGAACATGCGACGGAGCAACTGCTCGACCTGGCTTCGCCGCCAACCGCCTTGATTGCGGGCAGCAATCGAATTTCTATGGGGGCGTTGATGGTCATTGGCCAGCGCGGCATCCATATTCCTGACCAACTCTCCGTCGTGGGCTACAACGACACTGAATGGCTGACGGCATGGAATCCGCCCATTACTGCGGTTGATATCGCAGTCGACGAAATGGCGAAACTGGCAGTTGATCTCGTGCTCCACCGCATCGCCAATCGCGGCGCAGAGGCAAAACCCGTGACATACCACTTAAGCACCTCGCTGATCGTGCGCCGTTCGTGCCGATCGTGCAGCGTGTACCAGGATACGCAATGAAATTACGGGCACTGCACCCGGGGTCTCTACGGATGGTTTGACATTCAGCGCATCGGCTCCTATACTCCGCGCAGACGTACACTCATCTCCCCATTGCGAAGGTGAACGCTTTATGTCAGACACTTTTGAAGTTGCCACCCTGGAGCTCGAATGGTTCGACGGCAGCCAGGGCTATGATCCGGACTTTCTCGGTCAGCCGGTGCCCCTCCCACGCCTCTCACCGCAGCGGACCGCCGACCTGGCGCCCCTGCTGGATGGCTCCGGTCATGAATTGCGCTACACCCACTTTTCGGTGGTAATGAGCAAGAGCCGCCGGTTGGCCGTCTTCACGGCGGTGAATATCGATGGCGCACACGTTAAAGAACCACACCGGGAACGCGATATCTGGCTGCTCGACCCGCGCATCGATGCCAAACACCAGTGCGCCAACGAGTTGTATAAGCGTAGCTCCCTTGATCGCGGCCACCTCGTGCGCCGCCTCGACCCGGTGTGGGGCGATGAAGCGCTCAAGGCCCAGGAGGATACCTTTCACTTCACCAATGCCGCGCCACAACAGAAAAAACTCAACCGCAAAACCTGGCTGGGGCTGGAAGACTATATCCTCTCCAATACGGACCTCCACGATCTCAGGGTCAGCGTGTTTACCGGACCCATATTTCGTGACGATGATCGCGTCTACCGCAAGATCTACCGGATTCCAGCGGAATTCTGGAAGGTCGTCGTATTGATGAAAACCGATGGGGGTCTCTCTGCCACCGGCTATCTGCTCACGCAGCGCGATCTCATCAGTGACCTGGAAGGCTTTACATTTGGCAAATACCAAACGTATCAAACGCAGATCGGTCAGCTCGAAGGCATGACCGGTCTGAATTTTGGCGAGTTGCGCAAATACGACCCGCTGGAACGTGAGGAAGGGAACATGATCCATGTCATCGGCGGCGCCGGCGACCTGAGGCTATGATCACCCATTGGCAATGCTGAAGTCGCTGTAACCAGAACATCGAGACTAATTGCGCCTATGCCCGAAAACGCAAACGCCGCCGAACAACCGCGCGGCCAACCGCAAGCTGAGACAGCACATCGCACTGACATCGACGTACAGCAGCAGGTCGATTCGATCTCAGGTGGCACAGCAACCGGCGTCCAACTGAACAATGTGCAGGGCCAGATCAATATCACGGTCCAGCAGTTTGGCGCACCCCAACCGCCGAAGACAATACCAAAGCCACGCCAATCATTTGAGCCGGAGACCCTACAGGTTCCCGCGGGACCGTTTCTCATGGGGCGCCCCGGCGCCACAGGCACGCCAGCCGAAGAGACGCCCCAGGTGTTTGTCATGCTGCCTACCTACTTCATCTCACGCGCCGATTACAAACGCGCTCTACGCCGTCTTCGTGCGCCAGACGGGAGCGTCCGTCGCGCCGGAGTCCGGTTGGAAACTTGCCGCGGTTGGGCAGGAACCGGCCCCCGGCGCCGCCAACCATCCGGTGACCGGCGTAACCTGGGACGAAGCCAACGCCTACTGCCGTTGGCTGAGCGAGATGACAGGCCGGCGCTATCGACTCCCAACCGAAGCCGAGTGGGAAAAAGCCGCCCGGGGCGACGACGGCCGCAGATACCCGTGGGGAGAAGCCTTTGATCCCGCCAACTGCAACGCCGCACCGGCCGGCCGTGGTGCAGTCGCCCCCGCCGGTTCGTATTCGCCGCGTGGCGATAGCCCCTTTGGTTGCGTGGACATGGCGGGCAATGTCTGGGAATGGACCAGCACGGTCTGGGGGCGCGACTATGCGACGCTAGACTACCCGTACCCCTACCGTGCCGATGATGGGCGAGAAATGCAAGATCTGAAGTTGCCAGGCGGACACCGTGAACTACGTATCTGTCGCGGCGGCTCGTTCCGGGACAACGAAAACCGCGTCACCTGCACCGTGCGCGCTCGCTACGCGGCAGATAGCCGTCATCCGGCGCGCGGCTTTCGGGTCGTATGCGAGGAAGAAGGGAGTCTGGGATGACCGGCATTTTGAAGCGCCTGCCAAAACAAGGATCGCAGACGGAGGGCAGTGAGACAGGCCCGTTTTGGCCCGACACACGCCGGCTGATCGATACAGGCGCCATCACACCGCTGATCAGCAACTATGTCACTGCCGCCGCCTTTAACGTGCAGCCCGGCGACATTGCGGCCAGTTGGGCCGATGAAATCAATTCTCCGCTCAGCGCAGCCGAAAACCGTGACCTTGCAGCGGTGGCGCAGTTCTATGCAGTGCATCTGCGCGATGCCGTAGAAGCCAAGCGCCAGTACCTGGAAGCACTGAAAGGATATTTGGTTGCCGCCGCAAAGGATGATTCCAGTTTGGACCCGGATCTCATCAGCGACTACCTGAATGACGACAAACGGGCGAAGGTGAGCTTTTCTGAGATGGCACGGCAGCTTGGATATCCCAAATTCGGTGAACCAACCGAGAATCCACTGCGCCTGCTTGCGGAGTTGCCCCTGCCGATCTACATCACTACCAGCCACCACCAATTTCTGCAGAACGAGTTGATCCGCACCGGGCACAAGAAGCCTGAAACGGAGCTGCTCTATTGGCACGATGGGCTCAAGCGCATTCCGTCGATTTTCGCCAAGGAACCGGACTATGTGCCAAGTGTCGAGCGCCCGCTGGTCTATCACCTGTACGGCCTCGATGAATATCCGGAATCTCTAGTCTTGACCGAAGACGATTTTCTCGACTTTCTGGTGAAACTCTCTTCACTCACCCACGAAGTCAAACATGCCGACAAGGAGTTGGACGTTCCGGCCGTCATTTCCATGGCACTTTCCGGCACCGCCCTCCTGTTGCTTGGCTACTATGTGACGAGTTGGGAGTTTCGCGTCATTTTCAAGGGCCTGGTGCAGGAAACGGGCGAAAGCCGCAACAAACGCACCCCCAAGAGCATCTCCATGCAGCTCGATCCGGCCAGTGATCAAGGCGCCGAGGCAAAGAAAGCTGAGATCCGAGCCTATCTCAGCACCTTCTTTGAACAGTCACACTTTTCCGTCTATTGGGGCGATATGCGCAGTTGCGTCGCGGATCTCTGGAAGTTGTGGAAAGGCGCCTAAGCATGGCCAATGAACCCATTCGCCAAACCGCACGAACCCGACGACCGGCTCACGGGCGGGGCGGCCGTTTGTCGGCCCACGCACCTACAATGAACGCGAAGCCGACCGCTTCTTTGGCCGTGATCGGGAAGCACGCGATCTGCTGGCGCTGGTGGTTCGGGAACGGCTGGTGCTGTTCTACTCTCAATCTGGCGCCGGGAAATCGTCGCTCATCAATGCAAAGCTGATCCCCGATCTCCGCACCCAGGGGTTTGAAGTGCTGCCGGTGGCACGCGTGGCAGGCGTGACGCCGGGCGACGTCAGCGCTGAATCGATCAGCAATATCTTCGCCTACAACCTCATGCTGAGCCTTAATCAGGGCATGCCGTCAGAACTCCGCGCCCAGCCGGATTCGTTGACGCGGACGCCGTTGATCACCTATCTCGGCGGCGATGAATTGGCGCCAGTGCTGTACGATGGCGATCCGGGCGGCGAAGTGGCAGCGCCTGCCGACGCCTCTGCCGAAGATTTGGCGCCGACCGTGCTGATCATCGACCAATTCGAAGAATTCGTCACGACGAACATGGAACGCTGGAAGGAACGCGAAGGCTTTTTCCTCCAATTGCGCGAGGCATTGGAGCGGCTGCCGAATCTCTGGATCGTGCTCACTCTGCGTGAAGACTATGTCGCGCGGCTTGAACCCTATGCCGAACTCACCCCCAACCGCATGCGCGCCCGGTTCTACATGGAACGCATGGGCGTGGAGGCCGCACGTGAAGCAGTGAGGCGACCGGCGGAACTCTACGGGCATCCCTTCGCACCAGGTGTCGCCGAAACGCTCGTGGACAATCTACGTCGCATCCGTGTACAGTTTCAGGATGAGCCCCACCTCGGCCAATGTGGAGCCTGTGCAACTTCAGGTGGTCTGCTTTCAACTCTGGGAAAAGCTGAACGGACCAGAGGGGCGTTGGCGCACCGACACAAGCGACGCGTCACGGATGATCACCGAAGCCGATCTGCCGCTCGATTACATCGATCAGGCATTGACCCGCTTCTACGAAGACGCGATTGCCGATGTGCTTCAAAACGCGGATGTCCAGGCGACCCAGATCACCGAGCGCCAACTGCGCGAGTGGTTCAGCAAACAACTGATCACCGAAGCCGGCATCCGCAACACGCTGCTCCGCAACGAAGAAACCAAGCGCACGGGTGGCTTGCCCAACATTGCGGTCGATCGCCTGGCGCGCCACTTTCTCGTGCGCACCGAACTCCGCGCCGGCGGGGCGTGGGTCGAATTGGTCCATGATCGCTTTGTGGAACCCATCCTGGATGCCAATCGCGACTGGTATGCAAAACAAAGCCCGCTGCTGCGTGCGGCCCAAGCCTGGCAGGATGGGGGCAAACAGCCGGCGCAGTTGCTGTTGGGCCCCCAACTGGCGGCACTGGCCGGCAATCTCGATGGTCCCCAGGAGCCGCTGGTCGCCGAGTTTGTCACGGCGAGCCGGGCGGCAGCCGATGCTGAGGCCGAGCGCGCCGCCGCGGAACAGCGCACCAAGGACCTTGAACTTGCCCGCATGCGCGCCCGGGAACAGACTGAGACGGCCAATCGCCTCCGCCAACGGTTGGCGTTGCTGATCGTGATGGGTGCGCTGGCGGTCGTTGCAGCCATCGTCGCCGGGCTGGCAGGGTATTCCGCAACGCAGGAGCGCGGCAACGCACTGGCAGCCAGTACGGCTATTAGCGAGCAACGCGTCGCCGCACTCGCCACCGGCACCGCCATCAGCCACCAATTTGCCACTGCGGACGCGCTGCGCAGCACGAGCGATGCATTGCGCGAGCAAAGCAGCGGCTTACTCGTAACGAGCGAAGCGCTCCGCCTCACCAGCGAAGCCCGCGCCCAGGAAGCAAGCGCCGCACGTAACCAGGCGCAGAGCCTGGCGGACAGCCTGATCGTGCTGCTGACAGCACAGGCGCCGACGCCGTCCGCCACACTGGAACCCGAAGCACTGCCGGCGCCGCCTCCCCTCGAGACGCCATCCGCCACACCACCCCCACCCACGCCCCTCGCGACGCCACCTCGCCTCACCCCAACGCCGCCGGCACTAACGGCGACAGTGCTTGCGCAGACGCCGCTGCCGGCAGAGGATACGCCGGTACCCGGCATCACGAGTGAACCGGTCACAACCGCTGAGGCCGGCGATACGCCGGTGACTTCAACCGGCTATGATGCGCTCTCACCAACGCCGACGATGACGCCGCCGCCAAATCTGACGGCGGATGCCGCATTGGCCGCACTCCAAGAGCAGTTGCATTATGTCGAAGCCACACGCACTGCCGAGAAACGGGTGACAGACGCAGTCTACGCCCAGTTACCCACCGCAGCGCGTTACTCGCTCAACGACATCGTGACCGTGGCAACGCCCACCACAGCCCGCACCACCCCCGGCAGTAGCGAGGACCTGGACGCCCCCGTAGCCGGCGTCTTCCAACCAGAGATCGGGCTGGTGGTATTGGCGGGCAAGGAAGTGGACGGCGCACCCTGGTGGCAACTCGGGGGCATCGCCCCTGAGCAAGGCGCCATCACCGGTTGGGTTCCCGAGCAAGCGCCGGATGGGTCGGCATTGATCCAACCCCCAGGGCAATTGCCTGATACGGACATCCCCAATCCGGCAACAGGGTCCTATCTGCGCGCACCCTTTGACGGCGCTTACGCGATCACGCAATTGTTTTGTGACAATGCGGCTTTCTATTCCCAGTTTCAGACGGCTGATGCTGCGTTGAAGGGTAGCCCAAGGCTCGACTTCGGCCTGCCCCCAGGGCACGCTACTCTATCCAGTGCATGCCGGCATCGTCACTGCCATCGGCACTGATCCCGCCGGTGCAGGCGACTTTGTCACAATCGACCACAGTTGGGGCCAGTCCACCTACACCAACGTGGAATTCATCAGTGTGATCGCCGGCGAACAAGTCGATCGCACCTTGCCCATTGGCGCCTCCGGGCCGGCGGGCTTACGCCCCAGCCCGCATCTGGGACTCGGCATTCGAATCAAGCCAATTGCGACGGACAATGGCTGGGACGGCTACACTGATCCACTGCCCTACCTGCCGCCCAGCAGCTACATCTTGCCGACATACATCACACAGCCGTCCCAGCCCTGATTCGCGAGTCAATTAAGGCGGGCATTGATCCTGAAAGTCTCGAATTTGTAGCGGCAAAGGAGTTTGAAAAATGATACAGCTTGACGCACAGGATTTTCAGCAGACCGTTGCGATTCTGCAGTCGCACCCATTGATGAGGAATGCCGAGTCGCGGCACAGCGCACTGACGATGGCGGGTTTGCAAGCGGTAATCTCGCTCATCAATCTTGAAGGCTCACCCCTCGTCGTGAGCATTTCCATCGTCGACTTCCTTTCACAATATGGCAGGCTGACGTACGACAACGAAGCGCTTGGCCTTTTCCTGAACGTGATCAAAGCCTCTGTCGGCAAAGAACAGCAAGATACCCTTGGTGCGATTCTCGTCAAGTACAAGATGATGGAGCCAATCGCGCCGGCAGAACCTGTGAAGGACTGGAAGGGCGTTACTTCGGACGCCGGCATTGTCGAAAAGATATTTGGCGAAAATACGCTGCGCCCCGTCGCATTTTTGGCACGTGGTCTCGAAGTGGCGCGCAGCGTTGTCTACATCGGCGTAAAGACGGCCAAGGGTTCCGGCTCGGGCACGGGCTTTCTCATCACACCCAATCTCGTCATGACCAACCACCACGTCATTTCGAGCGCCGATCAGCTCTCCGGGGTCACGATCAAGGCCAACTATCAAGAAAACTTCAGGGGCGAAGCCGAACCGACCAAGGTGTACACACCGCAACCGAACGGCATCTTTCATGCCAATAAAGGCCTCGACTATGCCATTTTCGAGGTAGCCGGCGACCCTGGCAAAGAATGGGGCTATCTCCCCCTCGAAGCGCGGTCCATTGCGCAGGGCGACCGGATCAACATCATCCAACACCCTTACGGCCAGCCAAAGCAACTCACGATCCAGAATAACCTGGTCGAGTATGTGGGCGGGGATCGGCTGCAATATGTCACGTCGACGAATCCGGGTTCTTCGGGTTCACCCGTCTTCAGCGATGACTGGTTGGTCGTAGGCCTCCACCATGCCGGCGGCTACATTCCCGAACCGACGTCGAACCAGTACTACAACCGGAACGAGGGCATCCTCGTCGGCGCCATTCTCGACGAGGTGCCGGCCGAGATCCACACGCGAGTCGATGAAGCGGCAAAATAGGGACAGTGAGCAACCATCGCATCCAACGCCAAAGGATAAGGCGCCATCATGGACGACCTGAAATCTGACCTGCTAGGGTACCTCGTTAATATTCCTGCAGTCGACACCCTGGCCGAACGCAAGGCGCTGATCATTTCGGCGCGAGCATCCAGTCTGAGCAACGAGATCGACTGGTCAGGCAGCAAGGTGGAGTTCTTCACGAATCTCCTCGATGCGGTGGGTCGTCACGACCAGACAACCCTGGTGAATCTACTGGCCGGGCTGGCCGGCGCGCCGCAGATCAATGATGAACGCAGGGCGCAGTTGGCCCCGCTACAGAGCAAAGTCGCCGCCCTGGACATCAACGCGTGGCGCCAGTCCTTTGCCGTTGTCCAAACTCCGGCGCAGCCCCGTGCAGAACGAGCACCCGACCCTGACATGGTGCTGGCAACGATCATCAACGACGTGTTGGCACCCTATTACCGCATCGGTGCGGCCCAGTATGGCGCCAAAGCGGGTGCACCTGCGCGTGCGCTCGCAGAACAAGCAACGACTGCACTTGAGCAGTCCCTGGCGGCTGATGCCACAGGCAGCCTACTCTTCAACCAGTTCAAGCAGCAGCCGGAAGCCATGGCGCCTGCGATCCTCCCGCTCCTCAAAGCCAGGTTCACGCAGGATCCGGCATTGCTCACCGCGTTGGCAGCCCTCATCGACAAGGCAAACGCCGATCCCCAACGCACCAGTGTGAGCCACATGATCGAAGTAGCGCAGACGACCGGCGCAGTGAGCGGCAATGTCGTTGGCGCGATCCTCGGCGCCGACGTGGTCTCTTCCATTTCATCCAAGATCACCGTCAACCAACATACGGGAGATATCGGCCCCGGTGGCGCCGTCGTCGGGGCGGTCCTCGGCTCCCCTGGCCAGTTGAACATCGGCGGACAACAACATACCGGCGATACCGTGCAGGGCAACCAACAGAAAGTCGAGTCGGCCAAAGGTCCCGCAGTCGGCGGCGACGTGAAAAGCGGCGGCATGGCGTTTGGGGATATCCAGGGCAGCGGCGATGTCATTATCGCCTCCGTGCAGGGCAGCGGCGTCGCGGTCGGTAAAGACATCCACCAGTCCGTCTCGCAGCCCGCCGGCGTTCAAGGCCAGACTGTCCTGGATCGGATGTTTGCAACTGTCAACAAGCGCATCGATGCCCGCGCCGACGACCCAAATGTCGAGAAGGACGAAATCCGCGAACTCGTCCAGAAGATTCGTGAGGAGGCGGCAAAGGGCGGCGCGGCGAACGACGAAGTTGGAACGGTGGCTCGGCGCATTAACCACTGTCGCTCCGGACATTGGCAGCCTCACTTTGGCCGCACTAGTTGCACCCGTGCCCGAAGTTGGCCCGCAAATCAATCAGTTGGCGCAGCGCCTGCTAACCGGGCGAGCCTGAATCAGACGCAGGCGCTGCCATCTCGCTGTCGATCAATTTGAGTTCCGGTTGGAAGACCATCCAGGTTGCCAGCAGCAGCGTCGCAACGCCGGCTGCCACGAACAGCGTGGTCACGTTGTTGCGACTGAGGACACCGGAGAGCGCCTGTGACACCGGGACCAACGCCACATTCGCAAAGAGAATCAGACTCATGACCCGGCCGATCAACTGGGACGGGGTCTTGCGCTGGACATAGGTGATGAAACGAATGCTGATGTAGCCGTTGGCGACCCCTAACACCAGCATCGCAATCACGTCGAGCCAGGTCGAAGGGCTTATACCAAACACGATCAACCCCACACCAAAGCCCGCAATGACGGCAACCGTGAACAGGGAGAGCCGCCTCACCTGCCAGATCCCACCCGCCAAAATGATGCCCCCCAGGTTGCCACCCGCGTAAGCCGCCATGATCACACCAAATGCAACGGCGCCGTCTGACAGCCGGGAGTCTGCCAATACCGGAATGCCGACGAGGATTGGACCGACAAAGAAGAAATTCACCCCGCAATGACGATCAAGATCATCCGCAGCAACGAATCGCCAGACGAACGTAAAGCCTGACTTGATTGAGGCCCAGACGCTCTCAGCCTGCTCGTGTGGCGCCGGTGTGGACCGGCTGCGCAGCCGGATTGGCCACAGTGCAGCAATCGAGACCAGAAAGGTCAGCGCATCGAGCACAAAGGCAACGGCAACGCCGGTGAGTTCGCCGCCGCCTGGTCGCCCGGCATCGCGGCAAAGTACGCAATCACCGCACCGGCCAGCACCGGACCAACCAGACCAATCAACTGATCAGTGCCCTGCACCAGCGCATTTCCCGGCTGCAGGATCATCGCCTTCCACCAGCCTGGGCAACATTGACATAGATGCCGGCATGAAAAAGCCGGAGACCACGCCAAATATCAGCGCCACCAGATACATCATCCAGACTTGTATGGCGCCCGTGATGACGAGCGCAGCCAGCATGGTGGTCAACAGAAAACGAATGATGTCGGAGGTGATCATCACGATGCGCGGCGAGAAACGATCCGTAATGGCGCCGCCAACCAGCGTGAACACGGCGCGCGGCACGCCACCCAGCGCCATAACAGCACCCAGGATGAGCGGATCACCGGTCAACTGTAGCACCAGCCATGGCGCCGCTATGAAGTGAAAATTGTCGCCAAGCAGCGACGTGGCCTGGCCTACCCAGTACAGGCGAAAATCACGAATCCCCAGCACGCGCCGCATTGGGTGCACGCCGTGCGTGATTGCATCAACTTGCCAGATCCATGAGAGCTTCCGTGTTGAGTGTTGCCTGGTGCGTGGTGCGTGATACATGACTAAGTCCATTGACAACCGACCCCGTCGATGTTATCTTGCCGCCACCTCTGGCCCGGAAGTGGCTCATCTTGAAACCTTGACCATCCTACAGGAGAAAGATCACATGCACAATACGAAGACCTTTGTTGCTTTGATTCTTTGCTGCAATGCATCACTTGCCTGATGTTGGCAGCAGCGCACGATGGCATGATAATAAGGGCAACAATGATACCAAAGATGAAATGGATGCCACCGGTATGACCTTTCCCACCACTGACGACTTACAGCGCTATGCAACGCTCCTGATCAAGACCGGCGTGAACCTACAGCCCGGACAAGGCCTCGTGATTCGCGGCGAACTGGCGCATGCCGCGCTGGTGCGCCTTGCCGTGGCGGAGGCCTATCGCGCCGGCGCCAGTTACGTGCAAGTGGATTGGTATGACGGTCCCCACGTCGGCGGCTGCGCTCGCCACTGCCGACGTGGATCGGCTTGGAACTGCCAGCTTACGAAGTCGCACGCTTCCGCCAGATGACCGATGAAAGGTGGGCCCGGTTGGCGCTCGTGGGACCAGAGTTTCCCGATGCCTTTGACGCCGTCGCTCCGCAGGCCATGCGCACCTGGGCGGTGAAACGCACCCGCGCCGTGAAGTTCTATACGGAAGCGCAGATGGCAAATCGGATGCAATGGTGTGTCGCCGCCGTGCCGACACCGGCATGGGCGGCACGCGTCTTTCCGGACCTGCCGGTGGATGCTGCCATCGCGGAACTCTGGCGCATGATCTTTCAGTTTGTGCGCGTCGATCAACCCGACCCGGTCGCCGCATGGGGTGAACTCAATCACCGGTTGAAAAGCGCCGCCGATTACCTACATCATAACGAGGTGCGCGCCGTGCACTTCT
This sequence comes from Candidatus Fredericiella danica, assembly GCA_016713335.1. Taxonomy (GTDB): domain Bacteria; phylum Chloroflexota; class Anaerolineae; order Caldilineales; family Caldilineaceae; genus Fredericiella; species Fredericiella danica. The sequence goes on along the minus strand of JADJPH010000035.1, from coordinate 74,997 downwards.
TCGATCCCGCACCAGGCCCTGACGGCCAACCCGCCACGAATCTCACCATTGGCCTCGCTGAAACCGCCCGCTGGATCGGCGGCGCCAGCACCACGCCGGCGGGCGCCGCGTTTCAGCCCAACATGCCGAGCGAAGAGATCTTCTCCGCGCCGCATCGCCGCCACGTCGAAGGATATGTACGCCCGCCCCGGCCCCGCGATCCCATGCAGCGTGAAGTCGACGGTGCATATTTCCGTTTCGAAAACGGTGCGATCGTCGAATACCACGCCGAACGTGGTGAAGACGTGCTGGCGCAGTTCCTTGCGATTGAGGGTGCGAAGCACCTCGGCGAAGTGGCGTTGGTCGACGTCGAATCGCCGATCTTCCGCAGCGGCCGCGTCTTCTATGAGATCTTGTTCGATGAAAACGCTGCCTGCCACATTGCCTTTGGCGAGGCCTATCCGGAATGCATCGAACACGGCGACGAACTCTCACCGGAAGCGCAGGAAGCTGCCGGTCTGAATCGCGCCGAAACACACGTTGACTTCATGATCGGCACGCCGACCATGCATATCCACGGCATCACCGCAACCGGTGACAAAGTGCCGATCATGGAAAACGGGCGCTTCGTCGCTGCCGTAACGGCGTGAAGTTGGGGGCGCATGCCAGGTCACGAGTCACTCGTGACGTATGACTCGTGACCGGCGCCGACATGAGCAGCCGAACTAGAGACCCGTATTGATCTATGTCGACGGTGATCCGTACCACCCACCTGACGCGTCACTTTGGCGACCTCGTTGCCGTCAACCAACTCACCCTCGAAATCGAGCGCGGTGAAGTGTTTGGTTTCCTCGGTCATAACGGTGCCGGCAAAACGACCACGGTGCGGCTGATCAATGGGGTGCTGGCGCCGACCGCGGGCGACATCCGCGTCTTCGATCTGGATCCAAGCAACGATAGCCCAAAGATTCGGGCCCGCACCGGGGTGTTGACGGAGACGCCTGCGCTGGATGATCGGCTCACCGCACGGAATACGCTCCAGTATTTCGGAGAAATGTTTGGGGTGCCCGCACGCCAACTACCAAAACGGATCGATGCCCTGCTCGAGATGTTTGATCTCACCGAACGCCCAATGACAAAGTCGGCAGGTTTAGCAAAGGCATGCCCCAACGCCTGGCACTGGCGCGCACCATCATTCATGACCCGGAAATTGTCTTTCTCGATGAGCCGACCTCAGGCCTGGATCCCATTGCCACGCGCGAGGTCCGGCTCATGATCCAGCGCCTGCGCCAGGAAAATCGCACGGTCTTCCTCGCCACCCACAACCTGAATGAAGCGGAACGCCTCTGCGACCGCGTGGCGGTGCTCGCCAAAGGGAGCGTACTTGCATTGGGCACGACCCGCGAACTGGCCGCGGAACTCGATCAAGGGCACCGGCTTCGCGTCGAAGTAGATGCTTCAATGCAGGCGCAGGCAGCCGCCTTGATCCGGACCCTGCAGAATGTGAACTACGTTGAGGAAGAAAGCGAACCCAATGGCGAAGAGCGCGGGAACGGTTTTTTGAGTGTGCATGGCGCGGGCCGCGAAGTCGCGCCGTTGATCGCAGCTGAGCTGGTCCAGGCCGGCATCCCGGTCTACCGGCTTGAACCGGAAGAAGCCTCGTTAGAAGACGTCTATTTCGCTCTGGAACACGGGTGAACCGATGAACTGGCGTGCAATGTGGGCAATTGTCCGTAAAGACGTAGCAACCCCGCTCCGCACCAAGGCTGTGGCCATGCCACTGATTATCGTCCCCCTGATCCTGATGGTCGGGGTGCCGGCGTCATTGGGCAGCGTCGTGATCCTTGCCCAACGCATGGGCGTCACGACGGGCGACGTGCAGGAGTTGAATTCTGCGATTCCAGCTTCCGTGCGCGAATCGCTGGCGGGGCTCGACGATGCGCAGGCCGGCCTGGTCTTTGCGTTGGTCTATCTTTTTGCGCCCATGTACCTAATCCTGCCCCTGATGGTCTCGTCGGTCATTGCGGCCGACAGCTTTGCGGGTGAAAAGGAACGAAGAACCTTCGAAGCGCTTGCTTATACCCCAACCACCGACCACGAACTGCTGGCGGCAAAGATGATCGGTGGCTGGCTCCCAGGGTTGATGGTGAGTTTTGTGGGGTTCTTCGTCTACACGCTGATGTGCAACCTCGTCGCACTCCAGGTGGTCGGTGGCCCGATCTTGCCCAACCAGTTCTGGTTGATCCTGGCCTTCTGGGTTGCGCCCGCTGCCGCGGGACTGGGTCTTGGCGTCACCGTGCTCGTCTCTTCGCGGGTCAATACCTTTCAGGAAGCCTACCAATTGGGGAGCTTAATCGTGTTGCCCGTCGTTTTTCTAATGATCGGACAGATTGCAGGCATGTTCTACATCAGCACCAACCTGGTGTTTGCCTTTGGCCTGGTGCTCTGGTTGCTCGATGCAGCTATCTTCGCTATTGGCGCAGCAACATTCAAGCGCACGGAGATGATGGCACGGTTGTAACATGCCTTGCATCGATTAGCACCGCTCTACGAAACGACGTTTGAACGAATCCTTGTCGCGCCGGCTTGTCCGCGCTTTACCAATGCTTATCCTTGGGACCGTCGCGCTCCTGCTTGCCGGTAACCTTTGGCGCATCTCACAACCACCGCGTCCCGACCCACGGATGGTCAGCCTGGCCGTACGCGCCACGGTCTACGCCCTGCCAACCGCTACGCCCTGGGTAATTGAGGTGACGCGTGTCATCACGGCGACCGTCATGGTGGCGCCGACACCCGTTTTGGCAGACGCCAACACGCCTGCGCCACCCACGACTGCGACCCCGACGTTAGCACCGGCAACGGCTGTAACGCCAGGCTGTCCCGGAGTCACCCGCAGGTAGTGAACTCAGGGGTGCCAACACCGAAACGCTCTTTGAATACCAGCCTCCCGCTGAGCCTACGGCGTCGCCGATTTCCGAGGCTGAATTCAGTGCCGCCACCATCGCCGATGCACCTGCCGCTGCTGAGCCGGCGCAAAACGGCTGCCCAGTCGTCTCCGATCGGCAATACGCCACGATCCCGGTGGCGGGCGGCGGACTCGACCATGCCGATTCCGTCCATGCCGATTTGAACCTTGCCCTGCGCGGGTATGCGCCCGTCAACGTAGAACTGGGGCTGCAGCACAAAAACGGCCCGGTGGACGTCGACGCGCCGCAACTTGCGGCCATTTTCGCGGACAGGCGCGCACCGGCCTTTGTGGGGGCGTTTCAGATCAACGACTGGAATTGGCAGTGCGGTGGGGACGGCTGCCAGGGCGCACCCCTGTCAGAACCGGCGGCGACTTTGTTGGCGCTACAAGGAGGCGTTGGCGAAGCACTTTCAATCCCAGGTCGGAATGCGCAGATCTATGACGGTGACTACAAGGCGCTCGTGCTGTACGCGGCGCCGACGCGCATCACCGTTGGCTACACGCGCGAGGACACGGTTGCCAACGGCTACGTGGTGCACCTGGAAAACATCTGCGTCGATCCAGCGCTGGTGGCGCTCTATCAGGCGTCAAACGCGGCCGGGAGAGGCGCCCTGCCCGCACTCCGGCAAGATGAAACCTTGGGGACAATGGCGCAAGACGCGTTGCTCATCGCAGTCCGCGACCGGGGGACCTTTACTGATCCGCGGTCGCGACTGGATTGGTGGCACGGCTACTAATCATCAATTTGAGCTTGTTCTTTCTGGCTTCCGAAATCGTATCCAGATCGTAGGCAAGGCGCGGATTACCGTCCAGAAGGTCATTGACAGCGGCAGGGTCAAGCTGAAGGACAGTGACATCGGTTTCCGCAACAACATCGAGCACCGAGCGGCTTCCCGTCAGGGCAGGTTCACCAAAGTGATCGTTGCGCCGCAATGCTGCGATGATCAGCGCCCCGCGATGTGCATCCACGTGCAAGACTTGCGCCACACCGGCCACCATAATAAACAATGCCGGCGGGATGGTTCCCTGATGAATGATCGTTTCTCCGGCTGCATATTCGACCAGCAGCGCGCAGTTAGCCAGCCGGTTGACGCCGCCTTCATCGATATGAAAGATTGCTGCGATCGCGTCCAACGCGGCACGCACATCGACGCTCGTCGGCAGCGCCAGGTCGGTGAACGGCAGGCAGTTGGCGCGGCGCCCGGCATACCAGAGCCGGGTCAAAAACGCGTCGCGTGCGATCGCAGTCTCATGATAGCTATCAACGTAGAACGCAACCTGATAGTTAACGACGGTTCGATCCATCGATGTGACAAGGATACTTGGCGGTGGATCCGCCAACACGCCGGGACAATGCGCCAATACATCGACCAGAAGTGAGCGCACCTGGTTTGGCGAATAAGCAGAGCCGAACGCTAATGGCGCCAGCACCTGGTTCTGCGGCGATGGCAGGTTCAGGTTCGTAAACGGCATGTCTGCCAGGGCGGCATTCGGCACCACCAGGGTGTTGCCGCCTGTCTCCAGGTGGAGGGCGCGCCAGTTGATTTGCGCCACCCGCCCATAATTGTCGCCGATCTTTACATAGTCGCCTTCAGCGAATGGCCGTTCCGCCAACAAGACCAGCCCCGCGACAATATTGCCGAGGGGGCGCTGCAAGATCAGCCCCAAGACGACCGAGGTAATCCCCAATGCCGCCAGAAAATTGCCGATGTTGGCGCCCCATACAAAGGTGAGTGCGGCCAACACGCCAAACGAGACCAGAAAGACGCGCACGAGGTCCACCAGGATGGTGGGCATCCGTCCGCGCCAGGAATCGGAGCGCGCGCTGCCGAAGACCAGGGCGTTCACAACAGATAGTGCGACGAGAATCAGAATGACCCACAGCGCCGTCTGCGTGATTCGATAGAACAGCTCGTCAGACGGAACCTCAACCACGTAGCGCACCAGCACGGTGATGACCAGCACGGGCAACAGATAGTTGCGCACGAGGCGCACCGCACCAACAAAGGGGCTGTCGTTTCGCTCCAGAAAACCAAGCAGTTCGCCTAGCACCAGCACAGCCAGCGGGGTGCCGATTACCAGGAACAGGGCCCATGGAAACCACGGTGAATACAGCAATTCGCTCAGTTCACTCATGTGGCCGATTCTCGACGGGGCTGAAGTTGCCAGATCGGAGCATCCGGCTGGTTCTTGGTCTTGATCGTTCCCGCCGGGGCAAAGGTATAGAGTTCGCGCACACGTTTGTAGACGGTATCAGAAACGATGATACTGCTAGCATCACCCTGACTCTGGATCCGATAGGCCAAATTGACTGTCTCGCCCCACAGGTCGTAGACGAATTTCGACCGGCCCACGAGGCCGGCGGCAACCGGCCCGGCATCGATCCCAATCCGAACGCCCAACGTGGCGTTGCTTTCGCGATCATAACTGTCGACAATGCGCTGCATGGCGATCGCAAAGTCGACAATGCGCTTGGCATGGTCGACGCGCGCCCCTGAAGCCCCGACGCCGCCATGTACCCGGTGCCAATGGTTTTGACCTTCTCGACACCAACTCTTGCGGCAGCATCGTCAAATGCTTCGACCAACCGGTTCAATAGCGCGATCTGGTCCGCGGGTGACATGTGGGCCGTGTTGTCCGTGAATTGACTGATATCGGCAAAAAGGATGCTCACACTTGGGTACTGGTCGGCAATCGCGCCCCTCGCCCTGCTTGTAGCGATCGACCATCGACTCGGGCATCAAATTCAACAACAGTTTTCCAGCGTCTCATTCTGATCATTGATCAAAGCCTGCTTTGTGCGCAGGCTCTGGGTCATATCGTTGAAGGCGTTCGCCAATTCGCCGACCTCATCGTGCGAGCCAATCTCCAACTCACCGGAATAGTCACCTGCCGCCACCTGGCGCGCGTGCGCAGTAAGCTGGCGCAGCGGTTTCGTCACCAGGTGTGTCAAAAACAATCCGGCAAAAATGACAAACAGAATGATGCAGACCATGTAGACTGCAAGCAACTGCGTAAAATCCTGCGCCGGCGCCAATGCCTCCGCCTGCGTAATCTCAGCGACAATCCCCCAATGCAGGTCCTGCAACTGGAGTGGGGCAAAGGAAGACAGGACCGGGTCGCCAAGGTAATTCAACGACTGGATGGTGCCGGTCTCACCGCGCAGCGCCGCCTCGATCGGTTTGCTCGTGATCGAGAGCGTGTCGATGGTGGTGCCGAGGCGCTCGATGTGAGCAACGTCGTTGGGCGACACCCCATTTTCGAGCAGGGTTGCGGTATAGATCCCAGCATGCTCGATCATGCCGCGCGCTTGCGAGCGCATCTTGTTATCGGGGCCCACGAGATAGACGTCGCCAGATACACCGAGCCCATCAGACTGCCACTGCTCGTCACCGGACGTGAGATTCACAAGTTCCTGGGAGGCGAGCCGTACAGCAGCGACACCGATCATCTGACCATTGTCGAAAACAGGCGAGGCAACAAAGATCGCCGGATTGCCATAGGCAGGTCGATAGCTGTCAAAATCCGTGACGATGGTGAAGTCCTCGTCGCCAGACTTGCGCGCCTCGCGGAATGCATCCGCAAGCGCCGACCCCGAGAACGGCCCCGTCAAGAGGTTTGTGCCGAGGTCCACATGCTTGTCAGTGGTGTAAATCACCTCACCCGACTGGCCATCGATGAAGATCAAGTCTTCTCCAGGCTGCACAAAACTACGAAGAAGTGGATGGCGCTGGCGATGCACCTGACTATATGCACTGCCGTCGCCTGGATCATCGATATCGGCGCCAGATCCGCCCCCATTCGGCACTGTGTAGTAGTATTGCAAGTACTCCTGGACAGCGGTGGCCGGTAAGAAGCCTTCAACACTTGGGTTCGATTGAAGGTTGTCGGCCAGTTTCGGAAGATATGTGTCGACATAGAAGTTCTGAATGGCTTCTTCTTGTTCCGGCGTGACGGTCGCTGTTCGCGCCAGTTCCTGGTACGCCGTACGGAACTCACGCAACTCGTCGGCTGAGAGCACACTCATCAGATTCACCTTGCTGCGCGCGTCCGCGAAGAAGGTCTGCAACTGATCCGTGCGGAGTTGGCGCAGACCGTCCAGCCGGAGAAAGCTATTGGCTTCGATGGCAGCGCGTCCGGAGCGATAGCCAAGATAGCCAATGAGCAGGACCGACACAATGCTGACGGCCATCATCACGATCAGAATTTTGGATTGAACGCTAAGCCTGCTCCAAGGCATGCTAATACTCGCAGTCACTGACTCTACCTTGCGGCAACATGAAAATGTGCCTTGGCGATTGCCCCACCAGGGCAGCTTTATTGTACCCGATCCGTTGCAGCCGCTTCAAGCAGACAGACCGCAACAGCTTAAGCGCCTTGTAAGCTATCAGTAGCTTTGGGGCATCACGAGGACAACGCACTGGCACCGCTTCATCCCGCACCTGGCAAGTGAAAACCGGTCGTCACTTCTCCGGTGGAGATTGGCGCTTACAGAATGGCTCCAGCGTCGCCGCTATCGGTCCATCCGTCACAACGACCAGGACGTCTCCGGCTTGAAGGAGCGTTTCACCGCGGGGAACGATGACTTCATGGCCACGACGTACACTGGCAATTACCGCCGTGACCGGCCAGTCAACATCGCGTAGCTTCCTGCGGTCACAGAGCGCGCCATCATCAATCGTGACCTCCTGAATGGTCAACTCCGAGCCAGTTGACGCACCCAGGCGCACCTGGTGGGCGCGATGACGCAATTCAGTCCGGCGCGTTAGCGCCAGGTCGTAAGCGCGCACCAAATCCGTGCGGCGAAGTACGCCAAGCAAATTCGTCCGATCTCGGCGATCCACCACAGGCATACGCCCAACATCGCGCGTACTCATACGGCGCAGTGCGGCGCCAATACTCTCATCAGGATATGTTACCAGAAGTTCGCGCACACAGAGATCACCAACCTTGAGGGCTTTGGCAGCAGGGTCTGATTGAACGCGGTCCAGATCATGTACGGTGAGTACTCCAACGAGCCGGCCCTGAGCATCTGTCACCGCCAGACCATGGTGACGTGTACGCTGGAAACGTTCGGACGCCGCAGCTAGAGAATCGCTTTCCTGAGTACGGGCATCCTGGTTTCCATGATCTCCTCTACCCGGATCCCTCAAGCACTTCAACATCGCGACCACGCTGTAGCCGCAGTCCACGCCGGGCCAGTCCCATCGTGTAAACCGAATCATGCTTGATCATCCGCGATACTACCAGTCCAATCACCACCGCAAACATCAAGGGCAGCATGATGCGATAGTCCTGCGCCATCTCAAAGAGCAACAACATTGCAGTCAATGGCACGTGCACTGCAGCAGCCAGGACAGCCGCCATGCCCACCATCGCATACGCAGCCGGTGCAATTGTCAGTGAAGGGAATAGCATCGCCGCAACATCGCCATACGCCGCACCCAACGTTGCGCCCAGAAACAACGATGGTGCGAACACCCCCCCCGGGAAGCCACCGCCGATGCTGACGGCAGTCAGCACAAGTTTCGCAATCAGAAGCGTCAGCAGCAGACCCAATGCCATCGACTCACCCGCAAAAATTGCATCAATCGTTGCGTACCCAACCCCGAATAGTTGTGGCAAGAAGATGCCCACGATGCCAACCGTACGACCTGCCACAGCCGGTTTCGTCCAAAACGGCGCATTCCAACGCTGAAAAACATCCTTGGCAAAATAGAGGATCGTGATGTAAGCCGCCGCTACCAGACCGGCTAGCAACCCAAGCCCGGCATACAGCGGCAATTCCAGCGGGGAGCCAAACGCATATTCATCGACCCGAAAGGCGGGCTGTGCGCCCGATACCGCTTGAGAAAACACGGCGGATACGACCGCTGCCAACACAACAACGCCCAGCCCTGAGCCGAAGATTTCGCCCAGCCCAATCTCGAGTGCGAAAAACACACCGGCGATCGGCGCATTGAACGCTGCCGAAATCGCCGCGGCGACACCCGACGCGATCAATGTTCGCACCCACTCGTCTGAGAATCGCAGACGCTGTCCAGCCAAAGAACCCAGATTGGCGCCGATTTGGACGGAGGGGTCTTCCGGTCCAACCGAAGCGCCGGCTCCGATCGACAGAGCCGCGGCCACCGTCTTGATCGGTGTCAGCCAATATTCCAATCGACCACCTGCAAGCGCCGAAGCCTCCATCACGCCGGCGACGCCATGGTATCGCTCATTCCCCACGAATCGATGCCAGAGCAATCCTACCAACACCCCCCCAGCCGCTGGGATCAGTGCAATCGTCCAGGCACCCCAGTTGGCGAGTGCTTGTCCGATCCATCCGAACGCAACTGTCGCAATCCACTCTATCAGTAACTTGAATACCCAGACCCCCATCGCAGTCACAAGCCCGACCAGCACGGCGGCGCCGCCAAGCACTAGAGCCCCAGATGGCTGAATACGTTCGATCCAACGCCGTAAAACCGATGTACGCAACATGGATTTCGTGCCTATCTCCACAAAGAGCAATTCATGCGACTCCAAGCGTCCATGCGAATGACGACTAGTCTATCCTTGCCGATCCGCCAGCCCAAACTCGCGAGCTCAACCTCCATCAATCCATTTCAGCTCTCTAGTTGACAGTATATTTCCTAAACAGTAAGATAGTAAAAAATTCCTACTTCGCTTGTTTTGCGAAATTTATTTTCTCAGCGAGATACTATCACGAACTTCCCCCAATGTGACGTACCGCGAAAGGAGGTCAACATGAAACGGAAAGTTGTCGTGGCCGGTGCACTTGGCGAGTGTGTTCATGTTGCGGGGGTGATGAGTTTTCTCAGCGTTGCCCAACAAGCCGGTTGGGATACGGTTTTTCTTGGACCCGCAACGCCTATCGAACAATTCCTCCAGGCCGTGCAAGATTACGACGCCACCCTTGTGGGCGTCTCGTACCGATTGACACCGGAGACCGGCGCACGGCTGCTGGCCGACTTCGCCGAAGCGGCCGATGAACTCAAAGGTGCAGGCGTCCGTTTTGCATTTGGCGGCACGCCGCCTGTAGCGGATCAAGCGCATGCTACCTGGTTTCTTTGACGCCGTCTTTGATGGCAGCGAGAACCGCGAAGACGTGCTCAATTATCTGCATGGGCGCACAGCCAACCCGGATGATGAAAACTTCCCCAGACTTTGGCGGCACGCATCGCCTGGAAGCAGCCCTATCCGCTTCTCCGGCACCATTTCGGCCTTCCCACCCTGCAGCGACCAAAGCCGGTATCGAACAGATTGCGGAAGCGCGGATTTTGGACGTTATCTCGCTTGGCATTGACCAGGATGCTCAAGAAAATTTCTTCCGTCCCGAGCGCCAGGACCCACGACGAACTGGCGCAGGCGGTGTGCCGGTTCGAACCGCAGATGACTACCGTCAGCTCTATGCCGCCAGCCGGCGCGGCAACTTACCCCTCATGCGCACCTACTCCGGCACCGACGATTTCCTCGAACTGGCCCAATTGTATCTGGACACCATCAACATTGCCTGGTGCGCAATCCCGTTGTTCTGGTTTAACCAAATGGATGGTCGCGGACCGTGGGACCTTGAAGGATCCATCCGCGAGCACCAGCGTGTCATGGCCTGGTACGGCGCACGCGACATCCCGGTTGAACTGAATGAACCGCATCATTGGGGCATGCGCGATGCACCAGATGTTGTATTCGTGGTGGCGGCCTACCTCGCAGCCTATAATGCGTGGGCATTTGGCGTACAAGACTATGTGGCTCAGTTGATGTTTAACAGCCCACCAGCGATCACAGATGCGATGGATCTCGCAAAGATGCTGGCCGTCCTCGACCTGATCGAGCCACTGGCACGCCTGGAGCCGACCCAACACACCCGATCCGTCACCAGAGCGTCTGCTGGTCCCTTTCACATCATTCGCCAGACCGCGTCGGCTTGTTGAGCCACCCACTCGACCCTGAGGCGGCGCGGGCACCTGGCTGCGTCCACCTATCTACAGATGGCGCTCAAGCCCGAGATCGTGCATGTTGTCGGCCACACGGAAGCGCATCACGCCGCAACAGCCGAAGATGTCATCGCAGCGTGCAAGGTGGCGCGCCGTGCAATCGACAATGCACTTCATGGCGCCCCAGACATGACACGCGACCCGCAAGTTCAAGCGCAGAAGCGGCACTTGGTATCCGAAGCCATGGTGACGCTGGACGCAGTCGAGCCCTGGCGGCGCCAGATGTACTGGATCCCTGGTCGATCCGGCAACACTCGCACGCGCGGTCACGCGGGGGCTATTGGATGCGCCACAACTCCACAACAACCGCTTCGCACGCGGCCGCATCCGTACACAGATCATCGATGGCGCTTGCGTTGCCGTCAATGACCGCGGCAACCCAATCGATGAGCAACAACGCCTGGCTAACCTTCTTTGAGGGAACGCCAGCAAAGTAGTTTTTGGGAGGTAATCGTGTCTGCAACAACAAATTACGCGGTGATCGGCGCCGGCAATGGCGGCAAAGCCATGGCGGCGCACCTTGCGCTCATGGGCTTCAAGGTGCACCTTTACAACCGCACGCCGGAGCGCATCGCCGCCATCAAGGCGCGACGAGGTATTGATCTCGAAAGCCAGGATGGGCGACTCCATGGTTTTGGCAGGCTCGCATTGGTGACGTCTGACTTAGCCGAGGCACTGAATAACGTCGATATCATCATGATAGTTATTCCTTCCTCAGCTCACAGCGAGATTGCACGCCTTGCCGCGCCTCTTCTGCAGGACGGACAGATCGTGGTGCTGCATCCCGGCCGCACCCTTGGCGCCATAGAGTTCCAGAAAAACCTCTGCGACCAAAACTGCGCCGCCAATGTGACCATCGCCGAAGCCGAGACATTCATTTACGCAAGCCGAGCCGACGGTCCAGCGCAAGCTCGAATATTCCGCGTCAAGGAGTCGGTGCCATTGGCCGCGTTGCCGGCGACGCAAACGCAAAGGGTGCTGGACATGCTAGCACCGGCATACCCACAGTTTATCGACGGCATCAGCGTGCTTCACACGGGCTTGAACAATATGGGCGCCATCTTCCACCCTGCGCTGACCCTGCTGAACGCAGGACGCATTGAGTCGACTAACGGCGACTACCAATTCTATATCGAAGGCGTCACCCCTTCGGTCGCCCGCGTACTTGAAGTGCTTGACCGCGAGCGGGTGACCGTTGCAGCAGCGCTTGGCATCCGGGCGCGCACCGCCCTGGAGTGGCTGCAATTGGCGTACAATGTGACCGGCGATGACCTCAATGAAGCGATCCATAATCAAAGCGGCTACTATGGCATCAAGGCGCCCAGCACGATGAACCATCGCTACATTTTGAAGATGTCCCCATGAGCCTCGTGCCGATCGCGGCGCTGGGCCAACGCTATGGTGTTGCCGTGCAGGGGATTGATTCAATTGTGCGTCTGGCCTGTATTATCCATCGCACGGATTACTGGCGCCGCGGTCGCACGCCCGAAAAGCTCGGCATCAACCAGCTCAGTGTGGGTGAGCTTACCCAGTGGGTGATGGCGGGAACTCGTAATTGGGAATCTAACTAGGCACCGGTACAGACTATCGACAAACCCAAAGGAGACGACTATGGTGGCGGTTGCTGGCATCATGCGTGGACATGAACACTCATTGGTTGAGCAATGCTCGGGCGACTCAAACACCGATATGGAAAAGCGGTCCTTCATCTGACTTTGGCATCGGATTCGTTGCACAGCGACCGTTCAACGACAATTTAAGGAACCAAGAATCGAATTCTAGCGTACATTGCGTGTGGGTTTGCCTACTGCGCCCACTTTCCATCGCAATCTCAACAAAACCGCAAAAGGAGTGTCATCTATGAACAGGACTTTGGCAGTCATCATGGCCACAATGCTGGCCGTGTTGGGCGCCGGGAGTGAACTCGCTCATGACGCGACCTGCCGCCGTCAATCGAGCGCCAAGGCTGCCTCATGATGGCGTAAGCGCAGGTTTCTGCTGACCTCCTCAGCGTCCGCTCAAAGGCGCCGGCGAGGTGCGGCCTGCTCATACGCTCAACGGCCTGCAAGGCTTCAGTCGGGGATGGTAATGCCGGGCTTGGCTGTCTCGTGGTCTGGACTCGGTCACTGCAGCGCTGCGTCCCTATGTGTTTCCTACAGTGATGCGGCCCCACCCTGGTCTCGAATGCGGAAGGCCGGCGTTCATCAGCGCCAGACCATGAACTCAACAACGTGCTCGACCCGGAAGTCACCATTGATAATCCACCCTGATGGCCATTCTGCGCTTTTGGTGCGCCAGCCAACTATTGGTGGCGGCGCTGGCACGGGTTCCTGTTGGGGCTGCATTCTCAGGTAAGGTGAGGAGACGCTAGCTGTATCGACCTGGGAATCTCGTAAGCGCCCTGCGCTCCTGGAGGCAGAGTTCCGGTCTAACGCTGCGCCCCCGAAGTCGTTGGACCGCGCTGTCCTGAGCGCACGCTCGCTTTCGGGCCAGATGGCGAGTTCATGCCTGGCGATTCCCGACTTACGCTCAAATGGTGTCCACTGGCACCTGCCCGCCATGCTCTTCCACCCGATTGACGCACCGCAATCTGGAGGGGGCTGGTGGGTGACTGCTGGATTACGCTTCGAGTTGAAGGGCCGCCGGCGCCGACTCGCCTCTCGGAAGCGACGCTAAGGCTGCCTATTACTTGGTAAGAACAACGCCGGCGTACTGGACTCGAAGGCGTAACGCCAACCCGTTGAATTGGCGGAGCCTGGACTGGTGTTTATCGGCTGGGTCGGTGTGTTTGGCGATGTGTAAAGTTCGTGCGGCGCTAGCGGTCCTTCATCGTGTCCACATGGCGCCGGAACTGCTGGCCCAGCACCAGCACCGACAATCGAGCCAAAATCAATTCTGGCGTACATGGTTTGCTCATGCCGCTCAAATCCATCGCAATCAACATCAAGGGGAGGCATCTATGAACAGGACTTGGCGGTCATCTTGGCCATCGCTGGCCGTGTTGGGCGCTGGCTGCCCGCCGGACGCACCCGCCGCCGTTGGGCCAAGCGCATACCCACCATGGACAAGTCGCAGGTTTCGTGCTTGACCCCTTCATCGTCAGCATCAACGGCGGCGGCGAGGTGGACGCGTCCACGCTCGATCCGGCCTGCAACGGCTTCATCAATGACAAACCGGTCTTGCTCGTGAACTGGACCGGAAAAGCGGAGCGCGTCAACATCTTCTACTACAGTGAGCAGACCCACCCTTGTCATCGAGAAGCCGCATGGTTCCTACGATGTGCAGACGACGAGTTCGTCTGGTGATGCGTGACCTACGCTGACAACCACCTGACCACGCAATCAGGGGCGGCCTAGGACGCCGCAGACCTGATTCCTGGTCTCCTCGTTATATCCAGGAGATGAGGTGACGTTACCGTATACTACCAGGCAATCTCGTCAAGCGCCCTGCCCTCCCAAAAGAAGATGTCAACTGGGCCCCGAAGTCGTAAACGATGATCGTAGCCGCCACAGCTCGAAATCGAGGTCGATGGCGAGTTCATGGCTGGCGATGCCCCGCTCACCGCTCAAATTGTGTCCACCGGCACCATGCCCGCCATGCTCTTCCACCAGATTGACGAAACCGCAATCTGCAGTGGTCTGGTAAGTGACAACCCTGATTACGTCTTCGAGTTGAAGGGCCAACCGGCCCATCTCGGCATCTTCTTCGAAAGCGAGCAGGATGCCTCACTTGTCGTGGTGAACAAAGCCAGGCACTGCAAGCGCTGAACCCGAAACCGGACAAGACCAGTTGAATGGGCTGGTCCAAGACGGCATCTACCTGGTCTGGGTCTGTGTTGGCGATGAAGTGACCGTCGAAGGCACGTGTTATGAACCGAGCCACCGACGCGAACCGGTCCCAGCACCAACCATCACAATGAGCGCTGCGCATTCTCTGAAACCAAGGGAGCTACGACGATGAGACGATTCCTATCACTACTTGGGGTAGCCGCCATCTGCCTGGGGCTCGTGCTGGCGGCGTCGCCGGCGGCGGCACAGAGCGGCAATCAATGGACAGTCTATTATTACAACAACCCGAGTTGGGCTGGCGCGCCGGTCTACACGACATATACCAACTTCGTGAACTTCAACTGGGGCTCCGACACGCCGCCTGCGCCTTACATGCCGGCGCAAAACTGGACGGCCACTTTCCTGACCAGTGCCTTTTTCTACTCCGGCATCTACCGCTTCCAGATTCAAGCTGACGATGAGTTTTCATTGATCATCGACGGACTTACTTATGGAAGTACGATCGGTGCGGCGCAGCCCGGAAAGGCATTCACCTTTGATATCCCATTGAACCAGGGTAATCACAATGTTCAGGTGAACTATCGCCAGGCAACCGGTCCCGCCTACATCAACGTGAACTGGTACTTCCTCAAGGGCGACAATCCGGCGCCTCCAGCCCCACCCGCGCCGCCAGCCCCACCCTCCGGTGGCGGCAGCACGCTGTTCCCGCCACCCAGCAGCATCACCACGCAGTTTGGCAACTACACGCCCTGTGCACAGCAGCAGATCCATCAGAAGAACTGCTTCGTGTCCAACGGCGCCTGGGACGCGCCCAACATGGGGTCCATTGAGACCGAACCGCAGATCCTCCGCTGGATGAACTGCAAGGCAGATTCAAGCACTACCATCCAACTGTACACAAATCAGCCGGCGCAGAGCGCACGTTGCTCCAAGACTGAGGCGGGTTATTTCCCAGGCTGATTGAGCGAAGGACCCACTCTCGTTCGTTTTCACCTTCCAGGAGGTCCCTCCCTTCCTGGAAGTTTGTTTACTCAAAAACCCTGAATACAAAGTCGAGGACGTGCAATGGGTGATCATGGCAAGGGTGATCATGGCAAAGAAGGCGAGAAGGAACTTGGCGGCCTGTATGGCGCGGTTCAGGCTGCCATCTGGCTGATCGGCATTGGACTCTTAATTTGGACCGGCTGGTGGATTCCAGGCATCTTTATCCTGATTGCGATCAGCGGCATTACGCAGGCGCTCCTCATGCGCATGGCAAAACAAGATGAAGCGAAGGCCCAGGTTGCGGACAGCGCCCGGCAAGCAGCGCTTGCCGTTCCCTCGAATTGTCCAACCTGCGGTGCCGCCATCAGCGCCAGTGCGGTGACCTGGACGGGCCCAACGACAGCAGCCTGTCCCTATTGCAAGGCGGCGATCCCGCTTGACCTCTCCAAACCCAAAGCGGCTTGATGGACTTACCGGCCCCACTGATTCGCGAGGTGCTTGCCTATCTGGCGGTTACGCCGTCGCAACCGAATCTGCGCTTCTTGAATCAGTTGCTGCGCGCCTATGTCCGCCGGGTTCCGTGGGAAAGCGCGTCGCGCATTGCCAGGCGGGCGCACCGTCAAACACCGGAAGCCTGCCCACGGTGGCCCGATGAATTCTGGGCGAGCGCAATCACTTCCGGCGCCGGTGGCACCTGCTTCGAGAGCAACTACGCCTTCTTTGCGCTGCTACGCGCACTTGGCTATCACGGCTATCTGACGATCAACGACATGGCGGAGTCCAGCGGTTGCCATACAGCAATCGTGGTCGATGTCGCAGGTGGCGCACGCCTGGTCGATGTTGGCTTTCCAATTCCGGTTGCGCTGCGGCTCGACTCGGGCAAGGCTACACGCACGCAGACGATCTTCCATACCTATGTGGTGCGTCCTTTACCGGATCGCTGCTATCAGATTGAGCGTACGGTGCATCCCAAGCGCTACATGTTCACACTGATCGACCGGCCGGTGGCTGACGAAGCCTATCGTGCCGCCACAACCCGCGACTATGGCGCCGACGGACTATTTCTCGATCGGGTGATCTTCAACAAGGTGATCGATGACCACATGTGGCGCTTCAACAGCGACTTGCCTACGCACTTCTCAGCGTTTAATCGAATCGGCTATGCAGAGGAGTACATTGAGACCGGCTCCGTTGTAAGCGCCGTTTCCAATCGCTTTGGCTTTAGCGAGCAACTGCTAGGGGAGGCATTCAACACACTTGCCCAGCCCGACCCGTAATTGGCGTAGCTGGCAGTTCAGCTCATCCATGATCCCCAGTCAACCATCGGCGCGGGTTGACCGTCCAGATTTGATCAATCTCCTGCTCACTGAAACCTTCATCGCGCAGCCGAGGCGTAAAGTTCGTCAACAGGTAATCAAAGCCCGGTCCGCCCCCGTACGCCCGCCAGTACGAGCGGCGCGCCATGCCGCCGCCCAGGGCGACATACCGGCCACATCCGGCATCAAACATACGGCGCATCAGGTCGACCACCACAGACTCGGGCTGGTATTTGATCCGCCCCGGAGAATCATATTCCAGCAGCGCACCCCGCCGCGCCAACTGGAGATGCACGCGCAGATCGGGGTTCCGATCCACATGGCTCAATTGCACGGCAGGCGGCGGCACGCCCGCTGCCTCCAACAGGTCAAGCAGTTCCTCGCCGGCCGTTCCCATCTCAGTGTGGACAAGCACGGGTGCGCCAGTCTCACGGTGGACATTTCCTGCGACTCGAATCAACTTGCGTGTGGTAGCCGTCACAAATTGGTATTCGCCCGCCACTTTCACAAAGCCTGCCTTGACGTGACTGCGGCGCACCAGCGGCCCATCATAGTTGTTGAGATCCACACCCTCGGTGATCTCGGCGAGCACCAGGTCGGTGATCTCCTGCTCGGTGTAGCGATGTTGCCAGTGGCTGGGAAGATAGTAACCCGCCTTCTGAAAGCCGGTGGGTACGATGATCGGCACGCCCGTGCCCTGGCTGATGGCGATCAACTTTTCCGCATTGCGGCCACAGCCAAAAGGCATCGTGTCCACAATCGCGCCACCGCCCGCAGCGCGCCACGCGGCGATCTCCTGGATCCCCTTCTCGACACTGTCGAGTCGGAAATCGGGTTCCTTTGTGATGGTCGTGCCCCCCTGATCGATGATCACATGATCATGGGCATTTACACGGCCAAGGTCGGTCACAGGCCACGGTCCCAAGGTAGTCTCTACCGTTGACATGTTCATTTCTCCACAATCATCCGCGTAACCCGGTCGTCGTCATTTCGCCAAAACGCGCGCCGATCCGCCGCAGTTCTGCTTGCAGCATATCGATTGGCAATGCACCTGGGCTGAATTCATTTCGCACGGCCAATGCGGCTGCCACCCCAGCCGCCTGCCCCATCGTCATCGTCTGCCCCATCGACCGGCATGAAGCGTGTGCATCGTGCGTTGCGCTGAAACACCGGCCGGCCACCAGGAGCCCTTCAATTTGTTGTGGCACCAGCGTACGATACGGGATATCGTACGTCGAGCCGTCTGGCAGATACTCCCACTTGGTCCCGGCGCCGGCGTGGTGGTCCTCGATCGGCGCACCGCATGCCCCGATGGCATCGTCAAACTTTCGGGCGGCAAGACAATCGTCACGCGTCAAGCGATAACGACCATAAACACGCCTGGTCTCGCGCACGCCGATTGGATTGCTCAACCAGCTTAATTTGGCGTGCGCATAGCCAGGTACGAAGTCTTGCAGGAAGCGCGCATATTCCAGCGCCTGCCGGCGGCCCTGCACTTCAGCTGCGGTCAGCGCGACCGGATCGGTGGCATCGACGTCGGCCACGCGGGTCATCACGGTATGGATCACCCCATCGATTGTAGTGATGTGCCAACTTCCCTCGCGCCGCGGCAACTCATATAGCCCGCTGTCTGCAGCCGTCTCCATTGCATTCCACATGGCATTCTTGCCATAGGCCGAGGCCGCCTTGACATCCACGTTCGTCATGCGAAACGTCGTCGTCAGGGTTTGAGCCGCATCCAGGTCACCAGCGCGCTCATAGGGTGCACCGGCCTGATGGCAGACATCCGCGTCGCCGCTGGCATCGATCACGACCTTGGCCCGAATCGACATCAGCCCGCGCTTGCCGTCCACGATCACGCCGGCAATCCGATTTCCCTCCATGAGCACATCAGTACAGAAACTGTGCAGCAGCAGTTGCACGCCGGCCTGCAGAGTCAGTTCATCCCACACCACACGCAGGGTCATCGGGTCATAAGTGACGCCGGCGCCGGCGCCAAATGTGTTGGGACGTTCAAATGCCGCGTCGCGGGCTTTAAGCGTTTCGACCACTTCCCAAGGGATGCCGCCCACCACCCGATGCGCGATGGAACCCGGGGTGTAAAACCCGTAAAACGTATCAAGCACCAGTGTGCTGATCCCGCCCAAACACCCGTAGCGTTCCACAAGCACAGTTTTGGCGCCCGTGCGCGCCGCTGCGATCGCCGCCGTTGCGCCGGCTGATCCTGCACCGACAACCACGACGTCAGCATCCCAGAGATGAGTCAACTTCTTAGTGTAGATATCCATTAGTGTCTCGTATTTCGTTATGCGTAACCTGCGTCGCCGATCATACACGTTGGCTACTTCACCGGCGGATCGCCAAAATCAGGAATCTTGAGTAGCTCCCCACCGCGTTTGGCAGACTCGTGGGCGACGATGCCAGGCACGCAGCAGCGCGCGGCAAACCATGCGTTGTTGGGCGGCATTTTTTGCTCCAACACAGCCTCCATGAAGTCAAGCACCAAGAACTGGTGCGATCCCTCATGGCCGTTGGGAAGCCCACGGAACGTATCGGGCAGACGCTCTACCGGATGAGCGCCGGAGATATCGGAGAAGAAGCCGCTTTGAAGTGCAGGGGCAATTTGCCCGACTGCAGCATGCCTGGTTGCACCAGGGCCACAGGTGAGTAACGCCGAAACGTCCTCGGTCTTGTCGCCGAGTTTCTGATACCACACCGACGCATTGCCGTGTGGAACGCGTTTGCTGTATGGGTCGGTCTGTGTCTCAAAGCTGGCGCGAGTGCCAAAGACACTCATCCGCACCTCGGGGTTTGCATGGTAACCGACGCGGCGTAGTTCATTGATGCGCGCCATCCCACCGTCGGATGTGCGAAATAGAGCCGTCTGATTGCTAAACTCATTGCCCCACAGGCTGACATCCGCCTTGAAGACACCGTCTTGTTCCCTGTCTACATACCCAAAACATGATACATCGGTCATCCTGGCTCCGGTGGTGGCGAGAATCATACTCACCGAGTGCGTTGGGTAGAGCATCGGTGGAAAACTTGCGGTGCGCTTCCAGTCGCTCCCACCGCTATAGCGGTATGCATCGTAGAAACCAACGTCCATGTCATGGATATATTCCGCTTCGCCATACACGAAGTGGCCAAATTCACCCGCCTGAAACCGGTTGCGACAGAAGATTGTGGCAGGATAGTAGTAACTGGTCTCGCCTACCATATAGACCAGCCCTGTCTCTCTGACCGTTTCGACCAGAGCAGAAATTTCATCCAATGTGATCGCCGCCGGCACCGCCGAATAGACATGCTTACCGGCGCGTAACGCCTGTATGGCCTGATCCGCATGCAGCCACCGCTGTGTGTAGATGGCGATTGCATCGACGTCCGTACGGCACAACTCGTCGTGTGATGCAACCGTGCGCGCAATGCCAAAGCGCCGGGCAAAATCCGCACGCCGTTCGGGCACGATGTCAGCCAACACCACTTCATCTACGCCCGGATATGCTTGGAACAATGGAATAAACGATGGGGCAAATTGCCCAGCCCCTGAAACTCCAATCTTGATTCCCATCAATTCACCCCCGAACTACTGTACCGTCCATCCGCCGTCTACCGGAAGCACGGCGCCAGTGATGAACTTTGCTTCATCGCTGCACAGAAATAGTGCGGCGTCCGCCACATCGCGTGGCTGCCCTAATCCCCCGATCGGCTGCCAAAACGCCACCTGTTCGGCAATTGCGGGGTCACTTTTCGTCCGCTTCGCCATCCGCGTGTCCACCAGTCCAGGCGCAATCACGTTGGCACGCACGCCCTGTTGGGCATAGTGGGCAGCAATCGCCCTGGTCAACCCAATAATGCCCGCCTTGCTGGTGGCATAGGCGTGCGTGTCAAACAGCCCCTGTGTCCCCACCATACCCAACACCGACGAGATCGTGAGGATACATCCTTTGCACTCAAGCAACGCCGGCAGCGCATATTTGCACGTAAGAAATGTTCCGCGCAGATTGACCTCCATCACACGATCCCACGCCTCAACCGTACATTGATCCACCGGCCCATCCCCAAGACTCCGCCCCCCAATCCCGGCATTGGCAACTATTATGTCAAGTTTGCCGTAGTGCGCAACCGTCGTCTCAATCAGCGCCGCCACGGAGTCCGGTACCGCGATGTCCACGGCCACGAAACGGCAGAACCCAGTACCTGACACTTCCGCTGCCACTGCGGCGCCTGCCTGCTCGTCGCTGTCTGCCACTACGACCAGAGCGCCCTCCCGCGCAAACGTGGCGGCGATGCTCTTGCCAATTCCCGCCGCCGCCCCCGTCACAACCGCCGTCTTGCCTGCCAGCCGCCCGTTCGCCATGTCAGACTTCCTCTCATTCCCGTTGCCCAGCGTCGACGCGCTCACCCTTGCGCCAGGCCCGCATAGAGGTCCTTGAGTTGCGGATATAATTGCTTATAGAATTCAAACAGCCGGCGGTATTGTTCATGCCGCACCGGGTCGGGCAGATACGCATCCGCAATCCGTGCACAACGCAAAGCAACCTCGGCCGGATCCAAGATCAACCCGGCGCCCACGCCGGCCAGCAACGCATTGCCAAACGGGGCGCCCTGCTCGCCCGCCAGCACGCTGACGGGCCGGCCACAGATGTCGGCGATGATCTGGCACCAGAGCGGGCTACGCGATGGGCCACCCCATGGCCCGCAGTTCCACCACGGGTGCGCCCAACCGCTCGGCGTATTCCAGATTGTGGGCGATGGCAAAAGCCGTCCCTTCCAGCACCGCCCGCACCAGTTGCGCTGGGCCTGTACTCATGCTCAAGCCAAAGAATACACCCCGCGCATAGCCATCATTGATCGGTTGCAGTTCGCCGCTTAAGTACGGTAGAAAGAGCACCTGGCCCGCACCCGCCTCACTCTGAGCTGCCAACTGAATCAAATCCTCGTAGCTGTGCTGCTCACCCAGCAATTTGCGGCACCAGGCCAGCGAGGCGCCGATTGCGCTCATCGAGCCGCCGAACAGATACTGGTGCGGCAGCACATGCAGAAAGGTCAGGAGTTGTGGGTGCACCAACGGCTCTGATTCCGTTACGTAGAGCGTGCCTGCAGTCCCAAGGGATAGAAATGCCAGACCAGGTCGCACTGCACCCGCCGCAAGCCCAGCGGATGAAGTGTCCTCCCCTCCGGCGATGACGGGAATGCCGGGCGCTAACCCCAACTCGGTCGCAGCCGCACTTGTCAGTGCACCGATCACCTGTGTGCAAGGAACCACAGATGGATACAAATGCTCGGGCAAGCCAAACGCCTGGATCAACGCCGGCGACCAGCGCCCCTGCGCCAGATCAAACGCAAAAGTATGCTGGCGTCAGAAACATTCATGACGGGTTCGTTCGTCAGCCTGAAGTTGAGATAACCTGTCGTGGTCAGACTGCAGCGCGCGGTGTCGACCAGGCCCGGCGCCTCTGCTTGCAGCCACATCAGCACCGGGTCTGCGTTATACGGAGCCGGCGACTTGCCGTTGATGCGCAGGATCTCATCGCCGCAATGCTGGCGCAGAGCCTCACACTGTGGCTCTGACCGGGTGTCCATCCAGATGATAGCCGGATGGAGCACCTCACCGTGTGCACCGATCAGGGTCACGGCGCACCCCTGACCGCTCACACCAGATGGCGCTTCGCGGCCCGACGCCACGGGCAAGCACCCTGCGCACCGCACTGACCGCACCGCCCCACCAATCGTCCGGATTCTGCTCCGCCCAGCCCGGCCGGGGATGGTGCGTTGGGTAACTTGCATACGCCTGTGCCAACCGCCGGCCATCTGGAGTCACCAACACGGCCTTGACAAAGCTGGTGCCTGCGTCAATCCCAAGCAGGAGATCATCCATTGCAGCCACCACGCTCGACTTCAATCACGGCCAAAGATCATGCGCTTGCGCCGTTTGAACTCCTTGTAGACGCGCTGTAGTTGTTCTTCAGCTTCTTCCGGGCGATCGGCAAAGTGCGGGCTGGTGAGGACAATCGGCTCCACCCCGCGAGCCACCAGCAGTTCTGCCGTCCGCGCCTTGAGTGCATTCACGACCGACGTGGCGCCGATCGTCGAAGTGGGGCTGACCTTGTATTTGAGACCGGGAATATCCACTACGGCATCGCCTGGGGGCGTACAATTGTCGATCGTGACATCAGCGACCTCGCGCAGTTTCACACCGCTCGAGTGCCGCGACACCGTGGAATCGGCATGTGCCACCGATGTGACCGCCATGACCGGTAGCCCGCGCGCCTTTGCCTGAAGCGCCATCTCGATCACAAGCCCATTGATGCCGGTGCTGGAAAAGCAGAGCATGCTGTCATGTGGACCAAATTCATAGTTGGCAAGAATGGCATCTGCATAGCGCTCCTGCCGTTCCAGGAAAAACGATTGGGTCATGCCATCGGCCCCCACAAAGGTCGTATAAAAGGTCAGCGCCAACTCCACCATCGGATAGAAGCCGGGGTAAGAGCCAATCCGGGGAAACATCTCTTCCACAGACATGCGGCTGTGCCCGCCACCCCAACAGAAGACCATGCCATCATTCGCAATGGTATCGGCGCAAATCTGCGCGGCCTGGTCAATCGCAGGTCCTTGCGTGGCGGCGATCTTCTGCACAATCTCGCCTGCCACGGCCAGATAGCGTAGGGAAGCCGGTAGTGTCTCGGCTGTAGTCATCGAATCATGCCTTTCTTGCATGGAAGTGTTCGGACATTGTTGATGCACTCTGGTATAACAAAGTCCATCGGGCAATTCAAGTTCCTACCTGCCCGCTTTTGGCGCGGACACACCAGGCGGCGTAATGACCCAATCTCAAACCCTGCAACGCCAGGAAAAACTACTGTCGATGCTCTCGCAGGATGGTTCGCTGTCGGTCGATGACCTTGCGCAGCGCTTGCGGGTGTCGGTCTGGACTGTGCGTCGCGATCTTAGCAAGCTGGAAGAACGCGGCGCACTCAGACGCTTGCACGGCGCCGCCGCGGCGATGCCATTAGGCGTTGACAGCATAGGTGCTACAGGCGATGCCAACCCGACCGGCAAGGAGCGCATCGGCTTTGCAGCCGCCAGTCGGGTGGCGCCCGGCATGCACGTTGCCTTGAGTGGTGGCTCCACGACGTTGGCGGTTGCCCGTGCAATGAAGGGACTGGGCTTTCACGGCGAGGTGGTGACCAATGCGCTGGACATTGCATTGGAGTTGGCGGAAGCGCCGGGGATGCGCGTCGTCTGCACCGGGGGAGAAGTGCAAGCACGGTATCGAACGTTGGCGGGCGCAGTGACGGAGCGAGTGCTAAAACTTCATTATTTTGATATTGCCATCATCGGGGTGAGCGGCATTGCGGTTCCCCAGGGATTCACGGTCAATAGCCAGGTTGAGGCGGCAACCCTTGCGCTGATGATTGAACATGCCCGTACCGTCATCCTGGTCGCCGATCACACCAAATTCGGCCGCGTCGCCTTCGCCCTCCTCCCCGCCGACACCCCGCCCCAACTCGTCATCACCGACCGTCGTCCGACGGCCGACCACCTTCAAGCGCTCACCGCGTGCGGCGCTCAGGTTATCGTCGCCTAACCCCGCTACGTCTCCCTGTCTCCCTGTCTCCCTGTCTCCCTGTCTCCCTGTCTCCCTGTCTCAATACCACACCCTAAACGGCTTCTCCACAAACTCCGCCACCGCACCCAAAAACCTTGCCGCCGGCGCGCCATCCACCACGCGGTGATCAAAAGTCAGCGAGAGCATCATCATTTGCCGGATCGCCAGTTGACCACCGAAGACAGCCGGCGCGGGCCGTATGCGCCCTGTGCCCAAGATGGCAATTTGGGGTGGATTGATCACCGGGGTGAATGCGTCCACGCCCAATGCGCCGAGGTTGGTGAGTGTAAATGTTCCACCTCCCAACTGCGCCGGCGTCAGTTGGGACGCCAGCGCAGCCGCAGTAAGTTCGACCCGTTTGTTTGCCAGTGTCAACAGCGAGCACTGATCTGCACCCGGAATGACCGGCGCCACCAGGCCGCGCGGCGTATCGACTGCCAGTGCAAGTTGCACATGCTCCGGAATCATCAGCATCTCACCATCAAATGTGCCGTTCATGGTTGGATGCTGCAACAGACAGCGCGCCACAATCAGCGCAAACAGGTCCGTATAGGATGGCCGCGGCGCCTGGTCACCCAGATCGGCCAGGATTGTGGTGCGCAGTTCCACCAGGGCAGTGGCGTCCACCTCGCGCATCAGCGTAACCGGGACACTCGCCTGATGCGACGCCTGCAACCTTGCCGCAATCACCCGCCGGGTGGGATCAAGTGCGGCGCGCAGCGCGCCGCCCCCAACGGCGTCAGCGTTACCGAACTGCGCCTCGGCCGGCGCCGGCTTCTGTGCCCCGGCAACCGCATCCACAATGTCAGCGCGCTGAATCCGCCGGCCTGGCTTCGCCTGCGCGATCGCAGCCACATCAATGCCCTCAGCCGTTGCCATGCGCCGGGCCACCGGAGACACGCGTGGCGGCGTCGGCAGAGTCGCGAGATAGGCAGTCACGTCCCGCTCAACGATCATCCCCTGGGGTCCACTGGCGGGCACGGCGGCAAGCCCCACGCCGGCTGCCTGTGCACGCGCACGGGCCCGCGGGCTGGCCTTGATGCGTTGTGCACGTGCGGGAGGCAGCCAGTCCAGTCCTGCATCACTGCTGGCGCCGGTGACTGGCGGTGTTGCGACCGGTATGCGCAGGGGGGATGCCGCCGGCAGGGACTCACCGAGCTCAATGATGTGGGCAATGGGGGTCTTCACGCGCACTTCGGATCCTGGCTCCGCCAAGATCGCCTGCAGTGTGCCGGTCGCGGGGGATTCAACTTCTAGCGTGGCTTTGTCGGACTCCACCAGGAAGAGCGGTTCGCCCTTGCGAATCTCGTCCCCGGTGCGCTTCAACCATTCGACAAGGACGAGTGTGTCCAGCGTCTGGCTCAACGGCGGCATCAACACTTCAAATGGCATCCGCGGCGCCTCCGTCCTACAGTATTGACCGCACGGTATCGACAATACGGGTGACACTCGGTACATACGCCTGCTCAAGAATCGGCGCAAAAGGAGGGGGTGTGTCAGGCGCCGCCACCCGTTTGATCGGAGCGTCCAGCCAGACAAAGGCATCATCGGCCATAAGCGCTGCGACCTCGGCGCCCCACCCATTCGTGAGATTGTCTTCCTCGACGATCACGAGGCGCCCTGTCTTCTGCACCGAACGCAGGATCAGTGCGGTATCCAACGGCACCAGCGTACGCGGATCGATCACCTCAACGTCGATCCCATCCGCTGCCAGTTCTTCCGCTGCTTGCAGCGCGCGATACAACATGAGGAGAGAAGCCACAATCGTGACATCGGTGCCCGGCCGGCGAACAATTCCCTGCCCAATCGGAACGATGTAGTCATCGGCCGGCACCTCGCCGCGTGGGCTGACCGCGCCCTTTTCACTGCGCGCACCTTTGGATCCATAGAGCAACTTATGTTCGAAGACAAGCACTGGATTATCGTCACGGATCGCGGCCTTGAGCAGCCCCTTGGCATCATACGCCGTCGCCGGCGCCACCACCTTCAGACCGGGCACATGGGTGAAAAAGGCTTCAGGACTTTGTGCGTGCTGAGCACCGCGCGCCGTCGCCCCCACCGGCGCCCGCATGACCATGGGTACGGTCAGGGTGCCGCCCGACATGTAACGCAGTTTCGCCGCCTGGTTCACCAACTGGTCCATCATGTTGAAGAGAAAGTCGCTGTACTGGACATCGGCCACAGGGCGCATACCACAGATCGCAGCACCAATCGCCACGCCCGCAATTCCCGCTTCTGAGATCGGTGTATCGCGGACCCTGTCGCGCCCGAACTCTTCCGCTAACCCCAGGGTCACCGTAAAGGCGCCGCCGAACCCACCGGGCACGCCAATGTCCTCACCTAACAGAAAGACACGTGGGTCTCGGTGCAACTCCTCGCGTAGCGCCTCGCGCAATGCCTCAGCGATCGACAATTCGGGCATAGGAAAAGCCTCGTATCACGTGTTTCACGCATACAATCCGTATACAACATCGGCTAACGCTGGTCCCGGGCTTTGCTCGGCATAGGCAATCGCCTGTACGAGGATCGTTTCAACCTCAGCGTCGATTTCCGCCAGTTGTTCCTCGGTGGCAAAGCGATGGCTGACCAGATTCGCGGCAAAGGCCGGGATCGGATCACGCTGCTGCCATTCGGCCTCTTCTTCGCGGGTGCGATAGGTGCGAGGATCAGAGCGCGAATGACCACAGAGCCGATAGGTCAACAGCTCAAGCAGGGTCGGTCCCGCACCGCGGCGCGCACGGGCAATGGCCGCGCCGGCTGCGGCGTAGACGGCCAGAACATCGTTGCCATCCACGGTCACGCCGGGCATTCCATAGGCAGCCGCGCGGTCGGCAATTGCCGGGATGCGGAAGGCTTCCCGGAATGGCGTGGATGCTGCGTATTGATTGTTCTCGCAGACAAAGACGACCGGGAGGTCCCAGATGGCCGCCAGATTCAACCCTTCGTGCCAGGCCCCTTCATTCGCTGCGCCATCACCAAAGAAGCAGACGGTGACGGCATCGCTGCCTTTGAGTTTGGCGGCAAGCGCAGCCCCGGCAGCGATGGGAATGTTCCCACCCACGATTGCGATCGCCGGCACGAAGCCCAGGCGAAAGTCGCCGATATGCATCGAGCCACCCTTCCCCTTGCAAGTGCCTGTGGCCTTTGCCATCAGTTCGGCCATCATGGCGTCAGGGGAGACGCCATGGGCAATCGCATGGGCGTGCGGTCTGTGGGTGCTGAAGACCGTGTCACCCGCTTTGAGACCGCTGAGCACCCCCACAGCACTCGCTTCCTGACCGATGGCAAGGTGAAGTGTGGACGGGATGCGCCCCTGCATATAGAGATCGTTGACCGTCTCTTCAAAGCGCCGCGCCAGCACCATCCGCTGGTACATCGCCAGCAACTGTGTACTGCCAATGCTCTCTGCAATGTCGTTGCTCATATTGCGTGTAAGGTCTCTACTTCTTCACCACCACTGGCTTCACATCCCAAATATCGTGCGCGTATTCACGAATCGTTCGATCCGATGAGAAGAAACCGCAGCGCGCCGTATTGAGAATCGACATGCGCGTCCAGCGTTCGACATCGCGATACACTTGCGCCACCTGATCCTGGCACTCAACGTACGCCTGATAATCCGCCAGCACCATGTACTCATCATGATGGAGCAGCGAGTCAACGATCGGGCGGAACAATCCCGCATCGCCCCGAGAAAACTCGCCAGAGCCAATGGCATCGATCGCTCGCTGCAGGGTCACATTCTGACGATAGTACTCCAGGGGCCGGTATCCATGTCGTTTGGTCGCAAACACCTCGTCGGCATTCAGACCAAACAGGAAGAAATTCTCCGGCCCAACCAGGTCACGAATCTCAATATTGGCGCCATCCAACGTGCCAATCGTGAGGGCGCCGTTGAGAGCAAATTTCATGTTGCCGGTGCCAGACGCTTCCTTGCCCGCCAGCGAGATCTGTTCTGAAAGATCGGCGCCTGGGTAGATGATCTGGCCGATAGTGACGTTGAAATTCGCCGGATACGCCACCCGCAGTCGCCCGTCGACAATAGGATCCGCATTCACCACCTCAGCCACACTGTTGATCAGCTTGATGATGAGCTTTGCCGTAGCATAGCTGGAGGCCGACTTGGCGCCAAACACGAAGGTGCGCGGCACGATGTCGACCTGTGGGTTCTCCTGAATCCGCTGATACAGCGTCACCACGTGCAGCAGTTTCAGCACCTGGCGCTTGTATTCGTGCAAACGCTTGACCATGATATCCATCATGGTTGCAGGGTCGGTCTGCACCCCTGTGCTGTGATGGAGGAACGCCGCAAGATTGCCCTTGTTGTGCTGCTTGACCGCATGCCACTCGGCGCGGAACTCCGGGTCTTCAACGAATGCTTCCAACTCACGCAGCCGATCCATATGGTTGAGCCAGCCTTCGCCAATCCTGGACGTGATCAGGTTGCTCAGCTTCGGATTCGCCAGTTCCATAAAGCGCCGGGGGCTGACACCGTTGGTCTTGTTTTCGAAGCGCTGCGGATACAGTTGCGCAAAGTCCACCAACGTCTGCTCGCGCAGCAACTGTGAATGGAGTTCCGCCACACCGTTGATGGCGTGGCTGCCGACACTCGCCAAATGCGCCATGCGCACCTGCCGCACCGAACCCTCTTCGATCAACGACATGCGCGCAATGCGGGCGGTGTCACCGGGGAAATGCGCGCGCACCTCGTCCAAGAAACGGTGATTGACTTCATAGATAATTTCCAGGTGACGCGGGAGCAGATACTCAAAGAGCCCCACCGACCACTTTTCGAGCGCCTCCGGCAGCAGCGTATGGCATGTGTAGGCGAAGGTGCCCTGCGTGATCTTCCACGCGCTGTCCCAACTCAACCCCACTTCATCTGTCAGAATGCGCATCAACTCAGGAATCGCGATCACCGGATGCGTATCGTTCAACTGGATCGCAACCTTATCCGGGAAGGTACTCCAATCGCTGTTGCGCAACTCGAAGCGGCGAATGACGTCGCGCAGCGAACAGGCCACAAAGAAATACTGCTGGCGCAACCGCAGTTCGCGTCCTTGGGGCGTGAAGTCATTCGGATAGAGCACCTTGCTGATGTTCTCAGAGTAGATCTTCTGTTCCACCGCGCGGGCGAAGTTGCCCGTGTCAAACATCTGAAAATCGAATTCCTCGGCGGCCCGTGCGCGCCACAAGCGCAGGATGTTCACCGTCTCGGTCTTGTAGCCCGGCGCCAACGTAGTGGCGGGCTCGCCCAACACGCGCTGGGCCGGAACCCAACGGACGCGCGGTTGGCCTCGCTCATCCTTGTAATGCTCCGTGTGGCCGCCAAAACCAACCTCGATCATGTCGTCCGGTTGGATGAACTCCCAGGGATTGCCGCGCAGCAACCAGTTGTCCGGCTGCTCCACCTGCCAGCCGTCCACAAAGGTCTGCCGAAAGATGCCAAATTCATAGCGAATCCCATAGCCTACCGCCGGAAAGTCCAGCGTCGCCAACGAATCAACAAAGCAGGCAGCCAGACGGCCCAAGCCACCGTTCCCCAGCCCAGGTTCCGCCTCTAGATCAAGAAACTCCTGAAGGTCCAACCCAAGGTACTTGAGGGTGGTTTCTGCGACTTCCGTCATGTTAGTGTACAGCAGATTCTGGGATAATTGCTTGCCCAACATGTACTCAGCCGAGAGGTAATAGACAAACTTTGGATTGGCTTCGTAGTGAGCCTGCGTTGTCTCGCGCCAACGGCGGATGAGCAGGTCCCGAATGACGAGGGACAGCGCCATGTAGAGATCGTGCTTGCTTGCGGATTGAATCGCCTTGCCCAGTGTATCGTAGAGGCGCGCCGCGATCGCCTCGCGCAGTTCAGCTTCTGTAAACGGCGCCGGCGCGCTAGCACCTTCGCGTGTAGCCACAATTGTCTTCGACATTGTGAAGGATCTCCCGGTCTTGTAGATGAAGTAGAAATCGAGCTTCGGAATTGCAGCGGGGTTTGGTTCCTTGTCTAGGAATGCATTCCATCAATCTTGTGCGAACTCAATAAAAGCCTTCGCGCCCGCCATTCTACCCCCACATGGGACAGAAAACAATTGCGTATCCTGCTAATTTGCGCCTCTAACCCGTTTGTTCTATACTCAATGTTTGTAGATTGATGAATGATTTGAAGGAGAGTGTGCCATGGCTAAGAAGGGTCCGCGCCAGATCATTAAGCTGAAAAGCACCGAAAGTGCTCACATGTATCTGTCGGCTAAGAACCGCCGCAATGACCCGAACCGGTTGGAATTCAAGAAGTATGATCCAATCGTTCGCCGTCACGTTGTCTATCGCGAAGCGAAGTAAAGCCGCGTTCTGGCGTACCATGTGAGGGCAAAGACAAAGCGCAGGGTCAACGCCTTGCGCTTTTCTTATTGACATTTCTGAATGACTTTTTCTATTGATTTTTCCTGTTGATTTGACACTCCGGATTGCTTGCCCATCGATGCAGATGTCATCTCACGATCTTTTGGAACGTCCGGGGCGCCGGCGGCGTTGGTACTTTGTAGCTTCGCCGTCGCGAGAGTGTAGGTAGGCCGCGCAGCATCGAAACCAAAAGCTGCGTAAGATAGCTTGATGGGATATCCAACCATCTCTGCCAACCTGCCCATCGCCACGGACCTGATAGAATAACTATGAAACTAGTCCGCATTTTTCTCTCGGCCACATCCTTTGCGCTGATCACACAACTCATGACGGCGCTCGGCCCAGCCGCGGCGCATGCCGCCGCCCCACCGTCCATCTCACAACAAACGAGCGCAAAGCCGGCGCCTCCAGCGCAGACTGACGCCACAACCGGCGAACCAGCGCAGCCGGCGATAACGCCGTCCGCACAGCCGACCGCGACCGTGACTGCGCTACAGCCTTCGCCGGTCGTCACCGCGACTGTGGCGCCATCGGTTGATGACGCAGCCTTCGCCGGTGCGCTCTCAGGCACGATCGTGGCAAATCGTACTGACCTGGCCGTGCGCTTCTTTATCGAAGGCCAGACCTACGAAGTCACCGCTCAACGCTCGCTGGGCCTTACCCTGCCCCGCACCACGGCGGTGCTCAATCTGTTCAATTGCGACGCCGCCGAACAGGCGAGCGACGCCTGCTTCTGGGACCCGTATCTATTACAGGAGAACGGTTTCTATGAAGTCGTGACAGGCGCCGAAGTCGGCAAGACGGTCAGTCTCTTCTTACGCGAGGCCGGCGCCCCCCCCTCGAACCAGGTTTGGGTGCAGAACCGCACCGGCGCCGCCGAGTCGGTCATCGTCAACAACGAACTGCACGAGTTGCCGCCATCCGCGGTGCAGGAGTTCCCGGTTGCCGCCGCGGATACGCCCGTGATCGTGAATCTACGTAATTGCGTCACCCTGGGCGACCAGGCGACCTGCGAGTGGGCGCCGCAAGCCATTGAAGCCGGCTACTACTATGCACTGGTAAAGACGGAGACGGCCGGTCCCAGCAATACGCTGCTCACTAATTTTGATCTGGAAGGCGTCGTCGCCAGTAGTGGCGAAACTGTCAAACAGCCGCCCCAATTGGTATGTCGCCTGCTCGTGCCGACGCTGAATGTCCGTGGCGGTGCTGGATTGGAATTCCCAATCGTAGCCAAGATCCGCGGCACCGAAGCCGAACCGGCGACGGTCACGGTCGTTGGCGTCGAACCGACGCGCCAGTGGCTACAGGTTTCATCGCGGATCGCCACCGATGGCTGGGTGACTTCAAACCCTGACTTCATTGTCTGCACGGGTGACGTTGCCGCCTTGCCGGTCATTGGCGCCATTGCGGCAATCGTGCCGACGCCGACACCCGAGCCGGTCGTAGTCGTTGCAGCGACGGTCGAGCCGCTAGTGGCTGTAGCCACCGCGCCCATCGAGCAAGAAGAATCACCTGGTGAAGTCACCATAGAGACCCCGGTCGAACCGGTCATCGACGTCACGGAAGCGCCCGTCCCGGACGGTGAAGCGGCGCCAACCGACGCTGCCACCGACACGCCCACCGCGGAGCCAACGCCGGCCAACAATATTCCAGCCGGGCTGGCCAGAATCGTTGTCCACAACGGCTTCGACCAGGTGATGCGCTTCACGCTCGATCAGAAATACCGGCCTGAGACCGAAAATCTGAGCGGTGAATGGGATCTGAATCCCGGCGACGCCATCACCATGCTCGTCTATCCCGGTGAAGTGGCCTTCAGCGCCAGCACCCCGTGGCGTGGATTGTCCGGCAATGCGCTCTTTTTGATCGACAAAGACCAACTCCGCGATCTCTGGCTCTATTTTGTCCCCGACCCCGACGGCTCCGGTCGCTGGAACCTGCAATACTAGACGATAGTTCCAACGTCTCAGCAGTGATCATTGACCGCCCGGCAGTCTCATAGATTGCCGGGCGGCTGTATTTCGCCTCTAGGCCCGTGCCTTGCGTGACATGATGTGGCAGGCTTGAGGACCTCCTGAACGGATCCAACAGCTTCCCCCAATACCAGTCGGTAC
Source organism: Candidatus Fredericiella danica (assembly GCA_016713335.1). Lineage (GTDB taxonomy): Bacteria > Chloroflexota > Anaerolineae > Caldilineales > Caldilineaceae > Fredericiella > Fredericiella danica. The sequence goes on along the minus strand of JADJPH010000035.1, from coordinate 41,846 downwards.
AAGGTGGTCGAGGCATGGCTGTGTCCGTACCGTTCTCAATCCGCGGTAGTTTTGTGCTATGATTTAACGCAAACGATTCGTACGGGCGCCGGAACCGCGCAACCACTTCCTCCGGCGGCAGGAGCACTGCGGTGGAACCTCACTGGCTCGCAATTCTCCTCTTGACTCCGCTGCCAATCCTGCTGGCCGTGGCCCTCTACGCATGGCCGCAACGCGCACAACTCGGACCGCGCCTCCTGCTGGCCCTCATGCTCACCGGCAGCGTGGCCACCATCGCCTACGCCGGCGAACTCTTTGGTCAGACGCTCGAAATCAAACTTGTCTGGCTCAGCTTCTGGTATGTCAGCATGAATCTGGTGCCATGGCTCATGCTCCTGCTTGCACTCTGGCACACCGGCCGCGAGCACTGGCTTGCACCTCGCCGCATCGTCCTGTTGCTTGCGCCGGTGGTCATCATTCTCCTCCTCTATTTTGCGAATCCCTGGCATCACCAGTTCTATCATCGCTTCGGGCTGGATCCCGCCGGTCTGCTGCCGGTCCGGACCAGCGTACGCGGCCCCCTCTACTGGGTCGACATGGCGCTTGTCTATGCGTACCTGCTGGCTACGGTCGTGCTCCTGACCGGCGCATGGCGCACCATGCCGTCACCCTACAACACACAGTCCGCCGTTTTGCTGCTTGCAGCCCTTGCGCCGATGATCGGCGCCGGTCTCCATCTCCTGGGTGTCAATGCATTTGGTTATGTCAACTTTGCGGCGCTCTCCTGCTTGTCACCGGCATCACCTATGCGTGGGGGATTTCACGTCACCGCATGTTTGACCTGATGCCGGTCGTGCACCGCACACTTTTTGAAGACATCCATGTCGGTGTGCTCGTCATCGATGAGCGTGGACGTATCGTTGAGATCAACCCCTTTGCCTGCCGGCTCCTGGGCGCAACACGAAAGTCCCTCGTGGGACAATCACTTCCGCAGCAGTTGCCCCCCCTGGCGCGATCTGAACCTCGGCGCACTGCGGGCGCGCGGTGAACCCGGCACCGAAATCACCCTGCCCATCGACGGCAACGCACACTACTTATTGGCTACGGCCGAAGCCCTACCCGAGGTCGAAGGCGCGCCCGGCAACGCCACCGTCGTCCTGTTCCAGGACATCACCGCCCGCAAACAGGCCGAACGCGTCGCCCAGGAACAGCAGCGCCAGATGACGATCCTCGGCGAACGCGAGCGCATGGCCCACGACCTGCACGACGGCGTCGGACAGGTGCTGGGCTATGTCAGCACGCAAACCCAAAGCGCCCGCGAATACCTGCGCACCGGCCAGATCCAGATCGCGGACGCCATCCTGGCGCAACTAGCCGGGGTGACACAGGACGCCCACGCCGATATCCGCAATTTCATCCTTGGCGTGCCGCCGGGATCGGACGACTCTGCGGACCTGGTGACCGCGCTTGCACAATTGGTGCAGCGTTTCGGGGCGCAGTACGGTCAGTCCGCCACCTTCACCTCACTGTCTACGAATGCACCGGCGTGGGTGACACCTTACCAGCAAACGCAACTGCTCTTCGTCGTCCAGGAAGCGCTCACCAATATTCGGAAACACGCACAAGCCATTGCGGCTCATGTCCGCTTTGAGGCTGCCGATTATCGTGTCACTGTGACGGTGACGGACGATGGGGACGGCTTTGACCAGCATAAGGTCAGTGCGGATCACTTTGGGCTGCAGATCATGAAGTCACGCATGGCGGAAGCCGGCGGTAGTTTAGAAGTCACCTCCGCCCCAGGTCAAGGGACCAAAATCATTGCTGCGTTTGACCGCACACCGGAGGCCGATCTACCATCCGATCAACTGGCCGGGCTGCGGGTGCTGATTGCCGACGACCAACCACTCTTCCGCGACGGGTTACACAACCTGCTGACAGCACGCGGGATCATCGTTGCCGGCGTCGCGGCAAACGGCGCCGAGGCCGTGCAAATGGCGACGGACCTGCAGCCTGATATCGTCATCATGGATCTCCACATGCCGTTGCTCGATGGCCTCGACGCCACCGAACAAATCAAGCAGGCATTCCCGCAAATCCAGGTGCTGGTGTTGACCATCGCCGAGAGCGACGCGACACTGGTCGAGGCGCTCCGCCGCGGCGCCTCTGGCTATCTGTTAAAAAACCTCGACGCCCAGACGCTCTTCACGATGCTTGAACAACTGCGCCGCGGCGAGACGGTCTTGACCCCCACCATGGCCACCCATCTGGTCAACCAATTTGCGCACGGCGACTACGAAAACCCGGTCTTCACCGAACGCCAGCAGGAAATCCTCCGCCTGATGGCGCAAGGGTACACCTATCGAGAAATCGCGGCGAAGGTCCACCTCAGCGAATCAGCCGTGAAATACAATGCCGGTCAGATCCTGGCACGCATGCACGTCCGCTCCCGTGCCCAGGCCATTCGCGAAGCCGAAAAGCGCGGGCTGTTGTAGTAGACGCCCTACACCAATTCGCCCCATTCCCTTGCCTTTCCCCTCCACCAATTGACGTAGATCGTACAAACCTTCCAGTTCTCGCGTCTATCCTTCTTTCGTACGCCGCGCCGGTCCATCCGGGTGTACCTTGGAGCGCATGGCAGAGCCACTCCCTACCCACCGTTCGGTCCTCCTCATCGGTCGATCACTCTATCTGGTCGCAGTCGAAGCCGGGCTGCGCGCCGAGCCTGGCATGGCCGTGCAGCGGTTGGAGAGTTGGTCGCCGGCACTCATGTACGGCGCCTGTGCCCCGGACGCCCTCATCGTCGATTCGATGTCAGCCCACGCCGAAGCCATCACTGCCCTCCTCTCGCAATACCCACAGATGCTGGTCATCGAATTACCGCCCAATGATGTGAGCACCGGCCGGGCCAATGTCTGGCGCGGTGAGCAACGGAGCGTCGGTTCTGCCCAGGATCTGACCAAACTTATTTCTGGCCGCTGATACGACGAACAAATGGGCGCCGCTCAGCAAGGGCGCATGCCCCAGGCAATTCAAGTATGAACGAAAAGAGTGTGTGATGAATACTGACCATTCGACCAAATTTGCTGCCAGGTTTTGCGCCGTTGCCTTTGCGATGGTGCTCGCACTGCTCCTTTTGGTTTGGGCCCCTCTGGCCACCCCGGCGCATGCAGTGGGTTGTCCCGCCACGGTCGTCGTCACGTCGACGGTGAATGCCGGCGACGGCTCGCTGCGCAAGGCGCTCGGCGACGTCTGCACGAACGGGACGATCACCTTTTCACCCGATCTCACCGTCAGCGGTCCCGCCACCATCACGCTGACCACCGCGCGGCTGGAAGTCACGAAAACCGTGACCATTTCCGGTCCTGGCGCCGAACTCCTCATTGTGAGCGGCAACAACGCGCGCGGAATTTTCAATATTCGGGACACAGGTGACGCCAGAATCTCCGGCGTCACCTTGCGCGATGCGCACCTTTCAGGCTCCGGCGGTGCAGCGCAAAACGCCGGCCGGTTGACCATTTCGAACACGCTCATTACCAACAACTGGTCGTCACAATATGCTGGCGGTATCTATAGCGCTGGCTACCTGACCGTGACCGGCTCCACCATCATGAGCAATACCTCCACGGGCGATGGCGGCGGCATCTACAGTACGCAGTGGGGCGGAAACCCGTCCATCGTGTTCATCACGGACACGTTGATCGTGAGCAACACCTCGGCAACCAACGCCGGCGGTGTCTATAACAATGGCACGCTCACGATGATTGGCTCGCGGGTCATCAGCAACACCGCGCGCTACCCTGGGTATGCGGGCGGCGGCGGCGGAATTTTGAATCTAGTGAACATGACGGCCACGCTCACGAATACGATGATCCTAAACAATTTCGCCGGTAACTATGGCGGCGGAGTGGGGAATATTGGCCTATTGCGCATCAGCGGCAGCACAATCGCCGGCAACTACTCCGGTAATATGGGAGGGGGCATCAGTAGTCAGTCTCGTTTTTTGGTGCTCTCAAACAGCACCATCGCCGGCAACACGGCGATCACAAAGTCCGGCGGCATCCTGATGACCAGCGGCGGTTTGACGATGACCCAGAGCACCATCGCCGGCAATATCAACGGCGGTCTCAGAATCGAGGGTGGGGCGCTCAGCTTCACCAATACGATCATCGCCAATAGCACGATCGTCTCTGACTACGTCAAGCCCAGCGCCAGCGGCGCCGTCGTCGTCAACACGGGAAACCTGGTTGCGGACGGCTCGATTACCAACACGCTCACGGGTGACCCAGTGATCGGAGATCTTGGCGACTACGGCGGTCCAACCTGGACCGCGCCGCTCCTGCCCGGCAGCCCGGCCATCGACGCCGGCAGCAGCACCGGCTGCCTCTCCCCAGACCAGCGCGGCGTCACCCGCACGCCCGCCACCTGTGACATCGGCGCCTTTGAATCGCAACGCTTCACCCTGACCAGGGGTGGCGGCAGCGGCCAGACCGCGGTGCAATCCACTTCGTTCGCCAATCCATTTACGCTCACCGTCGCCTCCGGCTCATGGCAAGGCAAGCAGGAACCGACCGCCGGTGGCCAGGCCAGATTCATCGGCCCATTCACCGGTGCAGGGCTGGCGCCGATCACGAACACAGCGACCATCAACACGGGCGGCGTGGCCGAGATCACCTTGACCGCCAATGATGTCACGGGCGCGTACCAGGTCCGTGGCGTCGTCGCCGGCGCCAGCACACCAGTCACCTACACCAGCCTGACCAATATTCCACCCGTGCCCACCACGACCACGTTGACAATCGAGCCGGTGACGTCGACGTTCGGCGACATTGTGACCATGACGGCCACCGTCACCGCCACGACGGGCATCCCCACCGGGTCGATCAACTTTATGGTGGATGGTCTCACCACTGCTCAACCGCTGATCGACGCGGTCGCTACGATTACACGCAGCAACCTGACCGGCGGCGTCCATCCCATCACCGCCTCCCTCCCCGCAGGCAATGGGTTCGCCGCCAGCCAGTCCCAGGTGGTGACAGCTACGGTGCAGCCCGCCAGTACAGGGATCACCGTCACCTCATTCCCAAATCCGACGACGGCACAAAACGCCATCGCCTTTACCGCCACCGTGACTTCAACGGCCGGCGTCCCCACAGGGTGGGTCACCTTCACTGTGGGGTCCGCCGTCTTCACCGCCACCCTCGACGGCGATGGGATTGCGACGCAGCACGCTAGCCTGGTTGCCGGAACCCACCCCGTTACGGCCACTTTTGCGGACACCGGCAATTTTGCAGGGTCCGAAGCCGTGGGACCCGATCAAGTCGTGACCTGTGCAGACGTGTACACAGTGGACACGACGGCAGACGCCGGGGTCGGGTCAGTGCGCCAGGGGATCGTGGACGCCTGCACCGGCGGCGAAATCACCTTTGCCTCGACGATGACGGCAACCGGCGCGGCCACCATTCTCCTGACCTCCGACCAGTTGACCATCACCCGCGACATCACCATCACCGGGCTGGGCGCCAACCTGATCAAAGTCAGCGGCAACAACGCCCGCCGCAGCTTTACGATCGTCCCGGGCGTCACCGCCCAGATCTCGGCGTTGACCATCCAGGATGGCCTGGATCTATACAAGGGCGCCGGCATCAACAACGAAGGCAACCTGACCCTGGTCGATGTCACCGTGTCAAACAACACCGCGGCCATTACTGGGGGCGGCGGCATCTACAACGCCGGCATCCTCACGCTCACCCGCGTCTCCTTGCTTTCCAACACGGCACAGCAGAGCGGCGCAGGCGTCTACAATGCCGGCACTCTGGTGACGGCGGACACCACCTTCGATTCCAACTCCGCCTGGACGGCCGGCGGCGGCATCTACAGCACCGGCCCGCTCACGCTGCGCACCACCACCTTCAACCGGAATCTGGCTGGCACCACCGGCGGCGGCCTCCATAACACCGGCCCTGCGGTGATTGCCAACAGCACGATTGAGAACAACGGCAGCCAGACCGGTGGCGGCGGCATCTACAACGCCGGCGCTCTGACCCTCACCCAGAGCAGCGTTTCGCGCGGCTATATTGGCGGCATCAACAACGCTGCCGGCGGCACACTGAATTTCACCAACACCCTCATCGCCAACACCTTCCCCGGCAGCGACTGCACCAACGCCGGCGTGATCGGCGTCAACACCGGTAACCTGGTGGAGGATGGCACCTGCAGCCCCGCCCTCAGCGGCGACCCGCTCCTGGGCAACATCGGCGACTACGGCGGCGCCACCGAGACGCTGCCCCTCCTCCCCGGCAGCCGCGCGATCGACGCCGCAAACGCCGATGGCTGTCTGCCCACCGACCAGCGCGGCGTCACCCGGACGCCCGCCACCTGTGACATCGGCGCCTATGAAACCCAGGGCTTCACGCTGACCCTGGTGGGCGGCGACAACCAGCGCACCCCAGTCGACTTCGGCTTTGCTGAACCGCTCACCCTCACGGTCACCGCCGGTGCCTGGCAGGGCAAGGACGAACCAACCTACCTGGGGCAGGTCACTTTTGCCGGTCCCGCGGTCGGCGCCGGCGTTACGCCCATCACCAAGACCGCCAACGTGGTGAGCGGTGGCCTTGCCGCCATCACCGTGACGGCCAACAGCGCCGGCGGCGTTTATTCAGTGACCGCCAGCCTTGCGGGCGGGCATGCGCCGATCTCCTACACGCTACAGAACGTCATGACGACGACAACGGCGATCACCTTCACACCCGCCGCGTCGGTCTTCGGACAAACTGCAACCTTCACGGCCACCGTCGGCGCAGTCGCGGGGACCCCCACCGGGTCTGTCACCGTCACGGTCGACAGCATCGAACGCGTGCTGCCGCTCGTCAATGCATCCGCAACCTTCACCCGCAGCAATCTGGCCGTCGGCGATCACGCGCTGGCCGCACAGTACAGCGGTGCGAATGACTTCTGGCCCAGTACGTCAGCCGCGTACACCCATACGGTCGGGCGCGCCAGCAGCACCATCACCGTCACGTCTGCCCCCAATCCGTCGGCCACGGCTGACACCGTCACCTTCACCGGCACCGTCAGCGCGGTGGCGCCGGGCCTCGGCCTGCCCACCGGCGACGTCACCTTCACGGTCGGCGCCAATGTCTTCACCGCCACCCTCAGCAACGGCATCGCCGTGGCGCAACGCAACGGGCTGACCGTTGGGATGCACGCCGTGTCCGCCGCGTATCCCGGTGACGCCAACTTCATGGACTCCACCATCACCGGCGCCGACCAGGTCGTGCAGGCCATCATGAACGTGCACAAAACCGGCACGGGCGCCGGCGCCTTGACCAGCGACCCGACGGGCGTGGACTGTGGCGTGACCTGTAGTGCTCGCTTTGACCCAAGTGCAGTGGTCACGGTCACGGCCACACCGTTTATCAGTTCCACCTTCACCGGCTGGAGCGGCGACGGCAGCGGGGCGACGAGTCCAGTCACCGTGACCATGAACGCCAACAAGGAGTTGACGGCAACCTTCGCCGTGAGGACCTTCGTCATCACGCCCACGGCGGGGGCCAACGGCAGCATCACGCCCAGCACACCGCAGACCGTGACGTACGCCGCCGACCAGGCATTTTACATCGCGCCCAATGCCCTCTATCGGATCCTCGACGTCTGTGCGATGGGGTCTCGGTGGGCGCAGTGGATGTCTACACCTTCACCAATGTGACGGCTACACACATCATCACCGCGGCCTTTGGCAGCGACACGCCAGAACTGGTCATCGCCAAGACGGTCACGCCACTCTCGGCAGCACAGGGGGACGCGATCACCTACACGCTGGTCTTCTCGAACCAGGGCGTGCGCGCCGCGGCGACAGTGCTCATTTCCGACATCATCCCGGTCAACGAAGTCACCGATCTGGCCTTCACCGCCAGTGACCCCTCAATCACCGACCTGAGCGTCACGCCGCCCTACAACTGGCAGATGCCGGCATTGGCTGTGGACGCCACGGCGACCATCACGGTCACGGGCCGGCTGACCGACTATCTGCCGACCGGGCTGGTCTTTACCAACACCGCGACGATCACCTCAACCACGCCGGAGCTCCATTACGCCAACCACAGCAGCAGCGCGGCCTTCACCGTCGCCTGCCCGGACACCTATCTCGTCAATACGACGGCGGATGCGGGACCGGGCTCGCTGCGCCAGGCGTTGCGCGACGTCTGCACCGGCGGTGAAGTACGCTTTGCGCCGGCGCTCACGGCGGGTGGCCCGGTCACCATCACCCTGACTTCCACCGAACTGACGGCCACCAAACACATCACGCTGACCGGCCCCGGCGCCGATCTGCTCACCGTGAGCGGCAACAGCGCCCGGCGCGTGCTGGCGGTGAAGCCAGATGTCACGGCGATCATCTCCGGCGTCACCGTCAGCAACGGCTTCAATCTCGGTCCTGGCAGCGGCATGCACAATCAGGGCGCGCTGACCCTGATCAACACCGTGTTCGCCAACAACCGTGCCATCAACACCGGTGGCGGTGGGCTTTACAATACCGGCGTGGTGACGCTGACAGGAGGCGCCTTCCGCCAGAATCAAACGAATGCCTACGGCGGTGGGATCCATAATACCGGCAGCATGACGTTGCGCAATACCGCTTTTTCCGCTAATACAGCCTCGGCGCGCGCTGGCGCGCTCTACAACAGCGGCGTCGTGACGGTGAACGGCAGCACCTTCGAGCAGGGTCAAGGCGCCACCGGTGGCGCGATTTACACCGACGGCAGCGGCAGCCTGACGCTGCAGGATACGACCCTCGTCAATAACATCGCATATGCCACAGCCGGCGCCATCTATGCCGCGGCCCCCATCACGCTGTCCAACTGCACACTCCTGACCAACACTGCCAATATTGGCGGCGCCCTCTACACGCTGGAAGCCTCACAGATCGCCAACACCACTTTTGCCTACAATCGCTCGTCTGGCCCAGGCGGCGCGATTCACAACAACGGTCCCACCGCGATCGTCAACAGCACCTTTGTCAGCAACAGCGCCCCAATCATCGGCGGCGGCATCTACAACACGGCGCAACTCACCATCACGCACAGCACGTTTTCCTATAACAAAGGTGGCATCTACAACGACGGCGCCCTCAACTTCACCAACACCATCCTTGCCAACAGCGTCCCGTTCTCAGATTGCACCGGTACCGGCACGATCGGTGCGAATACCCAGAACCTGATCGAAGATGGCTCGTGCAGCCCCGCCCTCAGCGGCGACCCGCTCCTGGGCGAACTGGACGACTACGGCGGCGCCACCTGGACGCTGCCCCTCCTCCCCGGCAGCCCGGCGATCAATGCCGGCAATGCCGATGGGTGTCTACCCACCGACCAGCGCGGCGTCACCCGCACGCCCGCCACCTGCGATATCGGCGCCTATGAAACGCAGGGCTTCACCCTGACGCAAGGCGGCGGCGACAATCAACGTGCCCCGGTGGACTTCACGTTCAGCCGGCCGCTCACCCTCACGGTCGCGGCCGGCGCCTGGCAGGGCAAGGCTGAGCCGGTCGGCGGTGGTCAGGTCACCTTCGTCGGGCCCGTCACCGGTGCGGGCGTGACCCCCATCACCAAGACCACCAGCGTGGATGTCGCTGGCGCCGCGGCCATCAACCTCACCGCCAACAGCCTGGCGGGTGTCTATTCGGTGACGGCCAGCCTCCTGGGCGGCAATGCGCCGATCTCCTATACGCTGACCAACTTCGTGCCGACGACGACCACCGTGACCAGCGATCCCCCGGGCTGCGGTCTTCGGCCAGGTCGTGACCTTCACGACGGTGGTCACCGCCCCTACGGCGCGCCCACCGGCTCAGTCACCTTCACCTTTACCAGTGATGAGATCGTGGCGCCGTTGGTCGAGGCCGTGGGTGTCATCACCCGCAGCGACCTGGCCGTGGGCGACCATGTCGTCATCGTCCAGTACGGGGGCGCAGGGTACTTTGACCCTAGCCAATCGGATCCGTATACGCAGACGGTCGTGCGCGCCGGCAGCGCGATCACGGTGACCACCGCGCCGAATCCGGCGGTGACCACGGACAGCGTGACCTTCACCGCCACGGTGACCGCACTCCCGCCGGGCGCAGGCATGCCTACCGGCTCCGTGACCTTCACCGTGGGCGCCACCGTCTTCACCGCCACCCTCGACGCCAACGGCGTGGCCGTGGCGGTACGCAACGATCTGGCCGTCGGTGTGCACGCCGTCAGCGCCGACTATCCTGGTGACACGAACTTCACCGAATCGACGGTGAACGGCGCCGACCAGGTGGTCCAGGCAACGCTGGCGGTGGCCATGGACGGCACGGGCGCCGGTTCCCTGGCCAGCGCACCCGCCGGCATCGACTGCGGCGCCACGTGCAGCGCCCGCTTTGACCCCAATACCGTCGTGACGGTGACGGCGACCCCGCTCATCAGCACCACCTTCACCGGCTGGAGCGGCGCCGCCGTAGGCCCGGACAATCCGGCGGTGGTGACCCTGGCCGTTGACAAGGCGCTCACGGCCACCTTCACCATCAAGAGCTATGTGATTACGCCGACGGCTGGCGTCAACGGCGCCATCACGCCCGCCACCCCGCAAACGGTGATCTATGATGCCGGCCAGCGCTTCGACATCGTCCCGGCTGCGCATCACCACATCGTGGATGTAGCGGTCGACAACGTCTCGGTGGGGGCAGTCAGTGCCTACACCTTCACCAACGTGATTGCGGACCACATCCTCTCCGCCACCTTCGCGATCGACACGCACACGCTGGCGGTCACCAAGACCGGCGCGGGCGTGGGGGCCATCGCCCAGGAACCGGCGGGAACGGTCTTCGATTACGGCACGGTCGTCACCCTCACGGCGACGCCGGTGGTGACCGCCACCTTCACCGGGTGGAGCGGTGATGCCACCGGGACGACCAACCCCCTGCCCGTCACCATCGACGGCGACAAGGCGATTACCGGCACCTTCATCATCTTCCAGTTGCCGACGACGACGACGCTGCAGACGAGTCTCAACCCGGCCTACGTCAACGACCAGATCGTCTTCACGGCGCAGGTGGAGGAAAACCGCGGGCCGTTCGGGGCAAGCTTCCTCCCAGCGGGCGGTCCCACCGGCCAGATCCACATCAGCGACCCGACCGGCGCCATCTCGCTCACCGGAAACCTGGTCAACGGCAGCATCCAACTCGCCATCTCGACCCTGGAAGCGGGCAACTACGACGTGACGGCGGCCTACAGCGGCGACACCTATCATGAACCTTCGGTCTCGAACCTCGTGGTCCAGGTGGTGGACAAGCACAGCACCACGACGAGCCTGGCGCTATCGCCAAATCCGGCATTCATCGGCAACCAGATCTACTTCACCGCCACCGTCGTCTGGGACCTGGGGCCTGACGCTGCCCGCGTCAACCCGCAGGGCGCTGTCGCCGGCCCCACCGGCTCCGTCGATTTCATGGCGGACGGCACTCTGCTCGCCAATGCCAAACTGGTCGACGGGGTGGCGCACATCCAGAGAATTGCGCCGGTGACCGGCACCTCCGACATCACGGCGCATTACCAGGGTGACCGCGCCAGCGAGACCAGCGTCAGCGAAGACGTCGTCCTTCGCATCCGGCGGCGCCCCACCGTGGTGACCCTCACCGCCGCGCCCAACCCCAGCAAGGTGGGCCAGCCGGTGATCTTCACGGCAACCGTCCATTCCGCCCAGTCCACGCAGGTGGACTTGAGCTATCAGCCGGGAATTTATTCCCAGGCTGATTCCCCGGCAGACCGGCGCCACCGCCGCACCTCTACCGTCCGGCGAAGTGATCTTTGCCGAAAACGGCGTCGAGTTTGGGCGCGGCGCACTCGCAGACGGCGTGGCGACCTTTGCCAACGAACTCCTCGCGGCCGGCACCCATACCGTCACCGCCCAATACACGGCCGATAGCACCTTCACCGGCAGCACCTCCGCCCCCTATGCCCAGGTCGTGCAGCCGCTGCCGACCGCGATCAACGACGCCGCCGGCATGGTGCAGGGGCAGGGCAAAAAGCTCTGGGTGCTGGCGAACGACCTCGATCCTGCAGGTGGCTTGCATGTGACGGCGGTGACGCAGCCCGCGCATGGGACGGTCTATATTGGCACCGGCGGTGAGCTCGTCTTCTTCAAGGCGCCCACCACTGCCAGCGGGCTGGAGAACTTCACCTACACCGCCACCGACGTCAACGGCAATGCGTCCACGGCGCTGGTCTCCGTGCTCGTGACGTCCCAGGCCAACGGGCAGGGTGTGCCACAGGTTGCCCCCGTCGATCCGGCAGCCGGCGCCAACCTGACCTTCACGTCACTAAGTGTGAACGTGGACGTCAAGGTGTCGGCGGGCTTCTACACGGGTACGTTGGACCCAGGCGACAGCTTCTTCCTGGCGTTCACGCCCTACATCACGCCGACGCAGCACACGAACACGCCGCCGGCTGGCTTCAAGTTCGGCAACTTCCAGTTCGACCTGACCTCCTATGCCACCGGCGCACCGCTGCAGGGGGGTGACCTTCGCCATCCCGATCACGCTGACGATCGACTACGATCCGGCGCTCCTGGGTGACCTCGACCCGGCAACGTTAGGACTCTACTATTGGGACGGGACGGGCTGGAGCACCGACGGCATCCAGATCGTGCGGCGCGACGTGGCACAGCACAAGATCACGATTGCCATCAGCCACATGAGTGAGTTCGCGCTCTTCGCCCGGGAGGCGGGACCAGTGGTGACGGACCACATCTATCTGCCGAACCTGCAGGACGACGACATCCCGCCCATAGGGCCATGGACCGCAGTGATGAAACCGGCGCCAGAGCGCGCGCCGGTCACACCGTCACCGTTTGAGATGTTGGAGCAGCTGTTCTTGCCGGCGATGGAGAAGTAGAGGCGGCATGAGCGCTAAAAAGCAGTCCGTTTGGCTCGGCGGAGGTTGAAACCCCGGCTAGCTGCTAAAGTCGGCCTGCGCCGACTGCTGATGCAATGGCGATGCTCCCAGTCCACGCAGGTGGACTTGCGCGGCTAGCCGAGACCTCGGTCTTCGGGGCCAAGGCAGAGGCCGGGGCTTTGGCTCCGGAGGTTGAAACCCCGGCTAGCTGCTAAAGTCGGCCTGCGCCGACTGCTGATGCAAAGCGGCGCCCAGTCCACGCAGGTGGACTTGCGCGGCTAGCTTTGGCTCCGGAGGTTGAAACCCCGGCTAGCTGCTAAAGTCGGCCTGCGCCGACTGCTGATGCAAACCGGCTCCCAGTCCACGCAGGTGGACTTGCGCGGCTAGCCGAGACCTCGGTCTTCGGGGCCAAGCTGAAGCGATCCCCTATTTCTCCCGATACCTCACATACAGTTCCCGGTTGTTTTCTTCCGCCGTCAACTCAAACATCGTCTCCGGTCCTGCCGGCGCACCGAGCGGGTCCACCAACTGGATCCGCCATTCGCCCTGCTGCGGCTCAACAAAGATCGCGCTCAGGTTTGTAAAACGGCTGTACGGGCTGACATCCTCACGCGTTAGCGTGGGCAGCCCGCCTGCGGACGCCTCTTCCATCACCAATGGCGTACCGTTGTGAACCACGTTCAGCGTATAGCCCGGCAGCCCAAACTCGGCGTCTGAATAGACGTACGCATAGACGCGCACCACGTTCGGCGCCAGCGTATCGGTCGGAAACTTCTCTGACGACTCTAATTCGAATGTATAGTTGGGCGTCGCCGTTGCCGTCGGCGTGGGGACTGGCGTCGGTGTATCGGTTGGCAGTGGCGTTGGCGTCACGGTCGGCGTCTCAGTAGGCGTCGCGGTGTCGGTTGGGAGCGGGGTCGGCGTGTCCGTAGGGAGGGGTGTCGGCGTTGCAGTCGCCACCACCGCTTGCACCTGCGCCGGGTCCACCAACTGGGTTCCCACCTCAGGCGCGGCTGCCACCGGCTGTGCGGCCGGCGCAGCGGCCTGGGCAGGCGCACCCGCCACTGCCGCCGTCGGCGTCCACGTCGGCACGGGTGTGCGCGTCGGCTCTTCCTCACCGCCCCCGCAACCAGCCAACAAGACCGCCAGCGCGGCAACCATCATGGCTTGGACGAGTAAACGCATCAGAGGATGTGCGCGGAATGACGCTGAGGTGAATGGCTCAACTTCCCTCATGAGCGTGTTCTGCGTTGTTGTCTCAACGGTGTCATTCACAATTCTCTTCCATTTCTCTGGCAGATCAAATCAAATTGGTTCTGCACAGGCGCCAATGGTAGCGCATCGGGCATTCCTTGCCAAAAACGACCGCAACCAGAGGTTGTCAGGATCCCCACCCTGATGGCTTCAGTTCTGACGCTTGCCCGGTGTACAATGTTCCCGGAGGGAAAACACCTATGCGTCGTATTGCAGTCGCCCTCTCCAAGGGGGGTGTAGGAAAGACCACCACCGCCGTCAACCTGGCTGCCGGGCTCGCCCAACAGGGTCGCCGTGTGCTCCTGATCGACATGGACACGCAGGGCCAGGTGGCAAAAATGCTTGGCATCCAACCCAAGTCAGGCATCGCTGAGGTCATCAATGGCGAAAAGCCGCTCGATGAAGTGAGCATCGAAGCGCGCCCAGGCTTGTGGGTCCTACCCGGTGGACGCGCCCTTGCCTCTCTCAAGCGCACAATCGACCGCAAAGAGTTCGGCGGCGAACGCACCGTTGACGAGGCGCTTGTTGGACTTGACGGCGCCTATGACTATGCCATCGTCGACACGGCGCCGGGATGGGACGTGATCACCGTCAACGCCTTATTTTTTGCGCGCGAAGTACTCGCACCGGTCGCGCTGGAAGCTATGGCGCTCGAAGGACTATCGGACTTTACGCATAGCCTCCGCTCGATTCAACGCTATCACAAAGAACTCCAGTTGCACTATGTGGTACCCACCTTTATGGATCGGCGGGTGCGCAAGTCCGAAATGATCCTTCAGCAACTCAACGACACTTACGCGAACGAATTATGCACACCAATACGCTACAATGTTCGCCTCTCTGAAGCACCAGGTGCCGGTCAGACCATTTTCGAGTATGCAGCCAGTTCCCCCGGTGCAGACGATTACATCGCGCTGACAGAAAGGATCCTGAAAGATGAGTAGTCAAAACGAGCCTCTCAACATTCTCGATGAGATCTTCAACGACGCGAGTCCTACGGAAAATGACCGGCCCGTCCGTGCTTCCCCTTCACCGCAACGCAAGCCCAGGGCGACGAAAGCCAAGACGAAGCCTGCCCCAGCAAAGCGCACCGCCATGGTGCAGGCGCCGCCAGATCCGCCAGCCCCTTCCCAGCCCAGATGGGAATACATGGAAGTCATCTTTCGCGAGTTTCGCGGTTGGCGCCCACGCGCCGTCAACGGCCGCGAGCGCAGCGACTGGAAGACCGCCCCCGTCATCACCGAGTATCTCACGACAGTAGGCGCCGACGGCTGGGAACTCGTCAGCATCACCGACGAACACCGCAACGAAAAAACCGCCTATTTCAAGCGCCAATTCTGACGCCCAATCCGCCATTCAATTCGCCGGTGAACCTGCCATGAACAAAGCCATCCTCCGCGACTTCCCGGATCACTTTGAGACAGAGCGCCTCTTGCTGCGCGCACCGCAGCCCGGCGATGGTGCGGCCCTACGCCGCCGTTGTCGAATCGATTGCAGAACTGCGCCCATGGATGCCGTGGGCAAAAGAGACGCCAACGCTGGAACTTGAAGAGGAAGTGATGCGCCACGCCCATGTCCAATTCATGGCGCGCAGCGACCTCATGCTGTTGCTCTTCCACCGCGCGAGCGGCGAACTGATCGGTGCCAGCGGCTTACACCGGATCGATTGGTCCGTGCCACGCTTCGAAATCGGCTACTGGATTCGCACGTCATACAGTGGGCAGGGGCTGATGACCGAAGCAGTGAGTGGAATTACGGCCTTTGCGTTCTACACCCTTGGCGCACGGAGGGTGGAGATCCGCTGCAATGTCGAAAATGAACGCAGCGCCGCCGTTGCTCGCAGAGCAGGGTACACACTCGAAGGCATCCTACGACACGACGAGCGCCATCACCTGACCGGCGCGCTGCGCGACACGATGGTCTTCGCACAAGTGCGCGATGATGACGAGTAGATTCTAGAGGATTTCGCTTGCAAAATTATGTAAATTTAACACCACCCGTTCGAATTTCGTTGATTGCCGTCGGGGTGATCGCGGTCATCTTTGCCATGCATGCCATGGCCGCCATCCTGGGACCCTTCCTGCTGGCAGTCCTGTTTTCGGTGCTCTTTTGGGCCTTACTCGAGTGGCTTAAAAAGCGCGGTCTACCGTCGTGGGCCGCCATTGGCATCGTTGCGCTGAGCCTGGTGCTCAGCGCGCTCTTGATTGGCAGTTTGCTGTCGGCAACGCTGAACGAACTGGAATCAAACTTGCCAACATTGGAGGCGCAATTTCCACAGCAACTTGCCGGCGCCGAAGCCAAGATTGGTCTCGGCGGCATTCTGCCTTCACCGATCATAAGCCCGGCAATGAATCCTGCCAATTTGCTGCACTATGTCCTTGACGGCATGAGTGCATTCATCACCAGCCTCTTTCTGATCGTATTCTATGTCATCTTTATGGTCATGGAAGCCGAGACGCTGCGGGCAAAACTGCACGCCGCCTTCAGCGATCACCCCTCCGCCGTGAATTACGCCGACGGCGTCACCGCAACCATTCGCCGCTACATCGTTGTGCAAACGCTGCTAAGCGTCCTGGTTGGCTTCCTGGTCTGGATTTCACTGGTGTTAATACGGGTCGATTTCGCCGTCGTGTGGGGGGTGCTCGCCTTCCTGCTTAACTTCGTCCCGAATTTTGGCCCGATTCTTGCGGCAATACCGGCTGTGTTGACCGCGTTTATTCAATATGGCGCCAGCATCCAGCTGCTTCTCGTGATCGCGGCCTATACCCTCATCGTCATTGTCGTCGGCTCCTTCATCTTCCCCGCGTCATGGGGAAGAGCATCGGACTGTCGCCCCTTGTGGTGTTGGTTTCTCTGATCTTCTGGGGTTGGGTGTTGGGACCGATCGGCATGGTACTGTCGGTCCCGATCACCGCCACCATCAAGATCATCCTCGACGCCTACGCCCATTCCCGCTGGCTGGCAGTCCTGTTGGGCAACGCACCAGAGTAGGGTGTATTACCCCTCACTCCCATTCGCATCAAGCTGAGGAACAGAATCTCCCGCAGGGAGGAGGACGGGAGGAAACGTCCAACTCACCCCGCCATCCTCAATTCTCCTCCCGATCTCCCTTGTTTCCCCCGTCTTCGCCCTGGGGGGGGGTTGGTTTTCCCGTTTGTTTTCCGCCTGGGGGTTTTTTACGCCTCACTCCGCGCGATACGGCGCCGCGGCCTCAATGTCCCCCACAAAATCCGGCAATCCCGGCTGCCCCAACTGCTGGCGAATCGCCATGATCTCGCCAATGTGATACCAGTAATGGTAGATCACCCGCAGCAGCAACGAGCCATAAGTCGTTGTCGTCCAGCCTCGGATCGTGACCTCTTCCTGCAACTTCTCGGTCGTGATTGCATCGAGGAACGGATCAGACGCTGCTGTGACCGTTCGCCAGGCATCCATCATCTGTTGCAAAGGCGGTGTTGTCGCCGGACGACCATTGCCGACCAGTTCAGTGAGCCCTGGCACGACGGTCTGCCCCTGCGCAATGGTCAGCCAGTAGCGCTGCTCCTGCCAGGCCAGATGGCCCACGATCCAACTGATGGAGTTCATCGGCAGCAGTCGCTTGACTGCGTCCTCCTCGGTCACGCCCTCCAGGGCGCGCAACCACTCAATACGGGTAAATCGAAGCTGATCGATCAAGGGGTGTGCCATGTTGAAAATCCTCACGTTGAAGTGAACAAATACATTTCCCGGAAAATTCGCCCGGCCAAGAACGCCCGTTCGATCCTAAACGATATCACATGCCTGTGCAACGCACCTTTCGCGCTTACCCTGCCATTCGACTAGTAGAATCCTGCCCCCGGAATTTTTTTTTTTTTTTTTCTTTGTTTGTTTTTTCCCCCCCTACCACCTCGCACCGAGAAACCCCCTGACAAGCGCCGCTTTCTTTCCTTTTCTTTTGGTTCCCCCGTGGATTTTTTTTCGGGGTCGGCCCCGCCCGGCCCTTCCCGCCCCCCCCCCTTCCGGCCCCGCCCCCGCCCCCCCCCCCCCCCCCCCCGACGCGGGGGGGCGGGGGGGGGGGGGGGGGGGGGGGGGGGGGGGGGGGGGGGGGGGGGGGGGGGCGGGGGGGGGGGTTGGGGGGGGGGGGGGGCCCGGGAGGCCGCCGGGGCCGCCGGGGCGGCCCGGGGCGGGCCGGCCGGGGCCGGGGGGGCCCCGGCGGGGGGGGGGGCGGCGGGGGTTCCGCCCGGGGGGCCCCGGGGGGGCCCCCCCGGGGCCCCCTCCGCCGGCCGGGGGCGCCGCCCCCCCTTCCTTTCTTCTTTTTTTTCTTTTTGGGGGCGGGCCCCGCGGCGGCGGGGGGGGGGGGGGGTCTTTTTTTTTCTCCTTTTTGGGGCGGGGGGGGGGGCCGTGGGGCGGGGGGGGGGCCCGGGCCCGCGTGGGCCGGGGGGGGGGGGGGGGGGGCCCCCCGCCCCCCCCGGCGCCCCCCCCCCCTCTCTCTCCCCCGTGGGCGGGCGGGCCCCCCCCCGGCCCCCCCCCCCCCCCCCTCCCCCCCGCCCCGTCCCCCGGATCGGGAGGCCCCCCCCCCGGGGGGCGGCCCCCCCCCCGCCAGGGGCCGGGGGGCCCGGCCCCCGTGCGGCTCCCCCCCGGGCCGGGGGGGTCCCGCCCCGGGCCCGGGGGGGGCGGGGGGGTCGCGGGTTTCCCTTGTGGGGTGAGCCCGGCCCCCCGCCCAAGGCGCCCCCCGGGCGCCGCGCGGGCCGTTCCCCCCAAACCCGGGCGGTCCTTCCCCCCCCCCCCCGGGCCCCCCCCCCCCCCCCCCCCCCGCCCGCCCCCCCCCCCCCCCGCCCCGGCCCCCCGGCCCCCCGTGGCCGGCCCCCCGCCCGGGGCCCCGCGCCCGGGCCGGGGGGGGCCCCCCCCGGGGGGGCGGGGGGCCCCCCCCCCGGGGGGGCCGGGCTTCCCGCCCCTCCTCCCGCCTCTCCCCCCCCCCCCCCCCCCCCCCCCGGGGGGCCCCCCCCCCCCCCGGGGGCGGGCCCCCCCCCCGGCGCGGGGGGGCCCGGCCCCGCCCCGGCCGGGGGGGGGGCCGCCCCCCCCCCCCTCCCCGGGCCGGGGGCCCCCCCGCCCCCCCCCAGCCCCGCCCCCCCGGGGCCGGGCGGGCCCGCGGCCCGGGCCCGGGCGGCCGGGGCCCCCCCGGCCGGGGCCCCGGCCCCCCGGCCCCGGCGGCCCGGGGCCCCTCCCCAACAAGGGGGGGGGAAGGGGGTCCGTCCCGGGCCCCGGGGGGCCGCCGGGGGCTTCCTCCGGCCGGGGCCCCGGGCCCCGCCCCCGCGCGGGCCCCCCGCCCCGCCCCCGGCCCCGCCCCCCCGCCGCCGACGAGGGGCCCGCCCGCCCCCCGCCGGGGCCCCCCGGGCGGGGGCCGGCCGCCCCCCCCCGCCGGGGGGGGGCCGCCGGCGCCCCCGGCGGGGGGCCGCCCGCACCCCCCCCTCTGCGCCCCCCCCCCCCCGGCGGCGCCGGCCCCCCCCCCTGGGGGGGGGCCCCCCCGCTCCCTTGGCGGCGGCGGGGGGCGCCCCCCGCCCCGCCGGCACGGCCCGGGGGGGGGCCCGGGCGGGCGGCCCGCGGGGCCCCCCCCGGCCCCCCCCGGCGCCCCGGAGGGCCGCCCCCCCCCGGCGGGGCCGCGCCCCCCCCCGCCGCCGGGGGGCCGCCTCCCCGCCCCGGGCGCCGGCGGCCGGGCCGGCCCCGGCGCCGCCGGGCCGGCCGCCGCCCCCTCCCGGCCCGGCCCCGGGCCCGCGGGGGGGGCCCCGGCCCCCCCCACGGGGCCGGCGGGGGCCGGCCCCCCCCCCGGCGGCGGCCGCACCGCGCCCCCCGCCCCCCCAACACCCCCCCCCGCCCCCCCCGCCGCCCCCCCCCACCCGGGGGGCCGCGGGCGCGCCGCCCGCCCGGCGGCGCCCCGGGGGGCCGCGGGCGGGAGGGGGGGCCGGGTCCGCGCCGGGGGGGGGGCCCGCCCCCGCGCGCCGCCCGCGGCCGCTGCCGGCCGCCGGGGCCGCGGCCGCGGCGGGGGCGGGGGCGGGCGGGGCGCGCCCGGGGGCCCGCCGGCCGGCGGGCCGGCGGCGGGCCCCCGCGGCCCGGCCCCGGCGCCGCGCCCCGCGTGCTTCGGCTCCAGGGGCCGCCCCCGCGCTCTGTCCTGCCTCTCTCCTCTCTCCTTCCGGCGGCGCCCCCCTCCCCGGCCCGGGGCGCGGGGGGACCAGGCCCCTTTGCGGGTTTTTTTTGTGTTTTTTCCGGGGCCGTCCCTTCGCGCGGGGGGGCGGGGCGGGGCGCGGTTTTCGCATCAACGCGTGCTCGGCTACCCTTACCGAATCTCTAAAGCAACTTTCACATTCCAAACACGGGAGCCTCGCAATGCGCGTCCTCCGCCTTTTGATTCTTGCGTTCCTTCCCCTCATCCTATCCGGATGTTGGATGCTCGAGCTGCCGCCAATTCCAACCGGCGTCGTCGCGTTGGGCCAGCCCTTCACACTGAAAGCCAGCCAGTCTATCAAACTCGCAGGCGAACCCGTGCGCATCCGGCTCGAACCCTGGGCCGACGACAAACGCTGCCCGGAAGACACAACCTGCACAGAATCAGCACCCGTCCGGATTCAGATCAGTGTCTGGCGCGATGATCACTCGACAACCTATCCCGTCTTTACCGTTTACACTGAGCGCGATGGCGCCGTGATCGAAGCAGGCCCAGAGTCCAGACCCGAAGTCCGTGCGTACTGCGTCAAGGTCACGAACGTTCAACCCTATCCGGCCGCCGAACAAGAGATCCCATATGGAAACTACCAGGCCACGCTAGTCGCCACCAAAGACCCCGAAGCCGCGCCCGACACGGATGCCGGCATCTCCGTCATCACCGATGATCCATTCGTACTCGCACAGGGCGAGCAGGTCGCACTGGTTGGCCGCACCGTCGTGCTCCAGGTGGAACAG
This sequence comes from Candidatus Fredericiella danica, assembly GCA_016713335.1. Taxonomy (GTDB): domain Bacteria; phylum Chloroflexota; class Anaerolineae; order Caldilineales; family Caldilineaceae; genus Fredericiella; species Fredericiella danica. The sequence goes on along the minus strand of JADJPH010000035.1, from coordinate 20,775 downwards.
GTGGAACACACACCGTGCCCACCTGAACAAGGCTGCACCGCACGCATCTCACTCCATTTGGGCTGGATCGAGGACACCGTGCCCACACGCCAGATCACGTTGACGGCGACGGTGGATGACACGGGCGCGGTCCTGCCCGATACAGGCATGCTGCAGTCTGTGCAACTGGTGGATGGCGTCGGTATTCGCCTGCTCGCGGTAACGGAGCCAACGTACGAAGGCGCCATACCGGAGGATTACCGTGTGCGGCTTGTGCTGGAACCGGGCCCACGCATGCCAAACGGCGGCGTCTACGCTGAACCAGGTGAGCCATTCAACCTGACGCCGGGATATGCCGCAACGATCGGCATGGACGTCCTGCGGGTCCGCTTCGATTCCATCCTCGAAGATTCACGGTGCCCGGCCAATGTACTGTGTGTGCAAGCCGGCAAGGTCATGCTTGGGATCACCATCTCCAATTCAGAACAACGCGCCACGAACTACGTCCTTGGTGGCAGCACAGACGAGCAAGGCAATCTACTGGGGGAACCGGAAATAGATCACGGCGGCTACACACTGCGGCTGTCCCAGGTCACCCCGTACCCCGAAACGACTGAACCAATCTCCACCACGGCTTACCAGGCCACTTTTGTCGCCATTGCTCCGGCCAACGCAATTGTCCAGCCCACTGCAGCGATTGAACCTCCGCAAGCCAACCCATCCACCGGTGAAGCCCTCCCCTTACTCTGTGTCAACGAGTTTGCCGCCATCCGCGTGAGCAGTGGCGGCGCCGCCGAACCGGTTATTCAGTTGACCGACCCGATTCGCCAAGACGAGGCGCCCGGCTACGGAGAGGCGCACGCGCTCTGCAACAAGCCATTTGGCCCGGAATGGGTCCAGGCTGGCCCCAACGCCATCACAGAAAAGGCAAATGATTTGCCGGTAGATACAGCTTTCTGGATCTGGGACGGCATGGCCGGCGGTCTGGTGCGTCATCCGCCCGCGCCATGAGAGTCACGAGTTCAGTAGAGGAGTTCCACTCATGTACATGAACTGGGAATACCGCTCCATTCAACTTGAATGGGATGATCACCGCGGCGAATACGCAGCCGCAGTCGGTCTCCACAATCAAACGATCTACGGCATCGATGCCGTGCTGAATGAAGCTGGCGGTCACGGCTGGGAACTCGTGTCCTTCACCCCACGCCGCGATGCAAGCACACGCCATGCGGGTCGCCCGCACCCTCCGCGAGTCCGGCCGCCCCGAACGCTTCGTCTGGACCACCGGCGCCTGGCTGATCTATGAATTTCTGGAACAAGCCACACCTACCGCACGCGCGGAAATGGAAGCCGCCATCGCCGCCGGCGATATTGTCTGGCACGGACTCCCCTTCACAACCCACAGCGAGTTGATGGATGCCGATCTCTTCCGCTTCGGTCTGAGCCTGTTCCAGTCACTTGACCGGCGCTATGGGCGCCATACCATCGCCGCCAAAATGACGGATGTCCCTGGCCACACACGTGCCATCATCCCACTCCTGGCGGAAGCCGGTATCCAATTCCTGCACATCGGCGTCAATGCGGCATCCACCGCACCTGCGGTTCCCCCAGTCTTTATTTGGCGCCACCCATCCGGCGCCGAAGTCATGGTGATGTACCACAAAGGCTCCTACGGCGATTTGATGGAAGTTCCGGGTTTGGACGAGGCGATCTATTTCGCTCACACGGGCGACAACCTCGGCCCCCAATCGCCGGAGGAGATCCAGGAGGTCTTCGCAGCGCTGCGCCAACGGATGCCACAGGCAGAACCAGTTGCCTCTACCATGGACGCGTTTGCCGCAGCCCTATATTCGGTGCGCAACAACCTGCCCGTCGTGACCGCCGAACTGGGCGACACCTGGATCCACGGCGCCGGCTCAGACCCGCAGAAGTTGGCAGCCTACCGTGCACTGCTCCGCCTGCGCAAGGCCTGGCTTGCCGGCGGCCACGCCACTTCCGAGGACGCCAGGTTGCATGCGTTCCATCGCAAACTTTTGGTGGTCCCCGAACATACCTGGGGCCTCGACGTGAAAACGCACCTCGCTGACTGGCAAGCTTGGAACCCAGCCGATTTTGCAACCGCCCGATCCGAGCCCGGTTTTCAGAAAATGGAAGCCTCTTGGGATGAACAGCGCGGCTACATCCGCAGTGCGATCAAGGCCCTCGGCAACGGCCCCCAGGCCACAGGCAAACGCAGCCGTTGCCGCCACGCTGCCCCTCGCCCGGTAACGACCGGAATGCAGGAAGTCCCGATCCCTGTACACGCCTTTCATCGCCTCACTTTGAAGTCGGCTTCGATCCGAGCACAGGCGCCATCAATCACCTGGCGGAACACGCCCGAAATGTCAATTGGGCAACACCCAGGCATCCCCTGGGCCTGTTCCGCTACCAAAGCTTCAGTCAGTCCGACTACGACCGCTACTACCGGGAATATGTACAGAAGGACAGAGCAATCGCCTGGTGGGCAATCCCTGACTTCCTCAAACCTGGCATCGAAGACAGCGACGCCCAATCTGGCTTCTGGCTGCCGCAGTTGCAAAACATTCACCAGACCGTTGACGACGAGGGCACGCGGGTTGTGCTTGACCTGGCCGGCGATCCCACTGCCCATCGCCGCTTTGGCTGCCCTGGCCGGATCACAGTCGAAATCACGCTGTTCCATGCCAGCCCAAAACTTGAGATGACCCTCCAATGGTTCGAAAAGCCGGCATGCCGGCTCCCCGAAGCCCTCTGGTACGGCTTCTCGCCGAATGTCAACGAACCCAAAGGATGGACACTCAACAAACTGGACGACTGGATCTCCCCGCTGGAGGTCATCGCAGACGGCAACAAAGGCTGCACGGGGTGAATTCTGGCGTGCGGCACCAGGGACGCAAAGGCCAGTTGAAAATCTCAAGTCTCGATGCGCCCCTGGTCGCCCCCGGACAACCGGCGCTGCTCCGTCTTCACAACCGGCAGCCGCCCCTCACAGAAGGCATGCACGTCTTACTTTTCAACAACCTTTGGGGCACCAACTTCACCATGTGGTCTGCCGAAAGCGGACGTTTCCGCTTCGTGCTAGACTTCGGTCAATCGTGAGACATGCTGCGTCTCAATGACGCGCCTCCCTTGCCCTTACCTTTCCCTCCTCCCACACCAGGACCTCGCCCGTTAGCGGATGAGCCAGGCGCGCCGCATCTCTGCGCACCTGACAGGTCATGGTGGCCGCATGCCGCGGGTCGCGATCTCCAAATGCAATGAGAAAGTCACGGTTTGGAATGCCGATCAGCATCCGGCCGGCGAGACGCTGCGCCCATGAAGCCATCAAGTCTGGCAGCAGCACGCGCGTCGCCGCATAGCCATCCCCAGCCGCGTAGGCGATGAAGCGACAGTCGCCAAATCCGTGCTCCTCAATCCCTTGGGCTTTCGTGCGGGTCGCAAGGTGAGCGATCGCCAGCGTATGCACTTCCTCCAGTGTCAACGCTGAGGCGCCAATGGACGCCAGCAGATGAGCATTGACATAGGCCATGCTCTCGGGGCTGTCCAGCACGTACGTGATGACCAGACCGGCCGCATAGGGTTGATAGAGCGCAGGTTTGATCCCGGCAATCTGTAGTGAAGGGAGGCGCTCACGACGGTTGAGTAATGGCAGCAATGAGTCAGTGTTGAGCGCCGGCTGCGAAGTCGCCTGGGCCGTAAGCACCCGGCGCAATACGACCAGATGGGTCTGGACGATCTGATCGAGCTGCTCTGGCGCCTCCTGGTAATGGACATAAGCTGTTTCCAGGTTACACCGCAACGATTCATCACCGATAGCGCATTCTACGATCAGTTCATCAGCGGAAGAGACACGATATCCGGCCTTGCGTGTGGCTTTCACCACATGCTGGGCAAACGCCTCGGGTGTAAGCAATGTGTTCATACCCAACATTCTAGCAGGGAATCCGCCGCCAAAACTACGAAAAACCTCTAGACTTTCCGTGGCGCGGGCATGACAATCCAGCGTGACATGGCTGCCGCTGTGGCAATCATGTAGAGCACGCCCGGCAAACCTATCCAGAAGAGATATCCGCTCGGCCAAAGTTGATCGAAGAAGACGCCCAGTCCTCGCCACAATAGTAGGTTGACAACGAGCGTGATTGTGGCTGCAACACCAAAACCGATTGCGGCAGCGCGGCCCTGCGTCATCGACGGGTCAAATCTTGCTGTCAAGCTACGCGCCACCAGCAGTGTGAGTGCTTCCGTCATAGCCGCAAAGACACCTAAAAACAGCGGTGGAAACACTCGCCAAAACGATTGCGGACCCCGAAAGCGCGATGGTCTGCACGACTTCACCAACTGCCGGCAATGACACAACAATTTGTGCCGACGACCTGATGATTGCATATGCTGAAAATGCGATCCCATACGCTACAGCAAGCCCCAGACCTAGTGCCGCCCCGATTCCCAACGTTTTCACCATCGTTTGCAGTTTCATAGCGCTCTCACCCTTCCTTCCCATCCATCCGCTCGGCGCACCTTGATTCCGATCATCATTCCTGCCTCCATCACAAAGTGCGCCGGTTCAAAGATCGCATAATAGTAGTACCGTTCCAGTAGACCGGCGCCAGGGTCAACGCATAACGCACCACCAATCGCGCCGTGTGGCCATCGATCGGTTCCAACAGCATGAACCAGCCGTCGTCCAACATGAGGTAGTGCGGCGCTTCAATCAGACTCACGGTATGGACGACCGGTCCGTTTTTCATTAGCGGAATCTTCGTGCCAGGCGCCGTATCCTGGAATTGCGGCAGGATCTCATCTGCATTGACCATCTCCGCCGCAAACTGATTCTCCAGCCAGTAGTAGCTGTAGAACCCGCTGCGCCCCTGGCCTAATTGCACAAGCCACGGCCATACGCGTTGCATAGGCGCGTCAATCGTAACCGCCCGTGTAGAAACTTCGCGGCCAGCTTGGCATCGGCGTCAACCGGCATGGATATCGCACGCTCAGCCGCGGTCGTTCCCCACCGCATGTGCAGAGGCCGAAGGATAACCGCATAGACGGCCACAACTCCGATCACGATCCCGATGACCAATATGACCGTTCCGGTCAACTTCCTATTTGTCTCATTTTCTACTCCTCCCCGCACAAGTCAAGGCATCACGATAGGTTCGACTACATTTTCGCCTCAGGCGCAGTAAAAAGCGCCTGCCTATGGTCATGATCCCGACCGCACTCGCGTCCAGTTCGCAACTGTCCGGATGGTTAGTTCTCGTGAACGGGAAGAGGTTCAGTGCCGGTCGAGCTTACCAGACGCCGGGGCGCCATTCAACCGATAGCTGTTCACCCAGGGTTAACGGAGGTGTGCTGGTACTTGTCAACACCATCACGACATCTTCACCTCTCGGTGCGGCGGGTTCCAGCCCTTGCTCGGTACGCGCAGCCAGAAAACCACGCCACCGCCGCCAGCCAAGCCGGCGATAGAAGGATGGACGTGAGGTCGACAGACCGCCAATGTCATAGTGTGTGCGGATATGCTCGCCCGCCGTACGCATCACGGCGCTACCGTAACCGCGTCGCTGTAGCCCCGGCATCGTCGCGACCGCATCGATATAACCGGCGCGTAGCGGAATACGCCCATCGACGACAAAATGGCGCAGGGTGCATACGGCATGCGCAACGAGCACGCCATCAATCAACCCGAGAAAGTGTTGCCCATCGTGTGGCAGGAAGAAAAAGAGGAGACCGAAGTCCTCGTCGTGTGCAGCACTGCAGAGATCGACGATTGCCGTGCGCTGCACTGCCGTCAGTGCTTCGGTGAGGATAGATTCCACAACAAGGTGGCCGGCATTCACTGCGCACTCCTTCAAAGCAGAATCGTCGACGCAGGAATGCCATTATACACTTTCAAGGCGCCTATATCGGCAGATGCGAACCAAGGGCTTCTGCCGGGATGTCGGTCCAAATGGTGGCTTTGGCAGGTGTCGCCAACCCCGTAGCCGGCCCAAGAGCATTGGTATCGCCCAGCACTGACTCCAACCGCTGCACGCGACGGTTGAGTGTGCCGGTTCGCCCTACCAGCACACCAGCAGCAGCCAGGAGCAGGCTCATGCACCCACCGGAAATAAGGACGAGCACACCGAGGAAGAGGAGCCCCGAAACCAGGGCATCCCATAATGGTTTGATGGCAGGAGACTGAAAGCCAATCGTCGCAGCCGGGATCACGGAGGCGGCGTTCGCGACGGACAACCCAAGGAGCACAGAAACAACTACACCGACAAGCGCAAGCGCATAGAGCACACGACTGAAAATCATCAATCCACTGGGTTGTCTGTCCGAAGTCTCCATCAGTCCCTCCTGAAGGGCTAGCGCGCAACGCATGGTCGCACTGCGATATTCTTCTTGCTTCGATTGTAGTACGCCAATGGGCAAAAGTCGCCAATCGGACAGCAAGCCCTCGCCTGTCCGATTGGCCAGTTCTTCATCACCGGTCGGCAGCGATTCGCAGGAACAGCGCCGCCCCCTGCACATCAAGGAAGCTGCAAGCCCGCGCCAACCTTCAGATCACGGTATGCAGCCGGAAACGCAGTGCGCCAGACCGCAATGACCCCCTCACTACTGTCGTGGGGCGACAAGGCCACGATAGCCGGTTCAAGCTTGCGGACGGTGGCAATCTCGTCCTGGAGCTCGGATTCGGCTGCATCACCCAGATGCAGACCACCGATGATGCCGGCAATGGGACGGTTCAGGACCTGCTCCGCATGCGTGATGATACGCTCCACCCCCGGATGACCGCAGCCCGTAATCAGGACAATGCCCACACTCTCTACATTGACCGCCAGGACCTGCTCCTGCATCAGCGGTTCCAACAGCGATAACGGGAAAACGTTGACGAAGCTGAGATTACCGAGCGTTGCTACTCCTGGGGCCAAAATGCGTGGGGTAGCCGATACGATTGGACCGGCGCCGGGATAATGCATCGCGATCGGCGTATAGATCTCCTTTGAACCCAAATCATCCTGATGAACGCCCAACGAAAAAGTGTTATTGAGCCACCAGTCCACACTGCCGACATGATCTGGGTGATGATGGGAGATGACCACCGCATCAAAATCATCGATGCCTAGCCCGAGCGCTGCCATATTCTGTTCAAGTGGTGATGGATCCTGCGCGTCAGGATTGAAGCCCATGTCCATCAGCACCGCAGTGGTGTCGGTCTGCAAGAGATACGAGACACCATGCCCCGAAGCGAGACCTTTGTCCGCCGCCTTTTCAAAAATTGGCAGCACCACCAGCGAACGTGTGCTACCGATGTCGGCCAACTGAGGAACCGGCTGCCGATCGGTAGCAACCTGAAACGCGGCGATTCCCACGCGGGCGCCAGGGACCAAGACAAGCAGAAGTGCACCGATGAGCAGCACCCATCCAATCCTGCGAACCATTCGAAACGAGCGTGTCGGCGAGTTGTTGACTGTCATAGGTCCCTTCTTTCATGACGCTCAAGCGGCAGTGCTGCGCAATGGATGGATGCTATGGCCGGCAGTGCAAGAACAGCCAACTGGATGAAACGTCGCACACCGACGACGCGCACCGGTAGGCTATTGATGTTCTGGGTGCAAGAACAGCCCTGACGAAACGTCGCACACCTTCTCCAGCGGCTCTACCGGTCGGGGATCATGGCGATGACGCACAGTTTCGCCAGCGGATGCCTCCCACCGGTGTGCACGTCGCAACCCAAGGTTCAGCGTCTGCATTTCGTCTACAACGAGCCACAGGTCGCTGGTCAGACCGGGCAGGTTGCATGTTTTAGTTGTCATGATGCCGCCCCCTGATTCACCTGCGTGTTGCACCGCGCCCGACTTCCTGATAGATAGTCTATGACAAGGCAAACGTCTCGTGACCAAGCCTTCGTCCAGTGTGAGACTGGACAGAGGCAAAGAAAAACCCCTGTCCGGATGGACAGGGGTACCAATCAGAGCCACGCATGCAAAATCAGAGCCACGCACGTGAGTAAGTGGTTGGTGCCAATCTGAGCCACGCACGTGAGTAAGTGGTTGGTGCCAATCAGCGCCACGCATGTGAAATCTGAGCCACGCACGCAAAATCAGAGCCACGCACGTGAGTAAGTGGTTGGTGCCCATCAGAGCCACGCACGTGAGTAAGTGGTTGGTGCCAATCAGAGCCACGCACGTGAGTAAGTGGTTGGTGCCAATCAGAGCCACGCACGTGAGTAAGTGGTTGCTGCCAAAGCGGGTTGAAGCACGGACGGGGGGGAACACCACCCTCACGGGGGTGCTCTGATGTGACCAACAGAGCCACGCACGTGAGTAGTGGTTGGTGCCAATCAGCACGCACGTGAGTAAGTGGTTCGCCTGACCAAAGCGGTGGCGGGGAACGCCCGGGGCCGGCCGCCGGTAAGGCAAGGCTGGTTGAAGCACGACACACCCCCGGGGGTGCTTGGTGCCAACAGAGCCACGCACGTGAGTAAGTGGTTGGTGCCAATCAGAGCCACGCACGTGAGTAAGTGGTTCGCCTGACCAAAGCCGCGGTGGTTTGAAGCACGGACGGGGGGAAACACCACCCTCACGGGTTGGTGCTCTGATGTGACCAACAGAGCCACGCACGTGAGTGAGTGGTTGGTGCCAATCAGAGCCACGCACGTGAGTGAGTGGTTGGCCAGCGGTGCAATCAGAGCCACGCGTGGTCGCCGGCCAAAGCCGCGGCCGGCTTGCAGCACAGACAGGGGGACGGGGGGATCACCACCCTCACGGGATGGTGCTCTGACATGCGGCGCTGACAGAGGCGCCAACTAATGCGTCGCCTCTACCGCCCCCCGGTACGCATGTTGCGCATGATCCTTAAATACGCATGCTGCATCAGCCCCGGCGCCAGCCGGTGCAACCGCGACAACAGACTCACATACGTTGGGAAGACGATCAACCCCTGATTCCGCACCACGCCGGATAGAATGGCAGCGGCAGCATCATCAGCCTCGATCACAACCTTACCAAGTAACCCACTGACGTCTCCAGCAGAACCGGTGCGGTTGGGGCTGTTCAGAATCGGCGTGCGCACGAAACCCGGACACGCCACACTCACCCGCACCCCCAGATCCTTCGCCTCCACCCGCAGCGTCTCACTCAAACCAACGACCGCATGCTTGGTCGCCACATAGGGCGCCAGCGTTGGCCCCGGTATCAATCCATACCCCGACGCACTGTTTACAATGTGCCCAGACTGCTGCCTTACCATGACCGGATAGGCCGCATGAATGCCGTGGATCACGCCCTTTAGATTGACATCGACTACCCTATCCCAATCGTCCAGCGCCAGATCGCGCACTTCGCCCATGACGGCAACACCGGCATTGTTGAACATATAGTCCAATCGCCCGTGCCGCATCACGGTCTCATTGACCAGCGCCTCTACCGCCACAGCATGCGTGACATCCACCTGCCGCGCATACGCCTGCCCGCCGGCGCTATCGATGGCGCCGGCGACCTGCTGCGCATTCGCCTCCGCCACATCACCCACGACGACGACCGCACCCCACTGCGCCATCCGCGCGCAAAGCCGCGCCCCAATCCCCGACCCCCCGCCGGTTACGATTGCAATCTTTTCAGTGAAGTGCTTCCGTAATTGCACAGACTCAGTCGAAAACCTCACACCAACCTTCTCTGCATTGCCAATGTCACCGCCGCCACCCGGCTATCGACCCCAAGCTTGGAGTAGATGTTGCCAATATGGAATTTGACCGTACCCAGGCTCAAGAACAGCCGGTCGGCGATCTCCTGGTTGCTGAGTCCCTCGACCATCAACCCAAGCACTTCCCGCTCCCGCTCAGTTAACTCATCGGCCTTCACCAGCGGCTGCGTGGTGGCATGCACCAGCACCTCGGTCGCCTCCGACGAGAGCGTCATGCGCCCCGCATGGGCCGCCCGAATCGCCGTCGCCAGTTCGGCAGCCGTGACATTCTTCAATAGATACCCGGTGGCGCCTGCCTGGAGCGCCCCCTGCACGATGCCGTCTTCCGCGAAACTGGTGAGCACAATGACATGGCATGACGGGCACTTCTCCCGCACAGCGCGGGTCGCTGCAACGCCGTCCATGCCGGGCATCTTCAGATCCATCAAGATGACATCCGGGCGCAGGCGTTGGACCAGTTGGACCGCCTCCTCGCCACTCCCCGCTTCGCCCACCAATTCCAGATCGCTATAGACCTGGATAAACTTACTCAATCCACCACGCACCACCGCGTGGTCGTCCACAATCATCACTCGAATCGTTTTCTCTTCACTCATCAGCCACTCTCTCTCCTCTACGGGATTTTTCCTCCCGCTCTCCTTTGCGCCTTGGCGGCTTTGCGGGAGTCTCTCTCTCCCCGCCCTCCTTTGCGCCTTGGCGGCTTTGCGGGAGTCTCTCTCCTACTCCTGCACCTCGGCGGGATCCACCCAGGTCACCGTCACCATCGTCCCCTGCCCGACCTCACTCTGCACCGCCAGCCGAGCGCCGATCCCCTCCGCACGCTCTCGCATAATCTTCTGCCCGAGGTGTCCGGGCCCCACCGCATCCGGGTCAAACCCCACGCCGTCATCACCGATCGAAAGCCGCACCCCACGCGGCTGCTGGCGCAAATCCACCGTCACCTGAGTTGCTTTCGCGTACTTGATCACGTTGTTGAGTGATTCTTGGGCAATCCGGTATAGCGCCACCTTGACGTCATCAGGCAGCGTCCGCTGTCCCTCCGCTGTATACTGCACGGGCACACGTGCGCGGCCAATCGTCGCTTCGATCAGTTGCCGGATCAGATCTTCAAGACGCGCCTGCGTGACCGCCGCAGGACGCAGTTCAAGCAGCAGCGTGCGCATCTCCGCCAGCGCACCACGTGTCAATTGGCGCAACTCCTCAGCACTCTGCGCACCGTCTTCGGGATCCGCTGCATACAGATCCGGCAGCACCTCGGCGATCAGACTCGCCGAAAAAAGCGTCTGCGTGACCGCATCATGCAGATCGCGCGCAAGACGGGTGCGCTCGGCCATGACAGCATCGTCCGCCGCTTTCTGCGCCAGCGCCGCCTCCACCACCTTGCGCTGTTCAATCTCATGGCGCAATTCTGCCGTCTGCTGGGTCACTTTCTGCTCCAGCCGGCGATTCTGCGTCCGAATCTGGTTCACGCGCCACCCATACCCACCCAACACCGCACCCATCAAGAGCGCAACACCAATCACCCTGAACCACCACGTACCCCAAATCGGCGGCGACACGCGCAGCGGTAGAGCGACACCGGCCTCATTCCAGACGTCGTCATTGTTCGAACCACGCACCCGGAAAACATATTCGCCGGCCGGCAAATTGGTGTAACTTGCGTAGCGGCGGTCGCCGGCTTCCACCCACTCCTCATCAAAGCCGTCGAGTTTGTAGGCATAGTGGTTCTGATCCGGCGCATGATAATCAAGCGCGGCAAAGTCAAACGAGATGAAGTTTTCCTGATAAGAGAGGTCGATCGGCGTTGCACCGGTCAGGTCCACGGTCACCGGCTTGTTGAAGACGCGGAACCCGGTGATCGCCACGGGCGGCGGCGCGGAATTGTCGCGAATCTCTTCCGGGCGAAAGACGTTGACACCGTGCACACCACCAAAATAGAGTTCGCCATTGGCGCTGCGCATGCAGGCGCCGGAATCGAACTCATTGCTCTGCAGACCGTGACTCACATCAAAACTGCGGAAACGCATCAGTACGGGATTCATCCGCACCAACCCGTTGTTCGTCGCAATCCAGAGATTGCCTTCCGCATCCTGTTCGATGCAGATAGCAGAGTTGTTGGGCAAACCATCCTTCTCGTAGAAATGCGTGAATTTGCCCGTCACCGGGTCCAACCGGTTGAGACCTGCCTGTGTGCCCGCCCAGATCGCTCCCGTGCGATCTTCATGGATCGCCCAAACCCCATCGTCACTCAGGCTTGAGGAATCGTTGGGATCGTGCCGATAGCGCACGAAGCGAACTTCACCCGCCGCCCAGGCGTCCGGATCAAGGTATGCCATCCCGTTATGCCAGGTGCCAATCCAGAGTTTACCGGACGGGGCAGCATAGATCTCAGACACTTCATTACCGGGCAAACTCCCTGGATCCGCGGGATCATTCACAAAATGCGTAAACGACCCCGTCGCCGGGTCGAGCAGATCAAGCCCGCCAAGCGTCCCGACCCATGCCCGGCCATCGCCAACCGGCACGATGGTATAGATACTGTCGTGGACAGGAGTGTTCAAGTCAGACGGATCGTGTTTGTAGTGGGTGAACTTCCCCGTAGTGCGATCGAGTTTGTCAAGCCCGTTGAAGGTGCCGACCCACAGTGCTCCCGCATCGTCTTCAAAGACCGTGCTGACAGTGTCGTTCGTCAGACTATCCGGATTGCTCGGATCGTGCTGATAGTGTGTAAATTTGCCCGTCGTGCGGTCGAAGTAGTTCAGCCCGCCACCCCACGTGCCGATCCATAGCCCACCCTCGCGATCCTCATAAAAGCCACCAATGACATCGAAACTCAGGCTGTTGGGATCGTTCGGGCGATTACGATAGAGCTTGAAGCGCTGCATCTGCGGATTGAGCTTATTGAGTCCCCCATTGATGGAGCCAATCCACAATACGCCGGCCCGATCCTCCAGCGTCGTCCACAGAATGTCGGTGCTGATACTTGCTGGGTCAAAAGGATCGTGGCGCGTATGCGTAAAGCGGACCTGTTCACCCACACGCTGCAACTGCTCCAGACCACCGCCCCAGGTGGTGACCCAAATCGGCCGGCGCTGTCGCGATTGAGCGACGTCACATTGTTGCTGGAGAGGCTCGCCGGGTCACGCTCGTCGTGCACAAAGCGAGTGACCAACCCGGTCTTTGGATCCACCAGGTTGAGGCCAGCGCCATCCACCCCAAAACCGCCGGTGCCGGCCCAGATCTTGCCGTCGCCGGCGGGCAGCAGGACGAAACCGAATTGCTGCTGAGCGAGTCGGGGTCCGCCGGATCATGCGCATAGTGGAAAAACTTTCCGGTTTCAGGGTCGAACCGATCGAGTCCCGATCCGTCCATGTTGAAGCCGCCGGTGCCGACCCAGAGTGCGCCGGCATCATCTTCCATCAGGGCCGAAATGAAGTTGCTGCCGAGGCTGTCCGGATCGTCCGGGTTGTGGTGATAGGTGGTGAACTGCCCGGTTTCGCGATCCAACGTCGCCAGCCCACCGCCCTGGGTCCCCACCCAGAGCACACCACGACTGTCCTCCAAGACGGCGGGCACCAGATCGTGCGGCAGGCTGCCGGGATCATTGGGGTCGTGCTGATAGCGGGTGAACTTGCCCGTCAGCGGATCCAACTTGTTCAGCCCCCCACCCCACGTGCCTACCCAGATATCACCCTTGCGATCTTGTGTGATCTCCAGGATCGAGGCCAGGCTGATGCTCTCCGGATCATCGACGTTGTTTTTGTAGACGGCGAAATTGTACCCGTCGTAGCGATTCAAGCCGTCCTGGGTGCCAATCCAGAGAAAGCCTTCTCGGTCCTGAAACAGCGCCAACACGGAGTTCTGAGACAGCCCCTCTTCCTGCGTCAGCCGCTCAAAGCGAATGGGCGTATCCGGCGCCTCCGGCGGCAGCGAACCGGCCTCAGCCTGCGCCAGCGTCGATCCCGGCCACAGCAAAGTCCCAAACAAACAGATTGTAACCAGACAAAAGCGAACCAGGCGGAACATGGAATCCAGCATGTGAAAGAAGTGATTAGCCGTGAATTCAACTCGCAAAGCGGAGGCAAACTGCCAACTAGCATACTCGCCAATACCTCGAATCACCAGGTGCAATCGTCACCAAATCACGGTGATTCGTTGTACTGCTATCTCTTCCTTGTCTCCCTGTCTCTTGTCTCCTTGTCTCCTTGTCTCCTTGTCTCCTTGTCTCCTTGTCTCCTTGTCTCCTTGTCTCCTTGTCTCCTTGTCTCCCTGTCTCCTTGTCTCTTTGTCTCTTTGTCTCCCTGTCTCACCTCTCCCTCTCCAACCCTTCAAACACCCCCCTCAATCCCACAAAAGCCTCATCATACACCTTCACATACCCACGATACCGCTCATGCGCTGCCACATCCGGCATCCACCCAGCCTCCGGCTGCGCAAACTTCCGTGCAACGGCTGCCATATCCGGATAGATTCCGACCGCATGTCCCGCAATGATGGCGCACCCCAACGCCGCACGGTCGATGACGGCCAGACGTCGATACGGAACCCCCAAGATATCACTCTTGAGCTGATTCCAGACGCCGCTACGCGCCCCACCGCCGATCACCCGCACCTCCCTGGGCGGCAACGTAGGCTCCATCTCCCGCAGCAACCCAAGCGCCACCGCAAAATCGTATCCAATCGATTCCAGCACTGCCCGATAGAAGTGGCGAGGTTCGTGCGTCCATGAAAACCCAATCCACGCCCCACGCACTGCCGGGTCGTCGGGACAGGCTCGGCCCAATAAGTGGGGGATAAAGATCAGCCCCTCCGCGCCCGGTTCAACCGTCGCCGCCGCCGCGTCCCACCGGGCGTAGAGATCCGTGCCGGCAGCACCTGCATCAAGCGGGCCGAACTGTTCCAAAAACCAGCGATGCGTCAGCCCACCGCCGCCGATGTAGGTGAGCGGGTACCAGTGATTCGGCCCCAGCGGGTCGGGCATCGTCTGCCACATCCGATGCGTAGCGTCGACCACAAAATGATCCAGACAGGTGCCCAGCACCGGAAAGGTGCCGGCGACATCGATCATCTCGCCATTCTCGACCAACCCCGCGCCAAGAAATCCTGCGACCTGGTCGCCGGCGCCGGCAACGAGTGGGATACCTGCGACTAATCCGCACGCACTGGCCGCAGCCGGCGTCAGCTTCCCCACGACGGCATCTGCGGCTGCAATTCTTGGCAACTTTGCTTCGGGAAAGTCCCAAACCGCCATCAGTTCAGGCGACCAGCGTCGATTTGCAGTATCGGCCACCCCGGCGAAGATCAGGTAGGAAGGATCGATGAACAGATCCTCGCCGCGCACCCCGCCCAGGCGTGCCGCGACGTAGTTAGCCAGGATCATGAACTTGTGAATATGGGCATAGACGCCGGGATGCACCGCCTTCCACCAGGCCATACGTGGCGCCACCAGCGGCACGGCGCCGCCGATCGCCCACACGCGATCACCAGCCCGCGCCATCACCGGCGTCAAATAGGGCACATAACGTGTATCAAGCGTCGATGGATACCACGGTGTGAGCGCCTCCCCGGCGATATCAACGCCCAGCGCGCCGCCCATCTGCCCCGCAAAGGCGATGGCAGCCACTGCACCGGGCGCAACCCCTGAACGTTCCATCACCTCGCGGATCGTCGCATACGTCGCCGCCTCAAATGCCTCTGGATCCTGCTCGGCAAGCCCCGGCGCCGGCCGGGCAATGCTCATCGCCCGGTGTGCGGCAGCCACCGCAACGCCATCGATATGGAGCAACGTCGCCTTGACGACGCTTGTCCCGAGATCAACCCCGATCAGATAGTTGTTCGGCATAGTTTGACTCGTTACCGTCACTCCTTGAGGATGGCTGGCAAATAGGTGTGCACCGCAATCACTTCATAGGCGCCAATGTCGCAAGCGGGACCATTGGGACGGGCCGCGCCGCGTTGGTCTGTCAGGGGGCAATTTACACTACTGCCGGCATCGATTGCCGGCGAACCAAACGCGAGTGCCATGGTCTGTGTTGAACCGCCGTTATCCCGGAGAGGCTTGAGCAAGGCAACTCTTCCTATGATGCTGCCACCGGAGCCGTTGTCAATGTTGCACGCCGCGCATCACTGTCCACGATCAGATTGTGATCATTGACGCCGATTGCACCGCTACCCACATTGACACAATCACCAGGGTCATAGTTTTTAGCCAGCAGCGAATTGCTCAGGTTCAGTATACCGCCATTACTAATCCCGCTTGAATTGAGGCTAACCGTGCTATTCCATAAGGTGGCCACGCCGGTATTGTTGATCCCGGTGCCCTGGTAACCCTGATTGTAGGCAATGGTGCTGTTTGAAATCGTCACTGTGCCGGCATTTTCGACGGCGCCGCCTTGGGGAGCCCAATTGTAGGCAAGGGTGCTGTTCACGAGCGTTGCGGCGCCAGTATTGTTGATGCCGCCACCCTGAGTAGCCTTATTATCGCGGATCGTGCTCGTCGCCACAGTCAAGACGCCCGTATTGTGGATGCCACCACCCTGCGCAGCGCTGTTGCTGTGTAGCGTGCTGTTGAGTAGCGCACTGAGTTGGTATTGTCGATGCCACCGCCGTCAGTAGCTTCATTTGACGCAACCGTACTGTTCGTGACGGTCAAAGCACCGATGTTGTGAATACCGCCCCCACCTTCGGCCAAATTGTCGGAAATCTGGCTGTCCGTCAGGTATGAGATTTCCCGTCAAGCGTTATAGACACCGCCGCCGATTTTCGTGGCCCAGTTGTCGGTGAAGTTGCTCCTCACCACATTGACTGTGCCGAAGCCGGCGGCGATTCCGCCTCCGTTCATGGCCTCATTTCTCTCGACTGCGCTATCCACCAGCGTAAGTACACCACCGGCGCTGAGCAATCCACCGCCATTGTATTCAGCCCAATTAGCACGGATCGAGACGCGCGCAAGGAAGGCGGATGACCCCAGCCCCACCAAGTAAAGACCGCCGCCGGCAAGGTTGAGGGTATTCACCGCAAAGATGCTGTCCGTCACGGTTAGCACCGCCGTACTGGCAATACCTCCTCCCCCGGACGCACCATTGTAGAAAAAAACGGCTACTTGCAACGGAGAGTGTGCCACCGGCGTTGTAAATGCCACCACCATCACCATTGCCGGCATAGCTATGTTGAAATAGAGTGTTCGACACAGATACGAGCCCGGATGAGTGAACGCCACCACCACCGAACAGTGCTTCGTTCCAATCAAGCAGGCCGTTTGAAAGCGTCAGCACGCCGCTACTTTCAACAAAGATTCCGCCACCTCTCTGCGAAAAGTTGCCTTCAAATTCACCGCCTGCCACCGACGCCTCGCCAACGACATAAAGGCCACCGCCATCGATTGCTTCGTTGTTGTAGATCGCAGTGTTGCTGATGCTGGCAATGCCGGACTCTACGCGAATTCCGCCGGCGGTGGTGATCGCCAGGTTGTAGGCAATGGTGCTATCGACCACGGTGAGTGCACCGCTGCTCCAGATTGCCCCGGCCGATAACCTGGCCGAGTTGCCGGAGATCGTACCGCTCAGCACCGTCAAGGCTCCCATGGAGGCGATGCCCCCACCGCGGTGCCCACCGTTGCCGGCAACGGTGGCGTTTAGTATGGTCAGGGCGCCGCCTTCATCCACTACGATCCCGCCGCCACAAAACGCTGGGCAGCCATCATCTGGCCCGGACGGTGTCGTCCCACTAATGACACTGATATTCGCGAGCGTGGCGGCGCCGGTGGGCGCCACATGAAATACCCGCACATTCGGACTACCATCTCCGGCGCTATCGCCGCTCACTGCAATCGCGTGCGACTCGCCACTGATCGTGATCGTTTTGGCAAGATCCAGTGGCCCGTCCAGAAAGATCGTGAAATCGCCGGCAAATAGAATGGTGTCGCCGTCAGCCGCAGCGGCAATGGCGTCGCGCAGCGAGCAGTCGCCGTCGGTGCAACTACCATCCACCTCATCTACCGCTGTGTCGACGAGCCAGGTGGCGGCATAGACCGGATGAACCAGGCCCAGCGCAAAGGCCAACGCCAACATCAGGCCGCAGGTGGCAACAACTGACTTGAGAAGAGATGTGCGCATAGGGGAGTGCCTTTCATTCAATCTCTGCCGGCGCGCAGGATCGGGGGCCGGCAGTGGGGGCTGAGGTTATCGAAGCACGAACCTAAAAATTGTTTCGTGATCAACAATCTAGCGTGCACCTACGACTTTGTCAACGCGACATACCCCTCCCCCGGCATGCGCCAAATGAAGTTGACCATACCCAGTCTACTGGCCAGGTATGAACCTAGCCAGTAGACCAGTTGTCTACGATGCGCCTTACCAGTACACTGATTCAAGTTGATTGTGAAAAATATCACTAGTGTCGCCGGTCCGCTTATACGTCTTGCCTGGCCGGCATGTTTGGGTCCTCTCGGATTGCGGTCGTAGTGGGCGTACGCCATTCCGTTCACCTTGGGTCCCTCACTCCTCGCGACACGGAATTCCAACGCATCCTACTGTTTTCTCACTACGGGTCGTTCTTGGTGATTCTACGGCTGTTGCTGCCGCCCGCCCGGCTTTCGTGGTATGCGGACATGCGCAGGTCGTCACCCCAACGAACGAATGGAGTCTGCCAACGCAAGGAGAAGCCTATGACCAACACACGAGTAATAACGCATGAGGAGATCAAGCAGATCATCGTCAAGAACCTGTGCTTGATTGCACCGGAAGCCGAAGTAAACGCCCTGCGGCCGCATGATGAGATCCGTGAAATGCTGGAAGTCGACCAGGTCGATTTCCTCAATTTTCTGAACGCCATCGCGAAAGAGCTTGGGGTCGAGGTCCCTGGACCGGACGATGGCAGGACCAACACGATCGAAAAACTGAGTACACATCTACTAGCCCACATGGGGCCGTAGGGGAGGATTTATGGATGACCTGGAACGGCCGCATTTTGCCGTATCATTTGTACTCGACCGGGGTGACTTCGCGCTTCTCTTCGAGGCCCTACAGGCACGGGGCTATACGACCATCGGCCCAACACCGCGTGACGGCGTCATCGTTTGCGATGAACTGAGTGGCGTTGATGATCTGCCGATCGGGTGGACTGACGAACAGGAGCGCGGCAGCTACCGGTTACATCGCCGCGACGACCTTGCACTATTTGGCTACACCCTCGGCCCACACCCGTGGAAACGATTCCTTTCCCCTCCTGTCGTGCGGCTGTGGCAAGCAGAGCAGACTGGCAAAGGCTTCAAGATCATTGCCGAGGAACAGCCCGCCGTTCAGTATGCGCTCATTGGTGTGCGCGCCTGTGACCTGTACGCACTACACTTCCAGGATCGCATGCACCTGGACGGACCGCATATCGATACCGACTACCAAAGACGGCGCGCCGCCGCCTTCATCGTAGCAGTCAACTGTAGTCAGGCCGGCGCCACCTGCTTCTGCAGTTCGATGGGTACGGGTCCCAAAGCCGGCCCTGGATTCGATCTAGCGCTCACCGAAGTGCTTGGCGCCGAGCGCCACTATTTTTTGGTCGAAGTCGGCAGCGAACTTGGTGCGGCCGTGCTTGCAGCCCTACCGCACCGGCTGGCGACCGAAGCGGAACAGGCTCAGGCCAACGCCGTCATCGCCGAAACCGCCACCCACATGGGGCGCACGCTAGATACGAACGGTCTCAAGGAATTGCTTTATCGCAACTACGAACACCCGCATTGGGAGGTGGTGGCAGAGCAATGTCTGACCTGCGGCAACTGTACGCAGGTTTGCCCAACCTGCTTCTGCTACACCATCGAAGACGCAACCGATCTCACCGGCCAGCATGCCGAACGCTGGCGCAAGGACGATTCCTGTTTCACGACGTCGTTTTCGTTCATCTCTAGCGGCAGCATTCGCACCTCAGCCAAGGCTCGCTACCGGCAATGGCTGATTCATAAGCTCGTCGCATCGAGCGACCAGTTTGGTCTGAGTGGTTGCGTTGGCTGCGGACGCTGTATCACCTGGTGTCCGGTTGGCATCGACATCACGGCCGAAGCAGTGGCCCTGCGCAGCGGAGGCGAATATGAACATGCATAACCATCCCGCAATCCCATACATCTGTTCTGTCCGTGAGCGCTTCCAGGAAAACGACGACACCTTCACCGTCGAACTGGAACCGGTGAATGGCAACAGCCATAGCCCGTTTGCCGCGGGCCAGTTCAACATGCTGTATGTCTACGGTCTGGGCGAGATCCCGATTTCGATCAGCGGTGATCCGGCGGCCCCCGACCGCCTGCTCCACACGACGCGTGCCGTCGGCAACGTCACGCGGGCCATGGCACGGTTACGGCCTGGCGATATGCTTGGCGTGCGCGGGCCCTTCGGCACCGCCTGGCCGCTGGACGACGCCAAAGGGCGCGACGTCCTGCTCATCGCCGGTGGCATCGGGCTGGCGCCCTTGCGGCCCGCACTCTACCAAATGATCGAACACCGCAACGACTACGGCAAGATCGTCCTGCTATACGGTGCGCGTACGCAAGAGGATATCCTCTTCCGCAGTGAGTTGGAGCGCTGGCGTGCACGTTTCGACTTGGACATTTATGTAACTGTAGACCGTGCCACGGGCGAGTGGCATGGCAGCGTGGGACTGGTCACTGCACTGATCCCGCGCGCCCCCTTTGATCCGCAAAACTCCGTGGCCCTGGTGTGCGGCCCTGAAGTGATGATGCGTTACACGATCCAAGCGCTGGCGAAGCGTGGTGTACCAGTCACGCAGACCTATCTTTCGACAGAGCGAAACATGAAGTGTGGTTGCGGCCTCTGTGGCCATTGCCAATTTGGCCCGCTCTTCGTCTGCAAAGATGGTCCGGTATTCCGGCTCGATCACATCCAGAGCTTTTTCGGCAAGTGGGAGGTCTGAGATGGCAACGAAACACAAGCCACGCCTGGCCGTTTGGAAGTTCGCCTCGTGCGACGGCTGCCAGTTAAGCCTGCTGGACTGCGAAGACGAATTGCTGGCCGTGGTCGGCGCGATTGACATTGCATACTTTTTGGAGGCCTCCCGTGCCGTCATCGAGGGGCCTTATGACGTCACCCT
>JADJPH010000034.1 GCA_016713335.1 Candidatus Fredericiella danica | reverse complement strand
GATATTGTCGTCCTGAGCATCAAGCCGCAGACCTTGCCAAAGGTCGGCCGCGATCTGCATAGCCGGATCCATCCAGACGCCCTGATCATCAGCATCATCGCTGGCGCCCGGATCAGCACGTTGCAGAATAAGCTCTACCACGATCGCATCGTGCGCGTCATGCCCAATACACCCGCACAATTGGGAAAGGGCATGAGCGTGTGGACCGCGACAAGCCAGGTCACCCAGAAGCAGTTGGAACACACCGCTACCATCCTGGGCGCCATGGGCGAGCAACTGCAGATGGATGAAGAAGGCTACCTGGATATGGCCACCGGGCTGAGTGGCTCCGGACCGGGTTTCGTCCTGCTCCTCATCGAAGCGATGATCGATGCAGGTGTACACATGGGTTTTTCACGGCGTGATGCCGAAATGTTGGTGCTGCAAACAATTGAGGGCAGTGTCGCGCTGATGCGTGCATCCGGTAAGCACTCAGCGGAACTCAAGAATCAGGTCACAAGCCCCGGTGGCACGACGGCCGCCGGTTTGTATGAGTTGGAAAAGGCGAGCGTGCGCGCGACGATCAGCGATGCCATTTTTGCCGCGTATCGGCGCAGCCAGGAGCTCGGGGCAGTGAGTGAAAAGAAGGACGCCGTATGAACGAAGTCTACCAGATCTTGGCCTATGCCGTGCAGTTGTATGGGTATGTGTTGCTGGCCCGCGCCCTGGTCAGTTGGATCCCCAATCTGGACCCCTACAATCCCATCGTACAGGTGCTTTACCAACTGACGGAACCGGTGCTCGATCCGATTCGAAAGCTCATTCCACCCTTGGGGGGGATGGTTGACATTTCCATCATGGTTGCTTTCTTTGCGATCATGTTCCTTGGTGAATGGCTGAGCCGTATGGCCGCATCCTAGGATCGCCAGGCGCCCCCTATTCACCCGAATCGTACAAGAAGCCTGGTATCCTATGGCAGCAACTGCACCACCGGCAATGCCACAAGAAGTCGAGGCCAAATTCATGGTCAAGGACCCGGAATGGAGTCGGCAACTTGCCGTGATCCCCGAACTTGCGCCGGGTTATTGGCTTGGGCCGGCCACAACCGTGCCGGTGCGCGATATCTATCTGGACACGCCGGACTATCAGCTCTTGCGCCAGGGCTATGGTCTACGCGTGCGCACGCAGAGTGACGCACAACGCGTCACCCTCAAATCGCTGCGGGTCTCACAAAGAATAGCAGTAGTCCGCCGACTTGAGATCGAGGCGACGCTAGCGTCCGCGGCTGATCGTTACAACCTGGAACAATGGCCCGATCCCATTCGGCCGCTGCTGATCGAACTTCTCCACGGGCAAGGGCTGCTGCGTCCAATCGCAGTCGTCCGCCAGACACGCATCAAACGGATCGTATACCGGGCTGCGGAACCTGGACAAGAGGATGTGGCGGCGGCCGAAAATGTAGTCGCGGAGTTGAGCCTCGACACGGTCGCGATCTTGGCCCAACTTGAAGGCCCGGTGCTGGCAGAATCCAATGAGGTCGAATTGGAACTTGCACCCGGTGGTGATGAAGCCGAATTACAGACCCTGCTGGCGTCACTCGAAGACCAGCGCACAGGGGAAGCCAGTGCGCAAAGCAAACTTGAACACGCATTGACCGTGATCAGCCGGCGCTCAGCGGGTGAACAAGTGGTCAACGAGGGAATTCAGGCCGCAATGCATATGGCCGAAGCCTGCCGCCTCATCTGGCGTGAGCAACTGACGACCATGCTGCTGAATGAAGCAGGGGTCCGCTTCAGCGACGACATCGAGTATGTCCATGACATGCGGGTGGCCACGCGCCGCGCCCGCGCCGCGGCGCGGCTCTATGGCAACTACTTCGAAGGTAAGCTGATCCGCCGCATCTTAAAGTCATTGCGGCGCACGGCGCGGCTCCTGGGTGCGGTGCGTGACCTCGACGTTGCGATCGCAAAGCTGGAATCGTTTGCGGCAAAGCAAAGCAAGACGGCCAGGACCGGTCTCGCAGCCACGCTTGACGCCTGGCGCACCGCCCGTGCCAGTGCCCATGGGCAACTGTTGGAATGGCTGAACAGCGATCCCTATGCCGCTTTTGTCGCCGATTTTACCCGCTTTGTGGAAACGTCAGGAAAAGGTGTTCGCAAACCAGCCTCAAAGTCCGGCCAGCCCGACGCACCGTTCCAGGTGCGCCATGTCATGCCCAGCATGGTGCTCAACCGCTTCGAGAGCGTGCGCAGTTTTGAGGTCATGTTCGAACGGGGCAATGCGGTCCCGATCACGCAATTGCACCTGCTGCGCATCGAGTGCAAGTACCTGCGGTACAATCTTGAGTTCGTAGACAATCTGCTCGGCCCTGAAGCGCACCACTTGATTGCCGATCTCCGGCGTCTGCAGGAACACCTTGGCAATCTGAATGACGCCGCGGTGAGCATTCAGATGGTTGCCAACGAAGCAAACACCGCCGGCTCGCCAGACCTGGTCATCTACTTGCGTACGCAGGATCGTGCCATGCGCAAGCATGGGGCGTTGGTCGGTGAAGATTTCCGGCGCTTTGTCAGTCTGGCCAATCGCCGCCGCCTTGCGCTTGCGATCGCCAACATCTAGGCAGGAGTGCGGTGCTGCCACTACGAGGGTGTACCGCGTACAGTGCGCACAAGCACCTATGGGTTGGTGGCGCCGGACAAAATCACTATCTTTCGTGGGCCGATTCTGCGGGTGACGCCGCCAGGCGAAGACGCCATTCGGGCGCAGGTGCGGCAGACCGTTCTCCACGAAATTGCCCATCACTTTGGCATCAGCGACCAGCGCCTGGTCGAGCTCGGCGCCTATTGACCTTCAGTTACTGCGGGATCGTAACCTCATGTCCATCGACTATCAGAACGAAATGAGATCGATCAACGAAGAGCAACGCCGCTGGCAGTCAACGCCGCAGCTTCGTGATACCCACTATTACCCGTTCGAGGACGACAATCGCAACCAGGTCATCGCGGCGCTGGTCGTCATCCTCGATGACCATGGCCGTTCGTCGCGGGCAGAGTTGCACCTATATAACCCACAATCGCTTCAGGCGCAGGACGCGTACAAGCGCCGGGCACAGAACATCCTCGCATCCCGCTATCAGGGCATCGGTCCGACAACGGAACTCTACGTGATGGACAGCACGCAATCGGGCCTGCCGATCCTCGTCACCAATCAGCCGATCGAACAAGCGCGGCCCAGCAGCAGTTTCCCGCTATGGCCCATCATTGCTGTCATTGCCCTGATCTTCCTGATGATCCTTGGTGGGATGTGGGCCTTTGACACAATTACGAACCGGATGGCTGCCCGTGCCGAACCCACGCCAACCATCCCCATGATTGTCGCCACCGCGACCGCTGCCGGCGAAGTGGCGGGCAATCAGGTGCAGCCGGCGCCTGCCCCCAGAGTCGATCCCGCGCTGCTCGTTGAGCGGACCAATGGCCTGCCACAAAGTCAACGCGCCGACCCCAACATCCAGGTCGGGAGTCGCGTCCAGATTCAACCGCAGTTACGTTCGTTCGTCCGCACTGAACCGGGATCAACCGCAGGCAGTGCGGTCACCGTACTTAGCGACGGTAATACAGCAACCGTACTCGGCGGGCCAGTCTGGTTGGAAGGCGACTCCGACACCATCGTCTGGTGGTACGTGGAGGTGGACAATGCTGCACGCGATCAAGGGTGGACGCCGGCTAACACAAGCTCACTTACGCTGTTGAATGTGGTTCAGTAGCGGCTCCCCCCGCTTTGGCTCAGCAGGGATCAACGACAACCCGTCGGCATGGAGCGCGACTGCGACCTCATCTCCAAGGTGCGGGAGTTCCCGCGCCGTAACCGAAGGGATGTCGAAGACCAGCTCCACTCCGGGATCAAACGCAGGTGCGAGCTGGATCCTGGTGATCGGCCCACGAAAAGAGACGGTGCGGATCTTACCCTCGATTTTCAGTTCGTCTGCGCCGCCGCGCGCCAACGTAGCAGCGTCAGGGCGAAAAACAATCCAGCCGTGCCAACCCAACGGCGCCTCAGCGAATCTCGCCGTGGAAATCGGCCCAATCGCCGTGTCAAAGACTGCGCCGGCCGCGCCTTCGACCTTGGTCGCGGCAATGAGGTTGCGATAGCCCAGGAAGTCGGCAACAAAGCGCGAAGCCGGGTTCTGATACACCTCCTCCGGTGAGCCCTCCTGCACGATCTGTCCCTGGCGCATCACCGCCACGTGGTCGGCAAGGACAAATGCCTCTTGTTGATCGTGGGTCACTACGATCGCCGTTGCGCCAACCCGGCGCAGGATCACCCGCAGATCTTCCACAAGGTCTTCGCGCAGCAGCCGATCCAGATTGGCCAACGGTTCATCCAGCATGACCAGCCGCGGCGCCGGGGCGAGCGTACGGGCCAGCGCCACGCGCTGCTGTTCCCCACCGCTCAGTCGATCGACCGAGCGCTCCCCATACCCCTGGAGGTTGACCAACTCCAGCACCTCTTGCACCCGGCGCGCAATCGTGCGTTGCTCCAGATTCGCCATCCGCAGCCCAAAGCCGACATTTTGACTCACGCTCATGTGGGGAAACAAGGCATAGTCCTGAAACATCAGCCCAAAGCGCCGCCGGTAAGGTTCCAGCGCCGTCACATCCTCCCCGTCGAAGCGAATCTCACTGGCATCCGGTGTTTCAAGCCCCGCAATCACGCGCAGCAACGTCGACTTGCCGCACCCGCTGGGTCCCAGCAAACAGGCAATCTCACCATCCCGCACCGCAAGCGAGACGCCATCCAACACCAGTTTCCCCGGCTCAAACCACTTCCCAACTCGCTCTACCTCCAACATTCCCCTGTCTCCCCGTCTCCCTGTCTCCCTGTCTCCCTGTCTCCCTGTCTCCCTGTCTCCCTGTCTCTTTGTCTCCCTAAAACTCCGTATCCCCCAACCTAAACTGCTCAATCAGCACCAACGCCACGCCCGTCACCGTCATCAGCACCGTGCTCATCGCCAGTGCCTGTCCGTAGTTGAGCGCACCTGGCTGGCCCAGGGCGCGATAGATGATCATGGGCATCGTCGGCGTATCCGGGCGGGCAATCAAGAGCGTGGCGCCAAACTCACCGAGGCTGATCGCAAACGCAAATGCGGCGGCGATCAGGAGTGGGCGCCACAACAAAGGTGCGTCTACGGACCGCCAGATTCGAGCTGGCGACGCACCCAGCATCGCGGCTGCCTCCCGGAGCCGCTTATCCAACGCTCGTACAGACGGCAGCAGCGTACGCACCACAAACGGCAGGGCAATGAGCGTATGCGCGATGGGCACAAGCCAGAGCGAAGTGCGCAACTCGCCCATGGCGATGATGTAACCAAAGCCCAGCGTCACCGCCGACGTGCCGAGCGGGAGCAGGAGCAGCGGCTCCAGCAGCGCCGTCAGCCAGGTGCGTGGCTGTGCAAGCATGTAGGCGCCAATCATCCCCATGGGCAGGCTGAGCACCAGGGTCGCCAGCGCAAACATCAGTGAATTGCGAATGGCCGTAACCGGCGGAACGAAGAATGCACTCTGGCGCGGATTCTCAGCCAATGCCTGATAGTAGCGAAGCGAAAAGGCGCCGTCGACACGGATACTACTCCATGCCAGCGCCAACAGCGGGGCCAACAGCGCCCCAACCGTCAGTAAAATGCAAACCGCCACCACCAGCGCCTGCCGCCAGTTGGCGGGTCGCCGCGCCGTCCGTTTCGCACTCTGCTGGCGCAGCGTGCGGCTCGTCTGCGCTTGCGCCCGCGTGTAGGCAATCATTACGCCAAAGGTAATCAACAGTTGCAGCACGGACAAAAAGGCGGCGATGGGCAGATTGAAGTAATTCACCGCCTGGCGATAGATCTCGACCTCAATTGTTGCAAACCCAGGGCCTCCAAGTAGCAAAATCACCCCGAAACTCGTGAACGTGAAGAGAAAGATCAGGAGGCTTGCCGAAAGCAGACTCGGCGCCAGCAGTGGCAATGTGATCTCCCGGAATACCCGCGCCGGCGGCGCCCCCAGCATCCCTGCAGCCTCGCGCAGGTGCGGGTTCAGATTGCTCCAGAAGCCGCCCACGGTCCGGATCACGACGGCAACATTGAAGAACACATGCGCCAGCAGGATGATCCAGAGGGTCTGTTCAGCGTGCAATTGCGGTGCGGACACACCAAAAACGCGTTGCAGCGTCTCATTGACCAGCCCACCGCGGCCCAACAACGCCAGAAACGCCGTCGCCACCACCACGGTCGGCATGACAAACGGGATCGTCAAGAGCGCATTGAGCAGGCTCTTGCCGCGGAAGTCGTACGTCGCAAACACATAGGCGAGGGGCAGCCCGGCGAGCACCGTCACCACCGTCGACACCGCCGCCTGCCAGGCAGTGAACCAAACAAGCTGCAGCAGCGCAGGATCGAGGATGGCTGCGAAGATGGCCGTGAACGCGCCCGGTTGCGAGAAGCTCGCTTGAAAGATTGCCAGTAGCGGATAGACGTAAAACAGGGCGAGGAATAGCAGCGGCGCCAGGTAGAGCAGCGTCAAGAGGCCGCGCCGGACGCGGTGTGGCCTCGCCACACGACGGCCGGTGCGCGGGACCATTGCACTGCTCTTCTCCTCGGCCAATTCTTACAAGCCTGCGCGCATCTATCTGCACCCTGGTTCCTCGCGCGGCATTAGCGCAATACGACGTCCGACCACGCCTTCAACCAGCGTTCGCGATTCTGATCGATCGCACTTGCGTCAAAGATCACCGGGTCCGCAGGCGCCTGGGCATAGGCCGTAAACAACTCTGGCAGTTGCGCCTCCTGGTTCACCGGGAAGACGAACATCTGCAACGGGATGTCTTCCTGAAACTCGCGGCCCAACATGAAATCGATCAGCTTGCGCGCAAGTTCGGGCTGCCTGGCGCCCTTCAGCACCCCCGCAAACTCCACCTGCCGGAAGGCGCTGCCCGGGATCGCCACATTGATGCTGGCCGGCGCGGTTCTCCCGTCCGTTGCATATACCACGTCCGCCGGCGGGCTGGTCGTATAGCTGACTACAAGTGGCCGATCGCCCTTACCGCCAGAGCCGACGGTGAAGTGATCGAAATAAGCCTCACTCCAGCCATCCGTGATAAGCAGATCGTTCGCCCGCAAGGCCCGCCAGTAGTCGAGATACCCATCCTCGCCAAAGTAGCTGATCGTGGTCAGTAAAAACGCTAGCCCAGGCGATGACGTCGCCGGGTTTGGCGCCACGAGCAGCCCCTTGTACTCGGGTTTGATCAGATCTTCGAGTTGCGTTGGCAGCGGCACATTGTGCGACTTGAACCAGGCGGCATCAGCGTTAAGGTTGACAAAACCATAATCGATCGGTGTCAACGAATGGCTCGCATCAAGCTGTAGGTCCGCGGCCACTGCGCTCAACTGGGTGGGTGTATAAGGCTCAAACGCCCCCGACGTCACGGCGCGACTCAGAAACGTATTGTCGACGCCATAGAAGAGATCGGCAACTGGAGCATCCTTGCTAAGAATAATCTTGTTGAGCGCGGCGCCGGCGTCACCAAGGGTCAGAAATTGCACCTTGACGTTGTGCTCCTGTTCAAACTGCGCGATCACCGCTTCACTCGCCGCGAACGAGTCGTGACTCGCCACAACGAGCGTGACCGGCGCAGCCGGGCCGGCGACCGGCGATTGGGCTGTGCAGCCGACCAGGGTCACAGCAGCCACGACGAGTGCAATGACAACTGCCAGGCATCGTTTATTGACCATCATGTTTTTGACCTCCAACCAATGAAAAAGGGCCTTACCCTTGCCGGATAAGGCCCTGCGTAATTCACAGAACGGTGGCTGATTCCGCTGCTCCCTACGCTGGCATTACCCAGATCAGGTATACGGGTCGGTGACGACAATGGCCACCCTCTCAGCCCAGCTTACCTGAGCTCCCCAGTGATTCGGCTTAACCTTCTTTATTCTATCCGAGGCTGCCCCAAATTCAGTAATGAATCATCAGTCCGTGTGGGGTTCTTGCGACCCATCAGATTCTGCCACCAACCTTCGGCGCGGCTCACAGGCGTCGCATTGCCTGGCCGCGGCACATCTGCATCTGTTCGAGCGCCTGAGCATAGCCGGCCTCAATCAGTTCGTCGCCCTTGCTGAAGTCCGTACCGTCCAGTCGGAAGGGAGCGTAGAGATGGAGGCAATGGACAGTCGTGTTGCGTGTCGTCGTGGCAAGGTGGAGGTCGTGTTCAGCTTGCAGCCGCAGCATCGTATCGACCGCCGCCGAAATGTGCCCAACAACACCATGCACCGGTGCAGATGACGCAGCATTGGGGCTATCGCCAAGCTGCAGCGCAAAGATCTCCGTTGCACCGCGCTCCAGCGCCACACGGATCGGCAGCGGCGTAACAGTGGCGCCATCCACGTAGCGTTCGCCGTTGATCTCCCAAGGGGGATGCAAGGGCGTCAACGCAGTGCTCGCCATCAGTGCATCGAGCACACGATCGTTTGGATCATCGCCAAACACATGAAGCCGTCCGGTGCGCAGGTGTGTGGCCGTCACATAGAGGCGTGCGCCATGGAGCGCGCCAAACGTCAACGCCGGCGAACTGCAGGAATCACGCAGCCATTGATAGAAGCGCCGGTTGTCGTGAAGGCTATCCTTACCCGTGGCCACGCGCCAGAAGATGTTCAGGCGCGAGCCAGGATAGACTACTTGCTGCGTCACTTGCCGCCAGAGCACCGCAGTCCGTTCCAGTTGCTCTGAACTGAATTCAGTGGCAACGCCAAGTGCGTTC
Organism: Candidatus Fredericiella danica; assembly: GCA_016713335.1. Lineage (GTDB taxonomy): Bacteria > Chloroflexota > Anaerolineae > Caldilineales > Caldilineaceae > Fredericiella > Fredericiella danica. Next base: position 69,970 of record JADJPH010000034.1, on the reverse strand, counting down.
AGCGCGCCAACCGAGCACCCGACGACGAAATCCGGACGGATGTCTCGTTCCAGCAGCACCCGCAACGCGCCAACCTGGAGCGCACCGAGTGAACCACCCCCGCCCAACACAAAGGCCCGTTTCACTTGACCTCCCACAGACGCTGTGCGTCAAGAACCGGATCCGCCTTGAAGCTCGGCAGCGCACATTGGGCAGTAGAGGGGATCCTCCAACTGCTGCATGTGTTTACTGCAGACGGCAAATGTCACCTCAACGTGCTCACTCAGGAAACGTCGCTTTACTGCCGCTTCCAGCAGTAGGTCCCGGCTGTTGCTCTCGATCACGATCGCAGGAACGGGGCAACTGTCGCAGTGCCCACGCTTCCAAGGTCGCGTATTCTCAGGACTCGCGGCGAGCAGGCGACACTCTTCCTTCTCTTTACCACGAAAATAATCGCCATAGAAATATCGGCAGTTTACTGGTTTTTTCATTGTCATCGCAAATTACAAAAAAAGACCGCAGCTTTCACGCCTGCGGTCTATGCAAACTCCTCGAATTACCTTGTGCAGAGCAGACGCGGCGTTCAGTTCTGCCAGAAAGGCGGCTCGTCAAAATCACCCTCATCGGGTGCGTCTTGCTCGCGGCTACGGAGCACTTCCGGATCAATAAATAGCCGTTCGGCCAGCGCTTGCACGCGCGCCTGTTGCTCTGGCAACAGATAGCCGAACTCTTGCTCAAGTCCAAGAAGTTCCAATTCTGCTTCAAGCAGATGATAATCGCCATGCCCAAGGGGCGCGCCTGGAGCACCCGCCATTCGGTGCTCTTCCAAGTACTCCTCATAGTCCTGGCACGAATCATCATTGCCATTGCCGAAGCCACCGGACGAGGGTCCGTCCTGGTCACGGTTCCAATCTGCGTCGTCAGGTTCCCCAAAACATAGGGTCAAAGTTGTCGTTTCGCCGAGCGAATGGCGCCCGCACCATGTTGCTTGTTTCACGGCGATCGGCGACTGTATAGCCTTCACCTTCCAGCAACGCCAACATACTATGGCGTTGTAGCAAAAGATGCAAATCGTCCGGCGGCACGGGGTCGACATAGAGACCGCGTCCAATCAGCAGCGCCACCAGTTCCCATGCCGGCACCGCGCGCTCTGCACGGCGCAAATCCATCACAAGTTCCTCGGCAACGGCCGCTACGGCAATGCTCCGTTGCTCGATGGTCTCTTCGTCACGACCTTCGCGGGGCAACAGGCGCACTTGATAGATGCCGGCAACTGCGTCTCGGACGGAGATGATGATATCGTCTCGACCCTGCCCCCCCTGGTCATCGATCCACTTCACAAATGGCTCACCAAGCTTTAGCGACCAGGTGCGTTTCTCAATCGCCGCTTCCGCCTGCAGCACCTCATCCCCGAAGAGTTCAATCGTCACTTTGCGGTTGTCAGGACGGTGGTTCTGAAAGAACTGCGGGAAGAGGATGGCGTGCTCCAGTTCATCAAGCAAGAGGTAACCGCGCCGGACCTCTTCGTTTGAGAGCGGATGGCGGACAACATTGTCACGGAGCAGGTGCGATAGCCAACCGTAACGGTCTGGGGCGACGGGCACCGCCTGGTAGAGTTGCTTGAGCGCGCGATAGACACCAGTGCGGACGCCCTTGGTGTCCGGTCGAGCTCCCCGCACGCGGTCGACAAGCGTATCGATCGCAAGTGGCTGATCGGTGCTACTTAAGGCGCCGGCCACTGACACAACGTAGCTGGGATAACGATCCATTTGTTCCATTTTCCAGTCTCCTGCCCTCACTCAAGCTGCGGCGATTATGGCACATTGCACCTAAAAGTCTATATGCACACGCTGGCCGCTGGAGTCCAATCTAGTTACACCGGACGTACGCGCACCATCACAGGGGCTTGGGCGCTTGCACATTCAGCAAAATGCGTTACGATCAATTTCAATCCACCCAGGTTGCCTGGGCCGATAAAGACGTCCCATGACGGCATTCCCAGTATAACGAGAATACTACGTAAGGAACTTTGCAAGTAACTTGCAGATTGTCAAAGAACAACCGTTTCATTTTTTTCACCATACGCAGGATTCAAACACCATGACGGGTTCACTGCCTACTAGTTCAATCGGGCCATTTGTCACAAACCTTCGGTGCCTGCGCTGCGGACGCACCATTGAGCCTACATCAGTCGCCTATGTTTGCAACTGCAGCCCCAACGCCGGCAGCGATATGGGTTTTCTGAACATCGAATATGACTACGCAGCCATTGCGGCTGCCGTTGCACCCACCCAGATCACCGCCGACCCAGATCACGCCATCGGCCGTTACTGGCCGCTGCTGCCCATCGCCGACCGCCGCAGCCTACCACCGCTGGTGGTTGGCGCCACCCCATTGACCCATGCCAGGCGGCTTTGCGATTCGCTGGGACTCTCCAGACTTTATGTCAAAGATGACGGGCGCAATCCAAGCGCATCGCTCAAAGATCGCGCCTCGGCCATTGCGGTTGCCCGCGCACAGGAAGGCGGCTGGCCCATCGTCGCAACGGCGAGCACCGGCAATGCGGCCGCTGCGCTGGCCAGCCAGGCGGCCGCCGCTAATCAACCATCGATCATCTTTGTCCCCAAGACTGCACCACAGGCCAAAATCGCCCAGTTGCTGGTTTTTGGCGCCACCGTCCTCGCCATCGATGGCGTCTACGATCAAGCCTTTGATCTGTGCATGGAGGCGTGCGCGGAGTTCGGGTGGTACAATCGCAACACCGGTTACAACCCCTACATGACCGAAGGGAAGAAGACGGTCTCGTTCGAAATCGCCGAGCAACTCGGCTTCGCCGCGTTCGAAACCCAAACCGGCTTCGCCGCGCCGGATGCGGTCTTCGTTTCAGTCGGTGATGGCAGCATCGTTGGCGGCGTACACAAGGGCTTCAAAGATCTGCTGGCGCTTGGATGGATCGCCAAAATGCCGCGCATCTACGGGGTGCAGTCAAAACTAAGTCCGGCCATTTACCAGGCGTGGCGCGACGACCGCGTGATTCCGGAACCCGTACAGGCAACGACGCGCGCCGATAGCATCAGCGTCGATGCGCCGCGGGACGCCGTGAAAGCGCTCAATGCCATCCGCCAGACCGGCGGCGCCTTCATTGCGGTCGAGGACGATGCCATCCTCGCGGCCATCCTGCCCCTTGCGCGCCTGGGCGCGGTCTTTGCCGAGCCGGCTGGGGCAACCGCGTTCGCCGGCCTCCAGCAGGCCGTTGCTGAAGGGCTTGTCGCCCCGCAGGAAACGATCGTCGTCATCAACACCGGCAATGGGTTAAAGGACGTCAGCGCGGCTATTCAGGTCGCCGGCGGTGTACGCGTGATCGAACCGTCGATCAGCGCGGTGCGCAAGGCACTCCAGACCGGATCATAGTTCGTTGATCAGGTGTGCGTAGAAACTGCACGCATCCACAATCTGGCTGACTTCACACTGCTCATCCCGCATGTGCGCCAGTTTGTATTCCCCAGGGCCAAAGCCGATGGTGGGAATGCCAAGGCTCACCGGCGTAACGGCGTTGGTACTGAAATCCCAAAAATCGAACTTGGACGGTTCTCGGCCAAAGTTCGCGCGATAGGCGGCAACACAGGCCTGGGCAAGCGGGTGTTCCAAATCGGTCTTCCAGGCAAGATGGAACGGATCGTACGTGATGTCCAACCCCGTCCAACTCTTCCGTACAAGCGTACCCACCGCCCAGGTGGCCCTTTTCCCCTGGATCAGTTGATCCATCTCGTGCCGGATCGCGTCTGCACTCTCGCCCGGGATCATGCGCCGGTCCAAATAGGCTTCGCACTCCGACGGTACAGCATTGAGCGAAGCACTTACGCTGGAGATCCGTGACATGACCAGGGTGCCCCGCGGATCGCCCTTCTTCATCAGGTCAAGGTTGGTCTTTTCCACCCGCTGGATGATCTCAGCCATCTCGTAGATTGCGTTTACACCCCGCTCAGGCGCGGCGCCATGGGCTGAAACGCCATGCGTCTTGATCGCGATCTGCGCCTTCCCTTTGTGGCCGAGCGTGATGAGATTGCTGGACGGCTCACAGATCACAACATAGTCAGGTCTCAAGTTCAGTTCCTGAAAAAGATGCTTCAGGTTCTCGCCATCACAGTCTTCCTCAAACACCGTGCATGAGACGTACACGGTCTTGCCCGCGGTGAAACCCAATGACCGTGCCAGCACCGCACCATAGAGGGTGGCGGCTGCGGCCGATTTCATATCCACCGACCCGCGCCCATGCAGGCGACCGTCGACGATTTCTCCGCTAAATGGTGGGAACTCCCACTCTTCCGCATCTTTGACGTCTACCGTGTCCACATGCGAATCGAATAGGATCGCCGGCCCACCGGAGCCGATTCTACCCAGCACGTTGCCCATCGCATCGACCACGACTTCGTCGTAGCCCAACGCGATCATCTTTTGCTCAATCGTTCGGATGATTTCGCCCTCCTGTCCGGAGAGGCTCTTCATCCGGACCAGGCTCTGGGCAAAGTGAATGAGTTCCGTCTGTATTTCCGCAGACAGTAAGTTGGCTGAGCTCATTTTTGTCCTCCCTCCCAGGTTGATATCTGCTCGGCAACTGCGGCGACAGTGTTGATGTCACAAAAATCGATCCCACCCGCATCGAGCGTGAGCAGGCGCTGAGGCTCGACCTGCTGCACCCACGCCGTGATCAACTCATCCAGCAACATCAGATCCTGAGCTTCGGCAATCTCAACCGGACGGCCACGTTGCTCAAAACGGCTGCGGATGGGTGAGAGCGGAGCAGCAAGGTGGATGTAGAGATCCGGTGGCCCCAACAGGGTGCGCAGAAGATGATATTGGCGGGCACAGAGGCCAAACTCGGCATCATCGAGATAACCTCGCTGCCAGAATAGATGCGTGAAGCCGTAGAAATCCAAATCAAGGCCGCCATCGATCACACCGATGGTGGGCTTGTTCCGCAAGTCGTATTCCTGTTCGGCGCGGAAGAGCAGATAGTCAAGCTGGTTGGCGAGGGCGTAGCGTTGGCTGTCACGCGCCATGGCGTGCTGAAAGGGCCGTTCGCCATGCTGCTCGCAGGCCGGTGTGAAGCCCTCACGGGCCGCAATCGCCTTCGTCAGCGTCGTTTTCCCTACCCCGGAATTTCCGATCACCGCAATCAACTTACCCATCTGCGCAACTCCACCACCCGGCGCCACCAGCACCGCGCTACCACCGGCGCCACCAGTGCAAGATCGTACTGCCATCGGTAAAACCAAGCGGCAAGAACGCGCCCAGGCCCAGCACCACCAGGTTGTCAAAGGCCGCAAAGATCGCAAGCCACCACGCCAGACCGGCGCTTTGCCCAATCAACCAGGCAATGGCGAGGGCAATCACGCCCAGCAAGAGGCTTGCAATCGGGCCACCCAATGCCCGCGTGATATGAATCCGTCCGGGTAATTCAGGTTCATCAGCCGGCCAGAGTGACGTGCTAAAGACGCCCCAGAAGCGCAGCCCCGTCATCGGATACCCGTGCGGCGCGCTGCAATGGCATGACCATATTGATGCAGAAAGTCAGAAACCCAATGGACCACGACGGCGAGCAGCCCACCCAGTATGGCTTCCCACATGCCAAAACCAAGTAGCCACACACCAATTGCACTCAGGCTTATCCACAGCGCAGCCATACTCCATGCTGCCGAGCGCTCAGCTGAAAGTTCAAGGCCACCGACGCGCCCCAGGCGCAACGCTGAATCACTCTGTAATTGAGTCATTGCACGTCCTTCCGATGTCTTCGAATAGAAGGTCATTGTACCTCAGGTCTGAAAGCGAAGGAACCATAACCCAAGCACAAAGGGTGCGCTTAATCACTTTCTGCCCAGACGACACCAATAATCTGAGCAAAAAGTGGACAAGGAATGGATTTACCCGTGAAATCGTTGCAAGTTTGCGGGTAGGCATGTATCCTGTACCCATCAGCCTTATCCAGCATTCATATCAACGATCAGAGGAGTTACGCCGTGCCGAAAGCCATCGTACCCGGCCCAACCTATGCTGAAATGCGCAATCCCCTGTTGCTGCCTGCGAAGCTGCGGGAAAAAGCCAACGCCGCCCGTACCAGCGAAATGGACCCTATCAACCTGTTCAATATCAACTGGAAGCACACGGGCAGCAGACCTGAGATGATGGTGCTGCCAAAGGAGTTGACCGGCGTCCAGGCCAACATCATCGTGCTCTCCGGGAGGTCATTCCCCAGTGGCAGTATGAAGGTCGGCCCCGCCTATGCGACACTGGCCGAGACCGAGGCGCTGCATCACCTGCGCCCAGGTGATCGGACCGTGATTGGTCCCAGCACCGGCAACTTCGGCATCGGCACGGCCTATATCAGCCTCCTGAAAGGCTACCAGGCCATCGTCGTGATGCCCGACAACATGAGCAAAGAACGCTATGACCGCATCCAGAAGTACATGGGTGAACTCGATCTCACTCCGGGCACCGAATCGGACGTCATTCTTACGCTGGAGCGCACCCACAGTGCCTATGTCAGCAAACCGGAAAAATATGTCACGCTGGCCCAATTCGAATTGATGCCCAACTATCGCTTCCATCGCCATGTCACCGGCGCGGCCGTTGTTGAAGCGGCCAAAAACCTGGGCAACGGCCGCATCGCCGCATTCGCCAGCGCCCCTGGCAGCGCCGGCACATTGGCCGCCGGAGATTATGTCAAGTCGATCTACCCGGACACTAAGATCGTCGCGCTCGAGCCGCGCGAGTGCAGCACACTCTTTGACGGCGGTCAGGGCCAGCATCGGATCGAAGGCATCGGCGACAAGATGGTGACCTTGATTCATAACGTCTTCAACACCGACCTCCTGATGCTGATTCATGACGAAGACACCGTGCGTGGGATGGAGGTCTTGCAGGCAGGCGCCGGGGTGCTGGCCGAGCGGCTGGGTGTGCCCGGTGACGTCGCCGGCCAGCTCGTGGGACGCTTTGGTCCAAGCTGCGTCTGCAATGTCGTGGGTGCGATCAAGACAGCGAAATACCTGGGGCTAGGGCCCGACGACAACGTGGTGACCATTGCCACCGATTCATATGACCGCTACCCGTCGGTCAGCGAGGCGCTCTATGCCCGCAACGGCGGCAAGCCCGACGACGCGCAGTTGGAGATGTGGGCAAAGAGTGTCTTCCTGGGCGCCAGCCTCGGCGAAATTGTCGATCCCACGGCGCCGGGCCAGCACGAGCGCCTACAGAAGATGAAATCCGACCTCTGGACCCGATTTGGCTACAATGAGGAATACATCCGCCAGATGGCAGACCAGGCTTTCTGGGATGCAGAGTACGCGAAGATCAAGGAGATCGATCCTCTGATCGCGGAAACGCGCGGGGAGATTTAAAAAATCAACGCGGAGACGCAGAGTTGGCGCGGAGTTCGCGGAGAAGAGAGACAAGGAGACAATCTCTTCTCACTCCTCTCTGCGCCTCCGCGTCTCTGCGTACTCCGCGTTGGCTTTTCTCCCTCCGCGAACTCAGCCCTGATCGAACTCGATCCACACCTCACCCTGCCCATCGGGCACCGTGAAGCTGAACGTCTTGCTGTCGCGTTCGCCGTTGCCGTCGAGCACCCAGATCGCGTAGTTGCCCGCAACGTTGTTGCCTGGCAATTGGTCCCGCCCGACCTTGTACTCATAGTTGTACTTGCCCAGCGGCCACCTTGGTCGTTCAGGGCGATACTGCGTGCCGTCTGAAATCGGCAGCTTCTGGCCATCCTTCTCTACCCATACGAAATAGCTGCCTTGCGGCTGGCCGCCGCTGACACCACTGTGGATAAAGTGGATCTGGAACTTCAGCTCGTTGCCGCCGTTCTGCGCAAACGCCGGCCCATTGCGCAACTTAAACTTGCAGCCATCGCCGCCGATGCCCGCGCACGGGTCATCCGCAGGGGGTGGGGCTGGGGCAGGAGTCGCCGTGGCTTCGGCCGCGGGCGGCGCAGGGGCTGCAGGCTCCGGCGCCTGCGCAACAGGCGCCGCCGGCGCCGCCGGTGTATCGACCACCACCGCCAGTTCCTCGTTATCCTCGTCGGTCAATTCCGCGTTGACCCACCCTTCCTGACCGTTGACGCAACAAATCTTATACCAGGTTTTCTCCGCATTGCGCCCCACAATGGGAAAGCGCTCCCCTTGATTGGCTGTACCGACCAACCCATAGTTGGTGCCAGGCCCTGGACGCACGTTCACGATCCCGTCAGCAACTTCCAGGCTCGGGGGCAAGGCAGGCGTTGCCGTCACTGCAGCCACCGGCGCGGCGTTCGACACCGTGGTGGATGCCGTGACCGGCAAAGTGACAGCTGCCTGGGGCGCAACGTCCACCACAAGCACAGCCTGCGTCGGTTCCGGCGTCGACGCTGCGGGCTGGACTGCCTGCACAGGCGTCGGCGTAAACGTCGGCACCAAAGTGCGTGGCGGCGCTGCCTCTGCGGTTGGTTGTTCTTCGTCGCCGCCCCCAAAGAAGCCACACCCGGAAAGCGATAATGCAGCAACGATGAGGAGTACGGCAAGCCAGCTATGTTGAATCCTGTGGAATGTCATGCGCGATGTCCTTCGACCACTCCAGTAAAATCGAATGCGTCCGGCGCCACAGTCGACCCCGTCACGCCCGTCCACGAAAACTTTTGGCTCGCATCGTACCACATGCATGACCGTAACGAAGAACAGCGCGTAGTTTGACGCCACTTGCAATGCTCACTACACTGGCAGATGTGGCATGCGCCGCAGTCGCATGGGTGGGCGCACGGCAATGAGAGAGGCAAGCGCGCGATGATCAGACAACCAGATAATTTGTCCGACGACGAGCGCGCAGCCTGGGCGCAGGCGGCAGACCATTTTCACCGCGCCTATCGCCGCCAGATGGAAGGGGACTTTGCCTCGGCAATCCGCGACTACAAGATCTCGCTGCGCATCTTCCGAACCTGCGAAGCGCACACGTTCCTGGCATGGGTGTATTCGTTCCTGAAACTGTACGAATTGGCGATCGCGGAGTGCCGGCTTGCCATTGAGGTCGATCCTGACTTCGGCAACCCCTATAACGACATTGGCGTCTATTTGATGGAGTTGGATCGCCCGGCCGAGGCGATACCATGGCTGCGGCAGGCGACGGTTGCACCGCGGTATGACGCGCGCGTCTACGCTTATTACAATTTGGGGCGGGTCTTTGAGCGCCTTGGGGACCTGACCAGCGCCGAAATGGCCTATCGCGACGCACTCTCGGTCGACCCGCTGTATGGCCAGGCGCTCCACGCGCTCCAGCGGCTGCTGGGAAGCTTCAATTAGCGGGTGGCGCGTCGCCCAATTTCTGGACGCTGTATTCCCCGGCCGCAGCGCGCACCTTCAGCTGCGCACCAGCAGTTGCATCGTGAGGGCCTCGCACGACGACACCGTCACTGCGCTGCACGATGCTGTACCCCCGTTCCAACACGCGCTGCGGGCTCAAGGATTCCAGTTGCTGCACCAGAGCACTGTGCAGGTCCGTTGCGCGCTCCACGCGCCGAGCGATAGCGGCATTCAGCCGGCGTGACCGCTCATCTAGCCGCTGCTTCTGCATGTCCAACTGCCGGCCGGGATGCACCTTTGCAGGCGCTGCTGCAACTGCGCCAGTGCAGTCTGTTCCTGATCCAGTCGCGCGAGCGCTTGCTGGGCGAGCCCGCGCCGGATCGCCCCAAATTGCGCGATGCGCTCTGCCCGATCCGGTGTCATCTGGGCCGCAGCCGCCGAAGGGGTTGGCGCCCGCAGGTCGGCGACAAAATCGGCGATCGTGAAATCGGTCTCATGCCCAACGCCGCTGACGACCGGCAGGGTGCTGGCGGCGATCGCACGCGCCACGCGCCGTCGTTGAAGGCCCACAGATCTTCGATGCTGCCACCCCCGCGCGTCACCAGCAGCGCATCCACCCAGCCACTGTGACGTGGTAACGGTTGGCGGCGGTGATCGCCGCCACGATTTGCGTAGGTGCATCGCTGCCCTGGACCAACGTCGAGAACACCACCACTTCGACCGTGGGCCACCGGGCGGCAAGTACGCGCAGAACGTCCCGTAGTGCAGCCGCGTCGGCGCTGGTCACGATCGCAAGCCGTTGTGGGGCAGCGGGGATGGGCCGTTTGCGCTCGGCGTCAAACAGGCCTTCCGCCTGGAGTTGCGCCTTCAGCGCTTCGAATTGGGCATAGAGCTGGCCGCGCCCGGCCGGCCGCAATTGATTGGCGTAGAACTGGTAGTTCCCGCCTTCCGGATAGACCCCGACGTAGCCGTGGGCAACCACCTGATCGCCGTCGCGCGGCAACCAGCTTTGACTGACTGCGCCCCTTCCACATCACGGCATTGATCGTGGCGCCGCTGTCTTTCAGGCGGAAGTAGACATGCCCGCTGGCCGCGCGCTTCCAGTTGCTCACCTCGCCGGTCACCCAGATGTCACGCAGTGACGGCGCGCCTTCCAGCAGCATGCGAATCTGCAGCGTTAAGTTGGAGACTGTAACCGGCTCACCCATGAGGCCTCGCGTTTTCTACTGTGAGTTGTTCAGGCTCGAAGTTGCTGAGCAAGATCGTTGATCGTTACAGAATCAACGCCAGCGCCTGGTCATCGATTTTACCACACCCTGACGGGATGGTGCGCTGACATGCGACGTCACGCACGTGCCAATCAGAGCCACGCACGTGAGTAAGTGGTTCGCCGGGCTGAGGCCGCGGCGCGCTGAATCACGGATTGCGCGGATTGCACGGACGCTTTGGCTTTGGCCCAGCGCTCACCACCCTCACGGGATGGTGCTCTGACGGACGGGGGCGTGCCAATCAGAGCCACGCACGTGAGTAAGTGGTTCGCCGCGCCGCGGCAAGAGCTTTGGCTGTCTGAATCACGGATGACACGGATTGCGCGGATTGCACGGACGCTTTGGCTTTGGCCCGGCGCTCACCACCCTCACGGGATGGTGCTCTGACAGACGGGCGGATCACCACCCTCACGGATGGTGCTCTGACGGAGGTGCTCTGACGGAGTTACTCTGACTGAGTCAACGATTGTCCCGGTACATTCACACCGATTGTACCTTCCAATCCCGCCATTGAAGCAGTACAATCTGACGAATTGTGCCGCTCACCAGGGCGATTAAGCCTATGCCAATCTCAATTGTGATTGACCGCAGCGCCGCAGCGCCGCTCTACCAACAGATCGCAGAACAGATCAAGGAGCAGATTGCTGCCGGCAAACTGATGACAGGTGCGCGCCTGCCCACGGTGCGCCAACTGGCTGACGACCTGGGCGTCACCCGGCTCACGATCCAATCCGCCTACGGTGAACTGCAGGCAGGTGGCTGGATCGAGGCTACCGTTGGCCGCGGCACATTTGTCAGCCAACAACCGCGGCGCCCACTCCGCGCCGCGGCCGGCACGCCCCCAACCGCAGTCCATGTGATCGGCGACATCCTCCAGTTGAGCGAGTCAAGCGGGATCCGGTCGCTCGGTAAGGCTTCACCCGACCCAGCCTTGTTCCCTGCCGAAGAATTCTGGGCCGTATTGGGACAACTGCTCCCCCACTCCGCCGAGTTGGCCGGTTACGGCTCGGCGCAAGGCGACCCAGCGCTGAGGCTGGCATTCGCCGAAAACGTCCGGGAGCGCGGGATTGACGCCACGCCGGCTGACATCCTCATCACTGCCGGAGTCACACAGGGCCTTGCCTTGACCGCACAGTCGCTCGCACAGCCCGGCGATACGGTGCTCGTCGAACAGCCCACGTATATCGGGTTCCTCCACCAACTGCGGAGTTACGGGCTCAACCCGATTGCCGTACCGATGGACGACCAGGGTGTGCAACCGGAGATGCTTGAACGCATTGCGATCCAGACGCGTGCCCGCTTTCTCTACACGATTTCGACCTATCACAACCCAACTGGGTGCTGCGCACCCGTGGAGCGTCGCCGCCAACTGCTGGAGATCGCCCACCGCGTTGGGTTCAAAATCGTCGAGGATGATATCTATGCGGCGTTGGCGCTTGACGCACCGCCGCCGCCGGCGATCAAGTCCCTTGACCGCAACGGCTCTGTGGTTTACCTCAGCAGCCTCTCAAAGAGTTTCATGCCAGGACTCCGGATCGGCTTTCTGATTGCGCCGCAACCGCTGCTTGAGCGACTGACGAGCCTACGCATGGCAACCGACCTGGTTAGCCCACTGCTCCTCCAGCGCACCGCTGCGGAACTACTCAAGAGCGGCTGTCTGCGCCGCCATTTGCGGCGCGTGATCCCGCTGTATCGAGCCCGGCGCGATGCGCTACTCGCGGCGTTGGCGCTTCACCTGCCAAATGAAGTGACCTTCACACAACCCACCGGCGGGCTTTCATGCTGGCTGACGCTGCCGCGCCGCCCAGGGCTGCAAGATCTGCCGCGCCAGATGGTTGAGGCGGGCTGGGCAGTGGCGCCGGGCGAGGTCTTATGGGCGGACCACGACGGAGATCTACACCTGCGCCTCAGCTATGGGTGCTGCCGCCGGATTCGCTGAAGCGCGGGGCCCTTGTGCTCGCCAGTCTCATCCGCACGAACCTGCGTGCGCCATTACCCGCTGAATCGGCAGCCGAAGAATGGACGCCGCTTGTATAGGTAGAGCTTAAGGAGACAATCATGACTCGTTACGCATTTTTTGAAGGCGCCATCCGGCCCATCGAAGAAGCCCGCATCTCGGTAATGACCCATGCCTTTAACTATGGGACCGGCTGGTTCGGCGGTATACGTGGGTACTGGAACGACGCCCAGCAACAACTCTTTGTCTTTCGCCCGCTCGACCATTACAGGCGTTTTCTCAACAGCGCACGGCTCCTGATGGCTGAATTGCCCTATTCGGCTGAGGAACTGACCACGATCACCCTGGAGTTGCTCCGTCTGGAGAACTGGCGTGGTGATTGCTATGTGCGCCCGGTCGGCTACAAGGCCGACGAATTGATTGGCGTGCGCGTGCACGGTCTGCGCGATGAGGTCACCATCTTCTCGGTGCCATTCGGCCGCTATTTGCAAGCCGAGGAGGGCGCCCGCGTCGGCTTCAGCAGTTGGCGCCGCGTCGACGACAACATGATTCCGGCGCGCGGCAAGATCTCGGGCAGCTATGCAAACAGCGCCTTGATCAAGAGCGAGGCAGTGCTGAACGGGTTCGATGAGGCCCTGGTGCTAACCCATGACGGGCATGTCGCCGAAGGCAGCGCCGAAAACTTCTTCATGGTGCGCCACGGTGCGCTCATCACTCCCCCCGTCCACAGCAACGTCCTTGAAGGGATCACCCGGCGCACGGTCATCCAGTTGGCCGAGGAGCAATTGGGATTGCGCGTGGTCGAACGCGATATCGATCGCAGCGAAGTCTATCTGGCTGAAGAAGCCTTCTTTTGTGGGACAGGCGTCCAGATCGCCGCGATTGCCTCCGTAGACCATCGCACCCTTGGCAATGGCGGAATGGGACCGATCACAACGGCGTTGCGGGATCTCTATTTCCGGGTGGTGCGCGGAGAGGAACCGAAATACAGCCACTGGTTAACGCCAGTCTACGCCAGTGAGCCAGTGCTGACAGCGGGGAGATAAGCAAGGTGTCCACAGTCAAACAGAACGTCGAACGTCAGTTCAGCCGGGTTGCGGAACAGTACCGCACCAGCACTGTGCACGCCGCCGGTGAAGATTTGCCGCCCATGGTTGCGGCGGCGTCATTGAACGGAACCCAGCAGATTCTCGACGCAGGCTGCGGCGCCGGCCACACGGCGCTGGCGTTTGCGCCATCTGCGCGCCGCGTGATGGCAGTTGACCTGTCGGAAAGTATGCTGATGCAGGGGCGCCGCCTTGCCGAGGAACGCCACATCACCAATGTCGACTTCCGGATCGGCGATGTCGAGTCGGTGGCGTTCCCGGATGCAAGCTTCGACATCGTTACATCGCGCTACAGCGCCCACCATTGGCCCAATCCCGAGCGGGCGCTGGCGGAATTCCGACGCGTCCTGCGCCCTGGCGGTGCATTTCTGCTCTCCGACATCGTCTCCTACGACGATTACACGCTCGATACGCATCTCCAAGCCATCGAGTTGCTGCGCGATCCATCGCATGTGCGCGATCACACCCTCGCCGCCTGGAAAACGATGTTGGCGAACGCGGGATTTGCAGTCATAGTCATCTACACCTGGCGTTTGCGCCTGGAATTCGATGACTGGGTCAGACGGATTGCCACACCGGTGAACTCGGTGGCGGTGATCCGGCAACTGATGGATGGCGCGCCGGCCGAGGTGCGGAACACCTTCAAGATCGAAGCCGATCATTCATTTGAGAGCCCCGGAGCATTGCTAAAGGCCACCGTATGACGAAGCAGGCAGTCCTCTCACCGCAGCCGGGAGTGCAAACAGTGGCGAGACACGACACGTCTAGAAGCGCCGAATTCTGGGCCGGCGTGCGCGCCACGATCCCGCTGGTTGTGGGCGCCATCCCCTTTGGTATCATTTTCGGCGCGGTCGCGGTCAGCAGTGGCCTTGGCGCCGGCACGGCAGCGGCGATGTCTGCCTTTGTCTTTGCCGGCTCCTCGCAGTTCATTGCCGCAGGTCTCTATGCAAGTGGCGCCGGGCTGATGATCATCATTCTGACCACCTTCATCGTCAACCTCCGCCATAGCCTGTACAGCGTGAGCCTCGCGCCTTATATGCGCCACCTTCCCCACCGCTGGCTGCTGATTCTCGGCTTCACGCTCACCGATGAGACCTTCCTGGTGGTCAGCCAGCGGTACACGGCGCCCGACGCCTCGCCAAACAAACACTGGTTTCACTTTGGTTCGGCCGCCATCATGTACACAAATTGGCAGCTTTGCACTTGGATCCGGATCCTGGCTGGATCAGCCGTCGCAAACCCTGAGAACTGGGGGCTCGATTTTGCGCTGGTGGTCACCTTTATCGGCATGTTGATGCCGGGCATCCGCAGTAGACCCATCCTGGTGTCGGTGCTTGCCGCTGGCATTGCCTCGTTGGTGCTGGCCGGTCTGCCAAACAGGCTTGGTCTGTTGGCCGCCACCCTGGCCGGCGTCGTCTTTGGGCTGATCGCCGAAATATTGAAAAATCGCCACATCGCCGGCAACAGGGCAGACGCATGAGCACCTATGAAATTCTCATGGTGGCCGGGATGATGGCGGTGACCTTTGGGGTGCGCTACCCCGTATTGGCGCTTGTGAGCCGCGTGCACCTACCCGAGCCGGTGATGGCAGCACTCAAATTCATCCCACCGGCAGTCCTGACGGCCATCATTGTGCCGGCGATGGTGATGCCGGCTGGGCAAATTGACATTAGCCTCACCAACGCCTATCTGGTCGCCGGGATCATCTCGGCTGTAATCGCCTGGCGCACGCGCAACCTACTGGCGACTATCGTGCTTGGGATGGTGATCTTTCTGATCTGGCGCTGGTTCTTCTAGCCCGCTAGGGTTGCGTTTCCGCTTCCAGCCAGGTAAGGTAGGCCAACGCATGTTCGCGATTGTCTCCGCACATTTCCTGGCTGGGGCGGAGGGCGATACAGACGGCCGGGCGTTCGGGGTGACCAAAAATTGCGCAGAGATTGTCGACGGTCAGTTGGACGCAGCGGACACCGGCGGGCTTGCCGTCAGGCATACCGGGAATGGGCGACGAGATAGAGATTGCGATGCAACAGGCGCCGCAGCCGGGACGACAATCCATTTCCATCACCCGGACCGCAACATCGCAAGTACTTCAGGCGTGAACGGATTTTCACCCTGCTCCAACGCCGCGATCCAAGCTTCAACTGTGGGTCCGCGATACTTCGTGTATAGTTGCGGATAGGTCGCCTTCACCCACTTGAGATAATTCCTCAGATCGTTCGCGGCATCTGCAGGCCGCCCGAGCCGGGCGTAAACGATCGCACGACCGTCGAGGCTACTGCCCGTTTGGTCCGCCGCCACCGCCTGTTCACAAAATTCCAAACCCGCCTCGGCGCCGGCGGCAACCGCATGTCCCCAACAGAGGCCGTTCGTAATCGCTGGATTCGCCGGATTCAGTGCCTGCGCCTGCTCCAAATCCGACATCCAGATACCCGGGGCGGCGCCATTGCGGATTTCCGCCAACCCGCGATGATAGAATGCCCGGTCGTCGCGCGGTTGCAGTTCGATCGCGTGCGTAAAATCCGCGATGGCCGTTGCCTGATCACCCTCGGCGTTGCGTTGATAGTAGGCAATGCCACGATTGAGATAAGGCTCGACGCGCTTTGGTTGCAGCCGGATGACCTCGGTCAGATCCTTGATGGCCTGATCCAAATCGGCACGCTCATTCGGTGATAGCAGGCCGCGCCCCAGGTAGGTTGTCCCGCGGTTATAGAGGATGTTCTCCCAGGTTGGTTCAAGCGCCAGCGCCTGGTTGTAGTGCTCGATCGAATCCGTTAACACATCAGTGCGGTAGCCCTTCACCTCGGGCAAGATTGCGCCGATGTAAAAATGCAGCGCAGCCTGCATCGTCCGCTCGTTCGGCTTCAAGGCCAACGATTGCTCAAACACTTGCAGCGCGGGTGTGATCCCCGCTGTCACGATAGAGGCGTCCCAACGCGAACAGCGCCAACAAGCGCACCGCATCCGGGACCTGTTCATTGATGATCACCGGGAGTTTGTCGGGAGAATCGACCGGGTTGACCCACGCCTTGTCGTCATGCGAGCTGACCGACACGTTGGCACGCACCCGGCCGGCATCGTATTCTCCCCAGATCAGCGCCGACGCTCCCGAATCGCGTAGCGTGAGCTCTGCTTGCCCTTGCGAGGTGATTGGCGCGTCCAGCACGACAACCCGTGCGTCCGCCAATTTCAGGTCGGCGATCTCACTATCCAGGGTCTCTTGAATACGGCCGGCAACGTTGAACCGAAGTTCCGACGAGGTGTAGCCGACAAAAGGCGCCACCAACACCAGTTTTTCACCGGCTTGAGCCACAATCGGTGTTGCCGTGGGCGGCGTCACGGTGGGTGTATGCGTAGGCAGCGACACCGGTGTCACCAGGACGGAAGTTGGCGTCGCCGTCACACGACCCGGCAAGAGGCGCGGCAACCAAACGACACCTATGCCGATGGCAACAGATGCCACCAACAGCGCGCCACCCAGCAACCAGCCGGTGCGGGAGCGCGGCGCACGCGGCAGATCTGCCGGCGCGCCATTGCTAAGCGAGGGCAAGCCCAGGTCCACGGGCGCAACACCATCGGTCTCGCGCACATCCGTAGCAGGTCCTGAGGCATCCCCCCCCGCTGGTGCACCGCCTTCGCGCGGGATGGCGCCCTGTTCGTCAGGCGGAAACCCGCTGGCAAGCAGCAACTCATCGCGTTCTGCCGGCGTCAGCCGGAGCTTCTGCGCGATTTTAAGGACGTCTTCACGGTAACGGGGCCGTGCGACCAGACCCTCTTTCCAACGGAAAATGGTCTGACGTTGCACCCCAATGCTACGAGCCAGTTCAGCATCGGTAATCCCAGCCCGCTGAGTGTACTCGGTAAGAAGTTCGCCGAAGGAACGCATACTTCGATTGTACCACATGTCTTCACCTGGCTTTTCGGCGCCCGCCAATCGATGATATACTCTACAGACTATTGGACTAGAGGCGACAGACGCGATCTGCCGTGCATTACGCAAAAAACGAGGCAATCAAAGTTAAGAAAGATGGTGACGCCGCCAGGTGAAAACGGGATCGCCGCCGAGGTCCGGGCGGCATTGCTGCACGCGCTCGAACGTGAGGTGCATAACTGCACCCGATGTTCCCTGGGCAATGGTCGCACGCAATCCGTGCCCGGTGAGGGTCCACTGAACGCACTGGTGATGTTTGTTGGCGAGGGGCCGGGATTTGAAGAGGATCGCCAAGGTCGCCCATTTGTGGGTCGAAGCGGTCGCCTGCTGACCGAATCGCTCAAAAAGACCGGGATCGAACGGACCGACGTTTACATCACAAATGTCGTGAAATGCCGTCCACCGGACAACCGGGATCCTTTACCTGCTGAAGTTGCTGCTTGCGCTGCCTTCCTGGATCAACAGATCACCCTGGTGAATCCACGGATCATCGTTACCCTTGGCCGGATCAGCATGCAGCGCTGGTTTCCGAACAGTGCGATCACCAAGATTCATGGGCAGGTGCGCAACATCGGCCGGGGTCGTGTTGCGATGCCGATGTTCCACCCTGCAGCAGCGTTGCGCAATCCCCAGTGGTTGGCGGACTTTGAGCGTGACATGACGACCTTGCCACCACTTATGGAACGTGCTCGCCGCGCCAATCAAGCGGCCGCGCGTGGGGAAGCATTGGCAGCCGGTACACCGCACCCGGGGGACGCCGACTTCGAATAGGCATTGCTCAAACGGAGCCAGGGTCACCCCATCGCCGGTGCACCAACCTGACCGGTGGTGCAAGGTGTTAGCGGCTGCCGGAGTTGCCTCTTTCGTTTCTCTATTTCGGACGTTGACGGACGTGAGGTATGCACGCCCGTAAAAATCTTGTGGAACAATCGCACATCATCAGAAAAAAAGGAGTTGAAAAACATGGTGGATACAGTTCGCAAAGCGCAGCAGGAGGAAAAACCACTGCTGCGTATCATTCCCCTCGGTGGAGTGGGTGAAATTGGCAAAAACATGCTAGTCTTTGAGTCCGGCGAGAATCTGCTCATTGTTGACATCGGCTTGATGTTTCCAACGAGTGAGATGCACGGCATTGACATTGTGATTCCGGACAGCACATATGTGATGGATCGGCTCGACCAACTGCGTGGCGTCATCCTCACCCATGGCCACGAAGACCATATCGGCGCCGTACCGTTCCTCGTTGAAGCCGGTCTTCGCGCCCCGATCTACGCCACTGCACTGACCCGTGGCCTGCTGGAAGTCAAGTTGCGCGAAGACAAGGTGCTGGCCGATGCCGACCTGGTGACCATCACGGATAACGATGTGCTCCAGCTTGGGCCTTTCACCGTGGAATTTTTCCACACGACCCACAGCTTTCCGGATAGCGTCGGCGTTGCCATCAAAACCCCTGCCGGACGCGTCATCCACACCAGTGACTATCGATTTGATCCTACACCCGCCGATGGCAAGCCCACCGAGGAAAATAAGTTGCGCAAGTGGGGCGATGAAGGCGTGCTGGTGCTATTGGCGGACAGCACCAACGCCGAACGCCAGGGCACCACGCCGAGCGAGGCAACGGTAGAAACGATGCTTGAGCGGGTCATGAGCGAAGCGCCCGGCCGCGTCTTGCTGGCAACCTTCGCTTCAAACCTTGGCCGCGTCCAACAGGTCATCAACGTTGCCCACCGTCATGGGCGCCGCGTCGGCGTCGTTGGGCGCAGCATGGTCAACAATGTGAAGATCGCACTCCAACTGGGTTATCTGGATCTTGCCGGTGATGAACTCCTGACTGCGGGCGAAATGGAATCATTGCCGGGTCCTGAAGTGGTCATCATTGCGACCGGCAGCCAGGGAGAGCCTACCAGTGCCATGGTGCGCATGAGCGTGGGGGATCATCGGCAATTGGTGCTCCGCGAAGGCGACACCGTCGTGCTGAGCGCAACGCCGATCCCAGGCAATGAAGAATTGTTCAACCGCACCGTCGACAACCTCTTCCGCCAGGGCGCCTACGTGCTCTACCACGAAGTGGGCAACGTCCATGTCAGCGGTCACGGTGGTCAGGATGATTACCGGCACATGCTTGCCCTGGTGCGCCCCAAATACTTCATCCCAGTGCATGGTGAGTACCGCCACCTGGTGCTCCATGCGCGCCTTGCCCAGGAATGCGGTCTTCCCAAAGATCACGTCTTCATCATTGAAAATGGTCAGATCGTCGAGTTCGGCGACTTCAAAGGCAACGGCGCCATCACCGCCCGCCTGGGAGAGGCGATTCCGGCCGGTCCCGTCTATGTTGATGGGTTAGGCGTGGGCGACGTTGGCAGCGTTGTGCTGCGTGACCGCCGCCAATTGAGCCAGGATGGCTTCATCGTCTGCATCGTGGCGGTGGATGAAGCGGACGGCTCCATCGTATTCGGACCGGAAATTCTCAGCCGTGGCTTCGTGTATATGCGTGAGCAGGAAGATCTGATCAAACGGGCACAGGAAAACGTTGCCAAGGTCTTGCGCAAGAAAACCCCGCCCGAGGTGCTGGAAAACAAGATCAAAGATGCGCTGGGCAACTTTGCCGCACGCGAAATCGGCCGGCGCCCCATGATTCTGCCGTTGGTGATTGAAGTTTAGAACGTATCACGTATCACGTATCGATACGTGATACGTGATACGCAATCGACACGCCTATGACCACAGTGAGCGCTCAGCCTGACTCTCTCTCTGCCGCCCTCTGGCGCATCTATCGCAGACCGGAGCGCCCGGTCGCGTGGACGGATGGCGGCAATCTGCCATGGAACGATCCGGAGTTTTCGCAGCGCATGCTGCGTGAGCATCTGGATCAGTCCCACTCCGCAGCCTCCCGCATTGACAGTGAGCGCGCGGCGCAAATCGACTGGCTCTGGCGCAAATTTGCGCTGGAGCCGGGCGCCCAGGTGCTCGACTTCACTTGCGGCCCTGGGCTCTATGCACTGGAACTGGCGCGGCGCGGCTGCCATGTACTGGGCATCGACTTCAGCCCGGCTTCAATTGCCTATGGCCGCAGCCAGGTAGCGGCAGCCGCATTGACGGCTAACTGCCAATTCATCGAAGCCGACGTTCGCCAGGTGGAATTGCCTGCCCAACAGTTCGATGCGGCGCTCTTCCTCTACGGGCAGATGGCGGTCTTTCAGCGCGAGGAAGCGGTCGCCCTATTGGCGAAGATCGCGGAAAGCCTCAAGCCCGGGGGGCGCATCGTCATTGAACTATTGAATCCGGATCACATTGACAAAGGACACAGCACCTGGTGGTTCACGGATGACGCTGGACTATGGGGAGATGCGCCGTTCATCAATTTGGGCGAGCGCTTCTGGGACGCCGACGCCGCGCTCTCCATGGAGCGCTTCTACACCACAACTGGATACCGGCAGACTCGATGAAGTTCTGCTATGCGACCAAAGCTATACGACGGACGAGATGACCCAGCATCTCCACACGGCCGGCTATGACCAGGTCGTAGTCTATCCAGCCTGGGATGGGCTTGAGTTGAAGGAACCGCACGAATGGCTCGTCTACATTGCAGAACGGCCCATTGCCCGCACGCGCTGACCGTTTAGCGCAGTAATTTTCCTGAGTAAAAATCGTGTTCGCCTGTACAGGCGTTCATTGGCATCGCTAGGAAAATGGTAATCCTCAAATGTCATCTCCCGTTGCCAGGGTTCGAAACCTGTTCCGAGTGCCCGGCGCCGGGGCGACCAGCAATACACGCACCGCCTATTTTCTAACCGTGCTGGCCGGCGCATCAATGGCCGGGGTGGTCATCTTGGTGTTGCTGATGTCGCTCAGTAACATGAGGGCCGCCGATGACCGGCAATTGCTCATCATGGATGTGGCGCTGTTTGCAGCATGTGGAGCATTGATTGTGCTCGCCTGGCGCGGTCACGCCAGGTTTGCTGCACACACATTTGCTGTTTTGATATATCTTGGCTCTGTCCTCCCTACGCTCCTGGTCTTCGGCACCATCGCATCGCCAACCAACATGGGCTTCTTTATCCTGATTCCGCTGAGCGGGCTGATGCTGGGCAGCAGGGCGGCGACGCGCTACTTCTGGCTGAGCGCGTTCAGCATCGTCATCATCTATGCCATGGAAGCGTTCGGCGTGACTGCGTCTGTCGCCTATTATCCCATGTCGTTCACTTTGGCAATCGCGCTGGTGGCAGGGCTTGCGCTGAACACCGTGCTGATCCGCCTAACGCTTCATGACAGCGAAACCAACGCTGCTGAAGCACACGCCGCGGTAAGCGCGCTCTCCAAGAGCAACGATGAATTGCGTAGGAGCCGGAGCCAACTTGAACTAGCCCGCACACAGTTGGAAATCCGGGTCCAGGAACGCACGGCGGCGCTGGATGCCGCCAACCGCAGCCTTACCACCGAAGTCGAAGAACGCCAGCGGAGCGAACTACGATTTCGCCGGCTTGCGGAAAGGTCGCCGGATTTCATCTTTGTCGTTGCCGTGGAGTCTGAGGAATGGGCCTATGCCAATCGCGCCACTTTCCTGGGCCACCCGATTGCGGCGCTCTCCTCGCGCAATAAGCTCGCCCACTACATCCACCCGGATGACCTGCCAACCTTTGCCGCCCGCACGGGCACGGTCATGACAACTGGGAATGTGGACCCCGATGCACTGGAATTCAGGGTGTGTGACGATCAAGGCAATTGGCACTGGATCCAGAGCCGCGAGACGGTGCTCGATGAAGAACGCAAGGAGGCGCCGTCTCAACTCTTGATCACCATGAGCGACGTCACCGCCAGCAAGGAACGCGAGGCGGCGTTGCGCACCGCCACGCTTGTCGCGGAGGCGGCGGTACAGGCACGCAGCGACTTCGTCGCCAACATGAGCCACGAGATCCGCACGCCGATGAATGGTGTCGTGGGGATGAGCGACCTCCTCCTTGGCACCGCGCTCGATGCCGAGCAACGTGACTTTGTCGAGACAATTCGCCATAGTTCGCATGCGCTGCTGGCCATCATCAACGACATCCTGGACTTCTCCAAGATGGAAGCTGGGGCGCTCAAGGTCGCCCACCAGGAACTTAACCTGGGGCGTTGCATCGAAGATGCCCTGGACGTGATCGCAGCGACCGTGGCAGTCAAAGGCCTTGACCTGCACTTCTACCTCGACCCGGCGACTCCCGAAGTCATCAACAGTGACGAACACCGGTTGCGCCAGGTACTGATCAATCTGCTCTCCAATGCCGTGAAATTCACCGAGCAGGGCGAAATCACCTTATTGGTTGACAGCACGCAACTCGAGAACACAAAGTACAGACTCCACTTTGCCATCCAGGATACCGGCGTCGGGATTCCTGCGGATCAGATCGAGCATGTGTTCCGGCCCTTTAGCCAGGTGGACTTTTCTTACACCCGGCAGCACGGTGGCACTGGGCTCGGATTAGCAATCAGCAAACACATCTGCCAGAAACTTGGCGGTGACCTCTGGCTGGAGAGCGTTCATGGACAGGGATCTACGTTTCACTTCACGATTGTCGCGGCGGCAGGGGCGGCTCAAAAGCCAAACGTACGCAATTTGGGCTTGCCATTCTTGCAGCAACAGCGCCTGGTGATCTGCTCAAGCAGTGACACTGGACGTGGCATTCTGATGAACTATGCCATCCGCTGGGGCATGGTTGCCGTGGCCGCACAGACGGCAGCAGAAGCGTTGCAGGTGCTCCGTACCGACCCAACCATGCGGACAGCAGTCTTTAAGATTTCGGCTGATCCTGATGCCCTTGCCGCCTTGCTGGCGGACCTGGCAACCCTTCCCCACCCGATCAACACCGTGCTGTGCGCGCCGGTCACGGCAGTGCAATTGCGCCCCCTGGTCGCAGCATCCGCAGGGTGTGAGTTGCTGCTGGGTCCGATTGGCCCGACAGAATTCGGCGATGCGCTCCTACGCTTCAGCGCGCCACAAGCTGTCGTTGTGAACCCTGATCCCCCACAGCAGACGGGGCAGGCATTTGCAGACAGATACCCGGCGAAGATTCTCGTGGTCGAAGACAATGCGGTCAATCAAAAGGTCATGATGCGCATCCTCGAACGGCTCGGTTACCACCCAGCCCTGGCAAGCTCCGGCGCCGATGCCCTGGCGCATGTGATGCAAAGCGCGTTCGACATCATTTTGATGGACGTCCAGATGCCAGTCATGGATGGTCTTGAGGCGACCCGCCGCTTACGCGCCATGCCTAGCATGCCCCAGCCCTATGTAATCGCGTTGACGGCCGCGGCCACAGCCGAAGACCGGGCACGCTGCCTTGCAGTCGGCATGGATGACTTTGTCCCGAAACCGGCAAACATCAACATGGTGAGCCAGGCGCTGGAGCGGGCGGTCAGGACGATGCTTGCCGGTCGATAGCGCCCGTGCTATAATCGGAACCTGAACGTTTGTTCGATCTGCCTGCACTCACAGCGAACTCATGGCCAGCAAAACAACCAAAACGACAAAAAAGAAGCCGGCGCCCAAGGCAAAGCCCCGATCGCCAGGCAGCAAAGGCAACGCCAAATCAACGGCAAACCCCCTGGCCGCGCTTGCCCGTGGCGAAGTCATTGGCGTCGCCCTGGTGCTGCTGGCGCTATTCACGCTGCTTAGCCTGATGACCAGTAGCCGTGGCCAAATCACCGAGGGCTGGATCAGCACACTGCGCAGCCTCTTTGGCGTCGGCGTCTGGCTGATCCCGCTCGTCTCCGGCGCGTTGGGGCTCTGGTTTATCATCCGTGCCATCGAGCGGATGCCCAACATGCCGTGGCAGCGGCCCGTTGGGTTTGCTCTGCTCTTTTTGCGTTCATTACCGGCGCCGCGCTGTTGCTCCCCGCTGGCATGCGCGAACAACTTTCAGCGGCGGGCGATGGCGGCGGCGCTGTGGGCCAGGCCACGGCCGACACCCTTGAGAACACGTTGGGCGCATGGGGCGGATGGGCGGTTGTCACCTTCCTGGCCGTGGTGGCGCTTTTCCTACTCGCCGACCGTATCATTCTCGACGGCTGGTATGGTCTGACCGATTGGTGGGAGCGTCGCCAATCACCACCACCAGATCGCGGACCGACGCCTCCTCCCCTGAAGCCGGCGGTGCCCATGCCCAGTGGCCAATTACCCTTTTGGAAGCGGTGGTTGCGGACGGATCACGAGCCGGAACCAGTGCTGCCGATCTCACGCGGACCGAACCATGTGCAGGCGGAGCCAGTACCCGCCCGTCCCGATCCAAAGGCGCGCCCTCCCGCTGAGCCTGCTGCCGCCGGCGCTCCCGCACGGGCAGGTTCAGCACCGCCGGCGGATGCCGACCTGCTGAACCCGCGCATTGTCGGGGGATCACAGGATTGGAAACTGCCACAACTCAATGCCGTTTTGAACGACTGGGAGCGCGTCACAGACTCCGATGACATCATTCGCCAACAAGGTAGAATGATCCAGGAGACGCTAGCGCTCTTTGGCGTGCCGGCCGATTTCGAGGGCGCCTATAAGGGACCCTCTGTCACGCAGTATCTGATCAAGCCAGGGTACGTCGAACGGAAGGTAGGCAATGAAACGCAACGGGTGAAGGTTAAGGTTGCGAAGATTGCGGCCTTGTCGAATGACCTGGCGCTTGCGCTGGCTGCGCCGAGCGTCCGGATCGAAGCGCCCATCCCTGGTACGAACTACGTCGGGATTGAGGTGCCGAATCAGGCAAGCAACGTCGTCGGACTCAAGGAATTGATGGAGAGTGAGGCCTTCATTGAAATGAAAGGCCGGCTCAAGATCGCGCTGGGCGAAGACGTTAAGGGGCAGCCGATCGTGGCCGACCTGGTGCGCATGCCGCACCTCTTAATCGCCGGCGCTACTGGGTCGGGTAAGTCCGTCTGCATCAATTCAATCATTGCCGATCTACTGCTGACCCACACGCCGGAATCATTGCGCATGTTGATGATCGACCCCAAAATGGTCGAACTGAGCATCTATAACAAGATTCCGCATTTGCTCAGCGATGTTGTGACCGAAGTCGACAAAGCCGCCGCCGTCCTCTTCTGGGCAGTCAAAGAGATGGAACGGCGCTACACCCTTTTCAGTAAAGCCAGCGCGCGTGATTTGCCGCGCTACAACCAATTCCTCCAGAAGAACGGCGAAAAGCCGCTCCCCTATATCGTTGTGATTGTCGACGAGATGGCCGACCTGATGATGGCTGCGCCTGAAGAGGTGGAGAAGCACGTCTGCCGGCTCGCCCAGATGGCGCGTGCCGTTGGCATTCACCTGATCATCGCAACCCAGCGGCCCTCCGTAGACGTCATCACCGGTCTCATCAAGGCAAACTTCCCGGCTCGGATCGCGTTCGCCGTCACCAGCCAGATCGACAGTCGCGTCATCCTCGATGTGCCCGGCGCAGAGCGGCTCCTCGGGCGCGGGGATATGTTGTTCATGGCGCCCGATGCCAGCAAGCTAGAGCGCGTCCAGGGCACGTTCTTGAGCGATGACGAGATCAACAAACTGGTGCGTTACTGGAAGGGAATCCGCGCATACGATGCCGGCCAGCCGGACCTGAGCAGCCCGTCGTATCCACAGGTTCCAGGGTTGGATCCCGATGATGACCTGATGCGGACGCCGTTCGCATCCCCTTCCCTACCGGTATCCGGCACGCCGGCCTACTCGCCGCTTAGCCAGCCACCGCTGTTTGAACAGATCGAACAGATGAAAGCAGCCGATGCAAGAGACGAATTCTTCGACGAAGCCGTTAAGATTGTCCAGGAAAACGGGCGCGGCTCCGTGAGCCTGCTCCAACGACGGCTCCGGATCGGTTATGGGCGCGCGGCACGTCTGGTGGATCAATTGGAGGCAGCGGGCATCCTTGGTCCCGATCTGGGTGCAAGCCGAGGCCGCGACTACCTTGCCGCCGCCAAGGACTCACCTGAGACCGAAACCACTGCCAAGTCCAGCCGCGCCGGCACCGACAGCGATGACCCCAACGACGCACCACCACCCCGGATCTGGATGTAACACCCACCGTGCAAGAAGTTGACCCTCCCATCAGACAGATCTCGTTCAGGCGGTTGATCGGCACCGGCATTTCCGCAAAATTGCTGGTTGACATCGGTGTCCAGATCTTTAATCCATTTCTGCCGGTCCTTGCCAATGGCCTTGTCCTAACCGTGATCCAGATGGGCCAATTGGTGGGGTTGCGGAGTGCGATGGGGTTATTCGCCCCTGTCAGTGGCCTCATCGCAGACCGAACCAGTTTTCGTTTGGTGATTCGGCTGGCGCTGTTTGTCAACGCCGCAGGCTTTTTCGCGCTGGGCCTCAGCCACGCACCCTGGATGGCTGTCATTGCGATACTGCTGGCTGGCCTTGGCGCAAGTAGTTTTATTCCCATCTTGCAGGCTTATGTGAGCGCCGGGCTACCGTACAGCATCCGCGCGCGTGGCCTGGGGATGCTCGAATACTCCTGGGCACTCACCGGCATCGTCGGTTTGTCCGTCGTCGGTCTGTTGATCCAGGTCACCGGTTGGCGCGCACCGTTTTCGTACTGGCGCTTGGGATGGTCGCCATGACCTTCGTTTTCGCACGCATGCCGGCCGCACACGCGGCCCCGGTGCAAGCGGCGGTGGAACGCATGCAATCAACTCAGCGCATCGCGGTTTGGGCAAAGGCAACCGGTTTTTTCAGGCTTCACGAAAACAACGTCTCCACCTATGCCACCATCGTTGCAGGAAGCCTGAGCTATTTTGCGGCCATGCAACTCATGGTTGCACACGGCGCGTGGCTGCAGAGCCAATATGGATTGGGACCGGCGCAACTGGGGCTGGTGGCCTTTGTCTTCGGCTGGTTTGACCTCGCCGCCAGTGTCTGCGTCAGCCTCTTCACAGATCGCATCGGCAAGAAACGAAGTGTGCTGCTTGGTATCATGGGTTCCCTGGTCGGCTACGCAATGATCCCCTTTCTGAACTTGTCGGTCATCGTGGCGACGGTCTCCATTGCAGTCACCCGCATGTTCTTTGAATTCAATATCGTCAGCCACTTTCCACTCCTCAGCGAACAGGCGCCAGATGAACGGGGAAAGGTGATGACGCTCGGTTCTGCGGTGGCGCTCCTCGGTGGATCGCTGGCTGGGTTCACCGGGCCCTGGCTGCTGGTCAATCGAGGCGTGTCCGCGCTCGCATGGACCTCTGCCGCAGCCGTGCTGCTGGCCCTATGCGTTGTTCTCATTGCCGTGAAGGACCCGGGCGCACGCCACTGAGCCGATTGAGAATCACGTGAGCGCTTGCCATAGGTGCATCTTTGCCCGCTGCGCTGTAAAATGATGTTGTCTACCAAAACCCCGGCTACAACCGTAGAGTCATAATTTTCTGACGCCCAAACGCGAGGCAGCGCGATGATCTCGTACCCTGTACACATCTCGAAGCATCTGTTCCTGCAATTCGCCGTTGCTATCGCCGCCCTCCTGCTTGCCGCCCTGGTCATCTTCTGGTTTGCACTCCATCCAATTCCAGCCGACCTCGGGATCATGTTCATCACCTTTGTGGCGGCGGCGCTTGTCACGCTGGCCATCGGCTACCTGGCGCATTTTCGAAGCCTGATGCAACGGATACCGATTGCGTCAACCCTGCTCTGGAGCCAGGCGCTCGGCGCCATCATCATTGTTGGCACCGTCGCGGTTGCCGCTAAAATGCTCTTTGTCAGCGACTACGACAGCATGCTGGCGGTGCTGCTGGTGCTCTTTGCAGTCGGATTGGCACTTGCACTGGGCTACTACCAGTCTGCCATCATGAATGCAAAATTAGATGCGCTGACTGGTGCGGCCGATGCGCTGAGTTCAGGAAAAGTCCATGCGCGCGTCGAGATCGAAGGCCAGGATGCATTGGCGCGTCTTGCCACAGTTTTCAACGCGCTCGCCGCCCATCTTAATGCGATCGACCGGAAGGAACGCCAACTCGACCGCCTCCGCGCCGATCTGTCCACATGGATTTCGTTCGACCTGCGCGTGCCTTTGACCTCGGTGCGTTCCCTTATTGAGACGTTGGCCACCGGCTCCATCTCAAGCCCAGAACTTTACACACGCTATATTCGCACGGCGCGGCGCGATGCAAACGCGTTGGCCGATCTGCTGGATGACTTAAATGATATCGCCCAGGTTGATGTCTATGGGGTCAAATTACAGCGCGCACCTGCCGACATTCGCCTCGTCATTGACGAGGTTGTGCGCACGCTACAGCAGGCTGCCGCGGAAAAAGGAATTTCGATCTTCAGCGGCGTGGCGCCGGGCATCGCACCGCTGCTGATCGACGAACGCCAGATCGGGCGAGTGCTGATCAATCTGGCCAAACATGCCATCAGCCGCACCCCCGCAGGCGGCGCCGTCAAACTTAATGCGTACCCAATGCGGGCAGGGGCGCTTGTCGAGGTCGTCGACATTTACGAAGGCGTGCGCCCGGAGGATATCAACCACATCTTCGAACTCTTCTTTTCGGATGAAGACGTACGCAGCCGTGCTGCCCGCAACAGCCGGCTCAGCCTGGCCATGGCCAAGGCCATTGTGCAGGCGCACGGCTCCCAAATCCGGGCAGAATCGCTGCCCGGGAAAGGCCTACGCCTTGTCTTCCCGCTCTCGCGCCATGGCGACTCCACAAATCCGCTCGGCCGTGGAATGTAACCGTTTCAGCTCGATTTTGGCAGCAAGTAGTCCAGGATGACGGGCACAAAATCCGTTAGCGCAGTGATCGCGCCGGCGGCCTGTTGGCGCCCATCGCCGGCAATGAGTGTCAGCACTTTGTTCACGGTATGTTTGCCGTGACTGCAATCTTCCACGTTGCCGTGATCGCTGCTCACAATCACCATGGTGTGATCCAGATCGGCAGCACTCAACAAACCGCCCAGGAACCCATCGAATCGCTGCAACATACTGCGGGCGCGCGTCAGTGCCTGTTCATGCCCATCAACGTCGGTCTGCCAATGCTCAAAGAAGATAAAATCGTAGGGCAGGCCAATTTTCCAGAGTTGCGCTCCCGCCGCGTCAGGCGTGTATACCGGCGCATTGGAATAACCCAACTCATGCCGCCACCCCTCGCCGGTGAAGTCAGCCGAAAGCGCTAGACCCGCTTCGAGATCCGCCGCATTCAACAGCGGCAGCCCGGCGCAGGTGTTCGCATAGGGCACGGCGCTCAGCAGCCGCTTACCGCGCGCCACGGCATCGAAGTACCGCTGCGGATAGGCATTGCAGAAATAGGGGCTAAGCCCGGCCGCGCACAGGCGACGAAAAATGCTCCCTCATCCAGGACGGCGCGTACGCGGGCATCTGGCCGGGGACCATAGTGCTCACCGAGCCGCGCTGGTGCATTGATGCCCGTCAACAACGCCGCCTGTCCGGTGGCGCTTTGGGGACGCCCCCGCACACCGAGTTGAGCATCCGTTGGCGCCAGTTCGGCAGCGCGCGTTGAAAGTCGTCCGGTGTTCTCGACCGCACGTTTTCCATCGAGAAGCACGCGCAACGTCGGAAACTCATCTGCAGCCAATGGGTTGATCTGCGCGTCATCCGGTCCCAGACCGACACCATCCAGAAAAATGAAAATCACCCGCTTGCGTGCACTCACAAACTGCCCTTTCGCATGCCATCATCCTGGCCCCATCTGCTATCGGATCCCGAGCAGCCATTATACAATAGCCGTGTGCGCCACGGTATGGCGCACCCTATGAATTTCCAACAGAGCACCGCGAAAGGACCGGTCATGCAGACCCTTGATCACGCAACCATGCGGGGCATTCTTTTCACCGACCAGTACCAGCTAACGATGGCCCAGTTGTATTACCGGCTGGGGCTGCATGAATTGGAGGCGCAATTCGACCACTACTTCCGACGCAATCCCGACTACGACCAACACCAGGCTGGTTACTGCGTCAATGCCGGGATGGCGTGGTTGCTCGACTGGATGAAAGACGCGCACTTTCGCGCGCAGGATCTGGATTATTTGCGCGGCCATCTCGACAGCAATGGCAACGCGCTCTTCGGCGAGGATTTTCTACAATATCTGGGCAGCTACGGGAATTTCGATGCGGTCACCATTCACGCCATTCCAGAGGGACGCGTGGTCCATCCAAACACACCGCTGACCGTCGTGAGCGGCCCAATGGCGATGGTGCAAATCCTCGAGACGGCGTTGCTGAACACCCTGAACTACCAAACACTCATTGCCACCAAAGCCGCGCGCATGGTCGACGCCAGCCGCGGCGGCATGATCTTGGAGTTCGGCGGGGCACACACGCGCACAGCATGGTCCAGTTGAGTATGGCGCTTGGCCACGGCGAACTGGGCGCCTTCCGTGCCTACGCCGATGTATATCCGGATGACACCTTACTCCTGGTCGACACCATCGATACCTTGGAAAGCGGCGTGCCCAATGCGATCACCGTCTTCGAGGAACTCAGGCGCAAGGGGCACAAGCCGGTTGGCATCCGGCTGGATTCGGGTGACCTCGCCTACTTGAGCATCCAATCCGCGAAGTTACTCAACGATGCCGGCTTTGAAGACACCGCCATCGTCCTCTCCAGCGATCTGGATGAGCTCGTCATCTGGCAGATCATCACCCAGATCAGTGAGGAGGCGCCGCGCTACGGCGTTGATCCCGATCACCTGATCAAGCGATTGGTATATGGCGTCGGCACGCGCCTGATCACATCGTGGGGCGAGCCCGCATTGGGTGGTGTCTACAAATTGGTGGCCGTTAAGCAGAATGGGCAATGGAACTCCGCCATCAAGATCTCGGAAACCCCGTCGAAGGTCTCAAATCCCGGCAGTAAACGGGTGTGGCGACTCTACGATCGCCGCAATAAAGCCACGGCCGATCTGGTCATGTTAGAAGACGAAAACCCCGAAACAATGGAGAAAATCGTTCTGCACCACCCGTCAGACCACACAAAATACCGTGCCATCTCCCGCCGTGAGATCACCCGCATGGAGTCGCTGCATGTCGAGATCATGCGAAATGGCAAGGTAGTCTACGCCATGCCCAGCCTGGAAGAAATCCGCCAGCAACGCATCAGCGACGTCGCAGCGCTCGATCCAGGCATCCGGCGCCTGGTCAACCCACACATTTATCATGTGTCGCTGTCACGAAAACTGTGGAATCTCAAAGAGGAACTAATCGAAGCGGCGCGGGCAGAAAATATTGTGGTCTAGCGATGCCGTCCTTCTGATCAGTACGCCGGCAGGCGAAGCGCTTGCCTGCCGGCGTACACCTTGGAAGCGCCCCTGTCTGCCAGCTTGTCTGGCGGACAGATTGGCTACATACCGACCTCACTTGACCTGCGCGACCACCGTTGTATCTCCAGTGCCGCCCGACTCCTGTGGGTTGTCAGACGTCACTGCGGCATGCACACTATACTCACCCACCGCCCGCGGTAGAATCGTAATGTGAACGAGCCACCTACCGTGCCCTGAGTCAAGCAACAGCGGCATGTACTGCACCGATGCGCTGTTGAAGACGGACAAATCCGGCGGCGACTCCATTTCACCCGGGATTGGATTGTCCGGCGCCACCGACTCATGACTCATCGGCTCGATCTTCGTACCGGGCGTACACAAGATCGCCATGGGCGTGTTGCCCTCCTGCAACTGGCATATTGCATCTGGACGATTGCCAAACCCATCTGCACTCGCCGATAGCAGCGTGAAGGGACCTGCACCCTGTACCAATAGATTCATTTGCGCATTGAGCATCGGGCTGGGGCCTTCGTTGGTGACCAGGAACGAGAAGGTCACCGGCTTGAGGACCAACGCCGGGGTGGGGCTGTACTGCCCGTCCAGGTTCATCCCCGTGGGACAGAGAAGTGTCGCCGCCACACTGGCGCGGTTGTTATCGGCGCTGGCGTCAGGTATGTCGCTGGCTACCGTCGCCACGTTCCGGAAGTTTTTCCCGCAGTAGTCGCTATTAACACCCTTCACCACGATGTCAAAGCTGCGACTTTCACCAACGGCCAGGTCGCCCAGTTTACAGTTCGCAAGCGCAGCCCCACACGAGAGCGTGTCGAGCATATAGCGCACGGCCTTCGGTAAGGTGTCATCTACTACCACACCGCGGGCCACCGACGGTCCGTGGTTTGTGACCATCAGCCGATAGGTCATACGATCGCCATAGGTCAACGCATAGACCCCTTCGCGATCGTCACTGGTGGACACGATCGTCTTGGCCAACGCCAGGTCGGCATAGTTGCGAATCAACGTCATCGTCGCGCCATTGGTAGCACCCTCATCCCACTTGACCGTTGCCCTGTTGGTATATTCACCCTCGGCGACAGTGGCCTCCACCGTGGCCGCCAGGACAACCTTGATCGTTTCACCGGGGGCAAGTTCAGCGCGCTGGCAATTGATGCCCGGCTGGACAGGCCCCAACACCTGGCATTCAGCGCTGCCTTCCGTGACGGCCACGCTGTTCACGGCGCCGGCAAAGGGCAGTAGATCATTCAACACCAGATTGTGGGCTGGCGAAGGGCCATTATTCACAACGGAAATCGTATACTGCACCGGCTCACCGGCGAGCACCGTACTCGGCTTCCCACTCTTCTGGACCTTGACCACGGCCGCAGTCTGGTTGATGTGCGTCACTGCCGAAGCCTTCAACTGAGCACGCGTGCCTTGTGGGTTCGTCCAGTTCAACACGGCCTCATTTGTCACTTGACCGGCGGGTTGCTCCTCGGCAATCCTCGCCGCAAAGATGATCTTGACGATGCCACCGGCCGGCACTTGCGCCAATTGGCAGTCAATCCCCGGTTGCACAGGCCCAAGGTCATTACAGGCGCCATTGCCCAACAACATGGCGACATTGAGAACCTCACCCTTGAACGGCAAGATATCGCGAATCTCGACATCGCGCGCAGCCGATGGTCCTGCATTCTTGATGACCAATTCATACTGCACAGGATCGCCAGCCAGCACATCTGCAGGCGTCCCGCTCTTCGTCATGCTCATCTCCGCCCTCGCCGTCTCGAGGCCTGTCGTCGCCGTCGCGGTGCCAAAGACACGCGCCCCGCCAGCGTTCAACCAGTTAACCCTGAGGACATTGTCGACGACGCCGGCAGGCTGCTGTTCGTCAATTCGTGCTTGCACCTGGATCTCGTTGTACCGTGTTGCATCCACCTGGGCGATGCGACAACTGATGCCAGGCGCCGCAGCCCCCATGATCGCACAGGTGCCGGTTCCCCTGACAAAGGTGGCGTTGATCACTTCACCGGCAAACGGCATCATGTCGACCACCTCTACATCGCGCGCTGCCGTGTTGCCGGTATTGTGGAGCACCAGATTGTAGGTCACAATGTCGCCCGCTGGAAGCTGCACTGGTGATCCGGTCTTTGAGAGCTCAAGCTCCGCAATTGCACGGTTGATGGTCGTTTGCGCTTCTACCTCTTCCGCGCCACGCTCACCCTGCGGCGTCGTCCACGTCACCAGGGCAACATTTGTAACAACGCCGCTTAATTGCGCACGCAATACGTTGGCCTCCAGGAGCACCTGCATAACCTGGTCGGGCGCCAGCGCGGTTGCTTTGCAGACAATGCTCTGTACGGCCGGACCGGTCAGTTCGCACGTGCCCGGTCCGCTCACGACCGTTGCATTCAATACCTCCCCACGGAATGGGAGTTGATCACGGATCTCGACATTCGTTGCATCTGCGTTGCCGGTGTTCTGCACGGTGATCGTATACCGCACGTTGTTGCCACTCGTCACCGTCTGGGGTGCGCCAGACTTCCTGATCGTCAGGTCGGAATCTGCAGCCACAATACTGAAGGGTGCATCCGCATCTGTTGCGTCCCGATCACCTTGCGGTGTGGTCCAGCCGACGTAGGCGCTGTTGGTGTACTGACCACCCTCCTGTGTTTCACTGACGCGCGCTTGGAGAATTACGACCTTACCATAACCCACAGGGATTGACCCGAGGTCACACTCGACGCCGATAAGGATAGGTCCAACCAGTTCGCAGTCACCTGCACTTGTTGCCGTGGCTGCCTGCACCTGGAGTTGGCCGATATCCGCGGCCTTGATGCCAACGTTTTCGACAACGACGGCGCTTAGCACTTCACCGGCAAACGGTAGTTGATCTGTGACATGCACATCGGCGGCTTCAGAATTGCCCCCGTTGAACACCTCAATCGCAAACGCGATCGTATCGCCGGCATTCACGCCCGGCGAAAAGGCCACTTTTTCGACGTACAGTTCGGCCTCCGCACCGACAATGTCGGTCTCAGCGACGGCAGAAGCCTCAGCCTCTACACCGAACGGTTGATTCCAATAGACGTATGCCTCGTTATTCACTTCTCCGGAAGGCTGCGCGACACTGACCCTTGCGGCAAGGTGCACCGTCAACCAATGACCTACCGGCAACGTTCCGAACTGGCAGTTGACGCCGGGCGTAACCGGACCAACGACCTGACACGAGCCAGAGCCTTCTGAGACCGCTACACTTAACACCTCGCCTGCAAACGGCAGGAAGTCCTGCACATAGACATCATAAGCAGGTGACGGACCCGCATTGTAGACTTCAATCCAGTACTCAACGGGTTCGCCGGCAAGCACCTCATCAGGTTCTCCGAACTTCCAGATTTGCACATCTGCGCTTGCCAGCAC
Organism: Candidatus Fredericiella danica; assembly: GCA_016713335.1. Classification (GTDB taxonomy): domain Bacteria; phylum Chloroflexota; class Anaerolineae; order Caldilineales; family Caldilineaceae; genus Fredericiella; species Fredericiella danica. Next base: position 34,773 of record JADJPH010000034.1, on the reverse strand, counting down.
GATCAGCGTTTCCGCACTTGCCTCGTTGTTGGTCAGATCAGGGTCCGGTGTGTCCGATACAACCGTCGCAACGTTCGTCACCGTCCCGTCCAGTTGAAGTTCGCTGACTTGCGCCTGCAGTCTGACGACCATGTACTCGCCAGGATCCATGTCCTCGTCCTGGCAGATCATCCCCGGCGTGATGGATCCCATGATTTCGCACGTGGTGTCTGCATCACCATACAGCACCCGTGCCGACAGCACCTCACCCTCGAACGGCAGTAGGTCGGAGAACCTGACATCCCGTGCGATCGATGGCCCCATATTTCTGACCGTCAGATCATACGCGACCACATTGCCCGCCAGCACTGCGTCCAGCACACTGGCTTTCTCAATCTGAAGATCCGCGGAGTTTTCGACCAGCGCGCTTGACTGGGCGTAGTTGTTTTGCATGTTCGGATCAAACGCGCTGGAATCAACGGTGACGGAGTTAGCCAGGTAGATCCCACCTGGCACATCGGCATTCACTCTGACGCCGACAATGATGGTCTGCGTCTCGCCGGGTTCCAGGTTGCCGAAAGAACAGGCCAGTGGTGCGTCCACCGCACCAGGCACACCGCCATAGCACGAGAAATGCTCCCCTGGGTCACCCGTACCGGAATAGCCGGTAAGTTCCATACCCGCAGGTAGATAGTCTTTAAGCATGACCCCTTCTGCAATGGACGGCCCCAGATTGGTCACGTCCACCTGATAACTGGCATCAACGCCCGCGACCAGCGTCTCGGCATCCAGCAGTTGCTTTGCCACCACCAGGTCGGCGGTGGCCGAAATCTGATGAGCGGAGGAGGCCACGTTGTTGCTCAGATCAGGATCGACGCTGCCCGCGGCGTGGACCGTGGCCATGTTATTCAGGCTTCCATCCTCGGTTGCCCTGGCCGCCAGTGTCAGGATCCAGCGGCTCTCTTCGCTTGGTAGGGGCGGCAGCGGCTCATCCAGACTACACTCTACTTCATCCGCAATGAAGGGAGCGGCTGTGACACTGCCGTCCTCTTCTTCGCACGTCATCTCCAGATTCGAGTCCACGATGGCCCAGTCAAACGCCATCGAGCCAAAAAAGAGATCGATGATATTGACGTCATAGGCATACCCGGCGCCAAGATTGTCCACAATCAGCGTGTAGGTGATGGTGTCGCCGGCGCGGACCGTGCCATCTGGTTTGCCCATCTTTTGCAGACGCAAGTCAGCGACGCAACGGGGCGTGACCGCAGCAGTGCCGCCGGTATTGTTGATGTTCTGGAAAAGATTCTCCTGCGCCGTCGCCTGGTTCACGAGATCCACTCCACACGCGGCGTCAATATCAACCGTCGTGACCACCTGCATGTGCGCAGTCTCGCCAGGGCCCACATTGCCGATCCCACACTGGCCCGCAGCAAGCGCCTCGACGCCACAACCGCGCGTATCCATGACATAGGTGAGACCCAGCGGCAGGGCGTCCTGCACGACCACGTCCCACGCCTGGCTAGGACCTTCATTTGTGACTGCAATGTCAAAGGTGACCTGGCTGCCCGTCGCTGGCGTATTGTCGCTGGCTGCTTTGGTCACTTTCAACAACGCTTCATGGACAACTGGGATCGCGGCTTCAACCGCAATGTCGTCCTCGTAGCGGTTTTGGGCCTTGATGTAGGCGGTGTTCGTGTAGGTGTCCTGATCCCAGTAGGCAGGGACGCCAGCCTCGATCACCACCGCCATATGTTCGCCCGGCTCCAGGGCATCCTGGGTGCAGTGCGCAAGCACAATTGAACTGCCACCGTAGGCACAGGTCATCTCGCCGTATGCAGGTACAAGTTTGAGGATCGCAAATCCAGGCGGTAACATGTCGTCAATCTGCACGTGACGCGCCGTCGACGGCCCATCATTTTCGACGTAAATCATAAAGCTGACCGCGTTGCCGGCATACACAAATGGGTCAATCGCTTGTTTCGATGCCTGAAGGGTGACAGCGTTGCTCACCGGCGCCGCAACCGAGGCAAAGTTGTTGCCGTTGTTGGCATCGAGCGTGTCGGCAACGACCATGACATCGTTATTGAGCGAGGTGCCGTCCGCAATATTCGGATCCAGGTCGCCCACGACTGTGATCTCAACCTGCCCCGAGGCGCCGGCGGCCTTGAACTCGCCAGAAAGTGCGCCGAGTGCGCAGGTCATCTGATCGGTGCTGCTGCTGCCGCCGCCCAGTTGGCACGCGCCGGGCCAGGGGAGCCCCTCACCATCCAGGATCGAATAGCCGGTGGGTTGGAATCCCGGAGGCAAACTGTCGATCACCACCACATTCTCGGCAGCCGAAGGCCCAAGATTGTTCACATCAATCACGTAAGTGGCGGGCATTCCGGCCACAAGCGAATCACTCACGCGCTTCGTAATCTCAAGGTCAGCAACGGCAGTGACGTCATGCGCCGTGGTCGCCTGATTATTGGTCAGGTCCGGATCGGACGACGTCGAACTCACCGCCACCACATTGTTGATGCTGCCGCCTGCCTGGGCCACCACAGTGAAGTCGAGGGTCCAGCGCCCGGCATCCGGTTGGAGCGGCGGGAGTTCTTCCGCAAGCGTACATTCAATCTGCAGTTGATAAGGCGCCGAATTCACATAGACGGGCAGCGTCGCGGGATCCACGTTGCAGGTCATGTCTTCGCCATAGGCGATATTGGACGTCATACTGATGACCGAAAATGGCATCGAAGCGGCAAAGAGATCCTTGACGTTGGCACCCTCAGCCGCACTCGGCCCCAGGTTGTCGACGAGCACCGTGTAGGTCAACATCTCACCCGCACGCACGGCTCCGTCCGGCTTGCCGAACTTCAGCACCCGCAGATCGCTCAAGCAAGCCACACTGACCGACGCCGTCGTGGAGGGATCAATCCCATCCGGATCCTGCGTACCCGACGAGACAAGAACGGTGTTATCGAGCGTGCTTCCGCAGGGAACCTCATCGTCCACCTGCACTGTCACCTGCACCGATTTCTGCTGCCCCGCATCGATATCCCCCAACCAGCAGCCTTCCAACGCGGCGCCACAGCCAAGTGTGTCGATCAGGCTGGACATGCCGGCCGGCAATACATCCGTCAACACAACACTACGCGCGGTCGATGGCCCTGCATTTGATACAACGATCTCGAACGTCATCGTTTCGCCGGCAACCGGCGTATTCGTACTGGCCGTCTTGGTGACCTCCAGGTCGGCAAAGGTCGCAACATAGGTCCGGGTCGTGTCCGTGACGATCGTCGTGCCAGTGTCATCATAGGCGGAAACCATCACTTCATAGCCTTCCGGGGGATCGGCATCGGGCATGGCGCCCGGATCGATGAGCACGGTGGCAACGATCTCGACTGCATTGTCCGAGCCAACGCCCAGCCGCTCGCCGATGCAGTCGAGCGCAGTGCTGGTCATGGCGCCGATGTTACACTGCGCGTCGCCGGTCATTATCTGATATCCGGTGATTCGCCCTGGCAGCAACCCTGTGTTGACGTCGATGTCGAAGTCACGCACGACGCTGGGGCCATGATTGAGCAGCACTATTGGGTACTGCATGACCTCGCCGGCCACAACCGATTCTGGCTCACCCCACACATCGACTTCGAAGGTGGTCGACTCGCCGATCGCAATGGACACCGTGGCCATATTGTTGGACATGTCAGGGTCAAACGTATCTGACGCCACCCTGGCGCTGTTATTCAACCACGGCGATGACAACAGCACCGGATCGGCATTCTCAGCGAAGTAGGCCGGGTCAATCTGCGCAGTCAGGACCACCTCGAGTCCATCCGCCCCAGCCGCGCCCACACCCTGAATATTGCCGATATTGCAGCGCAGGGGCTGCGCCGGGTCACCCGGTACACCGACAGTGCATTCTGCGCCGGGGAACGCCTGCACAATGGTGACTGTGCCGGCCGCAAGACCAGCAGGCAAAATATCCTCGACCACGACGTTGTTGGCAGCGCTTGGACCAAGGTTTGCAACCGAGAGTGTATAGACCACGGTCGCACCGGCGACCGGCGTCTCCGTATCCAGCATTGACCACGACTTATCGATGGCGAGGTCAGCCGTTCCCGCAATGTCGAGGTTCACGCAGGCGCGGTTGTTGGCGCTATTCGGGTCAGGCGTGGGGACAAACGTGGACGGCGCGCCATAGCCGTCGGGCGCATGGATCGTGAACACCTCCGCGCAGTTGCTGACGACCTGCGGCCCGCTCGCGCTCAGTTGCATTTGAATCGTCCAGCGCCCGTGGCCCGGCCATGGGAATGAGTCAATCGCGCCCGGTGAGACAAACCACGGCGGGAAAGGCCACGACACCGGCTCCAGCGCGTCTAGCAACACAAATTCGAGCGATTGCCCGCCTTCTGGCGCCGGAATGAGCGAGAGCGTCACCTGGCTGTGCACTGCGTCTGTAATGATAGAAACCAGCTCGAAGGCGCCACTGGCAAGAATGTCGTCACGCACGGCCACAAAAGCGCGCCTGGGACCAAGGTTGTCGCCCGCAATGCTGCAGAGGTACAGACCGGGGACGCCGCTCGGATCCGGGGACCAGCGTCTTCGTCAACTGCAAGTCCGCCTGGGCCTGGATGATGTGCTGCGCCTCCTCTTGATTTGGACCTTCAACAAAATTGCTGGAGATCGCGTAGGCCTGCACTTGCTTGACCGCGCCAACCGGCCCGCTATTGACCAATGCCAGCGGGCTGATATACGTCTTGACCTGGAACGATCGGCATTCATTGGCGGCCAAATCACCGATGGCGCAGGTGATCTGGTAACCGTCGGTCCAGTCATCGCTGCAACTGCCGACGGTGCCGCTCAATTCAAGGGTGTCGGCAATGTACCACATCAGCGGCAGCGTATTGGAATATTGGTCGCTGACCACCGGCGGCACGATCTGGCTGACAACCTGGATGTCCTCAGCGTAGCTATTGGTGTTGTAGGGATCCAGCGCGTTGTTGCAGATCTCATACGAGTACAGGATTTCGCCGCCTGCGACCGGATAGCCCTGCCCGCCAAGCCAGGTCTCGCCGGCATCGGCGGGTGGCGGATTGAAGTACTCCCAAGTGAAGTTGTTGATGGCGACTTCCGGTAGTTCGGTCGCGATGCCGACCTGCCCGATGGCGACGCTAACGCCAGGGGCAGTCGTAATTTCGACTTTACGAATCTCGGCGGAACCCGTCAATGACCACATCGTAATCGGGAACGCGACGTCACGAGATAGCGTAGTCGTGAGCGTATCGAGGAGCACATCATCTTTGTCGTAGATATTGACCGTGAAGGTCGCAAATGGGTCGGCATGTGGCCGAAAATACAGATAGAACGCACCGGTGCCAGGCGGAAGCGTCAGTATCGTTGAGAAAGACCCGTCGGTGACATACATGGGGCCGGTGTAACCATTCAACCAACCAGTGGCCGACGCATAATACGTCAGTCCAGACCCAGGGAATAAAATCGACTCCATATTCGGAAAAGGCGCCGCCAACTCCAGACAAAGAGCACCTTCAGCCACAGCCTCAGTACAATCATTCGCGGGACGCATGGCGTACACCGGATCGTCGCCGCCCCCAAGGGTCGCCGGCGCCGGATCGGTGGGATCGCCGATGTCCGTGCCGATCGTCCCAGCAGCGTGCGCGGCTACGGGCGCAAATGCCACGCCCAGCAAACAAAAGACAACGGCAAGCAGAAAAATGCCCACCAGGCTTCGTAGGTGATAGTTGCGGAGCTTCATGATCGTGATTCCTTCCAAGGAGAATCGCGAGCGCAGTGCGGTGAACGCACGGCCCTCAAAGAATGCCGAATATTTTGTTTTTCATGTTCAACGGGCGGCAAACAGCTTTTGCCGGCCTGATTGGCCGAAGCTAGCTGGACGGGAGTTCAGTTGGTTGCGATGTTGCTGTGCTTGCGGCGTAGCGTCCCCAAATTGGCGCTTGCAGAACGCAGCGCAGCAAGCTTCAACGGGCGGCAGTCCGCCAATTTCAGCGAAACTTCACGATCACAACCTTAGCATGTGGATGGTAGAGAGGTATACGTCAAATGTAGCAAATACTACGCGCGTCACTACGTGATCGTGACGCGCGGCCAAACAAATTGTGGTTCGCACCCGAAAGGCGGGAAGCTAGCCTTCTGCGGACCAGGACTCCACAACCAGGCGGAAGATATCACTCTCCGTGATGACGCCGACCACCTTGCCGTTGCGCACCACCGGCAGACCGCTCACCTGATATTCCAGCATGCGTTCCGCCGCCTCTTGGATGGTGGCGCTCGGGTTGATGGTCACGGGATCATAGGTCATGACGTCGCGCACGCGCCGCTCGCTGAGCAGCAACTGCGTCTCAGTGTCGACATCGTCACTCGTGACCGGCGTCCCACGCAAGATGTCACCCAGGGTCACAATGCCAATCAGTTCGCGTTCGACCACCGGCAGGCGCCGCACTTCCTTTTCCAGCATCAACCGGTATGCCTCAGCCAGGGTTGCATCAGGCGCAATGACCACCGGCTGTTCACTCATCCAGTCTTGCACTTCGGTCAGATGTCGCTTGTTCATTGGAGTCCTCCTTGCTGGCGAACACCAACCAGCAGGCAGAACGCTCGCTGGTTGGTCAGGGTTATCGCACAGGTGGGAAGCGCCCTATTTTGTGCGCGTTCGCACCAGAAAGACAGATTGATCGGCAAACCGGACGACCGTATTGGCAATACTGCCCGGGAAGTGCCCGGGGCTGGACTCACTGCCAACGATGACGAGATCATAATCCTCATCGCGCGTGTGCTGGAGGATCACTTCCGGCGCCGAACCGGGCTGGATCATGATGGCGGATCGGTCAAACCCATACGCCTTCAGGCGCTGCTCCCAATCATGAATCACGCTCGATAAGCGCGTTCCCTGCTGTAGCACCGCTTCGATATTGACCTTGTCACCACCGGATTCCGGCAGATAGATCGCGGCCGAAGGGGGAGCCACATGCAGCAGGCGCAGGCTTGCGCCCATCGCCTGTGCAAATTGTGCGGCGACCGCCACCACGGCCTCGTCGTCGACACTCGCGCAGACCAGCAGATTCCGAAAAGACTGGCTGCTGCCCTTCATGAGTAAGACGGAGGCAGGCGCCTCTTGCACAAGCCGGTGTGCGGTAGGTCCCACCGAGTGCGCGCCGCCGGCGCTCCGGTCGGCAAAGGCGCCAACCACCAGCACGTTGCACGCATGTTCTTTTAGGTAGGAAAGCAGCACCTCATCCGCATAGCCGACGAGCGGAACCATCTGCGGTGGGGGCTTGACCTCCGACACCAATTCGACAATGGACTTCATGGTCTCCTGAGCGCGGCCCACACCTTCGCGCCCGGTCGCGGTGACGAGCACGGTGAGTTGCCCACCGAGCGAGTTCTGCAACTTTCCCGCCAGCGTCACCGCACGCTGGCCAAAGGGGGAGCCGTCGGTCGCCGCCGCCAGCCGCAAGCTGCTCGTCTGGCCCAGCGCCGACGCCAACTGATTGGTAGCGCTGCGTTCAGCCACGTTTTCTTCCGGTCGCAACAACAGCACCGGAATCGATGCCCCCCGCAGGACGCGTTCGGCCACGCTGCCCAACACAAGGCGACTGAGCCCGGAGCGGCCATGCGTCGCCATCGCCACCAACTTCACTTGCTCGTCGTTCACATACTGGACGATGCGCTGGGCGGGATCACCGAAGTGAACATCGATCTTGACGGTGAATCCCTGCTCACGCAGATAGTCGGCGTCGGTGCGCATCTCCTCCGCAAGTTCGGCGCGCAGGTTATCCATCTCATGTTCCACCATGGCGTAGCTGCGCTCAACGGCCGCATTGTAGGCCTCATAGGAGCCTGAGGTTGGATAACTGCCAACCAGCATGTCACGGGCAGATGGAATCTCCAGCGGCACGCTCGGTGGCTGCGACACGCAGCAACACGAGCGACACATCGTGCGGGTCAAGAAACTCCTTAACTGTCCGCACGATTTGCCGGCTGAATTCGGAGCCATCCATCGGGATCAGCACTTTGCGCTTAGTCATGGAACGCCTCCGTGATCATGTGCAGGGTGGAGCTCTGCACTATCGCTTTAGAACGCCCGTCGGGTCGAACTTCCAGGACTGCAGAACCTTCATATAGTTGGCGCGCTCGAACGCCGCCGGTTCTGCAACGTTTGCCTGGCTCATGCTGCCCTGCATCTGGCGCACTGAGTCGTACTCGTGCTCTTCGAGCCAGTTTTCCAGTTCATGAACAACAACGCCCAGGCGCTTGATCGAATTCTTCAAGAGTTCAGAAGCCATCATCGTCACATTTGCGCCCGCCATCAAGCCCTTAATCACATCTTCGTAGCCATGCACACCGCTGGTGATCGCAAAGTCAACCGGCACACGCTTGTAGAGGATCGACACCCATCGTAGCGGCAGGCGCAGTTCCCATTGCGTGCTCAGCATCAAGTTTGGCACAACTTCCAATCGCTCCAGATCAAAGTCCGGTTGATAGAAACGATTGAAGATCACCAGTCCATCGGCGCCGGCGTCAGATAGCTTCAACGCCATATTCGCAAATGAGCTGAAATACGGCCCCAATTTGACCGAGAGCGGGATCGAGATGTTGGCTTTGACATCTTTCACAACGTCAACGTACATCTGCTCCACTTCCAGCCCGGTCATCTTGGTGTCGGTCGCCACGTAGTAGATGTTCAGTTCTAGCGCATCGGCGCCGGCATCTTGCATCATGCGCGCGTAATCAACCCAACCACCCGTCGAAACGCCGTTCAAGCTGGCGATGATGGGAATGTCTACTGCCTCTTTGGCTCTGCGGAGCAACTCCAAGTACCCTCCCGGCCCAACATTGTAGCTATCCATTTCCGGGAAATAGTTGAGCGATTCGGCAAAGCTCTCAGCGCCGTAGGAAAGGTAATGATCGAGGATGTGGCTTTCGCCAACGATCTGCTCTTCAAACAACGAGTACATCACGACGGCGGCGGCGCCTGCATCCTCCAACCGGCGGATCTTATCAATCCCATCGGAAAGCGGCGATGCAGAGGGCACGACCGGGTGTTTAAGGGTCAGACCAAGATAATCTGTAGTGAGGTCAACCATGACACATATCCTTTCAAGAATGGCAACCGTGATGGGTTCCGGCGTGACCGGCGCAAGGCGGGTGGTCTCGCTATGGACTACCCGCCCTGGCCAGTTCAGATCACGATCTACACGGGCTCGGCCGCAAGATATTGAAGGTCCTTCCACTTCTGGTCGATCCACGCTTGCGCCTCAATCATCAGCGTATCGAAGATCGCCGGATCGCTTTGTGCAAGCATTCGGTAGCGCGTCTCGTTCATCGCATAGTCGCGGAACTGAATCTTGGGCGACTTGGAATCGAGTTGGAACGGATTCTGCCCACTCGCCCGCAACAGCGGATCGAAGCGATAGAGCGGCCAATACCCGGACTCCGTCGCCAGCCGCTGCTGATCCAACCCTTCGCCATGTTGATGCCATGGGCAATACAGTGGCTGTAGGCAATGATTAACGAAGGTCCGTCATAGGACTCTGCTTCAACGATTGCCTTGATGGTTTGTGCATCACTGGCGCCCATGGCAATCCGCGCCACGTAGACGTAACCGTAGTCCATCGCCATTTTGGCCAGATCCTTCTTCGGTGTGCGCTTGCCACTGGAGGCAAACTTGGCCACTGCACCGAGCGGGGTCGCCTTGGAAGCCTGACCACCGGTGTTCGAATAGACTTCGGTGTCGAGGACGATGATGTTGACGTTGCGCCCGCTTGCCAGCACGTGATCCAGACCACCGTAGCCAATGTCATAGGCCCAACCGTCGCCACCGATAATCCAGACATCCTTGCGCACCAGTTTGTCGGCAAGCGAGAGCAGGTCACGCGCTTCCGGTGAATCGGCTTTGGCCAATTTTGCCTTTAGTTCAGCCACGCGCCCGCGTTGCGCCTCGATCCCGGCATCTTCACTCTGATCGGCAGCGAGGAGCGCATCGGCAAGATCGTCGCCAATCATGGGACGGAGCCGAACCACCAACTCCTGCGCATATTCGCGCTGCTTGTCCAGCGTGACCCGCATGCCGAGGCCAAATTCGGCGTTGTCTTCAAAGAGCGAATTCGACCACGCCGGCCCACGACCTAGCGGGTTCTGCGCCCACGGCGTCGTCGGCAGGTTGCCACCGTAGATGCTGGAGCAGCCGGTGGCGTTCGCAATGACCGACCGGTCGCCATAGAGTTGGCTCACCAGTTTCAGATAAGGCGTCTCGCCACAACCGGCGCATGCACCGGAGAACTCGAAGAGCGGCTGCAGCAACTGCACGTTTTTGACATTCGACCACTTCAGTTCATCAACCAGTGGTTGCTCCGGCAGATTCTTGAAGAATTCCCAATCGAGGGCGCCCTGCTCGCGCAAGGGCAGTTGCGGCTCCATATTGATCGCCTTGCGTCCCACCGCCTGCTTGTTCTTGGCGGGGCACACTTCGACGCACAACTGGCAGCCCGTGCAATCTTCCACCGACACCTGTAACGTGTATTTCTTGTCTGGCACTTCACGGAACTTGGAGTCCCAGACTTTGAAGCCTTCGGGCGCATCCACCAGGTCCGCCGGCTCCACGAGCTTTGCACGGATGACGGCATGCGGGCAAACATAGACGCACTTACCGCACTGGATGCACACCGCCGGATCCCAGACCGGCACTTCGAGCGCGATATTGCGCTTCTCCCATTGGGTGGTGGCCGTCGGATAGGTGCCGTCCACCGGCAGCGCACTGACCGGCAACAGGTCGCCGTCGCCGCGAATCATGACTGCTGTGACGTCCTGCACAAACGCCGGCGCATCCGCGGGCACGGCCGGCGGCATTTCGATCGTGCTGGTTACCTTGGCCGGCACCTTCATTTCGAAGAGGTTGGCAAGGGTGGCATCAACCATCGCAAAGTTGGAGCGAACAACTGCCTCACCACGCTTGCCGTAGCTCTTCTTGATCGAGTACTTGATCTGCTCGATTGCCTCATCACGGGGCAGGACGCCCGAAATCGCAAAGAAACAAGTCTGCATGACCGTGTTGATGCGACCGGGCATCCCCTGTTTGGCGGCCACCTCATACGCATCGATCACGTAGACCTTGAGTTGCTTCTCGATGATCTCTTCCTGGATGATGCGCGGCAGGTTGTTCCAAGACCTCATCGACCGCATAGGGTGCATTGAGCAGTAGCACTGCACCATGCTGGGCGATGGTCAAGATGTCGAAGCGCTCCAGAAAGCCAAACTGATGAACGCCAACAAAGTTGGCCTTCTGAATCAGATAGGTGCTGTGAATTGGCTTTGGGCCAAACCGTAGATGGGAGACGGTGCGCGCACCGGATTTCTTGGAGTCATAGACAAAGTAACCCTGCGCCCAGTTATTGGTTTCCTCGCCGATGATCTTGATCGAGTTTTTATTAGCGCCTACGGTGCCATCGGATCCCAGCCCCCAGAAGACGGCGCGCACCACTTCTTTGGGCTCAATCATGAAGTTGGCATCGTAGTCGAGACTCGTGTTGGTGACATCGTCGACAATGCCAATCGTGAAGTGGTTCTTGGGCGCTGGCTTTTTGAGTTCGTCGTAGATGCCCTTGACCATCGCCGGCGTAAACTCTTTGGAGGAGAGCCCGTACCGCCCACCGATGACACGCGGCATTGCGGCGAAAGGTGCGAGGCCTGCGCCAAGTGCTTCCGAAATCGCGGTCACGACATCGACATACAGGGGCTCACCGGCCGAACCAGGTTCTTTCGTCCGATCCAGCACGGCGATCTTCTTAACTGATGCCGGTAGCGCCGCACCAGGTGTTCCATTGAGAAGGGACGATAGAGGCGCACTTTCAAGATGCCCACCTTCTCGCCGTGCGCGTTCAGCCAATCAACCGTTTCTTGCACGGCCTCGGCGCCAGACCCCATCAAGACGATGACGCGATCGCGTCCGGTGCACCATCATAGTCAAACAGGCGATACTGGCGTCCGGTCAATTGGGCGAACTTGTCCATCTGCGCCTGGACGATACCGGGCGTCTTCAGATAAAACGAGTTGCTGCTCTCACGCGCCTGGAAATAGACGTCCGGATTCTGTGCCGTGCCACGCATGACGGGGCGATCCGGTGTGAGCGCACGCGCGCGGTGCGCCTGCACCAACTCGTCATCGATCATGGCGCGCACATCTTCGTCCGCCAATTGCTCGATCTTACTGACTTCATGCGAGGTGCGGAATCCATCAAAAATGTGCATGAAAGGCACGCGCGCCTCAAGCGTGCTGGCCATTGTGATTAGCGACAGGTCCATCACTTCCTGCACCGAGTTGGCAAAGAGCATGCCAAAACCTGTGCTGCGTGCGGCCATCACGTCACTGTGATCGCCGAAGATCGACAACCCCTGCGCCGCCAGCGAACGGGCGGCAATCTGGAAGACGGCCGAAGTCAACTCGCCGGCGATTTTGTACATGTTTGGGATCATGAGGAGCAGACCCTGGCTCGCCGTAAACGTCGTCGTCAGGGCGCCTGTCTGCAATGCACCGTGCACGGTGCCGGCGGCGCCACCTTCCGACTGCATTTCAATCACCGTCGGCACACTGCCCCAGAGGTTGCGCTCGCCAGCAGCATTCCAGGCATCGGCCAGTTCACCCATCGGCGACGACGGCGTAATTGGATAAATGGCCGCAACTTCACTCGTCTTGTAAGCGATGTACGCGGCGGCTTCGTTGCCGTCGATGGTCACCATATTTCTGGGCATTTCTGGATCTCCTTCAAATGAATACGAAATTGGCCGGTAGGGTGCACCCAGCGCGTCTTTCGCGACATCATTGAAAATCGCACGCGTCCTGGGGCAGCACCCTGCCGAAATATCAAACCTCGCGGGCATCAATTACATGATCGCCCAGCGCTTCCAGCACACTCACAATCTTTTCCTTGTTGACGCCGCGCACCTTTACGATCAACTCGCGCTTGCCATCGGTTTCGTGGTCAAGCGAGCCAACGCTGAGGATGATACCGCCGGCGTTGTAAATGGCTTCCGACAATTTCGCCAGCACGCCGCTGCCACTCGGCACCTGCAACGTCAAGCGCAGCCCCTTTTCGCCACCGCCAAGCATTTCGACAAACGCTTTGAAGATGTCCGTCTCGGTAATCACACCCACCAGGGCCCCTGCGTCGTCGACCACGGGAAGGCCACCAATCTTGCGCGCAACCATCAGGCTTGCGGCATCTTCAATCGGTGCATTCAGGTTGATTGTAATCACATTGTGGGTCATGATGTCGCTCACCTTGAGCTTCCACAGGAGGTAGTTCACCTCCCATACGCTCAATGACGTTGCAGGTGACGGCGACGCATGCAGCATATCGCGTTCTGATATGATGCCAACCAGGTGCCCATTGCCATCGACGACCGGGACGCGGCGGAATTTGTGGTCACGCATCAACTTCAGCGCTTCCTGAAAAGACGTTTCTGGAGTAACCGAAATGGCAGGCGTTGCCATTCGTTCCTTAACCAACATGGGGCATTCCTCCTTGAGTGCTCTTGAATACCGCGCACATGCGTTGTGCACGGACCAGAAGGTGTCGGGCAGATCAACTATAGAGCAGAACGCCATCACTGACGTCATGCACGTGGGGAGAATGGTGTTAGTCAGGAGTGTAGTTGGAAAACTGGTCAAGTGACCAGGAGTGGAGAACGCTTTGCCTGAGCCGGCCTACGACGCCGGGTGCGGGGCATGTACAGACCCGTGCAAAGCAAAAATCAGCGTCAAACCGCGAGGCCGTCAAAAAAGATCGACACCAATAGATCGATCTGCGCGTTGGTGGGGCCGAGCCGGTCGCCGGGGGACGCCTGAAAATATGGATACATCATACACAGCAGCATCCAGGTCGCTTGACCGGGATCCAGCCGGCGCAGTTCGTGGGTATCCATTCCGTGCTGCAAGATGGCCGTGATGCGACCAATGAAACGCTCATGGTAGAGCTCAAGAAAGCGCGCCCGCGTTTCCGCACTGACGTTGCTCAACTCCTGGCTGGTCAAACGCAAGATAGCCCGCTGCTCAACCGGCTGCAACAGAATCCGGTGGACGATGGCATCGATCTGCTCACGGCTGGTGCAGCCTTCGGCAGAGGCATCGGCGATCAATTTACCAAGGTCTTCCAGATAACTGGCAACGATGGCGACAAAGAGATCCTCTTTGTCCCGGGAAAATGATAATAGAGTGCAGCTTTGGTGACGCCGACCGCTTCTGCGATCTGCCGCATCGAAATGCCGCGAAACCCCTGTTGCATAAACAGGTGTTTCGCGGCACTCAGAATGGCGTCATGGCTGTCCATTGTGTCGGACATGTGACACCTCCCACACTGGGCCACTTCCAACGTTGCCAAAGGCTAAAACGTCGGCAGCAAATTGCTGTACTGCCACGGGATGCCGACAAGCACCGCAAGCACCGACAGTGTGACGTAGATCGCCGCGCGCTTGAACTTCCCTGCCGGGGTGGCGGCTTTCTTGCTCATCACCACACCCAGGTGCGCCAGGACAACCGCAATCAGCATCATCGTGATGTGCTCAACGCCATAGAAGCGTACTTTACCAGAAGCCGATCCCATGTTGCCAAAGACGTTGAACCATCCCCCCATGAAATACACCACCAGGCCCAGCAACACCTGGATGTCCAGGCCAATGGAAGAGAACGAAAGCGCTTTCCGATCAGTCTCGGTGAACTCCTTCTTGCCAAGCCATCCCATATAAACGCGGACGAGGGCATAGATGGCGAGGATGACGACGACCCAACGCATGAGGTTGTGGGTTGCTACGATCAGAGGGTACATTCAGATTCCTTTCTACTTACTAAATTCGCTTACCTGTCGAACATGCACGAACTGCGCATTTCAGTACAGCCGGATATGGGCAGTTGTGCTCACCACACCCAACCGGAGACCCCCAATTCCCGCCGCAGCCATTGCCACGTGGCGGGCCCGGCAACACTCGCCGCCGCCGGGCCGCATACCACCGCCCGCCAGATAAACAATCAAACTACGCCACCGATCACTTACTAACCGGTCGGTAAGTATAGGATAATCGTTCTACTGCCTACCGCCAAATCCGGCGACCTGTAAAATGCCATTGGTACGCTGGACTCAACCGCTGCGGTCAATGCCGATGTCCGCCATGGAGACTGGGTCTTCCAACGGTTCCAAATGCGTGAATACCGTTGTCACCCCATCCAATGTCGTCCGGATTTCCGCCTCAATCTCTTCCAGAAGATCATGGCCGTGCTGCACCGTCCAGTCGCCAGGCACCAACACATGGGTCGAGATGAACTGCCGTTGGCCGGCCTGGCGTGTGCGCACAGAGTGAAACTCCACGCCGTCATCAGCCGCATACTTTGCAAAGACCGCATTCACTTTGTCGCGATCTTCCTGCGAGATCGCCGTATCCAGCAGCCCCAGCGCCGAGCGCCGCATCAAGTGGTAGCCGGACCAGACGATGTTGGCGGCCACCGCCAGGGCGACAATCGAGTCGAGCGGCAGCCATCCCGTGAGTTGAACCGCAAAGACACCGACCAGGACGCCGATCGACGTCCAGACATCGGTCATTAAATGCTTGGCGTCGGCCTCCAGCGTAATTGATCGGTACTTCTTACCGGCACTGAGGAGAATGCGGGCAACAATGAAATTGATGGCCGAGGCAACTAACGACACAATTAAACCGAGGTCGATGTTTTCCAACGGTTGGGGATTCAGCAAGCGATTGATGGCCGTCCAGGCAATCGTCACGGCCGCAATGATGATCAACCCGCCCTCAACGCCACTGGAGAAGTACTCAGCCTTATCGTGCCCAAACGTATGATCCTCATCCGGCGGCCGCTCAGCAATCGACAGCATGACCAGCGCTACCGCGGCCGCCACCAGATTCACCATGGACTCCAGCGTCAGACAACAGACCCACTGAACCGGTCAGCAGAAACGCACCCATCTTGAGACCAATCGTCACGATGGCCGCAGCGATTGAAAGATAGGCATACTTCTTGAGTGAAGGCCGCGGGTAGGCGCCAGTGTCGTCGTCATGACAAAATGTCGATCCTATTGGGTTGGGTTTGTAGCGATGGGCTTATTGTACACCATCAACTGCCGGCGTCTGTCGATTCGGCACGGAGGAGCACCCGGCCGCGCGTACCGTCGACCGTAATCGTCTGCCCATCGCGAATTCGTTGGGTCGCCTGGGGAATATTGATCACCGCCGGCAACCCATACTCCCGCGCGACAATAGCGCCGTGCGAGAGCATGCCGCCGATCTCGATCACGGCGCCACCAATGACAGAAAAGATGGGCGTCCAACCGGGATCGGTGGCACGCGTCACGAGGATTTCACCTGGACGCATTTCCACCGCTTCGCGCGGTGACATCACCACGCGTGCGATGCCGGTCACCAAACCGCGGCTTGCCGCCAACCCAATCAGCACCTCGTTGTCCGCATCCCGCTCCGACTGGGCGCGCAGTTCGATCGGGGCGCCATCCGGCCCCAACAGATCGGGCATCGGCTGGGTAAACCAGTAGTCGTACGCCTGCCTGCGAGCATTCGCCGTTGCGGCTAAGTCCATCGCCGCGGTGGCCGGTCCGTTGGCAGCGATCACAGCCTCAATTTCCGATGCAGCCAGAAAGAAGAACTGCTCAGGCTGCTGTAACCAACGCCGCTGAGCCCAACGCACCGCAAGCACCGCCAGGATGTGACGCATCGGTAAGCCGAGCTTCACCAGAAAGTGCTGCCCATTGTCACGGGCGCGGATGAAGCGTTGGAGCCGGGCCAACATGCGCCGGAAATACGCCCGCTGCAACGGGTTCAGTTTGGCCTCAACCGCCGCCACCGTTTCCACGCGTGCGCGCACCGCGCCCTCATCATTCGGCGCATGGTGCGCGTCCCCTGCTGCCAGGTAGCCGGCAAGCATCTCGATGACGACTTCGGGCGCCTCGACCCAGCGCGGATAGAGATACTCAGCCTCGCTCATGCAGCGATGACCGTGCCTGAGTAGAAATGCGTCGAATAGAACCAGGAATGGTCCGGCACTGGCGCTTGAACGAAGTTCCGCCAATGCCTCCGCCGGCGGATGCGCTTGCACTACCTTGGCCAATCCTAGCGCATGCAGGGATTTCGCCATTGCCCACATGGCAGGCACGATCTCTGCGGCAATGACGCCGGATAGACCGGCGGTCAACTTCTGGACAAGCTCGCGATCCCCCATCCACTTTGCCATCAGGTTTTCCATCTGGGTGTAACCAGACATGGAAAGCGATGTCGCATTGGCGTGATAGGCCATGTAGCGCGACATCCGCTCACGCCACGTGGTCTGGAATTGACGCCAGAGTTCAGCGTCACTGTGGCGCCCCAGATCTTCGCTCATGAAGGCATCGACCCATCGATCGATCTGTGGAAAATCACGCTCGAAGCGCGCTACGTTGCGTTCCCATTCCACCGCTGCCCGCCAGAAGAAAGGCGCGTGCCGCAATGCTTTGCCATAGTCGAACTTCGATTCGTGCGCCTGCACCGGAATCACGCCCGATAAGCTGGCGGCAATCATCGTCTTCGGCATGCCCAGGCCATCTGTGTACGCATGAAAGAGCGCGCCCTCATTGAGGTAGACGTGCCCAAAGGCACGCTGTGACCAGCGAATCTGGCCGGCGTAGGGCGCCTTGAGTTCGCGCAGCGCCCCCTCCATGTTCTCATGAATCAGCGGTTCCCAGACGGACCAGGTCAGGGGCGTCACGGGCTCGGGCCACCGTTCACCCACATCGTTCGTGGTCCACAAATCGAACGGCTGGATGGGCTTGCCTGCATCGACCGGTGGCCAGGCATCGTCGCCTGGAGCCTGCACGACGCCACCGGCCGTCGTGACGGCGCGCGACTGCAAGATCACCATCGTCCCGCCGGCAAGCGCCCACTCAATATCCTGGGGGGCGCCGAAGAGCTTCTCCAGGCGCTTCCCCAATTCCACCAGTTCACCGACCTGAGACGTCTCCAGCACCGCCTGGCGCCGCATCCGCGCGTCGACTTCGATTTCGCGGGTGCCAGCGCCCACCGGCGCGGTCATGACCGCCTTATCACCGACCTCGATTTGCTTGATGCGACCGCTGTTGCGGTCAACAATGAGGGTGTCAGGGGTCACGCGGCCGGACACCAACGCTTCACCCAACCCCCACGTCGCGTTGATCACCATCTCGTGGCGTGCGCCCGTCAGCGGATTGATCGTAAATAGCACCCCGGCGGCGGTCGCTTGTACCATTTTTTGCACGACGACCGCAAGTGCAACCTCATGCGGCGCGATCCCTTGCCGCCGCCGGTACGCCATCGCACGCGCCGTCCACAGGCTGGCCCAACAGCGCACCACAGCGTGCAGCACATCGTCGCCCCCACGGACGTTGAGATATGTGTCCTGCTGCCCGGCAAAACTCGCCTCAGGCAGGTCCTCCGCAGTGGCCGACGAGCGCACCGCAACCGGGCTTGTTTCACCGGCCAATTCCCAGTAATTTGCTCGGATGATTTGCGCAAGATCCGGCGGAATCACACCGGCAAGGAATCCGGCTCTGATCGCCGCGCTGCCGGCTTCCAGCACGGTCATTTCGCCAGACCCGGTGTTGCGCCAAACGCGCTCGATGAGCATGGCCAAGTCATTCGCCTGGACAAAGCGCTGATAGCCATCGGTCAGCACGACAAACCCCGCAGGCGCCGGCAGCCCCGCGCGGAGCAAGACGCTCAGTTGCGCCGCCTTGCCGCCGGCATTCGCCAGCACAAGTGCGTCGGATTGCAGTGGCCGAATCTCAAGGTCTATAGATGCATTCACAGTCATCCCGTTACTCTCTACCAGCGTCGCACAAGTGGCGTCTACAGTATACCGCAACAGGGCGCATCCTCCCTGGCGCCAATAAAAAAAAGTCCCGCGCCTTTCGACACGGGACGTCGCCCACAATCCAAACGCCGAGGGGCGCTACTCCATTGCCAAAATATGGATCTTTGCGTGCGGAACTGACTCAAAAGACCCAAAGTGCGTTTTTAGTGTGAAGCCGCGCTCCAAATACGGGACGTCGGCGACCTTCTTTTTTGTGGTAGTGACCGCCCACTCAAAAAGCTCAACAAAGCGCTTCTCGTTGTTCTTTTCGAATTCCTCCGTGCTACAGACATGCTCGACGGGGACGGCCAGCCAATGTACAACACTTTCCGGGTGGATGCTCTGGATGATGGCGAAACCACGCTGCTCATCGCGGGCGATGATGGTGCCGGGTTCTTCGCCCGTTAGGATGCCACAGAAGGGACAGTCGTGGCAGTTATCGATTGACATGACGCAAAGGCTCCTTTAAAAAGTAGGTGTCACACGTCGCTAAGGATTCCGGCTGTTCCACTGAGGTGATAAACTCGCAAATGGAGAGCAAGGCCAATCTAGCCTGCGGTTGATCTGATCATGATCTGATTCTGCTGCAAATCTCCTTTCCTAACCACAAGTTTACCAGCGGCGCCATTCATTATGCACTGCGCTTTTCAATGGGCGCCGTAACAATGATTTGCGTCCCGCTGCCAGGTTTTGACTCAATCCGAAATTCACCATGCAAGGCCCGGGCGCGCTCCCGCATGTTGCGCAGCCCATTGCCCGTTGCCTGCCGCACCACAGTAGGCGAGATGCCGATCCCATCGTCGACGATCGCCATCTGCAGCATGCCTTCAGCAAAGACAAAGCGCATCACAATATGCTTTGCGTCAGCATACTTGCGGATGTTTGCGAGCGCTTCCTGCGCAATATGCAGAAATTCGTCGGCCTGGCGTGCCGTGCACACCGTCGCCGCCTGCCCATCCAATTCAAGTGCAACGTGCAACAGGGTGTCAGTCCGGATCTCCTGGGCGAGATGCTCCAAACCTTGCTTCAGGTTGCGCCCTTCGAAGCGCTGCGGGCGTAAGTCCTGGATGTAGTTGCGAATGTCCTGAATAACGGCATTCAAGCCGTTAATCGCAGAATCCATCACCCGCCGCACGCGCTCGGGTTCGGACTCCAGCCGCAACCGGGCATCATCAAGCAGCAGGCCAATGGCATAGATTGATTGGATGACGCCATCGTGCAGGTCCATCCCAATCCGGTCCCGCTCGCGCAGGACCGCAAGCTGCTGGTTTTCGCGGTACAACTGTGCGTTCTCGATCGCGATCGCTGCCTGCGACGCAAACATTTCGAGGATCTCCTGGTCATCGGCCGTGAAGGTCGCCGAAACCAATTGCCCATCCTCGGCCTCAATGCGCTTGTCCGCAAGATAGAGATTGCCAAACGTGCGCCCCTTCGAGATAATCGGCACGCCAACCAAGGTCCGCATCTGTGGATGGCTGTCCGGGAATCCGGCTGCGCGGCCATCAGACGCCACGTCGTCGATGCGCAGCGCCTGACCACCTCGGGTCATGATGCCCAGCAGCCCATGACCAGCCGGTGGTGAACCCATCGCCGCCCGCTGTGCCGCGGTCATGCCGGCCGTGTAGAACTGCGAGAGGGCATCACCGTCGGGGTCAAGCACGGCAAGCGCGCCATAGCGCGCGTTCACTAGCGTGCGACTCAGTTCCACGACGTGTTGCAGCACCTTGCCCAGATCTAGCTCCGTGGTGAGCGCCAACCCGGCATCGCGCAGCGCCTCCAGGTGCTCCGTGCGCCAACGCAACTCAGTCTGCTGGCGCTCCAGGCTGGTCGCCACCCAGTTGGCAAAGACGGTGGAACCGAGCGTGATCAAGAGCATCTCGGTGAGCGCGGCCGGCCAGGAGATCGGCTCGTTCAGGGCCAGTGCTTCAAAAAACAGGACACTGGCCCAGAAGACAATCGGCACCAGCACGCCCAACCAGCGCACCGAGCGAGTATTGATTGAGGTCATCCGCATCCGCATACAGGTTCAGTGATTCCGTTGGCGTGTGCTACAATCATGCCCGGCCGCGTCCTGCGACCGGCATTCGAAATAGGCTACAAAGAGGCGATCAATACTGCTGCCATGCATCTTAGGATCATCCTGGTCGACGACCACGAAATTGTCCGGCTCGGTTTGCGCACCTTGATCTCGCGCTACCCGCACTTTGAAGTAGTTGCCGAGGCGCACGACGCTCAAGCGGCGCTCGACATGACCCTGCGCTTTCAGCCCGACATCGTCGTCATGGACATCCGGCTGCCCGGCAAAAACGGCATCGAAGCGACACGCGATATCCTGGAAGCACGCCCCGAAACAAAAGTCATCATGCTGACTTCGCACGCCGATGACGAAGTGCTCTTTGAAGCGATCGGCGCCGGCGCCTCAGGTTATGTCCTCAAGCAGATCGGCAGCGACGATCTCGTGCGGGCGCTCGAAACCGTTGGCCGCGGCGAATCGATGCTCGATCCCGCCCTGACGCAAAAAGTCTTCCAGCGTGTCCGCGAATCAGCCCGCAAAGCCGAAGATGAATTCTTTGCGGCACTTACCGACCAGGAACTGAACATACTGGCCTTAATCACCGAAGGCCTGACCAACCGCGAGATTGCCGAGCGCGTCTTCCTCAGCGAGAAAACAGTCCGTAATTACGTGAGTTCAATTCTCTCCAAACTTGACCTTGCGTCGCGCGCAGAAGCAGCAGCCTACGCAGTGCGCCATCACATCCTTGAGCACGTTCAGGGCGGCTCCGCCGGCGGCTAGAAGCCTCATGTGTGGCGCTGCACCGCCTTTGCCTGTTCTAACTCACTTTTCAGCAACTCGACCTCAAGCTGGGTCTTCTGCAGGTCCGCCGCCGCCTGCGCCGATTCACGGCGCTCACGGCGCAGGCCAAAATAGACACCAGTCGTCCAATGACCCCAAGAGCGCCGTGATCGATGAAACGGACGAAACCCAGATCGCCAGCATATCGGCGCCGGCCTGATCGAGGTGCCCGCGGCGCCCCCCACCGGTGACCTGAGGCACGGTCACAGGCGTCGTCGACTCGATCCCCATCGCCGTCGTTGCGACGGGCGACGCCGCAGGTGCCGGCTCGCGCGGTACGCCAAACCAACTGCTCAGCGTCGTCCAGGAAATCAGGGCGAAGACGACAGCGGACCACGCCCAGGGTGTTTTGGGGAACACGCGACAAGTCGCGCACTCCACGAAGAACACGCCCCACGAAAGGCTATTGACCATTGTGTTTTCCCGGTTGCCGCCAGTCAAACCACCCTCGCGGCCACTGGTCATCTGACCAGTGCAAAGACCGGCAATAAGGTGCGCACAAATGCGTCGCAATCGATGTACACTATAGATAGCGCAGATGGCGGGTAAATGTTCCGCACTTCATGCGACCAACCACACAGGCAAGGAGTGTCTATGTACCAGGTAATATTGGTGCCACTGGATGGCTCAAAACGTGCCGAGACCATTCTGAAACACGCAGAAGCGCTGGCCGCGTGCTTCGGCGCGAAAATTGTCTTGCTGCAAGTGGTGGAGCCTAACGTCTCCCTGATCACGCCATATGACATGGTGCCCTACTACGATCCCAAGGAAGGCGAACGCACCATCACGGAAGCGCGCGGGTATCTCGCCGCCAAAGAAGGTGAACTCAAGGCCGGCGGCATTGACGTCAAGTGCGTCGTCGAAAGTGGTCCCATCGTCGGCGCCATTCTCGATGTGGCCGAACGTGAAAAGGCAGACCTGATCGCGATGGCAAGTCATGGTCGATCCGGGCTGGGCAGCGTCTTCTATGGCAGCGTCGCCGCCGGCGTGCTGCATCGGGCCGATCGCCCGCTGCTCCTGATCCGGTCACACGACTGACACGAACGGATAGTTTAGGAAGCTTTGCCACCAATGCATTATGTATACGGCCCGATCCCTTCGCGCCGCCTGGGGCGTTCGCTTGGCATCGACCCCATCCCGCTGAAGACCTGTAATTGGAATTGCATCTATTGCCAGTTGGGCCGCAGCGAACCGCTTGTCAATGAGCGGCGCGAATACGTGCCAAGCGACGACATTCTCCAGGAACTGCAGACGGTCCTGGCGCACCATGCACCCGGCGACATCGATTTCATCTCCTTTGTAGGCTCCGGGGAGCCGACACTCCATAGCGGTCTGGGCCGGATGATCCGTGGGGCAAGGGAGATGACGACCATCCCCATTGCCGTCATTACCAACGGCGCCCTCCTCTATCGCGAGGATGTGCGGCAGGATCTCTTGTTGGCCGATGTGGTAATGCCAACCATTTCAGCCGGAAACGCCGAGCTCTACCGGCTCATCCACCGCCCCCATGGTGACACCACATTCGAACGGCTCATCTCCGGCGCAGCGCAGTTCCGCCGCAGCTACCAGGGCCGGCTGTGGGTGGAAGTGATGCTGATCCAGGGCATCAACGACACCGAAGCCGCGCTTGTTGAACTGGCCGCGGTGCTGCGCCGGATCGAACCGGACGAAGTCCACGTGGTCGTGCCCGACCGCGCTACCGCCGAACCCTGGGTCGCACTGCCCGACCAGGAAGGCCTCATGCGGACGGCGGCCATCCTGGGGCCGATTGCTAAATTCGTACACCCCTTATGCAGGTGCCATCGACGTCAGCGATTATGCGACGCCAGCCGAGGCGATTCTGGGCATCATCACCCGCCATCCGATGACCCAACCCCAACGGGCAGTTGCTGAGCCATTGGAACCCGGCCGCCGTTGATGCCGGGCTGATGCAGTTGCGCAGTCAGGGAGCGGCGCACGCAGTCGAGCGCCTACAGACGGTTTTCTGGACGGCAACTCCTGCCCATTTCCCCACGGGTGAAGACCTTACTGCGCGCCGGCCTGCACCGAGAGGAGCGTAAAGATGGAACTCGCAGACCTGCAAGCCTACCTCTTCACAAAACAGCGCGTCACCGAGGAGACGCCCTTCGGCCCCGACGCACTCGTCTACAAGGTCAAAGGGAAGATGTTTGCGCTCGTTGCCTGGAATTCGAACCCGCTCAGCATTTCGCTGAAGTGCAACCCGGCGAAGGCACGCGCACTCCGCGCCGAGTTTGCGGCGATCAAACCTGGCTACCACCTCAACAAGGAACATTGGAATACGGTGACGCTGGATGGCAGCGTGCCGCCGGCCCTGGTCGAAATGATGATCGACGACTCCTACGCATTGGTCGTTAGAAATCTGCCGAAGAGTGAGCGCACAGACCTCACCGCGCCGCCCGTTAGTCGACCATGAGACGATAGCCAACCCCCGGCTCGGTGACAATCAGCTTTGGCAGCGCAGGGTTGTCCTCGAGTTTCTGCCGCAACTGTGCAAAGTAGACACGCAGATAGTGCGTTTCGTCGACGTATTCCGGACCCCACACCTCTTTTAGGATCTGCCGGTGCGTGAGCACGCGGCCGGGGTGCTGCACCAGGAGCCGCAGCAAGGCATACTCGGTGGGCGTCAAGCGCACCGGCTCGCCATCCCGCGTCACAGTGCGCCGGGTCAGGTCAATCTGCACCGCGCCAAAGGTCAGGACCGGTTCGACCGTGGCCGGTTGGGCGTGCCGCAGCGCTACCCGCATCCGCGCCATGAGTTCGACCGTACTAAATGGCTTTGTGAGATAGTCATCTGCACCGGCGTCGAGTGCTGCCACTTTGTCGCGGTCCGCATCACGGACGGACAAAATAATCACCGGCGTCGACGTCCACTCACGCAGGCGCCGCACCACGGCGACACCATCTAGATCCGGTAGATTCATGTCCAGAATGATGACGTCCGGGCGCAACTGCGCTGCTTTGGCCAGCGCCTCCTGCCCTGTCTCAACCTCATGCACTCGATATTGATTGCTTTCGAGGCTGATGCGCAGAAAACGCCGGATTTGCACTTCATCGTCGACCACAAGCACGACGGGACCTTCACTCATTGTGCTGCCTCCTTGACGGGCGGCGGTGTGCCTGCCGGCAACTTGATGATGAAGCGTGCGCCACCGGCCGGTGCATTTTCTGCAGTCAACGTACCGCCGTGGGCCTCCACCAGCCCCCGGCAGATCGAGAGACCGAGCCCGGTACCCCCAGTACCGGCGCCCGGCAGCCGGTAAAATTTGTCAAAAATACGCTCCAGATCTTCGTGAGGGATGCCCGGCGCCCCCATCGCTCACGACAATCTGCAATTGGCGACCGGTAATTTCGGCTTCGACAGTGATGGGCGCACATTGCGGCGTATAGTTGCACGCATTGTCCAGCAGGTTCACCAAGACCTGTTCCATCAACACAAAATCCATCTGCACCAGCGGTAGGTCGGGCGGCGCCACCACCTCAAACGGCCGCAGCATCAGGCGGCCGGCCACGCGTTGCGCCGCGACACCGATGACTTCGCCGACGTCGCACCAATCAAGTTTCAACTTGACCCGTCCCGCATCCAGCCGCGACATGTCCAGCAGTTTGCGACCAACCGGTTCAGCCGGTTGGCGGCATTCGAAATGTCATGCGTCAACTCCGCGCGTGGCCAGGGCGCTGTTTGGCTGCTCCTCGAGCAACTCCGCCGCGCCGGCAATGGTGGCGATCGGGGTGCGCAACTCATGAGATTGAGTTCAGGAGTGCGCTGTAAAGGCGCTCTGACTCTCGCAACATCAGCGACTGCTCTGCTGCTTCATCCAGCAGTTCGCGTTCGATCACAAGCGCCACCTGGTTTGCAAACGTCTCCAACAATACCTCCTGATCGAAGGTTGGGCGCCCCGCCTGCTGCAGATTGACCCCAAGCACCCCCACGGTGCGGCTTGGGGTGCGCAGTGGCAAATATTGCGCCGCCGCACTGGGTAACGTCTCGGTAAAACGGCCGGCGCGCTTGCCATTTTCGAACACCCACGTGGCAACTGCGAAATCTCGCTCATCCATGCTCAATGTGCTGGAAGGATGGGGAGCGCGTTCAAGCCGTTCACCCATCGATAGTAAGATTGCCACATCTGCGCCAAAAACGCGACCGATTTGATCGACCGCCGTACGCAGCACGTCATCCATATTGACCGCAGTCGCCGTGTCATGTGCGAGGGTGTAGAGTGCATCTGTCCTCTCCGCATGGTTGCGCGCCAGCCGCTCCTGTTGCCGTAGGCGCGCCGCGAGGTTGCCCGCCAGCAGGGCAATGACGAAGTACAGTACAAAGAGGATGATATCCTCAGCGTCGGAGATCGTCAGGGTGAAGCGCGGTGTGATGAAAAAAATTCCATGAGAACGCCTCACGAATGCCGCCAGCAACGCCGGACCCCGCCCGAGATAGACGGCAATCAATAGCACGGCAAAGAGCTCAATCAAACCGATTGCTTGATACCTAAACCAGGGATAGACAAAATGCAAGGCCACAAACAGGGCGGTCACACTGGCTACGACGAGAAATGCCCAGAAATAAGAAAGCCACGCTGAACGGGACGGTGGCGCCATCGCGACGGGGTGCGCACTGGCGCCGGGCTCCGCGTCCTTGCCCGCGACAATATAAATATCGATGTCTTCACTCATCCGAATGAGTTGATCGACGATGGTGCGTGGACCAAACGGATTCCAGAACCGGCGATGGGTCGGCTTGCCCGCTACAATCTGGGTGGCATTGCGCTGGCGCGCCGCATGCAGAAGCGCTTCGGCGACATCGTCGCCCGCTGCCGTAACCACTTCTCCCCCGAGGCTCCGCACCAATTCCAGGTTTTGCGCCAACTGCGCCTGCTCCTGCTGTGATAGGGTGCGCGACTGCTCCACATACACGGCGAGCCACGGCGCCTCCAGGTTATAGGCCATCCGTCGTGTCCAACGCACCGCGCGTTCGGAAAAGGGACTCTGGCTGACCGCGACCATCAGCCGTTCGCCGGATTTCCAGGGACCGGCGATGTGCTTCACCTGCATGTAGTCCTGCAACTTGTGGTCTACATGCTCTGCGGTAAGCCGCAACGCCATCTCGCGGAGGGCAGTGAGGTTGCCGACACGGAAGAAGTTCCGTGCCGCCAGGTCGGCGCGTTCGAGGGTGTAGACTTTGCCCTCGGCAAGGCGTTTACGTAGTTCGTCGGGCGATAGATCGATGAGTTCCACCTCATCGGCCAGGTCAAGCACGGAATCAGGCACTTTTTCGTGCACGACTACGCCCGTGATCTGGCCGACCGCATCGGCACGGCTCTCAAAGTGCTGCACGTTGACCGTCGTATAAACGTCGATGCCCGCTTCCAGGAGTTCAGTCACATCCTGGTACCGCTTGCGATGGCGCGCACCCGGCGCATTGGTATGCGCCAACTCGTCCACCAGCGCCAACTGTGGACGGCGCGCCATCAAGCCATCCAGATCCAGTTCCAGGAGGGTAGTCCCACGATACTCGACAGCGAGACGCGGCAGAACCTCCAACCCCTGGAGCAAGGACTCCGTTTCAACTCGCCCATGCGTCTCAACGTAACCAACGACGACGTCGGCGCCCTCGGCACGCATTGAACGGGCAGCCTCCAACATGGCGTACGTCTTACCAACACCCGCCACCATGCCAAGGAAAATCTTCAATTTGCCGCGCTGCTGGCGCGCCTCTTCTTTTTGAATCGAGGCAAGCAACGCATCCGGGTCCGGTCGATGTTGATCCATCACACTATTGTAGCTGATCCAAGGCAAGATTGAGTTCAAGTACATTGACGCGCGACTCGCCCAGAATGCCAAGTTGCCGTGCTTTCGTGTGCTCCTGACCAGCGCCCTGACCCTGGCGGTCCACACTGCGTGCCGCAGCAACGCGATCGACCTGTGCAAGCGCCGCTTCCGGGCTGATGTGCGGATCCAGACCGCTGCCCGAAGCAGTGACCATATCGGCAGGTGTCGCTGCCCCTGCGGCAAGGCCATTCGCCAGGCGAAACGTGTCTGTGCGATCCTGGATCTGCTGCATCAGCACGGCACTCGTCGGGCCGAGGTTGCTGCCGCCCGATGCAACGGGCGTCTCAGCGGTGCTGCCTTCCAGATAACCCACCGCCGATGGCCGTGCCCAAAAGTAGGTGCCGCCACCGTCCAGTTGCCCAATCAGTGATGACCCAATGACGGCACCATCACGCTGGATCAGGCTTCCGTTCGCTTGCACCGGAAAAACCAACTGCCCGATCCCCAATACGGCAAGCGGATAAAGCACGCCTGTAATCAGCGTCAGCACAAACAGCATCCGAATTGAGGGGATAACCGCCTGCAACCACATCATTCTGCTCCATTTTCAGGTTTCATGTGTCGACCGCCGACTGTTACGACCAACAACGTTCACTATGCTAAACCAATCGCGGTGATAACGATATCAATGAGCTTGATCCCGATGAATGGGATGAGTAGCCCGCCCAGCCCATAGACCAGCAGATTCCGCCGCAGGACTGCTGCCGCGCCCATAGGGCGATAGGCGACGCCGTGCAGGGCGAGTGGGATCAGCGCTACGATGATCAACGCGCGAAGATGGTCGCGCTCAAGACCGCACTCTGTGGCGTCGACAATCGCATGATGTTCAGCGCCGCTAACGGCCCCGGCTGGCCGGCGTCCACAGCATAGAGCGATGCAAAAAGCGCCGGAATGATTGCAAAGTACTTGGCGACATCGTTGGTGATGCTGAATGTCGTCAAGGCACCACGCGTCATTAACAATTGCTTGCCTATGGCGACCACCTCGACCAGCTTTGTCGGGTCGCTATCCAAATCGACCATGTTGCCCGCTTCACGTGCGGCCTGGGTGCCCGTGTTCATCGCCACGCCGACATCCGCTTGGGCCAGGGCTGGTGCGTCATTGGTGCCGTCACCGGTCATGGCCACGAGGTGGCCGCTCGTTTGCTCCTGACGGATCCGGCGTAGCTTGTCTTCTGGCGTCGCCTGCGCCATGAAATCGTCCACGCCGGCTTCGGCTGCGATCGCCGCTGCCGTAAGCGGATTATCTCCCGTGATCATCACCGTCCTGATTCCCATCTCGCGCAACTCTGCAAAACGCTCCTTGATCCCGCCTTTGACAATGTCCTTTAGCTCGACGACGCCGAGCACTTCTCTCCCTTCGGCAACTGCCAGCGGCGTAGCACCACTCTTTGCAACACGGTCGACTATGGCGCGCACTTCCGGAAATACGCCGCCCTGTTCCGCCACGAATAGCTGAATTGCATCGGATGCACCCTTACGAATCGTGCGCGCCGGGATCCCATCAGCGGCCGGAGAGTCGACCCGCTCATCCGCGTCTGGGCAGAGAACGGCACAAATGTAGCCGCGTGCTCGGCAAGTTCCCGCCCCCGCAAATTAAACTGCTCCTTGGCCAAAACCACGATCGAGCGGCCTTCCGGCGTCTCGTCGGCAAGCGACGACAATTGCGCAGCGTCGGCCAACTGATTCGCGTTGACGTCGTGCGCCGGATGAAAGGCCGTGGCCATGCTGTTGCCCAGCGTAATCGTGCTGGTCTTGTCCAACAGGAGTACATCGACATCACCGGCAGCTTCGACCGCCCGCCCGCTGGTCGCCAACACGTTGCGCTGGACCATGCGGTCCATGCCGCTGATACCGATCGCACTGAGCAACCCACCAATCGTGGTTGGAATCAGACACACGAGCAGGGCAATCAGCACCGGCACGGTGGCAGTCGTTGCCTCCGGCGCCAGACTGGAGGCAATTTCGCTATACGTTGCAAATGCACGTAACGTCACCACTGCAAGCAGAAGATGATCGTCAGACCCGATAGCAGGATGGTCAGCGCAATTTCATTGGGCGTCTTCTGGCGCCTTGCGCCCTCCACCAGTGCAGATCATGCGGTCGAGGAAAGTTTGTCCCTGCTCCGAGGTGACACGTACGATGATGCGATCCGAGAGAACGCGCGTTCCGGCCGTGACTGCGCTTCCGGTCGCCGCCACTCGCGGATCACGGGGGCTGATTCGCCGGTAATGGCCGACTCCATCAACGCTTGCAATCCCTTCCACAACCTCACCGTCACCGGGGATCACATCCCCGCCGCACAAACGACTAGATCGCCGCCGGAGTTCGGTCGCCGACACCCGTTCCTCACGGTGGGTGTCGCCGCCGGCCAAGACGCCACGCCATCATCTGGAGTGCGCGCCTTCAAAAGCTATCTGCCTGCGCCTTGCCCCGACCCTCGGCCATCGCTTCGGCAAAATTGGCAAAGAACACCGTGAACCACAGCCACAGCGCTATCTGAGGTCAAATCCCCCATTCATGGCGTTGCCAGCCAACAGATTCGCCACCAGAAGCACGGTCGTGAAGTGGCGCCCACGCCACCACAAACATGACCGATTCCGCCACTGCTGGCGGGATCGAACTCAGGACGGCGTCGATGGCGGCGCGCCGCAGAATCTTTGGATCAAATAGAGAAGTGCTAGCGTGTTTCGTTGACATGGTGGTTCACTCGCCTCAGAAGGTCACGCCGGCGCCCAGCAGCAGTTGTTCTACAATGGGACCCAGCGCTAACACAGGAAAGAAGGTCAATCCGCCGACAATCAGAATGACTGCGATCAACAGAGCGGCAAAGAGCGGGCCGTCGGTCGGAAACGTGCCAGGCGACAGGGGGGCGATCTTCTTGCTTACCATGCTGCCAGCAATCGCCAGCACCGGGATGATCACACCAAAGCGGCCAATCCACATTGCCAGCGCCAGCGCAACGTGGTAGAAGGGCGTATTCGCGTTCAAGCCGGCAAACGCGCTGCCGTTGTTGCCGGCGGCCGACGTGAACGCATAGATGATCTCCGTAAGCCCGTGTGGACCATGATTCGCCCGACTCGAAAGCCCCACTTCAGTTACTGCAGCAAGCGCACCCAAAAAGCAGGATCGACGCACTGGGCAGGAGCACAGCCAGATACGCCATCTTGATCTCCCACGCCTCAGAGATCTTCTTGCCAAGATATTCAGGCGTGCGCCCGACCATCAGCCCGGCAATGAAAACGGTCAGGATCACAAACATCAACATCCCGTAAAGCCCGGCGCCGACCCCGCCAAACACCACCTCCCCCAACAAGATATTCAGCATGGCAAGCCCACCCGCAAGCGGCGAGAAACTGCTGAGCATGCTGTTCACAGAACCGTTGGAGGCGGCCGTGGTCAGGGCGCCCCATAACACCGAGTTGGCAACGCCCAGCCGCACCTCTTTGCCCTCCAGGTTAGTGGTCACGCTGCCCATTGGCTGATAGGTGACTTCCGCGTACAACATTCCGGCAGCGACCGCCACCAGCAACACCAGCATGGCGGCGAAGATCACCCACCCCTGGCGCACCGAACCCACGAACCGGCCATAGGTGTAGGTGAGCGCAGCGGGAATCAACAAGATCGCAAACATCTCCAGAAAGTTGCTCAGCGGCGTCGGGTTTTCATAGGGATGCGCGCTGTTGGCATTGAAGTAGCCGCCCCCATTGGTCCCCAACTGTTTGATGGCAACCTGCGATGCCGCTGGTCCTCGCGGAGCAGTTGCTGGCTTCCGGCGAGCGTGGTCGTTGCACAGAGGGCTGAGATTTTGCACGACGCCCTGACTCACCAGGAGCAGCGCCAACACCAACGATAACGGCAACAGCACATAGAGCGTGGCGCGAACCAGATCCACCCAGAAGTTGCCGATCGTCTTGCCTGCACCGCCCAGACCGCGGACAACGCAATTAACACGGCGATGCCAGTGGCGGCGCTGACGAAATTCTGGACCGTCAGCCCAACCAGTTGCGTGAGGTAGCTCATGGTCGTCTCGCCACCGTACGCCTGCCAGTTCGTGTTGGTTACAAAGCTGGTCGCCGCATTGAAGGCCAACAACAAAGGCACGCCAGGCAGGCGAGCAGGATTCAACGGCAACGCCCCCTGCGCGAGTTGGAGCAAAAAGAGCACCACGAAGCCTGCCACATTGAAAGCCAGCAGCGCGGCAAGGTATTGCTTCCACTCCATTTCGCGCGCTGAATCCACACCGGCCAGCCGGTAGGTCAAGCGCTCCACAGGCCAGACCACTGGCGTGAGCCAGACCCGGCGCCCCAAAAAGACCTTGCGCATATAACCGCCCAGGAGCGGTGTGCACAGAATTAGCAAGCCGAAAAACAGCGTGATCTGAATCAAATCAATCGCCCGCATTGCCTAGAACCTTTCCGGATAGATCAACGTCACGGTCAAATATACCAGCAACAGTGCAGCGACCACACCGGCCAGCAGCAGTTCCCACTCCATACAATTCACGCTCCCACAAATGCATCGTCCCCCAAAAGCGTTTCCTACCCACAAGCATGGATCAGTCTCGCATAGGTGGCGATCAAGAACTGC
The DNA here is from genome assembly GCA_016713335.1 of Candidatus Fredericiella danica. Lineage (GTDB taxonomy): Bacteria > Chloroflexota > Anaerolineae > Caldilineales > Caldilineaceae > Fredericiella > Fredericiella danica. The sequence goes on along the minus strand of JADJPH010000034.1, from coordinate 2,613 downwards.
GTTCCTTGGGTTAAGAATCCATCAAGTTTGCGACCTCCGGTCAGGGTCAGATCAGGATTTCAAAGGGAAGTATCAAGAAAGCGTCAAGATTTGAAAAAGGTGTTGAATGCACCAGAGGTAGCGATCAACACTGTTCATTGACACACGCGATTCCGCAGTGTAGACATACTGGGTCGGCTCTGTGCACTGATAGCGGCAGCATTCGCTACACGCCAATCGTGCGATATCGATAAGAGCCTTTTGCAGGTCGAGGCATTGATATGAGTATTTCACAACTTCGAGCGTTCACGTTTGGGAAAGCCCTGCGCACGCAGGATAGCGCTCACCAAACTATCAGCAAGACAGTCGGACTGGCTGTCTTCGCTTCCGACTCTTTATCCTCCGTCGCCTACGCAGGTGGCGAGATTCTCCTCATTTTGGCAGCCCTGGGCGCGGCATCCTACTGGTTGGCAATTCCCATTACGGTTGCCATCGCGGGGCTGTTGATTCTCTTGACTTTCTCGTACCGGCAAACCATTTTGCCTATCCGAGTGGCGGGTGGCGCATACGTCGTCGCACGCACAACTTCGGCGAAGTGGCAGCGCAAGCAGCCGGTGCAGCGCTACTGATTGACTACGTGCTTACCGTGGCTGTGGGCATTGCCGCCGGCGTCGATCAGATGGCCAGCATTTTCCCGGTGTTTTTCCACTTCAAGGTTCAGATTTCGCTCTTATTGATTATGTTCATCACGTTGATGAATCTGCGCGGCGTGAAAGAATCCGGCCGCGTTTTCGCCGTGCCGACCTACTGGTTCGTGCTAATGATGATCGCAATGATTGGCTATGGATTATGGCAGGCCATAACTGGACAACTCGGCATCGTACACGACGTACCTGGGGTCCGACCATCCGTCAGCGCCGTTGACCGGGTTGGCCTTCGGCTTTCTATTGCTTGCGTGCCTTCAGTTCCGGCACGACTGCCCTGACTGGCGTCGAAGCAATTTCCAACGGCATCACCAGCTTTCAGCCACCCATCGCGCAACGCCGCCGCGACCTTGGTTTGGGATGCAACGCTGCTCATGATCATGTTCCTGGGCTTAGGCATCCTGGGCTATCTCGTCCAGGCGCAGCCGTCTGAACAGGAGGTCTTGATCTCACAAGTCGCGCGCGTCGTCTATGGCGATGGTGCCATGCGCTTCTTCACGCTGCTGTCAGCGACGATTATTTTGGTTATGGCGGCAAACACCAGCTTCGCCGACTTTCCCCGGCTGGCGGCGCTGCAGGCTGGCGACGGATTCCTGCCGCGCCAATTCACCTTCCGCGGCAGCCGCCTCGTCTCCTGGGGTGTGATCCTGCTTGCTGCGTTTGCCAGCCTCTTGATCATCATCTTCCAGGGCAGCGTGAGCCGCTTGATCCCACTTTATGCGATCGGGGTGTTCGTCTGTTTCACCGTGTCGCAGTCGGGCATGGCGAAGCGCTGGTGGCGCATCGGCGGGATGATGCGCACCGGCGAGTTGGCGCCGGGGGGTGAGATCATTACACAGGGCAGCGTCATTCACCACGACAAGGCATGGTTAGGAAAGCTGCTGTTCAATGGATTTGGCGCGGTGATCACCGCCATCGTGGCGATCATCTTCCTGGTGACGAAGTTCGCCGGCGGCGCGTGGATCATTGCGCTCCTCATCCCAACTTTGGTCTGGGTCTTCTTCAGGATCCATCATCACTACCAATATGTCGCCAAAGTCCTCCCAACCGAAGGCGCAACAGTCAGCATTGCGCCGCGCAGTCGAAACGATCATACTGGTCGGCGATGTCCATCGCGAGACAATGCGCCTTGTTGAGTTTGCAAACTCGTTGGGCGTGCCCTGGAAAGCGGTGCATATTGCAGTCAACGAGGAGAAAGTGGCCGACATCAAGCGAAAGTGGCAGGAACGCGTCGGATGGGCGAACTTGCGATCCTGCGTTCGCCCTACCGCAGCGTGACCCGTCCACTTCACAGTTATGTCAAGCGCCGTCTCAAGCAAAATCCAGGCGGCTTCATTCATGTGGTGCTCGGTGAACTGCGCACAGGCAATCCGCTCTCACAGATCCTGCATCAAAACGCGCACTTCATTGAGCAGTTGGCCCTGGGCGACCTGGACGGCGTCGTTACCACGATTGTCCCGTTCCCCCTAGAGCACTCTGAGTTGCATGACGACGACCAAAGTCAGGACGCCCAATCGGAGATTAGATACTGTCTTGGCGACGCCGGCTGCCGATGGGAATGCGACGGCTGCGGATCGCAATGCGAAAGAGGTTTCCGCATGATGAATATCGCAATCTCGGTGATCATCACCGACATTCTTTGGGTCATGGTGATCGTGGGCTGGATCCTCTCATCATCACCGGTTTAGAGGCCGACAACCCCCTCAGCGGCGGCATTCCAGGCCATGTGGACCTGCACGATCTTCACAGCAAGTTCGCATGGGCGCGCGGCGACAAAATAGGAGAAATCGGTGGTTGGGCGGCCTTTGCTGCGGTCTCTGCGCTGCTGCCATTGATCCTATACTGGATCTTCAACGTGCACGGTCGTTAAGCGCTAATGCGCGGGCTCTGATTGGGACGCAGACGCTGCTCAACCAATCAGAGCACCTCC
>JADJPH010000033.1 GCA_016713335.1 Candidatus Fredericiella danica | reverse complement strand
GACCGGGTTATTGCCGTACACTGTCACGGTGCAAAGCACCGTTTCGCCCGGCGCAAGGATCGAGGTGGATGCCGCCTTTTCGATCTCCAGGGGTAGGCGCAGTCGGGCTCGTCGGTTGCGCTTCAGCCGTCACCCCATACTCATCCGGTGCGTTCGTTGGGCAGGCATCCCGGTAGATGGACGCGGGTAAATTGTACCTGCATCCTGCCGGCAGAGCCTGGCGGTGTAGCGAACCTGCATCGCCAGTGTGACCGCACTAGGGGCATCGATCGCCTCTGGTGGCCGTAGTGCTGAAGATGTTCCCTTGCTTGGACCCAGCCGCCGCTTACCGGCGTAATCACAAAGGTGCCGCTGACGACTGTTGCCAGCCGAATTGCAGCTGCGGCGCCACCACTGTTGGTCAACGTCACCGCCACCGTCCGTTCTGGCTGCCCGCAAAATTCGAGATCTGCCACCGGCTGCACCGCCACACTGACCACCGGGTCTTCGAACCGATACTCGAGGTAGGCGGCGTCGCTGACCGGGTCAGTGATCACACCGCGACCATCGATGTTCCCGATTGACCACCAACCGTTGGCGGCATTTGCAAGACCGCTGCAACTGTTCACCTGCCCCGTGACCGTGTAGAGCGCATGCTGATCCGGCGGGATCACGGCGGTCGTTGTCTGCATGGGCGTCACAGACAGGATCTGCACGCCCGCCCCAGGCGCTTCCAGAAAACTGGCGTTATAGACGTTGCCCAGCCCCGTGTTTCTCACCTGCACCGTCCAGGTGACCACTTCGCCAAACCCAGCCTGCTGAAGTTGCGGCGCCTTGGCGATGACCAGGTTGCCGCGGCCGGTGGGCACATTTGCACGGGTGGTGCTGCAATCTTGCACCGCAGACAAGCCGCTACGCACAGTGACCGAAAGTGGCTGCCCTGACCGGGCGTCGGCGTCGGTGCCAAGCCGCAGCGTCAAGGTGACCGTGGCGCCAGGCGCCAGCGTGTTGGCAGGATAGGGATTGCTGATTTGCGCGACGAACGGTGCGGCGGGAGCCGTATTGATGGGCGATTGCGCCACTGACAGCACACCGTAGGTGCTGTGGACCCCGGCTGCTGAACCGCCAACCAGAAAGAATCCGGTGCTGGGTTGGAAGGCAAAACCGAGGTCAGTCACGGTCGTGGTTCCGGTGTTGCGGACCGTGGTCGTGTAAATGTCACCGGCGCTGTTCCCCCGGCTGACGATATAGGGCGGGATGGTGAGAATCGTCGGCAGCCGCACCGCCAGCGGGCAATGGCTCGTGTTGACAACCGTCCCAACCGTACACAGCGGCAGCACGGTGCTGGTCGCCATCAGGGTATTGGTGATCGTTGGATTTGGCAGCCCGTTCGTGCCTGCCGCCAGCCGGTAGGTCAGCGTGATCACGTCGTTGGGGGCAAGCACATTGGCGGGGGGTGGCGACACGACCGTAATCGTGACCGGTTCGCCCGCGGTCGTGTCCAGGACCGGCTGCTGCAGTTGGAGGATGCCGTTGAGTTTGCCCTGCGCCGCCGCGGAGTTGCCCACAAAAAAGAAGCCGGCAGGCAGTTGCAGCACAAATGAGATCGGTGCGGTTGGGGTGATCGGATTTGTGTTGGTAACGACCAGCGTGAAGGTGTACGGCGTCGTGGTGTTGCCCTGGCTAATCAAGCTCGGTGGATTGAGCGCAATCGCAAGGTCGGGCTGGCTGCGACCAGTTGTAAAGAGGGCGCGCTCGACGGTTCATCCAAGAAAGTGGGTGGGCCTTCAGATCGACCGCTGCCGCCAGGGGATGCCGTCGCCGGCGCAGCCGCCGGTCCCGCCTGCGGGGCCAATGCCAGCCAGGCGGGGTCACAACCGTCCCCAGCAACGCAGTACTGGCCGGGTTTGCCTGATCTGTGCTCGGTAACGCGGCAGGGGCGGCAGTGAGCATATCGGCGGTGACGCGGGCCTGCACCGCTGCCGGCGCAGGCCATGCCCGACCGATACGGCGCCACAGACTTCGCCGGGCGCTGCGCAACCGGCGGTTGCCGGTTCGCGAGGTCAGTGATGGACTCGCTTGCACCGCCTCAAGCGGCGCAAGACTTGCCAACAAGATCGAAAAACGATGACCCAATGCAGCAGGTTGCGGCTTTTTCGCAACAATGTCCGGCAGCATCGGCGCCTCGGTGCGAGGGCGAGAGATCGAAGCAAACATGGCGGTGAACATATATCCACCTTTCTCGCAAAAAGTCGGGTTGCTAAGGCTTGGCGTCGAGCAGTTGCTCAACGTAAGTTTCAAGTTGTGTGGGCGTCAATGCCCCGACGTGGGTGCTGCGGATCCGGCCGTCCTTGTCCAGGAAGTAGGTCGTCGGATAACCGTTCACTGCGTATTGACCGGCAACAGCGCCGTCACGATCCAGGGCAAGGGGGTAGGGAATCTGGTGTTCGGCCCGGTAAGCCGCGACAAGCGCTTCGTCTTCCTGGACGTCGATCCCAACAAATTGCACGCCAGCTTGGGCGTAACGAGCATAGCCATCCACCAACACCGGGGTCTGCTGGCGACAATAGGGGCACCAGGTTGTCCAGAAACTGAGCACGACCGGTTGACCGGCCAGGCCATCGAGCGTGAACTGAATGCCATCGGGCGCAAGACCGGGCAACGCAAAGTGCGGGGCAAGTTGGCCGATTTGGGCGCCGCGCGCTTCGGGCAGGATTGGCGCCGGCGTGGGTTGATCGGCTGTTTCCAACCCAGCCTCGGGTGTGCTCTGCGCAACCGGCGAAGGGTCTGAGCTTGGGGCGAAGATGGACATGGCTGCCGGGCCGTAGCTGATCTGTGCCGTGTTCTGCAACGTACGCACGTACTCATCCGCTGTGCCGGCGCTTAGTGCCGCCTGCTGCCGCACAAACGCGTTGACACCGTAGAGGCGGGCAAGATAGTCAGCAAAGTGCGTGCGTGGGACGGCGCCAAGCGCCTGATCCACGGCGAGCACCGGGAGCGCGGTCGTCGTCAGAAATTGTCCCAACGCGTCGTCGGCGGTGGGTCCTTGTACACCAGCCGCCGCCATCGTCTGCACTACTAACTCGCCGTTGATCAGTTGGGAGAGCAGTTGTGCCGGCGTCGAGGGCAGTTGTCCCGTCAGTTCAGCCATTGCACGGTCGATGGTGGTGATCTCGTCGAATTGCCCGACTGGGAGGTGGGGCTGCGGTCGGCGGCGCAGGGGACGGCAAGACGGTGGCAGCAAGCGGCGCCGGGTTTACGGCGACGGCCGCGCTACGCCAACTTTCCGGCAGCGCCGTCCCCGCCCGGCGCAAGACAATCAGCAAGAGCACAATGCCGATCAGGGCCAGAAGCGGGATCAGTCCGATAACGAATATGCGCGGAAGTTCAACTCGACGTCGCATGTGTCAGCGCTGGCGTGGTGTTTGCAGATGGGCGCCATCCAATCCATAGACAGTTGACTGCCTACCTAACACTTTGAGCCTACCACGCACATCGGCTGACGCCCTACGACATATGACGTATCTTTGTAGTCCAGGTTGGGCAGGTCAGCGACCTGCTCCCAACGGCTCTCTGATTATGTTGTTTTCTGGATATTGGAGGCTTGTTCGCGCGGCGCCAGCGTACGATTGGCTGGCGCCTTAGTTGCGGGTTGTAGGCTCAGTGGGGTGCACCGGCGTTGGCAATCTCCCGCAGACGCGGGAGCAGGGTCCGTCTGATTTCATCGCGCACCCTGCGAAAGACGGCCAATTGCGCTTCGGTTGAGCCTTGCGCCAATGCGGGATCAGGAAAGGGCATGTAGTTTCAGTCCGGCGCCAAGCCAGACAGGGCAATCTTCGGCGGCTGAATCACAGACGGTGATCACCACATCAAACGATTGCCCCTGAAACTCATCCACCGACTTCGAATGGCTGTCTCCAAGATCCACGCCGATTTCGTTCATCACTTGAATTGCGAGTGGGTGGACGTACCCTGTCGGGCGCGTCCCCGCCGATGCGGCATACCATTCTCGATGTAGGTCGAGGTGCACCAACCCCTCGGCCATTTGGCTGCGGCAGGAGTTACCGGTGCAAAGGATCAGGACACGCCTCATCCAAAGCGTCCCGTAATGTAATCTTCCGTGCGTTTGTCCTTGGGTTGCGTAAAGATCTGCTTCGAAGGTCCGTATTCGACCAGATGACCGGTACGCGAATCGTCGACCATGAAGAACGCAGTGTAGTCGGCAACGCGCGCCGCCTGCTGCATGTTATGGGTCACGATAATGATCGTGTAGTGTTCGGTCAATTCGCGCATTAGATCCTCGATGCGCAAGGTTGCGATCGGATCCAGTGCGGAACAGGGTTCGTCCATCAAGATAATATCGGGCTGTACGGCAATGGCACGTGCGATGCACAGACGCTGCTGCTGGCCGCCCGACAAAGAATATCCGCTCTGCTTCAACTTGTCCTTCACCTCATCCCACAAAGCCGCACCTTTGAGTGAGCCTTCCACCAACTGATTCATATTGCCTTTGAAGCCGTTGATCTTGGCGCCCCAGGCGATATTGTCGTAGATCGACTTTGGAAACGGGTTCGGCTTTTGAAAGACCATCCCGATGCGCCGGCGCACTTCCACCGCATCCACATCAGGCGCATAGATGTTTGCGCCATGGAACAGTACCTCTCCATCCGTGCGCGCGATCGGTACAAGGTCATTCATTCGGTTAAATGCCCGCAGCACTGTGCTTTTGCCACAGCCGGATGGCCCGATGAGGGCCGTGATCTTATTGCGTTCGATATTCAGATTGATATCCCGAACAGCATGGAAGTTGCCATAAAAGATGTTCAGGTCTTTGGCTGAGATCGCGTATTTTGCGCTGTCGGCGGCCGGAGTGCGTCCGTCAACTGTCGTAGTAGCAGAAATCGACATCGTTAGACTCTCTTTGCGTAATGATTGCGCACCAGAATGGCCGTGGCGTTGAGCGCCAGCAGGAGTAGCAGAAGGGCCAAAATCGCGGCAGCCGCGAGATTCTGAAATTCGGGTTGCGGGCGTGACGTCCATTGATAGATTTGGGCCGGTAGTGTGGTGTATTTCGAGAACATACTATCGGGCCGCACTACGATAAACGTAGAGACACCTACAACAATCAGTGGGGCCGTCTCACCGAACGCACGCGAGACCGAAAGAATGATCCCGGTCATGATCCCGGGTAGCGCGTTCGGCAACACATGCGACCACGTAGTCTGCCAACGTGTTGCGCCCAGCCCGTATGCACCTTCGCGGATTGCCCTGGGAACGGCGCGGAGCGCTTCACGCGAGTTGATGATGATCAGCGGCAGAATCAAGATCCCAAGCGTCAGACCGGCGGAAAGGATGGTGCGCCCGTTGGCAGTCGCCGGATCGGTGACACCAAAAGCAACGCCGCTGGTGATCTCACCCAAAAACCGCACAAATACTGCGAGACCCAACATACCGTAGATGATGGATGGTACGCCGGCCAGATTGTTGATGTTCGTCTCAATGATCCGGTTCACGCGACCCTTGCCGTCGCTATATTCCTCAAGGTAGATTGCAGCCATCACCCCGATGGGCACCGCCACCAAGAACGCGATGATGGTCACCCAGAGCGAACCCCAAATGGCCGTATTGATCCCCGCCTGCAATGGATTCGACGATTGCGGCGAAGTCAAGAAATTCCAGTTGAGCCAACTCTTAAAGACAAGATCGGTGCCTGCCGGGAGCGTAGCAGCCTCGGCCAGCACTTCATTGCGGCGGAAGATGGACTCAAAGAGGCCCCAGGTCTGGACCACTTTCGGCTTGACAACCTCGGTCTGCAGGATCTTTCCGATCTCTTCCTGCGAACGTGTTGCCATTGGCTTTTCGGCTTCAAGCGCGCGCATGCGCCCCGCGCTCAAGTTGGCAGCCAGGATTTCATTCATCACCTCGACCGGCTGCTCATACAAGTTGGTGCCGAACACCTCCTCGATAAAGAAGTCGAGCGTACCACTTTCGGCTCCAGGTATGAAACGGAATATCTTGTCAGCAGGCCATGCCTGATCCACTTCATTCCAGGTCGTTGCTTTTGTAAAAATGCGCTGCACCTGCTCGGTCGTCAGCGCCTCAACAAAGGTATTCTTCGTACTGACGACGAGCGGGAGGGCATCGGTCCCAATCTGAAAGGTCACAGGCGACATGGCAGCGTTGATGCACGCAGCGCTGTACACTTCTGGGATGGCGATGCTGGCATCCACCACATCGACGCTACGGTCTACGCAGAACTTTTTGAAACCCGCTTCCGTGCCAATGCTTTCGACGGTGATATTCCCTGTATACCCGCCTGCGGCTTGAAAGTTCTCGGCCATCTGGCGCGAAATGGGGGCGACCGTCGAACTGCCGGAAACGACGATGTCCCCTGTGGCTGGATACAGGTTCTCAGCCGTCGACTGGGTCAACCCCGTCGCTCTCTCCCAGGTGGTAAATGATTCCTGCTGGGCGTCCGCACTGGCGGAAAAGTACCCGATATCCTCGATTGAACCAGTTACATTGTTCAAGTAGTAGTTGATGTAAGCCGCGACGGCGCGCTTGTTTTCCATGATTGGCTGCGTCGAGTAGATATAGAGTGGGCGCGACAGGTTGTACTCCCTGACTCTACCGTTGCAGCATCTGGAGTGACCCCATCCAAGGGAAGCGAACGCAGTGTTTCTTGATTATTCTGATAGTACGAATAGCCAAAAAAGCCAATCGCGTTGGGCCGTGCCGCGACGCCATTCACCAGCACCTGATCGTCTTCACTGGCCAGAGTCCCGGGCATCGAGAGCATCTTCTGCTTATGGTAATTTAGCGCCAGCAGTTGCGAGTCACTAGTCTCCTTGATCGCAGCATAGCCAAACGCTTCGTCGACAACGTCGCCCAGCAACAGGAGCAGGGCAAGAATGCCGACCAATGTGGACACGAAGAAGATGCCGTGCCAAAGTGATCCGGTACGTTTGCGTCGCGAGACGTGCTTCGCAAGGTCCGTTCCTTCTGGAAATGCGCCGGCTACTCGTTCCTCTTGAAGTGCCATGTTCAATACTCCTGCCGGTAGCGCCGCACAAACCAATTACTGATGATATTCAAAAAGAGCGTCATGAGGAACAGCAACAAGGCAATCGCAAAGATGCTGTCATAGTCGATCGACTGAAAGCTCAAGTCGCCGCCACTGATCCGGACGATGTGCCCGGTCATCGTTTCCGCCGCCTTGAAAGGATTGAGGAAGTTCAAGCCTGACAGCGCATCTGGCCAACTCGTAAAGTTGCGCGGTCCCGACCCAGCGGCAATTGCAACCACCATCGTCTCGCCCACAGCACGTGACATCGCCACAATAAAGGCGGCGGCAATGCCAGAGATTGCCGCCGGCACCACAATACGCGAGCCGGTCTCGAACTTGGTGGCGCCCATCCCGTAGGATGCCTCGCGCAGGGAGCGCGGCACCGCGCTCAGCGCGTCTTCGCTCATGGAGCTGATTAAGGGGATGATCAGGACGCCGATCACAATCCCTGCGGCGGCTACATTGAAGATCTCGACACGATTGCTGCCAAATACCGCCTGGAGCGCCGGGGCCACAAAGCCCAACGCGAAGAAACCAAAAACAACCGTCGGTACACCGGCAAGAATCTCAAGCGTCGGCTTGAGGATCCTGCGCACGCGGCGAAGCGTACTCGCTCAGGTAGATGGCAATACCCAGGCCGATGGGCAGTGCAAATGAAAGGCCCAGGAGACTCGTCAGCATGGTGGCATTGAACAAGGGAAAGATCCCGAATTTCAGGATGGCGGGCTGCCACGCAGTGCCGGTAAAGAACTCCCACAGCGTGGGTTCCGGTCTCATAAAGAACACGATCGCATCGTACAGCAGCACGACGACAATCCCCACCGTGATCAGCACCGACAGCAGACCGGAAAAAAGCAGCAGGACCTGAATCACGGCTTCACCAGGTCGTGTTCGTTTTCGGAGTGAGGCTGCCACCAGGTCGACTTCAGCGGCGGGTGCCCTGACGATTACTTGTGGCGCTGTCATTTCATGTTCCATCTGTACTTTCCTGATTCATGCGAACCACCATCCTGAATGATCGAGCCGTCAGGATGGTGGTTCGCGAAAACTATTGTCGTAAATCGACTATTATTGTGCGCCCACCGCGTCCAACCAATTTTGTTTGGCCTGGTTGATGGCATCTTCAGAGGCTGGGAAGTAGCCAACATCGATGATGAGGCTGTCCACGTTGGTCAGGAAGTAGTTGAGGTAGTCCGCCACCTGCGGCTTGCTCGTCATCACACCCGCATCCGAGTAGAGGAACAGCGGCCGCGCCAGCGGATACTCGCCCGCATTCACCGTCTCGACGCTTGGCGCGACGCCATCGACCGCCACGTCGCGGATCTTGCCTTCGTTCTCGACAAAGTACGCAAAGCCAAAGTAACCGATGGCGTTCTTGTCGCCGGATACACCCTGCACCAGCACGTTGTCATCTTCGGACAACTGCAGGTTGGCCGCACCCAGCAGCGCTTCCTCGCCCTTGCCCTTGTCTGCTTCCGCATCCTTCACGTACACCGGGCTCATCACCGCTTCGATGAAGTAGTCGAAGGTCCCCGAATCCGTCCCCGGGCTGAACCGCTTGATCGGCTCCGCCGGCCACGCCGGGTTTACATCCGCCCAGTTCGTGTACTCGCTCGAGAACAGCTTCGCCAGCTCTTCCAGCGTCACACCCGTCTCGGTCACCCAATCGTTCGCAGGGTTCACCACCACGGCCAACGCATCCGTACCCACACGGAACTCAATCGGCGTCCGCCCAATCTTCGTGCAGTTCTCAACCTCAGCATCCTTGATCGCACGGCTCGCATTCGCCACATCCGTCTCACCTGCCGTGCAGAACCGCTCAAACCCACCACCGGTCCCGACACTGTCAATCGTGATGTTCCCGGCATACCCTTCGCCGATGAACTCCTCCGCCACCTTCTCCGCGAGCGGGTACACCGTCGAACTACCCGCCGTGATGATGTCGCCCGTCACCGCCAGCGCATTCACTTCCGGCAACGCCAGCGCACTGCCAGCCGCGGCCGCAGCATTCGCCGCGACTTCGACACCCATGGCCTGCGCCCAATTTTGTTTGGCCTGGTTGATGGCATCTTCAGAGGCCGGGAAGTAGCCAACATCGATGATGAGGCTGTCCACGTTGGTCAGGAAGTAGTTGAGGTAGTCCGCCACCTGCGGCTTGCTCGTCATCACGCCCGCATCCGAATAGAGGAACAACGGCCGTGCCAGCGGATACTCGCCCGCATCCACCGCCTCGGCGCTGGGAGCAACACCATTGACTGCTACGTCGCGAATCTTGCCTTCGTTCTCGACAAAGTACGCAAAGCCAAAGTAACCGATGGCGTTCTTGTCGCCGGATACACCCTGCACCAGCACGTTATCATCCTCGGACAACTGCAGGTTGGCCGCACCCAGCAGCGCTTCCTCACCCTTGCCCTTGTCCGCTTCCGCATCCTTCACGTACATCGGGCTCATCACCGCTTCGATGAAGTAGTCAAACGTCCCCGAATCCGTCCCAGGGCTGAACCGCTTGATCGGCTCCGCCGGCCACGCCGGGTTTACATCCGCCCAGTTCGTGTACTCACTCGAGAACAGCTTCGCCAGCTCTTCCAGCGTCACACCCGTCTCGGTCACCCAATCGTTCGCAGGGTTCACCACCACGGCCAACGCATCCGTACCCACACGGAACTCAATCGGCGTCCGCCCAATCTTCGTGCAGTTCTCAACCTCAGCATCCTTGATCGCACGGCTCGCATTCGCCACGTCCGTCTCACCCGCCGTGCAGAACCGCTCAAACCCACCACCGGTCCCGATGCTGTCGATCGTGATGTTCCCGGCATACCCTTCGCCGATGAACTCTTCCGCCACCTTCTCCGCCAGCGGGTACACCGTCGAACTACCCGCCGTGATGATGTCGCCCGTCACTGCCAACGCATTCACTTCCGGCAGGGTGACGCTTCCAGCCATCGGTGCGGCTGCTTCAGCCGGCGCGGCTTCGGTCGCGGCGACTTCGGTCGCGCCGCGGCTTCAGTCGTGGCGGCCACAGGCGCCGCCTCGGTTGCTGCCGCAGGTGCGGGTGTCGCCGCGCCGCCACAGGCCGCAAGCGCAAGCGCAGCAACGGCAAGTACGGCTATGATCCAATGACGCATAGAGTGCTCCTTGTGATTATTGTTAACATTCATTCTTTTCTGCTATCCACCACAAATTGGTGTGTTGGCGCCAATAAGCAGCCAGGAACCAGTGCACGCTGGCATTTCTTGCTCACGTACGCCAAACAGCCAAGAAGAGATTAGCAGAGCGGATTTAACAATGAGCCAAGGAGCAATTAAATGTGGCTCAAGGTTTTGTAAACGGTATGTTAACAAGAGGAAGGCTGAAGGAGAAGGTGCTGCCGTTACCCTCGACGCTTTCGACCCAAATCCGGCCGTTGTGCGCCTGCATCGTGTGCTTTGCGATGGCAAGGCCAAGACCCGTGCCGCCGCCAGAACGGGCGCGGTCAGCTTTGTAGAAACGCTCAAAGATACGAGGTTGATCTTCGCGCGGAATCCCAGTTCCGGTGTCCGCGACGGATATGATGACGCCATCGCTCACGGCGCGGGCAGACACCGTGATAAAGCCACCGGGAGGTGTGAATTTGATTGCATTGTGCACAAGGTTGATGATAACCTGGCGAATCCGGTCGGCATCCACCATCACCTGCGGGAGTCCCTCAGGAACGACCACCGTCAGCGTCAGCCCTGCGCGCGTGGCCTGCGGTCGTAGCCGCTCCACCACTGGTAAGATCAGGGGTGTCCAGCGCAATCGGAAAGAGGCGCAGCGGCGCCTGACCCGACTCGATCCGCGAGTTCAAGGAGTTCTTGAATCATCTGTGTCATGGAGTCAACCTCGACCTCCATGCGTTCAAGAAAGCGTTCGGCAGCCGGCGGATCGCTCATCGCCCCATCGCGTAACGTATCAACCAGCGCCTTAATTGAAGCCAGGGGCGTACGTAGCTCGTGCGAAATGTTGCTGACCAGATCGCGCCGCACTGCTTCCAACCGGTGCGCATTGCTCTGATCCTGAATCAGGACCAGAAAGCCATTGGTCGATCCATCCAGGAAGGGCGTCACGCTCACGCGTAAAAAATAGCCTGGTGAGACCTCGACTGTGGCGCTTCGCTCTACTTGGCGCTGCGCACTTTGCTGCCATACATCAGCGATGCGATAGTCGCGAACAACCTGCACAAACGACTGGCGCAGCGAGTGCTCCGGATCATTTTGAAGGAGCCGGCACGCGGCAGGATTGATCAACGTCACGGCGCCGCGGCGATCCAAGAGCAAGACGCCGTCAGACATGGCATTCAACACTGCATCAAACCGTTCATGTTCGCGCATGAGTTGGAGCGAGTGGCGCTCCATGCGCTCGCCCAACCGGTTGACGGCGCGATTCAGTTGGCCGATCTCGCCAGCACTTACTTCAAGGTCAGTGCGCGCTGCGAGATCTCCCTTTGCGAGCCGGGCCAGCGCGGCCGTTGCCTGGCGAACATGGCGAGCGTTAATTTGTAGCGCGCTCACAAAAGTGGCAGTCAGCAAAACTGCGAGCAGGGCACAGGCAAGCCACAGTTGCCATTGAAAGTCAGTTGTTAGGGCATCAGGCACACCCGGCGGAAAAATCCACAGGGCAAAGAGCCAAAGCAGGCCGGTCATGATCCCCACTGCAAACAACATCAACAGTGTAAGGGAAAGATAGGACCGCTGTAGGCGCCAGAACGAACGCCATGACTGCACCCAGGTGCGACTACGGCTCATAGGTTTGTCTTCAGTCGGCGCCTTGGCCGGCAGCCGTGATGAGACCGATGATTCCTGCATGGCGATGTTCACCTCGATATCAAAGCAAGACCTTCGCCCTCTAAGATAACAAGGCAACATTAACGCTACGTCAAACCATCGTTAAGTGTTTTACCGTGGATCAACCCTCAAACCGATACCCGACACTGCGCACTGTGACCAATCGCACCGGATTGGAAGGATCTTGCTCGATCTTCTCACGCAACCACCGGACGTGCACATCCACGGTGCGGCTGCCGCCATCAAACTCCCAACCCCAAACCCTTTCCAGGATGAGATCGCGGGTGAGGACGATGCCGCGATTCCGCGCCAGGAACACCAGCAGATCGAACTCTTTCGGTTTCAGATGAAACCCCTGACCGGCGACCACAACCTCGCGGCGGCTCAGGTCGATGACCAGGTTTTCAAAGACCATCCGTTCCGTGACGACGTCGGGCGCACCGGCTACCACAGCCGACTCTTCACGATCCATCCTGACGCGCCGCAGCAGCGCCTTCACGCGTGCCATCAGTTCACGCATGCTGAAGGGTTTGGTGAGATAATCATCGGCGCCCACTTCGAGGCCCACGACCTTGTCCACCTCGTCGGAACGCGCCGTCAACATCAGGATCGGTACATTGGTTTCTTGACGCAGAATCCGGCATACCTCATAGCCATCCAAACCCGGCAGCATGATATCCAAGATAACGATATCCGGCTGGTCACGGCGTGCCGCTTCGATGGCAGCACGCCCGTCGCCCGACGTCATCACCTCATAGCCCTGCCGGCGGAGCGAGTAGTCTAGCGTCTCCACCAACGTCGCCTCGTCCTCGACAACCAGCACTCTGTATTTCTCGTCGCCCATCTCTACTCCATCTTTCGTCCGTTCACAGACTTCCAGGCACGCATAAGCATGCTGTCCTCCTTACCCGCACCCGGCCTAAAAGCCCCCAGGCAAGAAAGCTACTAATAGCTGGGCAATCAAGATCTTCGCAATGGTGGCCATGGGGAAAGCAAGCGCATAGCCGTGATTCGGCAGATCATTCTTGGCCTGATTGAGGGCGTATGCCTGCACTGCGGGTTGCGTGTGCACCGCTGCCATCATGCCGGTAACGACGCCATACGGTATCTTGAGCCATTTGTAGCCGATCCACAACACGAGGAAAGCCGTTACAATTGAGATGACTGCACCGGCGAGCAAGATCTGGATGCCACCACTCTGCTGCATTGTCGAGAGGAATGTATACCCAGAGCGAATCCCAATCCCGGCGAGCAAAATAATCAGGCCAAATTGGCGTAGCGTGAGATTCACTGAATAGGGCACATTCCAGACAAGGGGACCGGTGCGCCGCATTGCGCTGAGAATCAAGGCGACGATCAGCGGCCCACCAGCTTCACCCAATCTGAACTGAATGCCGCCCGGTAATGCAATTGGGATCATCCCAACCAGAAGCCCCAACGCCATGCCAAGGCCAAGCGACACCCAATTGATCTCACTCAATGCCTTATACGAATCGCCGAAGAAGTCGCTGATCGCTTTGATCTGTGAGCGGGGGGCGACGAAACGGACGCGGTCCCCCAGTTCGAGCCGCAAATCGGGATTGGCCAGGAGTTCGATGTCGCCCCGGCGCACGCGCGTCACGATAGCGCCAAAGCGTTGCGGCAGATCCAACTCAGAGAGTCGCTTCCCAGCAAGGTTCTGACGTGAGAGAAAGACCCGGCGAAAATCCAACGTGCTGCGGTCAAAGTCCAGATGTTCGTCACTCGCTGATCCCAGTTCGCCGACCACAGCATCCACATCTTCCGGTGTACCGATGATGCTTACTAGATCGTTACGGTGCAATTCGGTGGCGCCTGTGGTCAGTTCCAATGCACCGTCCGTCCGCTTGATCCGGCCAAACATCACCTTCCATTGACGCCTTGGTTCCAGGTCGCGCAGCGGCACACCGATGACGGAGTCTTGCGTAATCCGCACGGTCCGGTTGTAGATCTCCTGTTCAACAGGAAACATATCCCGCACCCGTTCGGCATCCTGGCGATAGTTGATCTTCCACAGGCGCGCCATCACCACAACGGCAATCATCGGGCCGATCACACCCATTGGATAAGCAACAGAGTAACCGACTACTGGTTCGTTTGCCACCGCGCTGGCAACATCCGGCGGTGCAGCGGCAGCCACATAGTTAATCACCTGCGCCAGGGCCGGCGTGTTGGTGAGCGCCCCGGTGAAGATCCCGGCGGTGATCGGTGATTTGAAATTGAAGATAAACTGTTCGGCTGCCGCAATGGCCGCGGCCACGATCACAACGCCAACTACCATCAGATTATCGCGCACCGCTGCGTGTAAACGAAGCGAAAAAGCCGGGTCCACTGGCCAATCCCACCATATACACAAACACGACCAACCCAAAGGAGACCAACACCGGTGGCAATGTCAGACGGGGGTCAAGTGAGCCAAAAAACAATCCGACAAAGAGCACCGCCGCTACGCCAAGTCCAGTGCCCTTGATCTTGATTTCGCCAACGGCATAACCCACTGCGGCAACAACAAACAGCAGGAGTAATGGTTGTTCAACAAAAAGTTCAATGACGCGTTCTACCATGGCACGCACCTTTCATTTCAATAAAATGAAATTCAGTATAGATCAGCTTAAGGGGAGAACCAACGTAGACACTTGCGTGCAATCGTGCCAAACAGGGGTCAGGGCGTCACTCACTGGCCGCGGGCGGCAATGAGATCACTGGAGATGCCGCTGGATTGTTGCCGTTCGCGCCATTCGGCAGCACGACAATGAAACGGCTACCGGCATTCACCTGGCTTTCCACTGTTACTGTGCCGCCGTGCATTTCCACCAGGCGTTTTACGATACTGAGACCGAGACCGGTGCCACCCTGCTTGCGGTTTAGTCCAGTTTCAATCTGCACAAACGGGCGGAAGAGCCGGTCGATTTGTTGTGGATCGATGCCAATCCCGGTGTCCCACACCACGAATTCGATCGAATCGTCCGCCGGTAGAAATTGGACACGCAACCCGACCTGACCGCCATCGTCCGTGAACTTGACTGCATTGCTCAGCAGGTTGATGAGCACCTGTTTCAAACGGCGCTCATCGGCAACCAGTTCTGGCACATCTGGGCCACACGTGTAGTCGATGGTGATGCGCTTATGTTGCGCGGCCGCGCCAACAAACGCCAGGCAGGCGCGGCAGAGCGCATCCACGTCCACCGCACCCATGGCTAGAATCATCTGACCCGCTTCAATTTTGGAGACGTCAAGCACGTCGTTGATCAGTTCGAGCAGATGCCGCCCGCTCGCTTCTATCACCTTTGCCGCCTTCACCTGGCGCTCACCAAGCGGCCCGTAGACGCCGTCCTGCAATGACTCTGCCATGCCGATCACGGAGTTGAGCGGCGTGCGCAGGTCGTGGCTCATGCTGGCGAGGAACTCATCTTTGCGCTGCGACACCCGGCTCAGTTCTGTGTTGAGCATGCGCAGTTCCGCCGTGCGCTCGTCCACCCGCTGCGCCAGGAGGGAGCGTTCCAACTCGAGCGCAGCCTCGGCATGTTGGCGCTCCAGTTCAGCGCTGGCGCGCGCGGCAAAGACCTTGACGAGTGATTGCTTCTGTTCGTCAAGTCGCAGTGGAATTCGGTCCATTAGTACGAGGTTGCCGATGATCCCACCGCTCATCGTCACGAGCGGTGTGCCAAAATAACCGTCGCACCGCATCTCGACCAGATCCATGTCATCGGGATACAGCTCGCGCACGCCCTCTGGAATGTAGAGGGTCTCCCCTCGGCTCACGACCTCCTGGCATGGAGTGCCAGGCACGCAGTATTCAAAAAGCGGACCAGGCATGCCATCGTTCCAAAATGCCAGGGCGCGCACCCGACATGGATCCAGGTCAAGCGCCTCACCTACAAAGACATAGGGAACGGCCAACGCTTCAGCGAGGTATTTCACCAGCGACCGCATGAAGTCAGCGCCGGTAACCGCCGCAGTGCCGGCAACCACAGCCCGCAACAACTGCTGTGCCTGCCGGCGCTCAACAATTTCACTTTGCAGGTCTCGGTTAGCCTTTGCGAGGGAGGCCGATTGAACTTGCATCGAATCGATGGTGATCGCCAGTTCCCGATTGGCTCGCTCCAGCATCGTCGCCTGCAAACGCCATTCGCGGTAACCGGACCACATCACGCGGTCCATGAGACGCACCAACAGGATGGTCGCCAGCAACAGAAAGACATAGATCAACGATTCCAACGCCGGGGAATGGATGCCCGTGACGTCAAACCGGGATGGCGCATGGAGGAACAAAGCCAGGCTCATCACCACTGAAGCGGCGGCCCCAAAGAGGATCCCCTAGCAGGCTGGTCATAAATGAGCCGATGGCCACGGTGATCACAATCACGGCGAGGGCGAGATCCACAGGAGAGATAGCCCAGCCACAGCGCCGTCATTACGGCTAAGAGGACAAGGCCTGGCATAGCCCAATTGACGAGCCCCACATGGCCGCGCCGGACAAGCACCATGGAAAGGAGCAGGATGAAGGCAATGGTCAAGCCAATCACGGGACCCGCGGGCTTATTCGGGGGCAGCAGACCGGCAGCAAGCGTTGTGACCAACGTAATCAGCAAAAGGCTGCGTGCCATTAGATAGGTTGGGCGCGCTCGCCAGGTCAGTTCAATGTTGTCAAACTGTGGTGGGCGCCAGAAGGCGTCAATCTTGCGAAACATGTCGCACCACCGTTTCCTGATTGCGGCAGCAGCCACAACGAATCATGTGGGGCGCCACCCACACACGAGGGACTGTGCATGACCTCTGCAATTCTAGGCCATCGCCTAGACAAAGTCAACGTGAGGACACGGCGATGCCGGTGTCGCTACGTCATTGCGTGACCAATTCATCCGGCGCCCGTGCTGTGCCTTATAATATATGTCAAGGAGACAAACCTCGCATGAGTCGGCCGCTACAATATCTGATCGGAGTACTGGGTGCGTTCATTGTATTGGTGCTGGTGATTGGAGTTCTGAGTTTTCGGACGCGTTCACCGCAGCCACAGGTTGTGATGGCGGCGCCAGGCACTACCGCGGTCGCCGCTGTCCCCCCTGCAGCCAAGCAAACACGCTTATCCGCAACTTCCGCGGTGATAACTGCCACCGCAACCATCCACCCCAACGACTGCCGCACCAACTGCGGCACATTCTTCAACGGTCCACCTTTCCAAGTTGGTAGCGCCACGTCTCTATACGTATCGGGTAGTGAATGTACTCCCACACGATCCAACCGCCTTCACGCAAGGTCTGGTTTACGAAGAAAACGATTTCTACGAAGGCACCGGCCAGCGCGGGGCTTCCACCCTCCGCCGCGTGGACCCCGCAACGGGCAATATAGAGCAGGCGCACGCGTTGGAAGCCCCCTACTTTGGAGAAGGCATCACGATCTTCGGCGACAAGCTCTACCAACTCACCTGGCAGGAACAAACTGGCTTCATTTATGACAAATCCACCTTTGCCCCGCTCGGTAACTTCAGCTATACGACTGAAGGCTGGGGGATCACAAGTGACGATACGCGGCTGATTGTCAGCGATGGCACCTCCATCCTCTACTTCTGGGATCCGGAGACGCTTCAGACGACGGGCGGTATCTATGTGACGCTCCTGGGGCTGCCGGTCGACAATCTCAACGAACTGGAAATGGTCGACGGCGAGATCTTCGCCAATGTCTGGAAGACGGATCTGGTGCTGCGCATTGATCCCGTTTCGGGTCAGGTCACCGGCGTGGTCGACCTGAGTGGGCTTCTCGCGTATGGTCCACCCGTTACGGGTCCCGTCGATGTGCTCAACGGGATCGCCTACGATTCAAACACTGGCCGGCTTTGGGTGACCGGCAAATACTGGCCGGCGATCTTCGAGATCGAACTGGTCGAGGTAAACCAATGAAAATATTGCTCATCGGCAGCGGCGGTCGTGAACACGCGCTTGCCCGCCAACTGATCACTTCAAAACGCGTCGATCAGCTCTTTGTCGCGCCCGGCAACGGTGGCACCGCGCGCATGGCCAAAACCACCAATGTGGACATTCCGGTTAGCGACCTCGACGCGCTGGTCGACTTTGCCAGGCGCGAGACGGTGGACCTCACAATGGTCGGCCCCGAAGCGCCCCTGGTTGACGGCGTTGTCGACTTGTTGCAGGCCGCGGGACTGCGCGTCTATGGACCTACCAAAGCCGCCGCACAGCTTGAAGGTTCGAAGGCGTTCTCCAAGCAATTCATGCTGCGCCATCAAATTCCTACCGGGCGCGCCGAAATCTTCGACGAGTTCGACGCCGCCATGCGTTATCTGCGCCAACTGGATACCGTGCCCGTCATCAAGGCCAGTGGTCTGGCAGCGGGCAAGGGCGTGATCGTCCCCGATACGCGCGAAGGCGCAGCGGTCGCCGTCGGCAGGATGCTGGAGACGGGCCAGTTCGGCGCCGCCGGCGCCACGATTCTGATCGAAGAGCGCCTGACCGGCCCCGAAGTGTCGATCCTTGCCTTTTGCGACGGGCGCACCTTTCGCGTCATGCCTTCCGCACAAGATCACAAGCGCTTGATGGATGGCGATCGCGGGCCAAACACGGGTGGGATGGGCGCCTTCACTCCGTCAGCGTTGGTAACGCCTGAGTTGGAAACGCTGATCGAGCGCACGATTCTGGCGCCAACGCTCGCCGGCATGGCGACAGAGGGGATGCCTTACTTCGGCGTGCTCTATGCCGGGCTGATGCTGACCCCTGACGGGCCAAAAGTGCTGGAATTCAACTGCCGCCTCGGCGATCCGGAGACCCAGGTGCTGATCCCGCTGCTCGAAAATGACCTCGTTGACGTCCTGGAAGCAGGCGTTGAAGGCAGACTCGACCAACTGCAGTTGCGCTGGCGCAAGCAAGCCGCGGTCACGGTGGTGATGGCTGCCGCTGGCTATCCAGAAGAGTATGCGACCGGGCATGAGATTACCGGCGTCGCTGATGCCGAAGAATCAGGCGCCTTCGTCTATCAGGCGGGCACAAAATGGAAAGAGCCGCGGCTGCTAACGGCAGGCGGGCGCGTGCTGTCGGTCACTGCGTTGGGCCGTACGGTGGAACAGGCCGCGTATCGGGCGTATGCCGGTGTGAAAAAAGTCAAATTCAACGGCGCCACCTATCGTCGCGACATTGGACTCCCCTATGTCCCGGCCCGCCCCCAGAAACCGCGACGCAGCCATCGCTAAACCAATCAAAACAAGTGATGCCATGACGACTGAAACGAAAGCTGCTGACAAGACCGAAAAAGCCGAAAAACCGGCTGCACCTGTACAACCCGAACTCAAAGACGAACTGGTCGAGACTGAGCACAGCGTGACGGTGAACGGCCGTGAGATCGCATACACCGCGACGGCAGGCCGGATTGTCATGAAGGATGAAGAGGGCAAAGCCAAGGCAAGCGTCTTCTTTATCGCGTATACGCGCAAGGATGCCGGTGATCCGGCCACACGCCCTTTGACCATCTCGTTTAACGGCGGCCCGGGATCGTCTTCCGTGTGGCTGCATCTCGGCTTGCTAGGTCCGCGTCGGGTGGTTTCCGGCGACGTGGCTGAACCCGTCCCGCCCCCTTACCGGCTGGTCAACAACGAGTTCTCCCTGCTCGATCTCACCGACCTCGTCTTTGTCGACCCGGTTAGCACCGGCTTCAGTCGCCCCGCGCCCGGCGAAGAGGCCAAACAGTTTCACAGCGTCGAAAAAGACATCGAATCTGTAGGCGAGTTCATCCGGTTGTACGTTACGCGCTACAAGCGGTGGGCGTCGCCCAAGTTTCTCATCGGCGAAAGCTATGGCACCACACGCGCGGCCGGGCTGGCCGGGTATTTGCAGCAGCGCCACGGGATGTACCTCAACGGGCTGATGCTCATTTCGGCCATTCTGAACTTCCAGACGACCGAGTTTGAACTTGGCAACGAACTGCCCTATGTCCTCTATGTACCGGTATACGCGGCGACTGCGTGGTATCATCGGAAGCTAGACGCTGCGCGGCTCAAGGATCTGGATGCCACGCTTGCCGAGGCCGCGGCGTTTGCTTCCGGCGAATATGCGCATGCGCTCTTCAAAGGCGATGCCTTGACCCAGGCTGAGCGCAACGCCATTGCCGCCAGGTTGTCGCAGTTGACCGGTCTCACGCCCGAGTATATCGAGCGCGCCAATCTCAGGATTGAAATCATGCGGTCCTGCAAGGAATTGCTGCGCAATGAGAAGCGCACCGTGGGCCGGCTTGACAGCCGCTTCACCGGCGTCGACCGCGACGCAGTGGGCGAAGAGTTTAGTTACGATCCCAGCTATGCCGCAATTCAAGGCCCCTATGCCGGCGCCTTCAACGCCTACGTCTGCGAGAATCTCAACTTCACCAGCGACCTTCCCTACGAATTGCTCGCCGGCCTTTATGAGACCTGGGATTACGGCAAGCACCAGAACAAATACGTGGACGTCGCCGAGACGCTGCGTGCGGCCATGACACAGAACCCGTTCCTGCGCGTCTTCATTGCGAACGGGTACTTTGACTTTGCTACACCTTACTTTGCCACCGAATACACGGTCAACCACCTGCATCTGGATCCGGCGCTGCGTGACAACATCGAACTAGGCTACTATCAGGCCGGTCACATGATGTATGTGCACCAACCTTCGCTTGCGGCATTACGCGCCGACCTGGCTGCCTTCCTCCAGCAGGCAATCCAGGCTTCATAGAACATTAGGCCAGGCAATAATGGAAAACTCGCTTTACAGGCAGGCTGGGGTCGACATCGATGCGGGCAACCGCGCCGTCGAGTTGATGAAGTCGGCGGTGCAATCCACCTACACCCCCGCCGTACTGGCTGGGGTGGGCGGCTTTGGCGGCTTGTTTGCGCTGCATGATTTGCCTGCCGCACCGGTGCTCGTCAGTTCAATTGACGGTGTCGGCACCAAGGTAAAATTGGCGGCCCAATTGGGGCGCTGGGAGGGCATTGGGCACGACATCGCCAACCACTGCACCGATGGCATCCTGGTGCAGAATGCCCGGCCCCTCTTCTTCCTGGATTATCTGGCGACAAGTAAGCTGAACCCGGTGGCAGCGGCGGCAGTTGTACAAGGCATGGCCGCAGCCTGCCGCGCCAACGGCTGTGCGTTGATCGGCGGCGAAACCGCTGAAATGCCCGGTGTGTACGTCGAAGGCGCATTCGATGTCGCGGGCGCGATTGTCGGTCTCGTTGATCGCGCTGCGCTCTTGCCGCGACTTGACGCCATGCGCCCCGGCGATGCGCTGCTCGGGTTGCCAAGTTCGGGACCGCACACCAACGGCTACTCGCTCATTCGCCGGGTGGTCGAGGGCCGCAACTTGCAGGAAGCGCTGATGGATAACCGCACGCTGGCCGACGCGCTGTTGGCGCCACACCGCGCCTATGTCAGTGAAGTCGATCAACTCCAGCGGGCAGGCATCCTCATCAAAGGCATGGCGCATGTGACGGGCGGCGGCATCCTGGAAAACGTACCGCGCTCCCTCCCGCCACAGCTCGCAGCCCGCATCGTCACCAAGAGTTGGACGCCGCCGCTCATCTTCCAGCGCTTAGTCGCATGGGCAGGGATTCCGCCGCAAGAAGCCTACCGCGTTTTCAACATGGGCATTGGCATGGTGCTGATGGTCGATGCAGACGGCGTCGATGAAGCCTTGCTCCAGTTGCCGGAGGCGGTGGTGATTGGCCGGCTTGTCGAACGAAACGCAGCCGCAGAACCCGTCCAACTGATCGGTTGATCGACCTCAGATATGCCGAGTGAGCCAATCCACATGAAAGCAGCGGTGACCTTGTGACAAAGTTAGCGGTCTTGATCTCAGGCAACGGCTCTAATCTGCAGGCCATCATCGACGCGATCCGTGTCCGGGCCCTGCCAGCCGAAATCGCAGTCGTGATCTCCAATCGGCGTGATGCCTTTGGTTTGGAGCGCGCCGCAAAAGCCGGCATTCCAACCCGCTATTTTCCCTTGAAGCAGTACACCGGCGAAGGTCGATCGCGCGAAGCATATGACGCCGATCTCGCCGCCCTGGTCAAGGAATACTCACCCAATTGGGTAGTGCTTGCCGGCTGGATGCATATCTTGAGCGACGCCTTTCTGCGCCACTACCCTTATCGAGTCGTGAATCTGCACCCTGCGCTGCCCGGCAAATTCCCAGGCGCACACGCGATTGATGAAGCATTCGCAGCCTATCAACGCGGAGAAATCAAGGGGACGGGTTGTATGGTCCATCTCGTCCCCGACGAAGCCGTCGATGCGGGGCCGGTCATCGGCACTGCCGACGTTCCGATTTACCCACGCGACACCCTGGAGCAGTTGAGCCAGCGAATGCACCAGGCAGAACATAGCCTGCTGGTGCAATCGCTGAATCGACTGATGGTGGGGGATGAGGATGTAGACGATGATCTAGGCGATGATCTTGACGAATAGCGCGCATCACGCCGTCTTCAGCATTCTCCTCAAAATCTTCCCTGACGTTGACTTCGGAATCTGATCGATGAACTGGACCATGCGAATGCGTTTGTAGGGCGCCACGTTCGCGGCCACGAACTCCATGATCTCGGTTTCCGTGACGTCACCCTTGCGCACGACAAAGGCCTTCGGCAGTTCGCCGGCTTCATCATCGGGAATGCCAATGACCGCCGCGTCCATCACAGCCGGGTGCGTCAATAGCAGCGCCTCCAACTCCGCCGGAGCCACCTGCAGCCCCTTGTATTTGATCAGTTCCTTGAGGCGATCCACGATCCAGAAGAAACCATCTTCATCGCCATAACCGATATCACCGGTGTGCAGCCAGCCATCCGCATCCACCGTGTTGGCAGACGCCACCGGGTTATTCAAATACCCCGTCATCACCTGCGGGCCACGCACCCACAGTTCACCTTCGTGATTCGGCTCCAATTCGGCGCGGGTGGCAGGATCCACGACTCTAGTCTCCGTGTTGGGAACCGTGACACCCACACTGCCCGGTTTCGGGCGCCCTTCCGGCTCATAACAGCGGTAGTGGGTCACCGGACTCGCCTCGGTCATGCCGTAGCCCTGCGCGATGATCACACCCAGGCGCGCCTTTACGGCCGCTTCCAACTCTGCGCTCAGCGGGGCCGCGCCGGAGATAATGGTGCGCAGCTTTGAGAGGTCGTACTTGTCCACCAGTGGGTGTTTGGCAAGCCCCAACACGATCGGCGGGACCAGATGGGTGTAGGTGATCCCGTGATTCTGCAGCAGACCCAGGAATTGCTCCATGTCGAAGCGCGGCATGGTGACGACAGTTGCTCCCTTGTACAGCGCCCAGCGCATGACGACGACCATGCCATAGATGTGATAGAAAGGCAGCAAACCAATCAACACGTCATCCGGACGAATCTCAATGCCCGGCGCAAACTGGGCTTCGCTGCACTGCAGAATGTTCGAAACCAGGTTGTGATGCGTCAACATGACCCCTTTGGGCAGACCCGTAGTGCCGCTCGAATAGGGCAGCACGACCAGATCCTCGCGTGCGTTGATCGTCACTTCCGGCAGTGCGCCGTCATTCTGCAAAAGCGCAGCAAAGGGGGTGGCCCCCTCGGCCTCACCGAAGACGAAAATCTCTTCGATGCCGCCCGCCTCTTCCGCGGCCGTCCTGGCGTTCGCCAGAAACTGCGGGATCGTCAACAGGTACTTTGCATTTGAATCGCGCAACTGGTGGGCAAGTTCGTGCGGGGTGTAGAGTGGGTTGACGGTCGTGTTGATGCCGCCCACCATGGCCACACCATGAAAGGCAATGGCGTACTCAGGGACATTCGGGCTGTAGATCGCAAAAACATCGCCCTTCTTGAAACCACGCTTGCTCAGACCTGCGGCGACCAACCGCGCGGCGCCGGCGAGCTGGCCGTAGGTGATCGTCCGCCCGGTCGGGCCATCAATAAACGCAGGCTTGCTGGCGCGTCGCCGCATTGGCAAATAAGAACTGCGAGAGTGGAACCTCGGGAATCTCGATCGGGAAACGGGCTCTGAAAGACCATGCTATCCTCCTGGGCAACATGAAAAACAGATCAATGTGTAGCTAATCTCAGCTACCGTCGAAGTTCAGGTTGGTTGTCGTTGATGGTTACGGGAAAGTGGGCGCAATCATAGCATGAGCCCCCTCATTGTCAAACACGAACACAGAGCGCAGCGACATTGTGAATTGCTGCACGTTGCGACCACTGGTATACTGCGGAAAAATGGTCAATTCAGCCAGGAGATAGAAACATGAGTGACATGACCGTTGAGCAAGCCTTGGCCGTGGCCCAGGATACCAAGCGCTCGAGTCAAGATCGCGAAGCCGCCATGCGTAGCCTGGAGAATAAGAGCAGCGATGCAACGATCACTGCAATGATCAAACTTCTCTCGGATAGCGATGCTGGTGTCCGTTGGACCGCAGCCTCGACTCTGATCAGTTTCGGTGATACGGCACTGGTGCCCCTGCTGCAGGCATTGGTGGAACAGCATGACAGCACCTGGCTGCGCGAAGGCGCCTACCACGTCTTCCATGATACGAAGAGCATCAAAGTCAGCAACGCCACAATGGGTGTCATGAAAGCCTTGAAGGGACCGGCCTCCGAGACCGCGACAACGGACGCTGCTGCCCAGGCGTTGATGAAGATCTATAACATCTGATTCCGAGATTTCACCGAGAAAAGACGCCGTCCATGCAATTCGCTGGACGGCGTTTATTTTTTGTCTGACTGCGCAGTCACCCAGGTCGAAGCAACCGTTGCCCAGCACTGAAAAGATCAATAATGCTGAATAGCCGCGCGTTTGATCACTCATTGATAGTCACGCTACGCAATCTGCGCGGGAACGTGCGGGGCGCGGTCTTTACCGAACCGATCTGGGCTATTCCCTATAATCTGTACGCGCCCTATGTCTCGGTCTACATGCTGGCATTGGGGCTGAACGATAGCCAGATTGGGCTGATTGCCAGTATCAGCCTCGGTTGCCAGATTTTCTGGACACTGATGAGCGGGGCCCTCACGGACAAGTTTGGCCGCAAGCGCACAACGCTGATCGGCGATATCTTTGCCTGGAGCATTCCCTGCTTGATCTGGGCCGTGGCGCAGGACTTCAACTACTTCCTGATCGCCGCCATGATCAACGCAAGCTGGCGCGTGACCGCCAATTCATGGCAATGCGTAGTCGTCGAGGGGACGGATCCCTCGATTCTCGTGGATGTCTATTCGTTGATCTATATATCGGGGTTGCTCGCCGCCTTCTTTTCACCGGTGACTGGGTTGCTGATCGCGTCGTTCACGCTCGTACCCACGATGCGCGCCCTCTACCTGCTCTCCTTTGTCCTGATGACGATCAAGTTCTTCGTGATGAACGCTATGGTCGAAGAGACCCCACACGGCCAAGAACGCATGGCAGCGACGCAGCACCAGTCGCTGTTAGCCATCGTGGGCGATTCGAGAGGTGTCGTGCACTTGATCTTGCAGTCGCCGGCGACGATGGTCACCGGCGGGTTGATGATCATCGTCGCCATTGCCTCGATGATCAATAACACCTTCTGGAGTGTGCTGGTCACGGAACGTCTACAGATTGCCCCGGCCTATATCCCGGTCTACTCTCTTGCACGCTCACTGACGATGCTGTTGTTCTATTTCACCGTGATGCCCCGGTTGCGTAACGTCGACCCGCGCAAGCCGATGATCTTTGGCTTTGTTGGCCTGGTCATCACCTGTCTGCTGTTGATCACGATGCCGCCACAGAGTTATTGGCTGCTGCTGCTCGCCGTGATCCTGGAAGGCTGCAGCGTGCCGACGGTGAGCGCACTGCTCGACAAATTGATTGCCACCAGTGTGCAGCCGAAGGAACGCGCAAGAATCATGGCGATTCTCTACCTGGTGGTGCTGACATGCACGATGCCCTTCGGGTGGATCGCAGGCCAGGCATCGCAGATCAACCGCAACCTGCCGTTTGTGATTATCGCCGTATTGTTTGTATTTGGCGCCGCGCTCGCCTTCGTGGCGAGCCGGCGGGTGGCGCCCGATGCAGCATCCTAACCGCCACCGTCCATGGCAATCGTAGGGGCATCGGCATCACCGTGTCCGGGGGTGCTTGACGAATACCCTTCTTGCCGTCTCGGGAAATTCGTAGGGACCACCGGCACTGCCGTGTCCGTGGTGGCCGACGAAAACCTCTTATCACCGTCCAGGGAAATTCGTAGGGACACCGGCACTGCCGTGTCCGTGGTGGCCGACGAAGATCCGCTCACCGACCAGGGCGAATCCCAAAAACTCGAAACACTTACGACAAGATCCCGACACCCTGCGCAAGAGGAGTATGCCTATAGCATCGGCAGAACCACACCTGCATTAGGGAGAACAGCCACTGCTCGCTCGCGTTGGCCCGCAGGCAACGACTCCAGGGCAGATTTCGAGCGCCGCACTCAGTGCAGGCGCATAACCCGCTCCCATTGCGTCAGCGGTCGCCTTTCCCAAGGTGGGCGAAACCAGCACCAGTCTGACCCGTCGCTGCAACTCACCCCAGAGGACCCTGTCGCCGCCTGTAGCGAATCCTGGATCGTGCCGTCCAGCAGGCGCTGTCGTACAAGGTCAGGAGCCATGCCTGCATAGCGCGGTACGTCGGGATAATTGCTGTTTCCTTCGGGCGCGGCAGTGACCAAGATCAACGTGCCGCCATCGGCAGTAGCCAGGTCGCCCGCCCATGCACCCTTGATACTCTGCCACAGATCCTGATCGTAGGGTGCCGCATCGGCAACGACGACGGGATAACGCTGCGAAAGTCGCACCCCATAGACCGCGCGTGCCAGTTCAACGCCGGCGCGGTGCGCCAGGATTGGATCACCGGCGACGCAGCCGTAGAGCGCGCCCTCAGGTGTCAGTACGGCATTCACGATCAACGCCAGGGGCGCATGGCGCGCCACAAATGCCTCTAACCGGACCCGGAGCGGTGCAGCCACGCGGCCCAGTTGGTTGCCGGCAACAAATGCCGACGCACGGTGAAACGCGTCAACCGTGGCCAGGGCGCAGACGCCCGGCAAGATGATCTTCGCACCGCCACTAAACCCGGCATCAAGGTGCGGTGTGATCATGCCCACCCCGATCCGCAGGTCGGCCTCCAGCACGTCTCTTAATACAAAGGCCGGGATCTCATCGTCCTCACCAACCTGCACGAACGCATCCGCATCCGTGCAGGAAACATTGATGACAGGGTAGCGCGCCACCACCTCGGCGCCAATCTTGTACGCCAACTCGGCTGGCGTCAATGGCCGGTGCGTCCCCAGGGCAACAACGATTTGAACCGCGTCTGCGGGGACGCCGCCAGCATCAAGTGCCGCCAACAATGGGGGCAGAATCCGGTTCACTGGGGTTTTGCGCGTGCCATCATCGACGATGATTGCCACACGCTTCGCGGTCGCAGCAAGCGTGGCAAGCGCCGGCGTCCCGACGGGATGTTCCAGCGCTCGGTCGATGGTAGCCGCCACGTTAGTCGTGGGTTCAACCGGAGCGGCGGTAATGACAGTGGCGCCTTGCAGCGCGCCCAACTCACCGAGCAGGTGCACGGGGCAGACGCTTGCGACCCAGCAAAAAGTAGGCGATTGGCCCAAAGAAGTTGATGAAGATAATCGGCAGCCAGATCCACTTGCCCCAGCGCACCCCGATGGCGGGACGCCGTACAAGATCGACCAGGGCCACCGCCAACAAAGCAAACTGCACGATGCCGGCAAGGATGATGCCAATCTTCTGCACGATGCTCAAGTCATGCCAGCTACGCTTGTTTTTACTCATAACGCATTCCCTTATTGATGCTCAAGCGCCGCCGTGCTCTGGGGAGTAGGTCAAGCCAGGAATGCCGGCCCGCTTCTCAACCGCGCGGAGGACGAAGTAAGTGATCCCGACCAATACCAGGTAGAAGACCGCCACGATCAGATAGATCTGAATGGGTGCAAAGTATTTGCTCGACAGAATTTTCGCCTGCCCCATGAGGTCAGGCACCGCGATCAGATAAACCACGGCCGTGTATTTCAGCATCGAGATCGCTTCGTTGGACCAGGCCGGCAGCACGAGACGCAGCGCCTGCGGCAGGATGATCGCTCGAATCGCCTGCCACTTGCTCATCCCGATGGCACGCGCGGCCGTCATCTGTCCCTCGCTGACCGATTGCAGCGCGCCTCGCAGATATTCCGCCTGGTAGGCGCCGCTGTTAAGACCCAGCGTCAGGAACGCCGCCGTAAACCGGTCGAATGTGATGCCTGCGGCCGGCAAACCGTAGTAGACAAAGAAAAGTTGGATCAGCAACGGTGTGCCCTGGAAGAACGTGGTGTAGATGCCGAGCACCCGTTTGAGCCAGGTTGGGCCGTAGACGCGCCCAAGCCCAACGGGCAGACCGACGACAACGCCGAGTAAGAGGGAAACGCCTGCGATCTCCAGCGTGATGACCGTGCCCTTGAGCAAACTCGGAATCACGTCCTGCAAAAACATCAGGAAGTCATTCATGCTTTTTTCTCAAATGCCGAGATCTTATTGAGAAACGCGCGTACGGTCAACCTGCGGGTGATCAAACATCTGCTCCGGCGGTCCTGCCTCGACGATGTAGCCACCTTCCATAAAGACAACCCGATCCGCCACTTCCCGGGCGAACCCCATTTCGTGCGACACCACCATCATCGTCATGCCTTCGAAGGCCAACTTCTGCATCACCGCCAGCACTTCACCGGTCAACTCCGGGTCGAGTGCCGAGGTCGGTTCGTCAAAGAGCATGACATGTGGATCCATCCCCAGGGCGCGGGCAATCGCCACGCGTTGCTTTTGGCCGCCAGAGAGTTGTGCCGGATAGTGATCGGCCCGATTGGCCAGCCCCACCCGCTCCAACTCCTCAAGCGCCTTTGCATGCGCGGCGCGCTTGTCCATCTTGAGGACCTTGGTCATCCCAATCATCACATTTTCAAGCGCGGTGAGATGGGTGAATAAATTGAATTCCTGAAAGACCATCCCGACCCGCTGCCGCACCTTGTCCTCGTTCACCCCAGGCGCCGTGATCTCCAGTTCCTCCAGCCAGATCCGGCCTTTGTCGGGCCGGCTGAGCAAGTTAACGCAGCGCAACAGAGTGCTCTTGCCCGTACCCGATGGCCCCACGAGCACCACCACTTCCTGGGGCATCAGCGAAAGGCTGACGCCTTTCAAGACCTCGGTAACGCCGAATGCCTTATAAATGTCTTCAAGGCGGACGATTGGTTGCGTTTTCGCAGCTTCAGAATTAGTCATATGCTTAACAGTACTCAGAGTCTCAACCGGTAGCGGTTCTCCGCCTGGCGCAGCACCTGCGTTGTCACCAAGGTCAAAGCCAGATAAAGCAACAGCGCGACGCTGTAGGCAAAGAAGGGATCAAACGTGCGCGCCTTGACATACTCAGCGCGGCGCAGCACCTCGGGCACGCCAACGGCGAACACAAGCGTGGAATCTTTCAAAACCAGGGTCGCTTCGTTCCCCCAGGCCGGCAGCGCCAGCCGCAAAGCCTGCGGCAAGATGATGTGCCGGATTGCCTGCCACCGGCTCATCCCAATTGCGCTAGCTGCCGTCATCTGTCCCCCGGAGACAGACCGAAGTGCGCCGCGAAAAATCTCCGTCTGGTAGGCGCCACTCGCAAAACCGAGCGCCAGGCTCCCAGCCCAAAATGCCGTCAGATCGACCAGCGAAGAGATGACAAAGAAGAGAATGAAAATAATGACAATGACCGGCACCGCGCGGACAACGACGCTATACGTTGTCCCAATGCCCGCTAAAAACTTGTTGCCGTAAACGCGCGCAACGCCGGCCAGAATGCCGAGCACAAACCCTACTGCCAGCGCCACGACCGTCACCCCGATCGTAACCCACAGTCCTTCGACGATAAATTGAAAAGTCGTGATGAACTTCTGGACAAATTCCATGGACAATCACACGGGCGGACGGAAGAAATGGTGGTAACAGGTGCTGTGAGAGGGAAAGAGGAAGGTGCGCATCGGATTATTGATTATGCGCATCCTCCTCAATCACATCCAAACTACGACATCTGTCAGGGAAGCCCATTTGCTTCCTGAATCTTCTGAATCGTGCCATCTGCCTGGAATTCGGCGATGATCTTGTCGATCTCTGCCTTCAGATCCGATCCATTCGGGAGGGCGATCGACTTGCCACCCTTGGTCGTGTCTGACGTCAGCAGCAGAACCTTCAAGCCGTTGTTCTCGGCGAGCGAGATCGCCGGTTCGGCGTCGATCAGCATCAGCTCGATGCGGCCGCTGGCAACGTCCAACGCGGCCTGGTCGGCGCGTTCGTAGGAGGAAACCTGATCCGCGCTCGTCAAACCGGTTGCCACCAGATTGTCCTGAATCCACTTCTCCTGCACGGTGCCGGTCTGCGCGCCGATGGTCTTGCCCCCTGCATCTTCAGGCTTGGCAATCGTCAGCGTGCTGTCGCCCTTACCCAGGAACGCATCCTTGGTGGGCCGGTATTCGATCGTGAAGTCCACCTGCTCATCACGCTCGGGCGTCGCCTGCATGGCGGCGATGATTACGTCGATCTTGCCCTGCTGGACCGCGGCGATCAACGAGTCAAACGGCATATCCTGAATCTCGACCTCGACGCCCAGCTTCTCACCGATGGCGCGAATCAAGTCCATATCATAGCCGACAAACTTGCCGTCGGCGTCGACTGACTCATAGGGCGGATAGTCGGCAGAAGTGCCGGCGACGAGCTTACCGGCCGCCTTGACCTTCGCCATTTGGCCGTCGCTTGCTGCTGGCGCTACGGCCTCGTCGCCACTGGTCGTTGCCGCTGGCGCTGCAGGAACTGCGCCCGGCTGCACCGCGGTGCACGCGCCCAATACCATTGCAGTAACAACCAGCAGAATCAAAACACCACTAACTTTCTTCATGTTGCCTCCGAATCACCAAATTGAACTTTTGAATCAACAAATCAAGCGAATAAAACTACGCTGCCGCCAATGCTTCATTGAAGACGCCAAGCGCTTCATCGATTTGAGCGGCAGTGACCACCAACGGCGGAATCCACCGGATGACATTGCCATAGGTGCCACATGTGAGCAGTAGCAAATTACGCTGGAGGCACGCCTTCTGGACGCGCGCCGCAACTTCCGGCGCAGCCTGACCACCCTGCATGAACTCGACGCCGATCATCAGCCCCAAACCGCGCACATCGCCGATGACAGGATATTCTGCCTGAAGATCGCGCAGCCCCTGGACGAGACGTTGCCCCATGGCGGCTGCATTGTCGACGAGCCCTTCCTCGCGGATGACGTCGATCGTCGCCGCTGCGGCGGCCGCCGCGAGTGCGTTACCGCCGCCATAGGTGCCGCCATGTGTGCCGGCCTTCCAATGCGCCATCAGATCGGCGTGTGACGCGATGCCCGAAATCGGCATGCCGCTGCCCAGCCCTTTGGCAATCACCATGATGTCAGGCACGATGCCCGCGTGTTCAAAGGCAAAGAACTTGCCGGTGCGGCCAAAGCCCGTCTGCACTTCATCCACCACCAGCAAGATCCCGTGGCGGTCGCAGAGCGTGCGTAATTCGCGCAGGAATGGCGCCGGCGCCGGGACATACCCCCCCCTCGCCCAACACTGGCTCAATCACGATTGCCGCCGTCTCGTCCGGCGCCGTCTGGCCGTGCAGCAGCAAGTCCAACTGGCGCAACGCGAATTCTGTCGCCTGTGCTTCACTCCAGCCATAGTAGAACGCGTAGGGAAACGGCGTGACGAAGATCCCACCGGGCAGTGGTTGGTAGTCGTACCGGTACGTGTACTTTGAGGTCGTCATGGCCATGGCCTGATGTGTGCGACCATGAAAACTGCCCTGAAATACGACGATGTTGCGGCGATGGGTTGCCATGCGCCAGTTTCACCGAGGCTTCGACCGCTTCGGCGCCACTGTTGGAGAAGAAGAAACGATCGATCGGGGCAGGCGTCACTTCGTTTAACTTCTCGGCAAGCCGGATAGCGGCAGGGGAGACCACGATGTTCATCTGGCCAAAGATCAGCTCACCCGCCTGCGCCTGGATCGCCTGGACCACGCGGGGATGGCAGTGTCCCGTGTTGGTGACACCGATGCCGGACGTGAAATCGGTGTAGCGCGTCCCCTCGGCGTCGTAGAGATAGATCCCCTCGCCGCGCACGGGTTGGACCTGGGTGAGGTGCGTCCAAACCGGCGAAAGCAGATCAACCGGGTTGCTCATGGGCGTCTCCTTCAACTTGTTTGCGCCTCTCAGGGGTGTGGAGAGTTGGTTGCGACGATAAACTTCTTATAACATAGAAACCTCTTCCACGCACACGATAACAACCGTCGCGGAGACCATTCCATGTCTACTCTGCAAACCACCCAATCTGAAGTGCCCGCAGGCGTCATCGACCTGGGGATCGGCCATCCGGCCGATACGCTCCTGCCCCGCGCACTGATGGCGCGCGCAGCCGCACAGCGACTGGATCAGGCCGATGCATCGCTCCTCCAATACGGTCTTGAGCAGGGCGATGGCTATTTTCGGCGTGCGCTGGCCAATTTTCTGACGCCACGATACGGGTTCCCGGTCGACGGCGGCGATCTCTTCGTGACGTCCGGCGCATCGCTGGGGCTTGACCTGATCTGCACCCTGTACACCCAACCGGGTGACACGATCTTTGTCGAGGAGCCAACGTACTTCCTGGCGCTGCGTGTATTCGCCGACCACCGGCTGCGCGTCGTCAGCCTGCCGACCGATGCGGATGGACTGGACATCGAAGCGCTGGAAGCGGCGCTGCGCCACGACCGGCCCGCCCTGCTCTACGTCATCCCAACCCACCAGAATCCTGCCGGGCGCACTTTGCCCGAAGCACGCCGGCGGAGGCTCGTCGAACTTGCCGCCGAACACGACTTCTTGGTCGTCGCCGACGAGGTCTATCATCTGCTCACCTATACGGGCGCACCGCCCCCGCCACTGGCCGCACAGACCGCAGGCGGCCGCGTCTTGTCGCTGGGTTCGTTCTCGAAGATCCTGGCGCCGGGGCTGCGACTCGGATGGATCCAGGCAGCGCCAGACCATGTCCAACGGCTGGTCAACAGTGGTCTGCTCGACAGCGGCGGTGGGTTGAATCCCTTTTACGTCAGGACTCATCCGGGTAGCGCTCGAGGAGGGCTGGCAGGGCGCATACCTCGATCAATTGCACAGCACCTATCGCCACCGCCTGCTCGCCATGGATCGGGCCTTGCAGGCGGAGTTCGGCGACCGTATTACCTACCGCACGCCGGCCGGCGGCTACTTCTTCTGGGTCGGCTTTGACGAAGCAGTCGACACTGCCAAACTGATAGAGCAGGCGACCGGCCACAAAGTGGGTTACCGGCCCGGCGTCCGCTTCTCCAGTCAGAACGGTTACAACAACTACGCTCGCCTGAGTTTTGCCTTCTATGAGGATGAGCAACTCACCGAAGGCGTGGCCAGGCTACGCGCAGCCATCGACGCACAGCCATGAACCAATCACTCCTTGATGCACTGGCAGCGCGCCTGGACGATGGCGCCATCTTGACCGGCGCGGCGGTCTCCGCCCGCGCAACCAGTTGGATCGATCCCGCACCGCTGCGGGCGGCGGCGATTCTGCGCCCGCGCACGACGGAACAGGTGGCAGAGATCCTGTCGCTCTGTCACGCGGCGCGGCAGCCGCTCGTCACCCAGGGTGGGCGCACGAACCTGGTGGACGCCACGCACACGACGGGCGAAGACCTCATCCTTTCACTGGAGCGGATGGCAGAGGTGGAAGAGATCGATGGCGCAAATCACACGATGACCGTGCAGGCCGGGGCGCCGTTGCAACGCGTGCAAGAAGCCGCCGCGGCGGCTGGGCTGATCTTCCCGCTTGACCTGGGTGCACGG
The DNA here is from genome assembly GCA_016713335.1 of Candidatus Fredericiella danica. Taxonomy (GTDB): domain Bacteria; phylum Chloroflexota; class Anaerolineae; order Caldilineales; family Caldilineaceae; genus Fredericiella; species Fredericiella danica. The sequence continues at coordinate 38,571 of JADJPH010000033.1, read as the reverse complement.
GGATCGGCGACCATCGGCGGCTGCGCGGCCACCAATGCCGGCGGCGTCCGCGTCCTTCGTTACGGCATGATGCGCGAACTGGTGCTGGGTATGGAGGTTGTGTTGGCGGACGGGACCACCCTGACCTCCCTCAATCGCATGCTCAAAAACAATGCCGGCTACGATTTGAAACAACTTTTTATCGGTAGCGAAGGCACGCTCGGCGTAATCACCCGGCTGGTGCTCCGTCTCTACCCGGCGCCGGGCGGGTTCGGGACCGCGCTGATCGGGCTGCAGGATTTCCCGACGGCGGTTGCGCTGCTGCACAGCCTGCAGCACGATCTTGCCGGCGAGCTGGCGTCCTTTGAAGTGATGTGGAACGCCTACTACCGGCTGACAACGACGCCACCTGCGCCGTCCACCCCACCGCTGCCCCAGCGCTATCCGCTTTATGTACTGGCAGAGAGCCTGGGTGCGGACACGGCGCAGACGCGTGCGCTTTGAAGCGGCGCTGGCGCGTGCGCAGGAGCAAGAATTGTTTGAAGATGCGGTGGTAGCGGGCTCAGCGACGCAGCGCGAGGCGCTCTGGCGCATCCGCGACGATTCGGAGCAGATCGAAAAGCAGCATGCGCTGACCTTCGGTTTCGACGTGAGCCTGCCGATCGGGGAAATGGCCGCCTATGTGGGCCAGGTGACAGGAGCAATGGCCGATCGCTTTGGTGCGGACAGCCGTTGCTGGGTCTACGGCCACGTGGCGGATGGCAACCTGCACGTCAATGTCTGGGCGCCGGCGTTGCGGCCTTCGGATCGGCGTACGGTCGAAGAGATCATCTATCAGCCGCTCCGCCCTTGGTGGCTCGATCTCCGCGGAGCACGGCATTGGGCTGGAAAAGAAGGCGTATTTAAATTTCACCCGCACTGACGCCGAAATCGAAGTCATGCGCCAGTTGAAGCGGACACTCGATCCGCATTGGATTCTGAATCCAGGAAAGATCATCGACTAAGCGCACCTCTGTCAGCGCACCTCCGTCAGGGTCCCGTCGCGCACCTCCTCACGCACCTCGTCAGCGCACCTCTGTCACGCCCCGTCAGCCCGTCAGCGCACCTCCGTCAGAGCACCATCCCGTCAGGGTGGTGATCCCCGTCCCAGCGTCCCCCTCCCGTCGAGCACCATCCCGTCAGGGTGGTGATCCCCCCGTCCCCCCGTCCGTCAGCGCACCATCCCGTCAGGGTGGGGTTGACGAACGTCCTCGGCAACGAAGCAGATTTTGCGTCAATCAAACCGGTCAACGGCCAAGGCTATGAGTTAACCACGCCCCCCGACAAAGTCCATTCGTCAATCCCTGCCTCGATAGCGCCCGCCGGGGACCGCCGTAGCAGGGGAGGCCGGTATACATTTACACCGTTTTGCTGCTCAGGCGGACATAAACACAAACGGATTCGCCGGCTCGAACTTGCTCGCGGCGTTGCCTGCATAAACCTTGCCGCCGGCCATGGTGAGCTTCTTCACCGGCGCGCCCTCCGAAAAATCCAGTTCGGAAAATGGCACCCAGAAGGTACTGGGACTCATGGCCGAGTCGAAGAAAAAGACCCTACTCGTGTGGTTCCAGACCGTACGCCACAGGGATGACGAGAGATTGGGTCTGGTTGGATGGGTGATCCCCAAAGGCACGCCCATCGCGCATCACGCTCAATACGCCGGCAACCGCCTGGTTTTCATACGTCGCGTCCGGCACGGCGGTGATGGTATGCGGGTCCAACTTGGTTGGTATCGCGCCGATCAAGAACGAGCAACGTGCAAAGCGGTCGGCGGCGTTGATGGAACCGGGCAGGAAAGTCAGCGGGTCAACGCCTTGCCAGTAGGTATTAATGGCAAGCTGCTCGTCATACGTGGGCGAGTTTGTCATGACCTTATATTCTTTGCCGTGGTGAAACACCAGCTTTCCACCAAGATATTCGCCAATGGCCGAGTCGCCGGTGCCGTCGGACAAAGACACATGCTGTGTCGCGCCTCTGCCATTCGGCAGCATCGGCGCAATGACCCGAATGGAATCGGGCGCCAATCCGGCGACGGCTTCGGCAACGCTGCCGAACATGTCAAGTATATATTGCCCAAAGGCCATGATCGAAGTCACGGGCCGGCCATCGGGTTGGCCATAGTCGGATTCTGCGAGATAGAGACCATTGATGACCAATCCCGCTTCGTTCATACCATCGGCGGTGCCTGCCTCGTAGCACGACACGACCAGGCTGCCATACTTCGACACCCACTTGATGCTGTTCGGTCCGGCCGCACCGTCCCGCGCCATGCCGCGCGGGAAAACCCAGGCATTTGAATACATGTCTTGTCCCCAGTCCATTGACCGGCCGGTGATCACGAGATTATCATCGCCAACATAGAGGGCTCGTGTGCACATTGAATTGCTCCGTTTCCTGTGATTGGATGATTTCGCCCATATCGAGCCATGAAGGGTCTGCATTCACAACAAGCCTTGACGGCGCGGCGCAACGAGTTGCGGGCGTAGCCGTCAAGGCTTGCCTGTTGGATTGCTTCGAGATGGGCGGCGGTGCGTGTCATGGCGCATTGTGCTCGGTGGTAGATGCGACCTGTTCAGATCATACCAGATGCGAGGGGCAATTGGAATAGGCGGACCGCTAACCGGTGCCTTGCCGGCCACACAAACCGAGGGACACAGGCCGATCCCTCCGGCCCTGACGAACTGTGGGCCTGGCACCCGTGGAGCACCTATTCACCTTCCCTATCGCGCCCAAACCAGCGCACAAAAAAAGGGGCGGCCAGCAGCCACCCCTTTTTTATCACCTCACAACCCCAAACTACCCGTTCTTGATCTCCCACAGCGTCTTCGCCTGGCGAATCCAGGATTCGAAGTCCGGCTCCAGCGGCTTTCGCGCCTTGACGATCGCCGCCAGGGTCTCCGGCGCCGTATTCGCCAGGTCCCGATAGGTCCGGATCCCAGCATCATACAGGCGCTGTTCGAACACCTTGCCGATCCCCTGGATCGGTTCGAAGTCGTCGGGCACCTCGCCTTCCCAGATCAGACCGACTGTCTTGCTCTCCTCGGCCATCCGCCGGGCATCGCCACGCAGGTCGTCGAAGTCGACCGCAAGCTTCTGCATCGGTGTCATCTTCAACACCAGGTCAAAGTCGTCATCGTTCATATGCGCGACTTCCCAGAAGGTGCCGGCCCCCGCACGGTAGAGGCGCTGCTCATAGGTCGTGCCGATGTGCTTCACTTCGGCCAGGTCCTGGAGCGTCGGCGTCGTCGTAACTTCAACGCCCAGCGCAGCCGCAGTGCTGCGGGCGGCAGCTTTGAAGTCACTCAACTTCTTCTCTTTTGGCTGCAGTGCAGTCAGTTGCGCCTGCAACGCCACCAGTTCGCTAGTGCGCTGATCGAGTAGCGCCTGCGATGCGGCCCGGTCTGCCAGGGCGGCGTCGAGTTGCGCCTTCCATTCGGCGCTCATCTCGGCCTCAGTAGCTTCCGGCTCAGTAGCTTCCGGCTCGGCGCCTTCGCCCGCTGCCGCAACGCCTTCCTCAAGCGGCACTGCCTCGGCCGCGCGCGTCGCATCTTCGGCGACGACGCCAGCCTCATCGGCTTCCTTCAGCGCCTTGCGCTTCTTCTCGACGGCGCTCACGACGGCGGTTGCGCCACCGGCCACCAAACCGGCGGTCGCCAGTTTTTGCGCGGTCAGCTCAATGCTTTCGTCGTCGTCGCTATCGATGGCCGCCCCCAGGTCACTCAAGTCCTTGTTCAGACTCTCGACCTGCGCCTGCATCCGCAAGCGTGCGGCTTCCGCCTCGTCCATCTTCGCCTGCACGTCGGCAATCTGCTGGTCGAGCGCTTTGATGTCCTCATCACGCTTGGCCACATCACCTTCCAGCGCCGCCTTAGCAGCCTGTGCGCTTTCGAGTTCGCCTTGCAGGTCGGCAATCTGCTGGTTGACCGCAGTCAGATCCGCTTCCAGTTCCTCGATGCGGGCATTGGCGCTATCCAGCGCATCCTTGCCCCGCTTGAGGACGGCGGCCAGTGCTGCGGCGCTGGCAACGACCTTCGCCCGCGCACCAGACACCCCGGCGCCTGCGCCAGGGTCGATGGCGGCGCTGCGGGTCTCACCCTCAACGGGTGCTTCCTCAGCAGCGGGCGCAGCAGCATCCGTTGCGACGGTAGCATCCGCAGCGACGGTAGCATCCGCGACAGGCGCTTCGGCATCCGGAGCAGCTTCTTCCACCGCAACTGCCGCTTCGGCCGCCGGGGCGGCTTCCGTGGCAGCGACGTCATCGGCCGTGCCGAATTCACCGATCAGCCCATTCAGACGCGTGTCGACCTCGTCAATGGTCTGGTTGAGACCATCATACTCGGCCTGGAGCGCGTCCAGCCTGGCTTGTACATCGGCCAACGCTGCGTCCTTCTCCTGCGCGCCACTTTCCAGCTCATCTTTCTGCGCCGTGAGGGCGTTGATCTCGTCCTCAAGTTCAGCCAGGCGGGCGTTGGCGGCATCCAACTCAGAATTGGCCAGTTCAGCCTGGTTGGCTTCAACCGTAGCCAGTCGCGTGGGCGTGTCAGAAAGCGCCGCATCCTTGCTCTGGAGCGCCGCGGCGACCGCGGCGTAAGCGCCGGTCAGCAGGTCGATCGTAGCAACTGGCGTCTCTGGCACTGCCGGTGCAACTTCGGCCGGTGCACCGGCAGGGGCAGCGTCGCAGGCGCGGTGTCCGCAGCAGGTGCATCGGTCACGACCGGTGCAGTTTCGGCAACCGGCGCAACCGCGGCATCTCCCGCAGGCGCTGCTGCGGCGTCGACCACCGGCGCGGAGGCGTCGGCGGCGGATGCATCGATCGCTTCCGGTGCAGTTTCGGCAACCGGCGCAGTTGCAGCGTCGGCGGCAGGCGTCTCCGCGACAACTGCCGGTGCAGCGCTGGCCGCCAGTTCCTGCAGTTGCAGGGCAATCTTCCGCACCTGTTCGTCGTACTGGAGCGACTGGAAGTTTGCGATCTCCAGGTCGGATTCCAGGCTGCTCGCTCGTAGCCCAAGCGCATCATATTGATAGGAGCGCTGGCGCATTTCGTCTTCGGTCTGCGTCAACCGGTCCGCCGTCGATGCATAGAGTTGCGTCTGCGCATCGATCCCGGCGGTGAGTTCGTCCTTTTCGCCGGTCAGCGCCGCAATTTCGTCTTTCTTGCGGTTGAGCAACGCCAGTGCAGCGGCGATGCTTGCAGCAAGCGACGTTACTTCCAGCGGCAGGTTGGCATCTTCACCGGCTTCGGCAGGCGCTTCGGCAGGCGCTTCGGCTGCGGGGGCCGTGTCTGCTACCGGTGTGGCAACTTCGGGCAGCGCGGGCGCCGCTTCGTCCGTTGCAGGGGCGGCGTCTGCAGTCGCGGGAACCTCGACGGCAATTTCGGCTGCACGCGTCGTGGCATCTTCAACCGGTGCGCCTTCGACAACGACGGGCTGCAATTCGGTATTTAGAATCGCCAACTTCGCCAGCACGCCCGCTAACTTTTCCTTGAACTGTGCGGCCTGGTCGAGATCGACGCCCAGGGCTTCCAACTGACCCTTCAAGTCACTCAGTTCGCCGTCGCGAGATTCAAGCTGCGCTTCCAGGTCCGCCTTGGTGGCAGTCATGCCCTCCAACTCGGTCTGCAACTCATCGAGTTCGGCCTGCAGCTTGAGCAGTTGATTCTCATGTTCCACTGCTTCCGCAACGATGTCCGCAGTGGAGCGCTCGGGGGTAGTTTCCACCGGCGCGGCCACGGTCAGTTCGCGTGTTGCCGTCAGGGCCGCGACACCGGCGCCGGTCGCGGAAATCGCCGCCAACCGTTTCACCGCCAGTTCATTTTCGGCGTTGCGTTGCTCAAGCGTCTTCGCCAATTCGGCGCCGGCGCCTGTCAGAATGCCCACGCTGCGCCGTAGATATTCGGCCTCGTTGCGGGCATCGGCGACTGCCATGTCGCGTTCCTGCAATGCCGCCACCACGCGCCGGATCGGCCGCCATAGCGGAATACTCTGCGGCCTTGGCGGGTGTCAACATTGGGCGCAACGCAACCAGCAGCGACTGTCGTGAAGCAGCAGCCTGCGTCAGCTCAACCTCAGTTTTGAGTGCTGCGATCTGCCTGCGCATGACTTCCATTTCGGCCGCTTCGCCAACCGCAAGCGCAAGCGTCGCCTCTTGCTCTGCCGACAATTCCTCGGTCGTTTCCAAGGATTCGGTCAGATTACCCTCAAGCTCGATGATCCGGCTGCGCGCCCCCGCCAGTCCATCTGAGACGTGACCCAGTTCAGTCGTGAGCCGCAGACGCTCACCTTCAGCGTCTCGCAGATTTCCCTCAAGTACACCGATACGGTCATTGGCATCTGCAAAGGCCTGCGCCTGCTGTTCGGCCGCGGCCTTGGCCGCGGCAACTGCGGCAACTTGATCTGCATTCACCTTGTCCAGGCTGCCCTGCAGTTGCTTGGTCGTGTCTTCCAGTTTTGTGACGCTGCGATTTCGTTCGTCTACCGTGCGCTGGAGCGTATGGTTATTGGCTTCGCTTTCCTCCAGGGCACGCTTTAGTCCTGCGCGGCCGGCAAAGTAGGCAATGATGAAGCCAAGCACGAACGCGCCCAACAGGTACAGAAATAGCATGTTGTCCATACCCTACCTCCTCTCAGGAGCGGACGTGAATTAACCGGCAGCCTGGCTGGACCGGAGGGCGTTGATCTCGTTCTGCAACTCAACAATGCGAGCATTCGCACTGGTCAGTTGTTCTTCCTTCATTTTGATCATGGTGCCGGTGAGCACGGCCATTTCGCCGGCCACGTCGCCGCGGGCGCGCTGCAACCGATCCTCAAGTTCTGCCTTGACGGCGTTGAGGGCATTGACCTCGATCTTCAGGTTGCTCAGTTCGTTCTGGGCGGCGGTCACTGCGGCTTCGCGATCTTCGAGGACACGCTGCAGATTGACGGCACGGGTATAAGCTTCATTTAGCGCCGCATCCTTATTGGAGAGCGACTCCATGACGTTCACCGAGTTGCCACGCACTGCGTTCAATTCAGCCTCTGCCGTCGAGCGGGCCGAGCTCAAGTCAGCAACCTGCGCATTGGCAGCGCTTAATTGCGAGCGCAGACTCTCGATCTCGGCGGCGGTGGAGGAGCGGGCCTTGTCATATTGGTCCTGGAGCAGCGCCAGTTGCATTTTGTAGTCTGCAGCTTCAATGTTGCGCGACTGCAGATCCGCATCGGCGGCAGCTTTGTCTTCATTCAACTTGGCAACGTCTGCCTGCGCAGTCGCGAGTTGTTTGGAGACATCGTTCAATTTGGTCTCAGATGTGGCAACGGCAGCCTTGAGCGTGTCGCCCTGCTTGCGGGCATCACCGAGGTCGCGCTCGGTCTTGCGCGCCTTGCCTTCCAGGTCGGCCAACTGCGCTTCCAGGGCAGCGGCTTTGCGGCGCGGCGAGATGCCCAAAAGCAACCAGCCCAAGATGAAACCGATCACCAACGAAAGGAGCAATGGCAGCCAGTAGGTTGTAATCCATTGCATGTTTAGCCAATCCATGTTACCCATGTGTCCTCCTGAAATGACGGGCGGTTGTTATTCGTTCTTGGCCACCGAAAACACCCATTGATTGCGCATGCGTGTTCGCGGAAGCGACGTTGATTGTGTTTGGTCGTGCTCAAAATTGGTCTTCCAGCGCTGGAATTGCGCTTTTCGAATCCAAGTTACAAGTTTCTGCTAAATTTGCGGTATTGTCAATCTTTGCTTACGCGAGGCGGCTTACTCGTGGAATTGTTGTCCTTCGGATCGGATCCAACCCTAGCGGAAATTGGTGTACATTGCCGCTCGTGACTTTTCTGATACAATGGATGCCGTCTGGCACAAATATACAGCCCTCATGACCATAATTTCCATAGATTTCACACAAAAAGGAGCATCCAATGGAATATCGATACCTGGGCCGCACCGGACTGAAGGTCAGCGAACTCTGTTTGGGCGCGATGACCTTTGGCCGCGAAAGCACCGAAGAAACCAGTTGGCAGATTATGGATAGTTTTGTCGATAACGGCGGCAACTTCATCGACACCGCCAATGTCTACACGCGGCGCATCCGAAGAAATCGTCGGACGATGGCTAAAAGGCAAACCCCGCGACGACATCGTGCTGGCTACCAAGGTTCGTTTCCCGATGGGCGATGGTCCCAACGATGTGGGACTGAGCCGCAAGCACATTCTCTCCAGCGTGGAAGCCAGCCTCCGCCGGCTCGACACCGACTACATCGATCTCTATCAGGTGCATTGTTGGGACCCCGGCACCCCCCTGGAAGAGACCCTGAGCACGCTAGATGCACTCGTGAAATCCGGGAAGGTCCGCTATGTTGGCGCAAGCAACTACGGCGGTTGGCAGTTGCAGAAGGCCGTTGATATCAGCCGGCAGCACGGATGGGAACCCTTTACCTGCCTCCAGCCACTCTACAACCTGCTGGATCGCACACTCGAATGGGAACTCGTCCCCGTCTGTCTGAATGAGGGCTTAGGCATTATTCCCTGGAGTCCACTGCGGGGTGGGTGGCTTAGCGGTAAATATCACCGCGGCATGGCCGCACCCATTGAGGGCACCCGGATCGACTCGGCGGAAAAAGGCGGCTGGAGTGAATCCTGGACCGCATATAATACCGAACGCACCTGGTCAATCCTCGACGTCCTCCTTGCGATTGCAGAAGAGACCGGCAAAACACCAGCCCAGGTGGCACTGAACTGGTTGCTGCGGCAGCCCGGCGTCACCGCACCAATCATCGGCGCCCGCACGATGGCGCACTTCATCGACAACCTGGGCGCCACCGGCTGGATGCTCTCAGCGGAACAACTGCGCCGTCTGGATGAAGTCAGTCGCCTGAAACTGCCCTATCCGCACGACTTCATCGCAAATGGACGCGGCGCCCGCTAGCAAACACGCCGGCGCCACCAGACTTTCGCGCTTCCGCGCGGCGCTTCTCGCTTATGGCTACGTTCATGGAGGCAGAACAGCATGAAATTCAAACGTGCATTGCTTGCAACGCTGGTCATTGTGCTCTTCCTGATGCCCACCACCCTTGTCATGGCACAGCAGGAGACGGGGCCTGCGCAGACACCCACGGATCTGTACATTGCCTGGCCGCAGCCCGTCACGGAAGTGCACGGCGTGATTCAGATCGTTGGCACAGCCGACGTCCCCAACCAGGCGTTCTACCGGCTAGAGGCGATTTCGGTCAATCCGGACTACACGATTCCAGAGAACGCCGCTTGGATCCCGCTGACGACCAATGTGACTGCGCCAGTCGACAACGGGGTGCTTGCCAATGTCGACACGACCGCGCTGCCAGATGGGCTCTATATGATCCGGGTTGCGGCGTTCACCGGTTCGGTGACCGCACCGACGCTTGCTAACAACTATCAGACCGGCCCGATTCGCGTGAACAACCTGCACAGCGGCGGCACGGGCGTCACCCCAACCCCTGCGCCAAGCCCCACCGCCATGCCGGCAAATACACCGGCCTATGTCACCCCAGGTCCGGGAATCTCGTCCGTCAAGGTGCGCGCGTGCGACATTGCCGACGACAATAGTTGCCCTTGGGTCGGTCTACTGAGCGGCGGCCAGACGGCGCAGATTGTGGGTCTCGCCAACGACGGTTCCGGATGGCTGCAAGTCACGCTGCCGGGTGGACTAACCGGATGGGTTTCGCCGACGGTTGTCACTGTGGTCGGCAATACGCAGGGCATTCCCCAAATATCGCCGCCTGCGCCGTTGCCCACCCCCGTGCCGCCGCCACCACCGCCCCCAAACCAGACACCGGGCGTTGTCCATCCCAACGGGATCTCCATTCAGGGCGGCACGCCACAATGTGGCAAGACCTTCAACGTTGAGGTCAATGTAGGCAATTATGGTGGAACGGCGTCGTCACCCGGCACCGTGACGCTACAAGACATCGCTTCCCGCGAAGGTGTTGTCACAACCACCAACTACGGCTCCTATCCATCGCTCCAACCCAATGCCAATTACGTGGTCGTCATTCCGATGCAGACGACGACGTATGTCAACGAGCCACATGAATTGGTGGCAATCAACGACGGCCAGCAGGTGAGCAAGGGCTACACCCTCAAGTCGAGCAGTGCGTGTGGCTCCAATCCGCCCCCGCCGCCACCCCCGCCGCCACCAAGCGGACCGGTGAACTACAAGCCTGGCCAGTGCACGATCAAGCCGGAAAACGGCGCCCCGTATTACAACTATCCCTTTGGCCAGGCGGAAGGACATTTCGGCAACAACCAGAAGGTAAATGCCGAGTCAGGCCAGATGGTCAACGGCAAACGCTGGTATCAAGTCACCGCAAACGGATTGCAGGTGTGGGTGAACGAACACGACATGCATCCACTGCCGAGCGGCTGCAAGAACTTCTAGACGCCCGCGCCCACGCGCAACAAAAAACGACGGATTGGGATCCTCAACTGCCCAAGCCGTCGTTTTTTGTTTGTCCACTGCCGCACCTTGATGGGATCCCCTACCTCTGAAACGCACCCGATGAGACTTTAGTCGCTGCAAACATCCACTGCGAGCCTTACTTTTATTGACAGCAATCCCGCCAGAACTGGGGGCGCTTCAAGAAAGGACAGCTTGTTGATGGAACAACCGCCCTTGCCATACATCTATGCGTCACGCTGCACCGGGTGCGAACGCTGCGTCGCCATCTGTCCGGTACAGGCGCTCGGCAATGTGCGCGGAAAAGCCGAGCTGATTCATCCGGAACGCTGCACCTTCTGCGCACTGTGCGAAGACATCTGCCCAGAAAATGCAATTGCCCTACCGTTTCTGATCGTTTTCGCCAGTTCGCAAACAAGCCCCACTGGATTGATCGCGGCCTCTCACACCACAGGTTTCATTCGAGTCCGACCAAACACAAGGAGAAAAACTCATGAAGCGACTGATTTCTATCTTGCTATTGGCAGCACTTGCGCTGGGGCTGCTCGCAGCCTGCAGCGACGAAGAGCCAACCCCAGAACCGACACAGGCGCCGGCGAACGTGCAGGTGCAAGCTGGCGAAGCCGGCGGTTTACCGGCCGACCTGCTGGCAGTGGCCAACGAGCGCGGCCTGACGCCCCAGGACATTCGCGCAGCACTCAAGACCTATGTGCCCAGCGGCAAGATGGATGAGTACTATCTCTTCTCATCCGGTGGGCAATCAGGCAATGTCGTTGTCATCGGCGTGCCTTCGATGCGCATTCTCAAGAACATCGCCGTCTTTACGCCTGAAGCCTGGCAAGGGTACGGCTACGGCGACATCGGCACCGAGGAAGTGCTCGATGGCGGCAATGTCGATGACACCAAGATTCGCATGGGCGACACCCACCACCCGGCGCTCAGTGAAACAAACGGCGACTACGACGGCCAGTTCCTCTTCATTAATGACAAGGCCAGCGCACGCGTCGCCGTCATCGATCTGCGCGACTTCGAAACCAAGCAGATCGTCAAGGATCCCAACCTCATCAGCAATCACGGTTCGTCGTTCGTACCGCCAAACACCGAATATGTGATTCAGACGAGCCAATACGCCACCCCGCTTGGTTGGGAATATGCACCAATCAGCGAATACAAAGAGAAGTACCGCGGCCTCGCCACGATGTACAAATTCGATCGCGAGAAGGGCCGCATCGACATGGACAACTCGTTCAGCATCGAACTGCCACCCTACTGGCAAGATCTGTGCGACGCGGGCAAACTCGGCTCCGATGGTTGGGCCTTCTGCAACAGCTTCAACAGCGAAATGGCCACCGGTGGCATTGAACAAGGCAATCCGCCCTTCGAGGCCGGCGTCAGCCAGCGCGACACGGATTACATGCATATTTTCAACTGGAAGAAGGCCGCCGAAATTGCTGAGCAACCGGGCAAGACCGAAGTGATCAACGGCATGCGCGTCATTCGCATCCCGACCGCCGTTGAAGAAGGCATCCTCTTCCTGGCGCCAGAGCCTAAGAGCCCGCACGGGGTCGACGTTACCCCCGACGGCAAGTACCTGACAGTCGCCGGCAAACTCGATCCCCATGTCACGATCTACTCCTTCGACAAGATCCAGAAGGCGATCGCCGACAAGAAGTGGACGACCGATGAGTTTGGCATCCCGGTCCTGAACTTTGACGATGTGATGCTGGCCCAGGTCGAATTGGGTCTCGGGCCGCTGCACACCCAGTATGACGACAAGGGCAATGGTTACACCAGTCTCTTCCTCGACAGCGCCGTGGCGAAGTGGACGTTGGGTGGCGAAGATCCTGCCGGTTACAAACTGGTCGAGAAACTGCCCGTCCAGTACAACATCGGTCATATCTCCTCCGCTGAGGGCGGCACCGTTAGCCCGGATGGCAAGTATCTCGTGGCGCTCAACAAGTGGCCGGTGGATCGCTTCCTTCCGACCTGCCCCCTGAAGCCCCAGAATGAGCAGTTGCCCGACATCGGCAGCGACCAGATGAATATTATCTATGACATGCCGATGGGGATTGGCGAACCACACTACGCCCAGATGATCAAGGCCGACAAGATCAAAGCCTGGGAAACCTATCCTGAGGTTGGCTGGGATCCGATCACGCAGTCACCGTCCGAATTCAAGACCATGCCCGGTCAGGAGCGCATCGAGCGCGACGGCAACAATGTCGAGATCTTCATGACCTCCATCCGGTCGCACCTGACCCCGGAACATGTCACCCTCAACAAGGGCGACAACGTCACGTGGCATATCACCAACATTGAGACGGCGCCCGATGCCACCCATGGCTTCGACCTGGGTGGGCAGAATCTGAGCCTGAGCATCGAGCCCGGCGAGACCGCAACCTTCAAGTTCGTGGCCAACAACGATGGCACCTATGCGTACTACTGCACGGAATTCTGCTCTGCACTCCACCTGGAAATGATGGGGTACATGATGGTTGCGCCTGCGGCGGCGCAGTAGTGTGAAGCAGTGAGAAAGAGGCCAGGTGATTGGACTTCAATGTCAGAGCCACGCCTGTGTTGGCAACGACAATGTCAGAGCCACGCACGTAAGTAAGTGGTTGGCGTGGAAGTCCAGTCACCTGACTGAGTTCAGGAAAGATCCAGAAGGGTAGGCGTGTGATGTCGAGTGAAATTGAGAAAGTTCTGGGGCCACGGGTTCCTCCTGATGAGTTCAAAGCGCACCGCGCTCGCTACATGATTCCAACGTTGCTGTTCGTTGCCGCGGCCATTCTGCTCGTTATCTCGATTCCACGACCGTGGTGGCGCCTGAAGTTGGTGGCCCCCCAGTATCCCGCAGGGCTATCTGTCACCGCCTATATCAATCAGATGACAGGGGACATTGCCGAGATTGATGGGCTGAATCACTATATCGGCATGCGCCCACTCGGCGAAGCTGCCGAATTCGAACGGACCATTTCGGTCTTTGGGATCATTGCGGTCTCCATGCTGATTCTGGCCGCGGCCTTTGTTCATAACCGGTGGGCGGCTCTGCTGGCGCTGCCAGCGCTATTTTTACCCCTGATCTTCGTGCTGGACCTGCAGTTCTGGCTCGCCAATTTTGGGATGAACCTGGATCCTACTGCTGCACTGTCAAGCAGCGTCGATCCGTTCATCCCACCCGTGCTCTGGACCGGCAACATCGCCCAGTTCAGCACGGTGCCTAGACTCCTCAGCGGTTTCTGGTTGGCCATGTGGTCTTCAGGCCTGATTGCAGTGGGGCTGTTCTTCCACCGGCGTGCCTACAAACCGCTGGTGGATAAACAGAGCCACGCACGTGAGTAAGTGGTTAGCCGCGGCAGAAGCCTCTGCTGGCTGAATCACGGATTAATCGGATGACACGGATTGCACGGACGCTTTGGCGTTTGCCAGGCACTCACCACCCTCACGGGATGGTGCTCTGACGGACGGGGGGAAGCGCTTGGTGCATCGATAGACTTTATGAGGAATGGTATGGACAGGCGACAACTGGCCCAGAAATGGCTAAACAGAACGCTGACCCGCAGCGCAGTGCGGACGGGGGCGATGCTCATCGTCGTGGCCGCGCTCAGTTGCTCAGCCCCAGCCATGACGCACGCACAAGCTGCCGAATTCGACCTGCACGCAGCAATTGCCGCGGCGCAACCAGGCTCGACCATTCTTGTTCCTGCAGGCGTCTACGCCGGACCCATTGAAATCACCAAACCCATCGTCCTGGAAGGTGAGGGGATGCCGGTCATCCAGGGCGCCGGTGACAGCGATGTTGTGGTGATCGACGCCGACGACGTCACCGTGCGGGGTTTTGTCGTAAGCGGGAGCGGAACCTCCCTGGACGCCGAACACGCCGGCATCACGGCGACCGGCAAACGGATCACGCTGGAAAACAATCGCGTGGAGGACGCACTTTTTGGCATCTACCTGCACAACGCGCCGGACAGCGTGATCCGCGGGAATGAAATCGACGGCAAAGCACTCGACATCTCACGGCGTGGCGATGGGCTCAAGATTTGGTACAGCGCCAATGCCCTGATTGAGAACAATCATGTACACGATTCACGTGACTCCGTCATCTGGTTTTCGCCGGGAACGACGGTGCGCGGCAACCTGATGGAACATAACCGGTATGGACTGCACTTTATGTCCACCGATGATCATCTCATTGAAGACAACGTGCTGCGGCACAACTCCGTCGGCATCTATCTGATGTACGGCGACAACTATCGGCTGGTCCGCAAACCTGCTCTACGATAACCGCGGTCCCAGCGGCTATGGACTGGGACTCAAAGAAATCAACAATGGACAATTTGAAGGCAACCGGATCGTCAGCAATCGCGTCGGCGTCTACACCGACATGTCACCGGTCAATCCCAACGCCAGGGTTGAATTCAACCGCAACCTGCTGGCCTATAACGACGCCGCAATCGTCATGTTGCCTGGGACAAAAAACAACGTCTACCACGAGAACATTTTTCTCGACAACAACGAACAGATCATGGTGGCGGGCGAAGGCAACCTTTTACGAAATACGTGGGCCGTCGACGGCCGTGGCAACTACTGGAGCGACTACGCCGGTTTCGACGCCGATCAGGATGGTGTTGGCGACCTGGCCTACGAACAGCGGTCGCTCTACGAAAATCTGATGGACAAACACCCTGGTCTGCGACTCTTCCAATTGAGTCCGGCAACCAATGCGCTCGATCTGGCCGCCAAGGCGTTCCCGATCTTTCAGCCGCAGCCAAAGATGGCGGATCCAAATCCGCTGGTTGCACCACCCTTACTACCCTCCGTACGCGGCGTGCCGCAGGCGCCTACGCTTGAAAATGCCCTGGTTGCGTTGGGCATGGTCGCGATGGCTTGTGCACTGCTCTTCGCAGGGACGCGCACCACCTTCGTCAAACGCAGACGCACGCCGGCTGCACCTGTCACGATCGGAAGTGGAAGGCACTCATGATCAATTTCTCGCATGTGACGAAGAAGTTCGGCGACTATGCCGCCGTAGCCGACCTGAGTCTCACAGTTGAACCACAGGCGGCAGTGGCGCTCTGGGGTCCCAATGGCGCCGGCAAGACGACCGTCATCAAGTGCTTGCTTGGGCTGCTCAAGTACAAGGGGTCCATTGCAGTCAATGACTTTGACGTGCAGAAACAGGGGCGACAGGCGCGCGGCCAGATCGGCTATGTCCCCCAGGCGCAGTCATTTTACAATGACATGGGAACGCTCGAACTCACACGCTACTTTGGCCAATTAAAACGAGCTCCAGCGCAACAACCCGCCGAACTGCTCGAACAGGTCGGTCTCGCCGAACACCTTGACAAAAAGGTCGGCGCCCTCTCCGGCGGTATGAAGCAGCGGCTCGCGGTGGCGCTTGCCTTGCTTGGCGATCCGCCGGTGATCGTCATGGACGAACCGACGTCGAATCTCGATGCGGGCGCCCGTGACGCGCTCCTGCAATTGTTGGCCAATGTGAAAGCGGCGGGCAAGACGATTGTCTTCACGTCGCATCGCCTCGAAGAGATCGAGACACTAGCGGATCGCGTGTTGGTCATGGACCGCGGCCAGGTGCGCCTCACCTGCACTGCTGCCGAATTGCCGAAGCGATTGGGCTGGCGTTCGCAGGTCAAACTCCGGGTGCCGGCAGCCAGTCTTGACACCGCGCTGACCGTGCTCCAGGACGACGGCTTCACCGTGCGCCGCAACGGCGTCGGCGTTATCGTCGACGTCGCACACGGCGACAAAGCCCGCCCCATCCATGCCTTGAGCGCCGCTGATATCTGCGTCGTTGACTTCGTGCATCTATCAGATGTTGAAGCGGAATAGTGCGTATCGCTATTCGTTTGCGTCGTCCCCGGATATGTGATATCAAGAGGTAACCCATGAGCATCCGTACCATTTGGATCATCGCCCAAAAAGAAATGCGCGACGCACTACATAACCGGTGGTTCGTCCTGTACACCATTGCCTTTGTGGGTTTAGCGCTTGCATTTTCCTACATGGCGCTCGCGGGCGCCGGTATTTCTGGTTTTGCCGGTTTTGGGCGCACTGCCGCCAGCTTGATCAACCTCGTGCTGCTGATTGTCCCGCTGATGGCGCTCACAATCGGCGCGCAGAGCCTGGCGGGCGAACAGGAGCATGGCACCCTGGCCTATTTGCTGGCGCAGCCGGTGACGCGGTTAGAGGTCTTTGCCGGCAAATATCTTGGGCTGATGCTCTGTCTGCTCGCCTCATTGACCCTGGGGTTTGGCATTGCCGGTCTGGTCATGGCGGCAAATGGCGGCGGCGCCAGCAACCCACTGAGTTATGTCAGGCTTGTCTGGCAGACCTTCCTGTTGAGCCTCACCATGTTGAGCGCCGGTTTCCTGATCTCGGCATTGACCAAACGCGCCGGGGTCGCCATCGGGATTGGCTTGTTTCTGTGGCTGGCATTCGTCTTCCTTGGCGACCTGGGATTGATGGGCACGGCCATTGCGATGCGGATGCCGGTTGGAGAACTCTTTCTCCTGTCGCTCAGCAATCCTTTGCAGGTCTTTAAGATGGCGTCCATCCTTGAGATCAACACTTCACTGGATATTTTGGGGCCAGCCGGCATCTATGCACTGCAGGAATACGGGCGCAGCCTGCGCTGGCTTTTCTTGGCCGTGCTTGCACTCTGGATCGTGGCGCCGGCGGCCTTTGCCTACCTACGCTTCGCCAATCGGAGCGATCTGTAGTGGCTGATGGTATACCCATCGGATGACTTTTTTGGAGGAGATATGAAGCGGATCGTCACGCTGCTCTTGGGGGTCATGGTGATGCTTGTCGCCTGTGGGGCAAACCAAGGGACGCCAGAGCCACCCAAGATTCACTACAGCGAAGATGTCTGCAGCGACTGCGGCATGATCATCAACGATGCACGTTTTGCCGGCGCCTACGCCGTCGAAAAGGAACCCGGACGCTTTGAAAGTTACATCTTCGACGACGTCGGCGATATGCTGGCGCACATGCAAAAGAATCAGACGCTGAAGGCGGTCGAGTGGTGGGTCCATGACTTCAACAGCGAAGCGTGGATTGCCGCCAAAACCGCATCCTACGTCGTGAGCGACCAGATCAAGTCGCCCATGAATCACGGCATCGCCGCGTTTGCGCAGCAGGCTGATGCCGATGCATTCGCTGCTCAGTACGGGGTCAAGCCCCTGGATTGGGACAAACTACGTATCGAAGAGGCGATGGCGGAGCACGGTCATTGATGGGTTTAATTTTTTCCACGAATCCGCAACATTTTCGTAAGATACTCATGGCATGCTCGAATTGCCAGGCTGTGCGAACGTTAGGTTTCAGGTTGGTTTTCGAGATGGCCTCCAATCATAAACTTGCAGAGTAAGGAGAACCGAGATGAAGAAGGCACTTATCCTCACCGTGGTCATTCTGATTGCGGTCTTGGCGCTGGCCGCTTGTGGTGGCGGCGAAGAGAAAGCGGAACCAGCAGCCGCGGAATCGGCTGCCGGCCAACCTGTTGCGACCGCTGGTGATGCGGAAGCCGGGAAAAAGCTCTTTGCAACGGCCTGTGTCGCCTGTCACGGCCCCAATGGCGAAGGCGTGCAGGGGCTGGGCAAAGACCTCAAAGTCAGCACCTTCGTTGCCGAGAACGACGACGCTCAAATGCTCGAGTTCCTGAAGAAGGGGCGCGACGTCACCGATCCGCTGAACACCACGAAAGTTGCCATGCCGCCGAAGGGGGGCAATCCTGCACTCAACGATCAGGATCTCGCCAATCTCGTGGCATACATCCGCAGCCTCCACCAACAGTAATTCCGGCCCAATCCGGCTGGCAGCATAGTGCTGCCAGCCAATTCCCCCGCATTCGCACAGAGTACACCATGATTCAACCTGGCCAACTTAACATCAACAGCTACGTCAATGCCAACACCGGCACGATTCAACATGTCCGGCTCTTCGAACATGAAGAACTGCGCGCCTATCTTGTCGTCCTCCCTGCAGGCGCATCGATTGCGGATCATGTACATGAAAATGCACATGAACTCTTTGACATCGTTGCCGGCGCCGGCAGTATGGTAGTCAACGGGCTGCCGATCGAATGCCAACCCGGCAAATGTGTCTTTGTGCCTGCCGGCACGCGCCACAGTATGGAGAACACCGGCGCCGAACCGTGGACGGTGCGCGTCACCTATCAGGATCGCATCTATCCGCGCCACATCGGCAAATTGCTCGGCAGGGCGCTTCGGAAACGACTCGGTTAGGAGGAGCACAATGGATCCATTTGCAGCAATCAATGGCGCGGGCAAACCGCAGATCTGGCAGATTGACGGGCTAAGCCCCCTTCCCGAAGAAGAATGGCAACGCATGCGAGCTTTTCTCGCCATCAGCGAACCGGAAATGGGCGCCATGCTCGCCAGCGTGGAAGCGCTCTTCAAGCGCGGCCACGAACTGGTTGTTGGCACTTATAACTACCTGCTGCAAAATGCCGAAACCGCCGCAATCCTCGGTTGGGAGAGCGGCGCCGACCCTGCGCACCTTTCCGAACGCCGCCGCTTTTTCACGGTTTGGCTGGCGCGCCTGCTGGGCATGGACTTCAGCACTGACCTGGCCCACTATCTCTTTCGCGCCGGCAAGTTCCATGCGGCGCACGGCCCTACGCCGCGTGCATGTGCCGCCCGTCTACATAACCGGCTCAATCAGCCTCGTCAACGCCACCTTTGCGCGCTTCCTTGTCGAGGAAATGCCAGGTAATCCCGTCATTCCGCTGGCGCTCTCTGGCTGGAATAAAGTGCTGACCCTGCACTTGCATTTAATGCAACTGGGATATCAGGCGGCGATAGCGCTCAACGCCGGAGATTGCACCGTCAACTTCGCCCTTTTCGGCCGGATGCGCACGGTAACGGGCGCGCAGGCGCTCACGATGCACCTCCCGGAGGGGGTGGATGTGCAGAATGCGCTCCGCAGATTCTTTGACTACTTTCCGCAAGCCCGCTCCGAAGTCTTCGACATCGAATGGCGCGAGGGCGAACACGTCGACGCCCACGGCACCCCCTGGTTCGAGGCGCGGCCAGCCTATGCCGTCAAGCCGATGTGGCGGGTCCTCCTCAACGGCAAGGATTTGAGCTATATCGGCGGCCCGTCGCTACCGTTAAGCGCGGGCGACGAGATCCACGTATTCCCTCCTGGCCGGTAAGCTTTGACGATAGTGATTGATTTATTCAAAAGGAACATCCCATGAGTGACGCGCCATTCTTTCTATTGGTGGATGCGGCGGCTGCCGTCTCCTCCATTCCCCCAGACAGCATCGTCAGCCGCACAGTCTATCAGGGGGACGTTACGCGCATGATTGTCTTTGGCTTTGCGGCAGGACAGGAGTTGTCGGAGCACACCGCCAGCAAAGAGGCGCTGCTATATTTCGTGCGCGGTTCTGCCCAACTGAAACTCGGCGACCATCAGGAAAAGGTAGGCCCGGGCGCGCTGGTCCGCATGCAGCCGCACCTGCCCCACAGTATCCACGCCGAGGAAGAGACAGTCATGCTTCTGGTTATGATCGGATGACGAAGCCAACATCCATGCCCTCTTCCTGGGCTTCGTGATGACCATGATCTTCGCGCACGCCCCGATCGTCTTCCCGGCGGTGTAGTGCATCCGGATGCACTACACCCCACGCTTCCGCGCGCCTGTGATCCTGCTCGAAGCGAGTCTCCTGCCCCGGCTGTTGGGCGATATCCTGCCCTGGTGGCCTGGGCGCCGATGGGGTGGTCTGCTCGGCGCCTTCGCGATCCTCTTCCTCTTTGTCAGCACCCGCATCGCCGCCCGCACGTGCAACAGCGCTACCTGACGAGTCCGACCCACCGCACGCAAAAAGCCCTCCTGCCACGTCGGAAAGCCAGACATTCGCAAAGCCAGAGAGGAATTCAGGCGAGATCACGCATTCCTCTGCGTAGTATCTACGTAGAGGAAACGCCAAATGTCGGCTGTATTTTTTAGTGTTAATTCCTACACTGATCTAGCAAGGGTCGTATCGCGCCCTACACCCTAAGCGCTTGTCCCCACACCTACACCAAAGGGCACAATTTAACGCTCGAAGGAGGTCGAATGGAATCTCAACGAAGTGTCACTCCGTGGCTCCGAACTGTACTTGTCTTCGGCAGTCTATTGGTGCTACTTGCCCTCTGTGTGGCGGCGCCTACCGTCAAAGAGGCCAGCGCACAAGACGAGCCGCCAGACGCCACGGCGGATGAGGCGGCAGACGGTGACTGGAATGTGGAGCCAGACGCCACCGAGGCAGGCAACTGGGTTGTCCTCGCCTGGAACGACCTGGGCATGCATTGCTACAATGCGGACTTCTCAAATCTTGCGGTGCTGCCGCCGTATAACACCCTCTGGGCGCAGGTGATCAGACGTGGCGATCCACCCCGGATCATCACCAGGACGGTCTCGGTCAGCTATAGTTTCCCCAACAACAAGGAGTCCGCCAGTAAGACCAACTTCTGGCAATATGATAAGCAACTATTTGGCGTAGATCTTCCGCTAAACAAAGGGCTTACAGGTGCTGGGCTATCAGGTAAAATGAAGCGTGAACGCGATCACTTTATCATCGAAGGGATTCCACTCACCGAGTTTAGTGATAGTGCGCCCAAAACGCCGGATCCCTATCAGTTGGCGACCATCGTTGTGAAGAACGCTTCAGGCACGGTGCTTGCCAAGACCAGAACCGTCGCTCCGGTCTCCTCGGAAATGCACTGCGACAACTGCCATTTCGACGGTGGCGTCGAGGGGATTCGCACCGGAAAAGTGGACACGAACATTCTGACGCTGCATGACAAGGAAAACAAGAGCGAATACCCGCCTGGACACACCACCCCGCTGATGCAGCGTCGCCCCGTGTTGTGCGCAGAATGCCATGCGTCCAACGCATTAGGCGCCCCCGGTCAGCCGGGCATCCCAAATCTCTCGAAGGCGATGCACAAAAAGCATGCAGATGCCGACCTGATGACTGCGGCCTTGACGGCACAAGCCGGTGACGACCTGGAAGCCGCCGTTGCCATGGCGCTCCCGCAGAATTTCTGCTACAACTGCCACCCAGGACCGGCAACCAAGTGTCTGCGTGATGTGATGTCTTCGAAAGGGATGACCTGCACCGACTGTCACGGCGGCATGGATAAAGTGGCGTCAAATCCGAATCCGTGGTTGAATGAGCCGCGGTGCGATAGCTGTCACAAGGAACCGGAGTATCGCCAGAATCACCCGCTGTTCCGCTTCTCGACCGGTCACAGCGGAATCTACTGTGAAGGCTGCCATGACAGCACACACGCCATTGCGCCCAGCACCCAGCCGAAAGATGCCATCAAGTTCATCGGTTGGCAGGGACACAAGGGCACGCTCGACACGTGCACGGTTTGCCATATAACAGACCCATCCAAAACCGGGCCGCATGGCATGTCCTGGCCGTGGGGTTTGGCTGACCGGGCATTCATGCCGGCCCTGGAAAAGTAGGCTATTTCTGTAGCGCACTATGCCGCCCATCACGCGCACCTATGTAAAGACAGCTCTCGTCTATCTGGTGTTGGCGTTGATGGGCGGCGTTTTTGTGACACTCCGGCCCGTGGCGCAACTCGTCCCCTGGATCGCCGCGTTTACCCCGCTTTACTTCCACTTCTTCATGGTTGGCTGGGTCACGCAATTGATCATGGGCATCGCCTACTGGATGTTTCCCCGCAAAAGCAAGCAGCAACCGCGCGGTTCTGAGCGATTGGCATGGGCTGCCTACTGGCTGCTGAACCTCGGCTTGGTCTTGCGACTGGTGGCGGAGCCAGCACTGACGCTGACTCCCCTTGCGCTCTGGAGTTGGCTGCTGATTCTATCGGCGACACTGCAGTGGTTGGGCGGCGCCTGTTTTGTGGCGAACACCTGGCCACGCGTAAAGGAAAAGTAGGATGCCCCGCCTGAGCGTCTGGTTCGTGCGTGCTTCCCTGATCTATCTGATGGTAGGGTTCACGCTGGGTGCGCTGCTCCTCGCCAACAAGGGAGTGTTTCTCCACCCGCTGGTCTGGCGCTTGCTGCCGGCGCACATCGAACTCCTCTTGATGGGCTGGGTGGTGCTCTTGGCGCTTGGCGTCGCATTCTGGATTCTGCCAAGATGGCAGACCAAACGCGGCAACGAAAAGCCGGCCTGGGCTGCGCTTCTTTTGATCAATCTTGGGTTGTGGTGCGTCATTGCAGCCGCGTGGCTGCCGGGGTATGACGATCTACTGTGGTGGGGGCGCAGCCTTGAGGCATTGGGCGTTGCCGCCTTCGCCTTCCACGCCTGGCCGCGGGTAAAGCCGTGGGTGGAAGGGTAACGTGTTGCGTGTTTCGTATCACGTATTCCATTATAATCTGTGGTGATGCGTTAGTCTACATCTGCACGAAATATCCGGAATACGCGATACGAAATACGAGATACCTTTTACTTCTTTGCGGCCGGCGGGGGCGGATCCTGCTTGCTGGCAGGTGGTGGCGCGGCTGCGGCCTGCTTGGCCGCGGGCGGATTCTGCATGCCAAAGGCTGCCTTCGTGCCAGGATAGATGGCATAGAGCAGAATGATGCCGTTGATCAGGATGGCCGGCGCCACTGCGGCGAACGACTGCTTGCCAATCCATGACAGGACGGCCATGATCAGGTTCAGCACAGCGATGATGGTGACGAACATCCAACCGCGCGGGTCGACCGTCCACAGCCAGCGAAATACAACAAAGTAGATCACGGCCATCAAGACCCACATCAAACCGCCGAGGAAGTTGTTGTTGTAGAAGTCGAGCGGGCCGAGCGACATCGGGAAGAGACCAAAATAGATCAATGCATAGTAGATCGCGACCGCGGCTGCTATCAGGGATAGGACGGCCAGGATCGTGACACCAATCGGGCGGTGCTTCTTCATACTGGAATCTCCTTTACTTTCATCATTCTGAGCTACAAGCGCTGCCATTGTGGCATTTTGCGCGTCCAGTCAATCCACCATCCAGGCAATTATACGCTTACCCTACGCCTGACTGACGCACTGCGGCAAATTATATCACGTTCCGTCCGCAATTGCGCAACTTTGATCGACAGACACCGCAAGATGACCGCACCTTGCCCGTTTCCTTTTCCGTAGGCCGGCGTCTTCTGAGTGTGCCCACGATGTCGCGTCATCGGCGCCGCACTTTGCCGTCAGCCATCGATCTCGCTGGCATCGCCGCCGTTTGGATCGGAGAATACTGTGAACGAGCCTCCGGATGGGAATTCCGGCCTACTACTTTTGCTATTGTTTATCGGCGTCATGGGCTTGATCGGTCTGGCGCTGGTGGCGCTTGGCGGCGCCGGGCTCTGACCTCACTTGCAAGACCTCGTCAGTAAGTTTGGCAAACACGATTCCTCCCGCTTACAATAGCGGCACCGTGAAAACCTCTCTCCAAGAATCACTTTCGCTCTGGCGTGAAGTGCCCTTCCTGCATGACCTCCCTGACACCGTGCTGGCCGAACTGGCACGCGCCGCACGCCGGGTGCATTTCACCCAGGGCCAGACCATTTTCCTCGAAGAGGAACCTACCGCAGGCCTCTTTTTGGTAGAAGAGGGGCGGGTCAAAATCTGCCGCTATGCCGCGGATGGCCGTGAACATACTCTCCTGATTTCGGGGCGTGGCGACACCTTCAACGATGTTTCCGCCCTCGACGGCGGGCCGAATCCCGCTTGTGCGGTGGCATTTTCTGATGCAATCCTCTGGCCGGTTTCCAGAGATGGACTGCGCCGCCTATCAATCCAGCACCCGGAGTTGGCCTGGGCGCTTATCGAGAGCCTGGCGCAGCGAGCACGCTATCTGATCGGCATTGTCCAAGACCCGGCAATGCGCAACGTGAAAGGGCGCCTTGCCCGCTTACTATTGGACCAGGCGGAAGCCGCCGAACGCGGCACACCGCTGCCACACATCACGCAGGAAGAGATGGCAAATCAACTGGGGACGGTCCGTGAGGTGGTGGGGCGTGCGCTGCGCAGCCTGGCAGCGGAAGGGATTCTCACGGTAGATCGCCAACGTATTGAAATCGTTGACCGCGCCCGGCTCCAGGCCGCCGCCGAGGTATAGCAGCGGGCAGCATCCAGTCTTTCACGGAGTCTAGCGAATGACATCTCGCTTTGTCGACCTAAGCCACACGATCGAACACGGGCTGATTACCTACCGAGGTCTTCCTGCCCCGGTCATTTGCGACTACTTGAGCCGTGAGGAATCACGCAAATTCTACGCGCCGGGCACTGAGTTCCAGATCGGCAAGATCGAGATGGTAACCAACACGGGCACTTATCTCGATTGCCCATTCCATCGCTACGCCGATGGCAAAGATATGGCCGCAATCGAACTGGAGGCGCTGGTCGATCTTGAGGCAGTTGTCATCCGCGCGGAACCGTCTACGCCGGCAATCGGTGTGGAGCACTTCCGTGATCGTGACCTGCGCAACCGTGCAGTTTTGGTCCTCACCGGTTGGGATCGCCATTGGCGCACCGATGCGTACTTTGGGGGCCACCCGTTCCTGACCGAAGAAGCCGCACGTTACCTGCAATCATGCGGGGTCAAACTTGTCGGCATCGACTCACACAACATCGATGATACGCGCGGCAATGCGCGCCCGGTGCATTCGACGCTGCTGGGTGCCGAGATTTTGATCGTCGAACACCTCTGTAATCTGGGGGCACTGCCTGACGAAGGGTTCACGTTTACCGCACTGCCCCCAAAGTTCAGCGGCATCGGCACCTTCCCGGTGCGCGCCATGGCAAAGTTGAGGTAAAGTGTATGGACATCCGCGCCGCTCTCACGTCTCAATATCTAGCAGCTCTGGCAATGCTCGATGAATGCATCACAAGCTGCCCCGAAGAACTGTGGGTTGGTCCGCAGCCAGAATACCCCTATTGGCAGGTGGTCTATCACGCGCTGTTCTATGCCCATCTTTACCTGCAGGCGTCTGAAGCGACCTTCGCCCCGTGGGCGAAACACCGTGGCGCCTATCATCGACTCGGCGCAGAACCTGCTGCGCCCGTGCCTGACGCTGCGCCAGGATACACGCAGACGGAGATGCTCGAATATCTCGCCTTCTGCCGCGACGAGGTGAAGCAGCGGCTCGCGGAAACTGACTTTGCCGCGCCATCGGGCTTTTCGTGGCTACCCTTCGACAAGTTCGAACTCCAGATCTACACGATCCGCCATCTACAACTCCACGCCGGCGAGCTCGGTGCACGGCTATTTGATCGTGGCATCGAAACCAGGTGGATTGGCGCCGGCAATCCCTAAACCTCGGTGACGGCTTTGGCTGGGCTGGCTGAGCCGTCACCGGCATGCGCGTGTTCTTGGTGCGGTGCAGGGTTTCCGCGCGCAAACGTCCCCGGCACGGACCACCAGACGATTCGTCGATGACCGCTTTCTGGTCCGTGCCGGGGACGGCTTTGGCCCTGGCTTGCCGGGGGACGACGCACCCTACCGCCCGCGCAACCTCGCGGCATGCAGCACGGCAATCACCGTCATCGCATCCCGGATTTCACTCGTGTACACCATCTCCAGCACACGCTGAAACGGCATCGTCGCAATCTCCTGAAACTCGGTGTCGTCCGGCGGCAGCACCGCGGGCGTCAGGTCATACCCAAGATAGAGGTGCGCTTTTTCATCACAGACGCTCTTGGACGAGTAGAAACTGCTGACCCACTCAAGCCGACCAGCCGTATGGCCGATCTCTTCCTGCAGTTCCCGTCGCGCCGCAACCAACGGATCTTCACCTGCGTACATCCCACCCGTCGGCATCTCCCACCGGTGATTCTCGCCAAAGACATATCGATACTGCCGCACCATGATCACGTGCTCGGGGTCCACAAACGGGAGCACACCCACACATTCACCCAGAGTGACGACGCCATAAATGGTCGTGCGCCCATCGGGCATCTGCGCGTCGTCTTCCCGCACTTGCATCCATTTGTTCTCATAGATCGACCGGCTGGTCAGTGTGCTCCAGGGTGTCGGTGGCATGGGTTCAATTCCAGAATGAATGATAGATCAGTTTAGGCTCGCAGACGCTGAATCAGCCGGCGCAGGATCAACTCCTCTTCCGGGGTCACCTCCTGCATCGGCGCATCATCCGGATTCAGGATGACCTCGCCCAACCTGCTGAAGGCCAGAATCCGCAGGTCCTCTTCCAACGGGTCGAGGACGCGATGATCTTCGACAATCCGGCCATCTTGCATACGCAGTACGCTGCGTAGCCTGCGCCACCCGCGCATCGTGGGTGACCACGGCAATTGTCGTGCCCTCGGTTCGATTCAACTCGCTCAACAACTCCAACAATTCCTGCCCGCTCTGGCTGTCCAGCGCACCGGTCGGCTCGTCCGCCAGGATCAACTTTGGGCTATTCGCCAGCGCCCGTGCGATCGCCACACGCTGCCGCTGACCGCCAGAGAGTTGATTGGGCAGATGCCCGGCGCGGCTGCCAAGTCCGACCAACCCCAACAGGTGCTGTGCGCGCTCGCGGCGTGCCCGGCCGCTCCCAACCCGGCCCTGCATGGGCACCTCGACATTTTCGAGCGCAGTCAACGTCGGCAGCAGATTGTGTAACTGAAACACAAAGCCAACGGTCGTCGCACGAAAATCGTCGACGTTCTTCAGATTGGCCAGATTCTCACCGGCAATCCACACTTCACCCGTAGTCGGCTGGTCCAGCGCCCCAACATGTTGAGCAGCGTACTCTTGCCACAGCCGCTGGGTCCCATGATCGCGAAAAACTCACCGGCGCCAACGTCCAGGCTCACGTCTTCAAGCGCATGCACTGCCGTCTCACCGGCGCCATAGACTTTTGAAAGATGATTGGTTTGAATCAGGTGATCTGCCATGGTTACTCGGGCCTGATGTTGACAAAGGCGGTCATCCCCCAGCGCAGGCTCGGGTCCAAATCGTTCACTTCGACCCGCACCGTATAGTTGGTGCTGCCTTTCTCGGCGGAACTCACCGGCGCGACATAGGTGACAACGCCGTCGAAGATCTGGTTGGGCAGTGCATCAAAGGTCACTTCGACCGGCATGCCCTTGGCGACGCGCACCACGTCGGTCTCACGGAGGTCGGTGGTCTCCACCCACATCTGGGACGTGGCGCCGACCAGGATCGCATATTCGGCTGGATCGATCTGTTCGCCCATGTGCACATTCACCGCCCCCACCTGACCGGCAAACGGGGCTATGACCTGGCTTTGCGCCAATTGCGCTGTGGCTGCGTCTACGGCCGCCTGCGCCGACTGGACTCGTGCTTCCGCCATCGCAATCTCTTCTGCCGTCGCACCGGCCAGCAACTTGTCAAGGGCAGCCTGCGCGCTGCCAACCTGGGCCAGTGCCGACTTGATGCCGGCCTCGGCGCTGGCACTTCTGTTTTCGGCGCCTGTGACCTCGGTCTGGGCCGCCGCAATTTGCGCGGCGGCGACTGCCAGTTGCTCCTGTGTCGGCCCCTGGGCCCTCACCTGAGCGCCGGCATTCGCCACCTCCAGCGCTGAGGTGGCCTGTTGCAGGGCCAGCGATTCCGGCCGCGCCCCGATGTCTGGGTCGCCTTTGACGATATTGTAGGCAGCCTGGGCACGGGAAACTGCAGCCTCTGCCTGCGCAATGTCCGCCCGCGCCGCCAATTTCTCCGCCGCCGTTGGGTGGCTGGCAACCTCGGCATACTGTGCGCGCGCAATGCCGACCGCAGCTTTCGCCGCCTCCACGGCCGACTGCACGTCCAGCATTTGGCTGGCCGCCACCGACACCTGCGCTTTCGCCGATTCGACACTCGCCTGCGCCTGCGCAATCTCCGCGGCCGAGGCGCCGGCCTTTAACTTCGCCAGCGCCGCTTCGGCTTCGGCCAGGGCGGCCTCTGCCACCTTGACCTGCGCCTGCAGCACGCTGTTATCGACCTCCAGGAGTAGGTCACCCGGCGCCACCTGATCCCCCTCTCCCACCAGGACGCGTGTCACCGCGCCATTGAGCGTAGGAGAAAGCCCCGCCCAGACGACCGGCTGCAGTTTTCCGGAAGCCCAGATCACCTGCTCCAGAGCTTGCGCCGCGTCCGCTTCAGCGGCTGCCTTTGTGGCGGCTTCCGCCTGCTGCTGCTGCTCCATCGTGCTGTAGGCGTACCAGCCACCGGCGCCCACGACCGCCAAAACCAATAGAATGATTACCCATCGTTTCATCGTAACACCGCCAATTCCACGACCCATCGGTCACATGTTTGCGTTTACTCGTACCGTAATGCCTCGGCCGGCTCTAACCGGGTGGCGCGCCACGCCGGATACAACCCACCCAAAAGTCCCAACACTGCCGCCGTCAGAAATGCGGAGGCAAAAATCTCAGGATTCCAACTCGCCGTAATGAAGCCGCCGACACCCGGAATCATGGTTGACCAAGTGAGCACCGCCACGCCGATGATCGAACCAAGCACCGCAGCCACCAGGCAAAGGAACAGGCTCTCAAGCAGAATCTGACCCAGAATCCGGCTCCGTCGCCAACCAAGCGCACGCAACGTACCAATCTCCCGCGTGCGCTCAAAGATCGACATGATCATCGTGTTGGCAACGACGATACCGCCCACAATCAGTGCCAGCATCCGCACCGCATTCGCCATCCCGATGGTTTGCTGCATATCGTTGGAACTCTGGGCAAACTCACTGCTGACACTGGCCCGCGCATCCGGAAAACGGCGATTGATTGCATCCACAACGGCATTCGTCGTGCCCGCGTCCTTTATGTCGACAAAGATGAAGGTTACATTGCGCGGCCTGCCCATCAACCGCTGGGCTTCACGCAGCGCCAACATACTGCCCGAATCCTCGTATGAAATGCCTGTTTCCGTGATCCCGACCACCTTGTAGCGATTGTCGTTGACCGTCAACGTGTCGCCGACACCTACTTTGTACGTTTCTGCGGCAACTTTGCCGAGGACGATCTCGTTAGGACGTTCAAAGTAGCGCCCTTCCACCAACTTGTAGTGGCGCATGGCCGCGCTGCCGGGGTCCAGCCCGGCAATGATGAAAATCGGCATTTCGGGTGTGCTGAGCACGCCAAGCATGAAGGGGCTGGCGCTCTTGACCTCCGGCATCCCCTGGATTGCCCGCACCGTACGCTCGTCCAGGCTGCTCAGGCTCATATCGGCCACGTCGCGCTGCATGACGGTGATATTGCCGGCGCCCCCACCCCCGGCCAGCCCGTTGAGCGTGCCGATCATCCCTTCCACCAGACCACCCAACATCACCAGCGTGCCAACGCCAATGCCGATACCCGCCGCCGACAGCAGCGTGCGATTCCGCCGCCGCCAAAGATTGCGAAAGCTCTGATTGCCAATGCGCGCCAGCACGCCAGTCGATTGCGTCGCACCGCCCCCCTCATAGCGTAGCGCCTCGACAGGCTGCAGATTGGCCGCGGTCCAGGCAGGATAAATCCCACCCACGATGCCAAGCCCAAGCGCGGTCACCATGCCCTGCACGATGATGCCAGGGTTTAGCGAACCTTCGAGAAATGCGCCCACACCAGGCGCCTGCCCGGCCAACCAGGCCAACCAGATGCCAAGCACAACACCGAACACTCCGCCCACCAGGCTTAAAGCCACCGCCTCACCAAGAATCATGCGCAAGACCCGGCCGCGCGTCCAACCCACGGCGCGCAACGTGCCGATCTCGCGCGTCCGTTCCAGGACGCTCATGACCATGGCGCTCATCATGCCAAGACCACCAATCAGGATGGCAATAAAGGAAATCCCCCAGGCCAGCCCTTGCAGCGATGAGGTCCACTGTTGGCTTGCGCCGTATCCACTCGCCGTGGTTGCCGTAATCTCCTTGTCCAGCCCCTCGATGCGCGCGATGACCGCATCGATATTGGCGCCTGGACGCAAGCCCACCTGAAACAGGCTGACCTTACGTTCCTTCTGCGAAATCGTTTGCGCGTCGGTCAGCGTCACGACCCCTCCCGACTCCTCCATGCCTTGCCCGGTTTCATAGATCCCAACGATCCGGAAGGGTTGGCCGTTCAGACGGATCGTGTCGTCAACGCCACGCTTGAGCGCGTCGGCGCCCCGCCGCCCAAGGACAATCTGCCCAGACCCGGTGATCGGTTTGCCCTCAACCACCCGGTAATGCTCCATCGCCACACTGCCCACAGGGTATCCATAGACCAGGAAATAAGGGGTCTCTGTAAAGGAGATCCAGGTGAAAACGCCAGGATCGACATTCGCCACATCCGGGATCGCCAACATGCGGTCCCCGATCGTTTCGTCCAGGCTGCTGTAGATCACGTCATACGTGTTGGCCTGGGTCACAAGAAGATCGTTGCTAAGACCAAGCACGTTGCCATAGTTCGTGGCGATCCCATTGGCCATCGCACCCAGGGCGACGACCGTGGCCACGCCAACGGCGATGCCAAGAATCGTCAGCATACTTCGCGTGGCACGCCGCCACAAATTGCGCAGGATCATCCGTTTGTCCTTTTTCAGTGAAGGCACGTTTGCGCTGCAATGCCATCTTAGCCGTTCACGGCGTCGCCGCCAACAGCCAACCGGACAGGTCTATCCTATCCTTCCTTCGTATTGTACGTTAGAACGATTCTAAACATAGGACCTGACAACGCGCTGCCATTCACCTGACATTCGCCACACCCCAACTATCGCTCTTGCGTCTTTGCCCTTGTTCTTGTATCCTGTCCACGGCTAGACGTCGCCAGTTGTGGCGACCCGACCTGACCTCCACATGCCGCCAGCCTGCTGGTTGGCTCACAACTGGGGCGAGAATCTCAGCGTGTCTCAGCTCTTCTGGTGCATCGTACTCCTCGGTTTGACCGGACCAGCATTGTGGCTGCTTCGACCGCATCGTTCGCATGGCTTTGCCTGGCTGGCCGCAGCCGTGCCGGCTGCGGTGACGCTGTGGCAAGCCTGGCAATTCCCCATGGTTGCTGCAGGCGGGCCGCTTACGGCGGCCATTCCCTGGGCGCCGACTCTGGGTCTGGAAATTTCGCTGCGCGTTGATAGCCTGGCGCTCTTCTTTGGCCTCATCGTCACGGGCATCGGGACCTGCATCGCCTTTTACACCAATTATTACTTCGAAGACGACCCGCACCAGGGTTATTTCTACCTGCTGCTCTTTCTCTTCATGATGTCGATGCTGGGCCTCGTCTGGGCCGATAATGTGCTCACCCTGTTCGTTTTCTGGGAAGGCACCAGCATCACCAGTTATCTGATGATTGCGTTCAAGAGCAGCTACAAGGGCGCGGTCGAAGGCGCCCGGCGCGCGCTGATTGTGACGACCGCTGGTGGGCTCGCCATGCTGGCGGGGTTGATTATCTGGGCGCAGGCTGCCGGGAGCTACGAGATCGCTGCGTTGATCGCAAAACCGGGCTTTACCCTGGACCCACTCTACCCGGTCGTTCTCACCTGCTCCTTTTGGGTGCGTTTACAAAATCCGCCCAGTTCCCGTTCCATTTCTGGCTGCCGGGCGCCATGTCTGCGCCCACGCCTGCCAGCGCCTATCTGCATTCTGCGACGATGGTCAAGGCCGGCGTCTATTTGCTGGCGCGCTTCCATCCCGCCCTGAGTGACTCCCCCCTCTGGTTCTGGTCGCTGCTGATCGTGGGTGGGGTGACGATGGTCTTCGGCGCCGTCACCGCCATCCGCTACACCGATATGAAGGCCATACTCGCGTACACCACGATCAGTGCACTGGGGACGGCAACGGCGCTGCTGGCGTTCAACAGTGAGATGGCGGCCGTCGGCGTGACGGTGACCATTCTGGCCCACGCCCTCTACAAGGCGCCGCTCTTCCTCACCGCCGGCACCGTCGACCATGCCGTTGGCACCCGCGACCTGCGCTTTCTGGCTGGATTATGGCGTCCGCTTCCCGTGGTGGCGCTGACGGGAATGCTGGCCGCACTTTCGATGGCCGGCGTGCCCCCTACGTGGGGCTTTCTGGCCAAAGAACTGCTGCTCGAGCAATTCTACGATGTGTACGGAGCCGGTGGGCAGTGGCTCGGTGCGATTGGCTATGGGGCGGCCGTCACGATGGGTATTTTCACGGGCGGCGCCGTCTTCGCACTAATCTGGGAGGCGTTTCTCCGGTCGCACGCCGATGAACCTGAACCGGCGCACGTGCACCACAAGCCGTCCTTCTGGTTTGCCTTGCCCGCCCTCATCCTGGCAGCGTTAGGCGCTTTTACTGCGCTCTTTATTGGCTGGTTGGAGCCGCTGGTGGTGGCCCCGGCGCAGGCAATCCTGGGGGCGCCGCTGCACAAGCATCTGGCACTCTGGCATGGCTGGACCTTCGTCTTGATTACCAGCCTCGGTATTCTGGCGGCAGCGGTCATAGTGGCGGCCGGCCGGCGTTGGGTGCGCCGCGCATTTGCTCATACGCCGCCCCGGCTCTCAGGCGTCTACGTCTACGATACCATCGTCGACGGGGTCTATCGTTTTGCCTACCGGTTGACCCGCGTGGTCCAGGGTGGCCCGATGGCGCCCCAGATCACGGTGACGTTGATGGCCGCAGTCGCCGTGCTGGGCTACGCAGTCTTCAAGATCGATCTGAAGAACCTGACGATTCTGGATTCCGTGGATGTCCCGCTGATTCCTGAGATTCTAATCTTCCTTGTCGCGATTGTAGCGGCGGTTGCAACGGTGCGCTCCCGCTCCCGGTTGAGCGCGATCATCAGCCTTGGCGTGGTTGGCGTCGCGGTGACGCTCTTCTTCATCTTCTACAGCGCACCTGACCTGGCGCTCACCCAATTGCTCATTGAAGTGTTGACCGTCGTACTGCTCGTGCTGGTCTTCTTCCGGGTCAAGCCCGATAGGCCAATCGGCCGCGACAATCGGATTATTCTACGCCTGGTGGTCTCGGTGCTGGTGGGCTTTTTCGGCTTCGCCATTGTGATGTTCAACCATATCTACCAGGTTGCGCCCTCGATCTCACCCTACTTTATCGCAAATTCGTTGCCATTAGGCCAGGGCGCCAACGTAGTCAATGTCATTCTGGTCGATATCCGTGGCTATGACACCATGGGCGAAATCACCGTGCTTACGCTTGCCGCACTCGGCGGTTATGCGGTGATCCGCAGCCCACAGGTGAGCGCACTGCGCCAACGACTCGCCGGATTGAGCCGTGCCCGCAAGCAGGATGCGGCCAACAAGCCGGCAGGAGCGGGTGATGACTGAGATTTATCTGCGCCTCGTGGACCGCGTGCTGACGCCGCTCATTGTCGTGTTAGCAATTTCGCTTTTCCTGCGCGGACACGATTATCCTGGGGGTGGCTTTATCGCCGGGCTCACCTTTGCCGCCGCCATTGAACTCACGATCCTGGCGCGCGGCGCCGCGCCGGTGAGGCGCCAGATCGGACGTTATTTGCTGCCGCTTGCCGGCTTTGGGCTATTACTTGGCGTCACCGCGCCGCTCCTGGGCATCTATACCGGCGGCTTCTTCAAAAGCATTTGGGTCAAATTCGATCTTCTCGGGGTCACAGTCAAAGTGGGCACACCACAACTCTTCGACCTGGGCGTCATGTTGGTCGTCATTGGCATGTCGCTCACCTATCTGTTGAATCTCAGTGAAAGAGGAAAAGAGCAGGAGAGTCCCGTGTTCGCGGGCCACCGATGAGCAGGGGAGCCAACCGTGACCGCACTGATGCTGGCCGTGCTGGTCGGTGTGCTGATGGCCACCGGGGCTTACCTGATCTTGCAACGCGGCCAAATCAAGTTGGTCCTGGGACTTGCGTTGCTCAGCCATGGGGTGAACCTGGCACTGTTTGGCACGGGCGAGTTGACCCGCGGTGCACCGGCTATCCTGCCGCATGACGCAGCCGAGGCGGCGCAACTCCTCGCCGCCAGGACCGTCGCCGATCCGCTGCCGCAGGCGCTGATCTTGACGGCAATCGTGATTTCGTTTGGCGTCACGGCTTTCATCGTAGTGCTGATCAGCCGCCGCGACGCGTTCACGGGCAGCGATCTAGCCCCAGGGGAACTCGCAGGCGTGATCAACAGCGCGGATCCTTTCACGCCGCATGATCCGGCGCTGGCGCTACCGGAAGCGGCGGACGATTATGATGTCTTCGCATACGAGTTGGACGAAGTCTATGACCTACCCGAGGCGAAGGAGTTGCTTGGCCACGAGGAGATCGACCGTGAGTAGGTTGGCGCTGCCAGGGACATCAAGATGTGGAGTTGGCGCATGGAGATGAGCCTGCCACCGACAATCCTGGCGTTTCCTGTAGCAATTCCGCTGGCATTCGCCGCACTGGGAATCGTCTTTCAGTTAATGCGCCCGACCCGAGCTGTGCCGATGCAGCAGTTCCTTGCCGGGATCGCGCTGGTCTGCAATCTTGCCGTCGCCAGTGTGCTCCTGGTCTTTACCCTTTCTGGCGGCCGCCTGGCGTTCCAGATGGGGCTATGGCCCGCGCCGTTTGGGATCACGGTCTACGCCGACGCCTTGACCGCGATCATGCTCTTTTTTGTCGGGCTCCTGTCCCTGCTGTTGCTGCCTTTTGCCATGGCCAGCCTGGACGCGCGGCGCGAACGCCAGGGGTTCTATCCAATGGCCCTGGTGCTATTGATGGGCGCAAACGGCGCCTTCATTACCGGCGACCTGTTTAACCTATATGTCTTTTATGAAGTGCTCCTGATGGCCAGTTTTGTGCTGTTGGCACTGGGCGGTACCCCCAGCCAGATCAACGGCAGCATCCGCTACGTCGTCCTGAACCTGATGGGGTCGATCCTGTTGCTGCTTGCCGCCGGTATCACCTACGGCACGCTGGGCACGCTGAACATGGCACAGATTGCCGAGCGCATGCCACTGGCGCCGCCGGCCGTGACGGCGCTGATCGCCGGTCTGCTCCTGGTGGCTTTTGGCGGCAAGGCCGCACTCTTCCCTGTTTTCTTCTGGCTACCCAGCAGTTACCACACGCCCCACCCGGCGGTCACGGCACTCTTTTCAGGTGTGCTCACCAAGGTCGGGATGTATTCGCTGTTTCGTACCTTTCCCCTCTTCTTCCCAGACCTGCTCATTGCCTGGCAGCCCCTGCTGTTGGTGCTCGCCGGGCTCACCATGCTGGTTGGGGTGCTTGGCGCATTCGCCCAGCCGACCATTCGCCGGCTGCTCAGCTTCCATATCATCAGCCAGATTGGCTACATGCTGATGGGACTGGCCGTGGCGCTTATCCCCAGCCCCTTTGGGGTTGGGTTCGGGTTAGCGGTCGCCATCCTCTTCCTGGTGCACAACCAACTGGTCAAGACGGCGCTCCTCACCGGCGGCGGTCAGGTGGAAATCGAAATGGGCACCGGCAAGCTCAATGAATTGGGTGGGCTAGTCTCCCAGAAGCCGCTGCTTGCCGTGCTCTTCTTCATTGCGGCGTTTTCGCTGGCGGGCTTTCCCCCGACCAGCGGCTTTATCGGCAAATTGGGGCTGATTGAAGTCACTTTCGCCACGGACAAGTGGTTGATCGCGGGGGTGAGTATCTTCGTCAGCCTGCTGACGACCATGAGCATGATCCGGCTCTGGCAATACATCTTCTGGGGAAAGCCACACACGCAGCGGCGGTCTCGGTCTGAGTATGCCCCGTCCACGACCCAGGCCATGTTGCTGACACCGACCGCGGTGCTCGTCGTGTTGAGTCTCTTGATCGGCATCTTTGGCCAGCGGGCATTGGATGCAACGCAGATTGCCGCCAGCCAGGCCATTGACCGAAAAGCCTATATCGAAACCGTGAATCTGCAGCCGACGCCGGGCGTGCAGGCATCGGAGCCGAGTGCCGCCGTTTTGGGCACAAGGATGAGTGCGCCATGACGATCCGCTTTTCACTGTTGCTAAACTTCCTGGCCGCCATTGTCTGGGCGTCCCTACAGCCGGTGGCGGAATCGCAGAACTATGTCGTCGGTTTTGTGATTGGCTTCATTGTCTTGGCGGTCTTCCAGCCCGAGTACGGCCGCCGAGTGGGCGCCACGGTGGCATTTGTCATCTTCCTGCTCTGGAGCATCGTCGTCAGCAGCATCCAGGTGGCAAAGTTGATCCTGTCGCGTAGCCCCCCGCTGGATCAGGGCATCATTGCCATTCCCTTGCGGGCTGAAACAGCGCTCGAAATCGCTACATTGGCGACTGCAATCACCCTCACACCGGGGACGCTGAGCGTCGACGTCAAACTGGACGGCGACGGCGGACGCACGCTCTTTGTCCACAGTCTGAAGCTTGGGGATGCCGAAGCGCTCAAGCGCGACATTCAGACGGAATTCGAGGACCGGATCTTGCGGTTTACGCGTGGCGCCAATCGCAAATTGCACCTGGAGGACTGAAAAGCGAGCCTAACGATGAGCATGACGATGTGGCTGGACATTCTGCTGACCCTGTTGGGCGTCTCCCTGCTGATCTGCTTCGTGCGGTTATATCTAGGTCCCAATCCGCCGAACCGGACCGTGGCTTTCGACACAATCGCCATCCATGCCGTGGGTTTGATGGCGCTCTTTGCGATTCGCAGCCACCAGCCCGACCTGCTCGACGCGGCGATCATCACCGCGGTGCTGGGCTTTGTCGGCACCATGATGCTGGCACGCTACATGGAACGCTCGGACATCCGCGATTGGGAATCCGGCGACGACTAGCACGTTGAGGAGCGAATCCGCATGACGTTACAAGAAACAACAACCGTCGTGCTGGCTGCGATCGGTGTCATCTTCATGTTAATCAGCGCCGTGGGTTTGGTGCGCCTGCCCGACGTCTTCTCGCGCATGCACGCTGCCGGAAAAGCGACAACGGTCGGCGTGAGTTGCCTCTTGTTGGGTGCAGGCGTATATTTCTGGAATGATAACCTGCTGCTGCGTGCAGTCGTGCTGATTGCCTTGATTTTTGCGACGTCGCCCATTTCGACGTCGGCCATGGCGCGGGCGGCGTACCGCACAGGTAGCACCCGCCCGCTGCACCTGCGCGTCGATGAGATGCAGGAAGAAACAATTGATCCGTCCGACGTTGCCAACCACACCAGCTAAGTGAGATCCAATGAATTACGATTTTGATCAACCTGTCCAACGCCGTGGCACCGATAGCGCCAAATGGTCGTACTTTGACCCGGACGTGTTGCCGCTCTGGGTGGCGGACATGGATTTTCACTCACCGCAGCCGATCATTGACGCGCTCCAGGCGCGGGTCGCACAGGGAGTGTTCGGTTATGGGATGGAGTCAAAGATGCTGCGCGAGGTGCTCGTCGAGCGTATGCAGCGGCTTTATGGCTGGACCATTGTCCCTGAGGACATCGTCTATCTGCCGGGGCTGGTGAGTGGACTGAACGTGATTTCCCGTGCCATTGGTGAACCCGGCGACGGTGCGCTGGTCAATACACCCGTTTACGGGCCGTTTCTGAGCGCGCCGGTAAATCAGCAGCGCGAAGTGCAGGTGGCGCCGTTGGCGGTGACACGCGAAGGCCAGCGCATGCACTACACGGTGGACCTTGCCGTGACCGAAGCGGCCGTGCGGCCAAACACCAAGCTTTTTATTCTCTGTAACCCGCACAATCCGGTGGGACGTGCGTGGACCCGCAATGAACTCCAGGACATGGCGGCGATCTGCGAGCACCATGACCTGATCATCTGCTCGGATGAGATTCATTGCGATCTGATGCTCGACGGTGCGCACCATGTGCCAATGGCCTCGATCGCGCCAGAAGTCGCCGAGCGCACGATCACCTTGATGGCGCCAAGCAAGACCTTCAACGTGCCCGGATTGGGCGCCAGTTTTGCCATCATTCAGAACAAACAATTGCGCAAGACGGTGGAAAGTACGGCAAGCGGCATCGTGCCGCATGTCAACATCCTGGGCATGACGGCGGCGGAAGCAGCCTACACGCATTGCAACGAGTGGTTGCTGGCCTTAAGGGCGTATTTGACGGCGAATCGCGATTTTGCGGTGCGTTTCATCGAAGAGCACCTGCCCCAGGTCAAGACCACCGTGCCCGAGGCGACCTATTTGCTCTGGCTGGACCTGAACAACGCCGGGCTGGGGAATACGCCTGCCGACATCCTGCACAAGCAGGCGCGGCTGGCGGTCAACGAAGCGCCTGGTTTGGCCAGGGTGGCGAAGGCTTCCGTGCGGTTAAATTTCGGCACGTCGCGGGAGACGTTG
>JADJPH010000032.1 GCA_016713335.1 Candidatus Fredericiella danica | reverse complement strand
TATCGACGCCCGGGAGGTCTACAAGTTCGATGTCAGAAAGCGCCGAGCGCACGATTTCCGGGCCAAATTCCACGAAGCGGGCTGGGCGAGTGTATTCCTTGATGACGTCGATTGGGGAGAAATACGACCTTATATTCATAGGCCAATGCCGGATGTGCGGCAGTCTTACCCACGTAGCAGAGGTAGCTCTGCACGTTATCCACCTTCAAGGGCAACAAGGCTGGCGAAAAAGATTGGAAAGCTCGGGGCGACACCGCAATCGACGACGGCGGTCACGTTGCGCTGCTGGGCCAGTCTATCAAGGCCAAACGGATCTTCGGGGAAGAAGGAGATGTCGACGACGTTTTTACCGGCATCGATGACTCCATGTAGTGTTTCGTAGCCCATGAAACCGGGGACGCTGACGACCAACAGGTCGGCATTCCCGACGATTTCGGCGACTACGCCAGGCGTGCGCAGGTTTGCCTGAAGCGTGGCCATCAGGCGTTTGCCGCGACACGTTCCAGGTTTTGCGGGTTGAGGTCGGCGACCGTCACCTGAAAGTCGGATTCCAACGCAAGATCGCAGCGCCATCGCGCGGCTGCATTCAGACCGGCGCCAAGGACGACGATGCGTTTCTGAGACGCTTCTCTGACACGAGAGTTCCTCCAATGAATTGTAGGTGTTGAGCATCAGTGTGGTCAGTATATCTGATGACGGGGTTGAGCGGTAAAGGAACCAGAGAAGGGAGAGCACTTTGGTCCTGATGCTCGATGGATAATGCAACGGTTGTGCTGAGCTGCCGTCCCCCGGCATGCGCCAAATCCGCTTCTGCCTACCCGTGACCCGGCGGCGCTTGCCGCGCGAGATCCTCCGCCCAGGCCGATCTTGTTCAACCAACGTTAAGTGGATCTCGCAATTGCGCGGTGGAGCGAAGGTAAAGTTGCCAGGCGGAATGTGCACCGGAATGCAATTCGGCGCCTGATATGGCAACGTGTTGAAACACGCTGGGACGGGTCGTTACTCTGCCCGGTGGTGCATCTCCCCAACCGGTTTCAACCTGGGCGGTTCAGGCCATTGTCACTACCGCTGTGTCGTCGCTCCGGCGCCGTCTATCCGATCTGTCCTTCGTCACGGTGGAAAACGTTAACCAACCGGCGTTATCTAGCATAAGCCTGGATGTAGTTTCAATCAAACCATGCTCATATGCCTTCTTAACAACTGGCCAATCGCCTCTCCGGTTGAAGAATAGAGAGCAGTAATTGTTTTCGTATCTGGGGTGCCATTGAACAGGTAGAATTCGATTCTTTCGACACCCTTTGCTCCTCAACAAGGCCCAGTGTGTAGTCAACGAATCTGGTGGACAGACAGCGTAACGTCTGCGTCTAGATGTCCCAGGATGCAGGCTTCAACATCCTCGCTGGTCCCACGATTTGCCCGCTCGATTCTGCCCTGAACTTTGCCCGAAAAGTACTTGTGTGGCATATCGAACCCTGCCGTTGCGACGAGGCTAAGCGAAAATGATGTATCTATTTCAGGCCATTGTCACCACGCTGTGTCGCCGCCCGGCGCCGTCTATCCGATTCAACCGCTTCGTCACGGTGGAAAACAGCCATCCAACCGGCGTTATCTAGCATAAGCCTGGATGTAGTCAATCAAACCATGCTCATGTGCAACTGAACGTAAACCGTGGAACGGCAGGCGCCGTTCCACGGTTGTGCGTTCTATTGAATTGAGCCGTCAAACCTGCTTACGGCCGGCCACCCATCCCGCCACGCTGGCCGTTGCCGGTGCGGTTCTGGCTGCCGGTGCCGTCGCGCAGCGGTATTTGCGTCCCCACGTTGTCACACGCCGTCGCCGTCGGCATCGACAAATGCGCCATTGGCATTCTGTCGAAGCCCTGTACCGCGCACCGCCTGCGCCCACTGCCCAACCTGCTGACCACCCCGTTGGCCATTTTTACGGCGCCACTACGCTGACCAAGTTGCTGTCCGGCATTTGTCACACACGCCGTCACCGTCGGCATCGACAAAATCGACGCACTGCCCGGCAACCGCTGGGCTGCGCGACCGTTGCATCTGCCGCAAATGCGGTTGTGCCCATCACCATCACCATCGCCAACGCTGCGAACACGGGAACCATCAACTTGCGAATCATTTTCTATCTCCTTGAAACTTCATCACTGCCTACTCATCAATAGCCATAGGATAGCGCCCAAGTTTGAAGACATTGGGAAACCGTAGGGGAGATTTGATGGATGGCGTGTCCATGACATGGCGTGGACTGGGGGAAAGTGCTGATGTATCAGCTCGGACCCTGATGATAGAGGAGTGAAAGATGCAAGTGGAACGCCAGTTTCTGAGGGTATAGCAGCGTCTGGAGAGCAAAGGCCAAGGCTTTTGCCGTCTGAGTCACGGATTTAGTGGATTACGCGGATTCACGGAGGCTTTGGCACGGCGGCGCCTTTGCCTTGGAGTCCACGGCGGGAGAGTGATTCATAAATCGATTGGGGCAAAAAAGTGCAGATGGTGAGTGGTTGTGACAAGATAAAGGGTATCTACGCCAAACCTTATCACAGCCATCACCGATGAAAAGTATACCCGATCTGCCCACCGAAGTCATCTCCCACTGCGACCTTGAACCCGCTGAATTCTGGCAAGTGGTGAGCAAGCATCTCTTTGCCCAGGTAGTGGCGCGGGCAGGCGACCATCTATTGGTGCGCGTCCACGAACGCTTTGATTTTTCGAGGGTGGTGCAGGGCGGCCAGGCGTAGCGGCGCTATGCCGGGCAACGGCGCCAGGCGGCGGACTACAGCCTGGAACTGTTGTGTCGGACCCTGCTGGTACGCTATCTCAACCACTGGTCACTGCGCCAACTCTGTGCGGAGCTCAAGGAAAGGCGCTGCTGCAGTGGTGGGTTTGTCGGTGGTCTTCCGGTGGTCAGTTCGATGCGCCAACGCCCAGCTATGTGACGCTCCAGCGCTTTGAGGCCTGGGTGAAGCAGCATCAGCCGCGGCGTTTCTTCAATGAGATCCTGCGCCAAATCGCCGCGGATTTTCCGGAAGACGCCGCCCACGCCCAAGTGGGGGATACCTATGCCATGCTGGCGCGCCCGGCGCCGGCGAGCCGCCCGGCCCTACTGCGCAACGCCGGGCGCAAAGTGCTCTTCTATTGGGCCCAGGTGGAGCCGGCGCACCCGGTGACTTGCCTACCGGCGCACGCCCTGCACCCGGCGCTGGCGGGGTCCACGCTGCTCGCCACCCTCTTTGGCCCGCCCCGATGCGCCGCGCCAACAGTGGTTGCCCAACGCGGAACGTGATGCCCTGGAGTGCGGATGGTCGTGGTGCGGATGGTCGGGCTGCGGGTAGGCTGCGCCAGCAAGTCGAGGCGCAACTGGTCCATTTCACCGCCGGCCGCACCGTCGAAGCGGCCGGCGGCGCTGGTGGGGCTTGCGCAAACTGCTGACCGATGACTTTGTCATCGAACGGGCGGCGCCAGGCGCCGCCGTAACCGCCCGGCGTTGCACGGCCAAAGAGCGCGGCAGCTTTGTGCTGGGGAGCACCGGGTGGACCCCGAGGCGACCTTCCGCCGCTATAACGGCGCTCGCCATGCCAACGGCTACGGCGTGTCAATGCTGACTATCAGGCGCGGATGGCCGCCATGGCCTACAATCTCGAGCGCTGGGCCGTCCTGACCAAAGGCAGGGAGCAATGTCACCGGCATCGCGGCGCCAGCCGACAGCAGTTGAAGCGGTCAGCCACCGGCCCGACAGCAGGGCTGCACACGAATCACAAACTTCAGCGGGATCCCCAGCGGACACCAGGGGTGGCCCACTCCCTGGCGGCCGGTCAAAAACCGCAAAAACTAGCGCACTGGCGCTGTGCCAGCTCACCGCACCGCCCGCCTCCCCTAAATTCGAGCGGCGGGACAGGAGGTCGCCAACTGGCGACCCGCACCCCAAACCTTGATTTATGCAACACTCTCCCTATGTGGACTTCAGCTTTTAGCCGGGACCTCGGTCCCAGGCTTCAATCCCCGCCCCGGCCTCGGTCGGCACCCGCCTTCTGCCGGGTCGTCACATCCAAGAAGCGCCATCGATACAGCGCGACAACGATCAGTAGCAACACCTGGCCCAACGCCTCAACCAGCGCATACAGTTGCGCAAAGTAAAACACCAGGAAGTTCACGATACACAACGAGAAGATCAACCCCAACGTACCAATGCGAACGCCCCAAGTGTCCTTACCCACAAGCAGCAAGACAACGGCAATCAGCGCAAGTATGCCAACCACGACGACCAGAAATTGCGTCGTCATCAGGAGCGTCTGGTTAGTCACTACGTATCTCGATTTGCCACTAACCACTGCAAAGTCGGCGAACGCCTCGTAAAACGGTCCTTGTCTCGTCACCAGGCTGA
The DNA here is from genome assembly GCA_016713335.1 of Candidatus Fredericiella danica. Classification (GTDB taxonomy): domain Bacteria; phylum Chloroflexota; class Anaerolineae; order Caldilineales; family Caldilineaceae; genus Fredericiella; species Fredericiella danica. The sequence continues at coordinate 59,841 of JADJPH010000032.1, read as the reverse complement.
CCAGGCCGATAAGCTTACGACAGCATTGACGCACATCAGACCGAAACCCAACACCAGGATGATCTTCAGCACCAACTTTGAGGACGTCTGGCGAACACCCCCGCATCCTTTCGAGAAATTCTTCGATCTTGTTTGGTTTGATCGCCATGCGCAGATCACGCGACTGGACAAATGCCAGCAGCGACTCCGCCAACCGCAATTCGTTGGGGTCGGTGGCGGTGGCCACCACCAGCTTCAATTCGGTCAACAATTCCCGGTGCTCAAACGGGTCAAGGTCGTTGTCAAGCACCTGTTTCATATCCTCAAGCGCATGATAAAGCAACGTACGTGTCGCGCGGCTGGGCCGTCGAATCCGCCAGTATGTCCACACACAGATCAAGACAAACCCATAGATGATCGGAAACGCCAGCGGAAAGAAGTAATCGTTGCTCTGCGTGATGAATTTCCGACCTCGTCAATAAACAACCCGGCGCCGATCCCACCCAATATCGAAGACGCCCACAGCGCATAGCGGTTTACCAGCGAGAGTGGCAGCGCAACGGCTACAAAGAGCAGCAGCCCGCCCCACAACACGTGCGCCACATGGTAGGTGCTGTCCCCACCTGCGGGTAGCCGGTGAGTTCCAGATAAACGCGTCACCATCACGGTGATCGAAAGAGACGCAATCAACAGCAACCAGAAACTATCCGCCGCCTGATCGCGCACAGGCTTCCACAGACGTTTCGCCTGCCCAGTGGTGTCACTCACTTTTTTCACTACTTTCACATGTTATGTAATGTGTTGCCGGGGCCAACCCCGCCGTGTCCGTTCGCCCCGCCGAATATTCTCGTTGGGACACCGGCGATGCCGGTGTCCCTAATTAGACTGACGGTGTTAGCTCGATTCGGCTCTTCATCACAGTTCGATAGCCCGTACAGCAATTCTTCCATCAATAGACATGGTGTTCTTTCTAACGGTCAAGCGGAGATGACGTTTGATTTCGGCATAGATTCTTTCGGTGGACGCGTCAAGGGCGGTGGGCAAAAAGCTGAAAGGCTGGCCATAAAATCGTTTGTTGATTTGTCGAGCAACCCGTTGCCCGCGCGATAGGCCGGCAAGATATTTGGCGTCGTCTTTCGGTTCAAGGGTGATACTTACACCGCCACGCGGAATGGAGATGACCTTTACGTCGTGAATGTCCACCCAGTTGAGTCTTATCCAACCCCACTCCTTTGCCCCGATCCCTTCATCATCCAGGATGACTTTGGGGCTTCTGTCCTTCAGTGCCAATATGAGTAATCCTAACATGACCGTGAAGAAGCGACCCAGAAAGCAAAGGATGAGTAGGTCGTTTCTCGAAATCCCGTAGTACAAGCTGATGACAATCGTCGCAGAAAAGAGCACTATGCCCAAAATCGCGGATGCCACAGATTGCCGGTATATGATGCGATTCATAAGTTGGCGTTGGTTTCTAACGCGCTACCATCCATTAGGATGCATCAGTATCCACAACCCATTTGCAATCCACAGCATGCCGAGGAGACGCAAGAAATTGACCCAAAACTGTTGTGATGGCCAATTGTAGATCTGCGGATATACTCGCGCGTTGAAGCGGACGATACCTGCGGAAAAGAAGATGACAAGTACACCTGGTAGGCAATTAAAAAGTACAAAGACAAACGTCTGCGTCATCGGTGTTCGTGGTGGCATGACCGCCGTTGGGAAAGGCGAGCAACGGCCGTTCGGAGCCGGGGCCGCGGATTTCGATGGTGACGTCAGTGTAAATCGGCGAAAGCAAAGCGGCAAGAATGGGAGGCGAGGCGATTGGAACGAGGACGAGAATAACCAATGGTCAATAATGAATGGTTAAGTGCACGGGTTGACTCGCTCCTCATTATAACCTATAATGCCCTTATTAGGTAATATTAGGGAGCTATCATATGAACAGAGATTACTATACCGTTGAGCAAATCTCAAACATGCTGAATATTCACCCGAAGACTATTCAGCGATATATTCGAGAAGGCAAATTGCATGCAACAAAGATTGGCAAGGGCTGGCGCATCGCGGGCCATGATTTAAGCACTTTCACCGAGAGTAACAGTTGCAAAGCACCTGCCTCGGTAAACCAGTCGGAGCGCAGTATTATCGCGTCGTCTGTCATCGATATCATTACAGACGGAAATGAAGATGCTATCCGTATTATGAACACGCTAACAGCTTCCTTGAACGCCAAGCCATCAGAATACGGACGGTCTTCAATGCATTCCCAATATATCGAACGTGAAAATACGGTTCGTATTACACTCTGGGGCGGCATCCGCTTCATGGCAATAACGATGGACACAATTGCCGCGTTGACAGAAAACAGAGAGGTGAATCTATATGAAACAAAGCGTATTTAAAACAGAAGCGGGACGCGCAAGTTTCAGGCTTATTATAGCCAGGTGCTTAGCCAGTTCCCCTTTGAACAGAAATACATCAAGACCGCCTTTGGGCAGACATTTATGCTAACGGCCGGACAGGAGTCTAAACCACCTGTTATCCTGTTACACGGCTCTTGTAGCAACAGCGCATTCTGGTTCCCCGAGATCATGGCTTTATCTAGCTGTTATCGGGTTTTTGCCGTTGACATCATCGGTGAAGCTGGAAACAGCGAGGAATACAGACCCGATCTCGATTCAGACGCTTTGCGCTTTGGATGAAAGATGTCCTTGATGTGCTCGACCTTAAAAAGCCGCTATAATTGGCAACTCGCTCGGTGGCTGGATGTCGCTTAAATTTGCAACAGCTTATCCAGAACGTGTTTCCAAGCTAGTTCTGATCGCATCCGCAGGTCTTGCAGAAGTTCGTCATCAATTCATTAGCAATGTGGCACAAATTCGACAGGAAGACGGAACTGCGCCGGTCAATTCTGCCATCATCGGAGAGAACGATATTCCTAAAGAAGTGCTTGATTTTATGAATCTGATCGTGGCAAGCTACAACCCGATTCAGCATCTGCCCGTATATACAGACGAACAATTGCAGCAACTTACCTGCCGGTTCTTTTTATTGACGGAGAAAATGATGTTGTCATTGATGCAGGTCAATCGGCACAAAGGCTTTCCCGTCTAGTCCCATCAGCCGAAATCCACGTGCTTACAGATTGCGGTCATGTGGTAACCAATTCCATCGAATATATCATTCCATTTCTAGGAAGGTGAGCCAGGTCCAATTAAACCAACTATGCTAAACAATGCATCTGCCTTGGTATGGTTGACCCCTTTGTCAAGACCATGAGCCGCCAATCCTTCCTGTCCTGGCAAACCTTCATTCACAAAGCAGGCACATTCTATGTCCACCGTCTCTGTTCCACTCCGCTCTGAAATTCCAGTCGAATACACCTGGGACCTGGCCAGCATCTTTCCGACACCCGCCGATTGGGAGGCGCAGGTGGCCGAGATCAGACAGCGGCTGGCGACCGCACGCTCCTATCAAGGCCGGCTGGGCGACAGCGCCGACGTGCTCGCCGATTGGCTGGATGTCTACCAGGGGCTGATGCGCGACGCACAACGCGTCGGCATGTACGCCTTTCTCGACTACAGCACAGACACCACGAATCAGACCGCGGCCGCACGCACCGGTCAGGCGAGTACGCTGACGTCCGAAGTGCAGGCCGCCGTCGCTTTCGCCGAACCCGAAATGATGGCGCTTGGTTTTCCCACCCTGCGCGCCTGGCAGACCGCCAACCCACGCCTCGCCATCTACGGCCACTACTTCGACAACCTGGAACGCATGGCCCCGCACGTGCGCTCGGCCGAGGTGGAAGAAGTGATGGGGCAGGTGGAGGATCCTTTCCGCACCGCCAATGCCACGCACGGCATCCTAACGAACAGCGAAATGACCTTCCAACCGGCGCATAACGCCGCCGGCGACAGCACCTTTGAGGTGACACACGGCTCGCTCGGCGCACTCCTAGCCGACGCAGATCGCAAGGTGCGCCGGACCGCCTGGGAAAGCTACGCCGACGCGCACCTGGCCTTCAAGAGCACGATGGCCAATACCCTGGCGACGGGCATCAAGCAGGATGTCTTTAAGGCGCGCCCGCCGGTATGGCTCCTCGCTGGAAGCGGCGCTCGCACCTGCCAATATCCCCCTCTCGGTCTTTCACAACCTGATCGAGGTCTTCCGCCGCAACCTGCCGACCTGGCACCGCTACTGGCGGTTGCGGCGCCGCGTGCTGGGGGTGGATACCCTGCACGAGTATGACATCAAGGCGCCGCTGGCGGATGCCAAAGTGACAACGCTCTACCCGCAGGCGGTGGACTGGATCGTGGAAGGGCTGCAGCCGCTTGGCGACGAGTATACCAGCGTGCTGCGCCGTGGCGCCCTGGAAGAGCGGTGGGTGGACATCTATCCCAACAAGGGCAAGCGCCTGGGCGCATTCTCTTTTGGGGGACCCGGCACCCACCCCTTTATCATGATGAGCTATAACGACGACCTCTTCAGCCTGAGCACGTTGGCGCATGAACTGGGCCATTCGTTGCATTCCCACTTCAGTTGGAAGACCCAACCGCTGATCTACGCCCGGTACACGCTCTTTGCCGCCGAGGTGGCTTCGAACTTCAACCAGGCCATGGTGCGCGACTATCTGCTCCGGACCCAAACGGACCGGGATTTCCAGATCGGCTTGATCGAAGAGGCGATGTCAAACTTCCATCGCTACTTTTCATCATGCCGACGCTGGCGCGCCGAACTGGAAATCCACGAGCGCCGAGCGCGGGCAGGCGTTGACCGCGGACGTGTTAAACAACCTGATGGCGGATCTCTTTGCCGAAGGATACGGCGAGGACCTGGCGATGGATCGCGCGCGCACCGGGATCACCTGGGCGCAATTTTCCACCCATCTCTATTCGAATTTCTACGTCTACCAATATGCCACCGGGATCGCCGGCGCGCATGCGCTGGCCGACGGGATTCTAGCCGGCAAGCAGGGTGCGGTGGCGCGCTACATCGAGTTCCTGAGCGCTGGCGGTTCGTTGGACCCGCTCGATGCGCTGCAACGCGCCGGGGTGGATCTGCGTTCACCGGCACCGGTTGAAACCGCATTCGGGGTGCTGGCCGAATATGTAGAAAAGCTGGAAAAGCTGCTGCCCTAGCACCAACGCACTGTTCCACTTGTTCATCACGATTCCACTTTCCTGAACAACGATAGGCCATTGCGGTGCAACCTGTACCGCAATGGCCTGTTGGGACGCAGCCAGGCTCGGAGTTCCTCGAAAGTCGCCACCCAATCACCAGAAAATGGTGATGCGATATCCAATCCTGGAATATGCTTGAAGCCACACAGCATTTTGCCGTTGACACTTGCGTTCAGACCTCGTCACACCCGGGAAGTGTTCGCTTTCCGCTTGAGATCGCAAGGAATTCGCACCTTCAATTTCACGATCCTGACCGCTGAGAATGGAACGACCATGGAAAACAAAGACAGAACTTCAAAATTGAGGGTCATTATTGTGGGTGGTGTGGCCGGCGGCGCTTCGTGTGCGGCACGGTTGCGCCGGTTGGATGAGAATGCGGAAATCCTCATGGTGGAACGCGGACCGTACGTATCCTACGCCAACTGTGGGTTGCCGTACCATGTTGGTGGCGTGATTGCACGCGAGTCGAGTCTCCTTGTGGCAGATGAGCGCGTCTTCCGTGAACAGTTTGCCATTGATGTGCGCACCCGTTGTGAAGCAATCGCAATCGCACCAGACAAAAAGACCATAGATCTTCGCAACACCACTACTGGCGAGGTGACCACCGAGCACTATGACAAACTTGTCCTATCTCCAGGTGCAACGCCGGTCAGCCCACAACTTCCCGGCATCGATCTTCCCGGCGTTTTTCGCGTACGGACCGTGCCCGACGCCAAAGCGATCCGTGAGTGGATCGAGGGTCATGTATCGTTGCCGTCGGGCATGGATGCATATACGGGCTTTCAGACTGTAATGCCGGCAAAGCGGCGGTCGTGGTTGGTGGCGGCTTTATCGGTCTTGAAATGGCCGAGAAACCTGATTCACATTGGGATCCAGGTGACGCTGCTCCAGCGAGGTGATCAGGTACTTTCCCCGATGGACCCGAAATGGCGTTACGTCGAGCGCCATTTGGAAAGAACGGCCTTCGCCTTGTTCTCAACGCCAACGTGACTGGTATCCAGAAGACATCCTACGGGGCGCTTGAAGTGCTCACGCAGGCGGGGCAGTGCTATCAGGCGGATCTCGTCGTGCTTGGCATCGGCGTGCGTCCCGAGACCTGGCTGGCGAAAAACGCCGGGCTTGAAATCGGCGAACTTGGCGGAATTCGTGTGGACGACCAGATGCGCACGAGCAAACCCGACATTTTTGCCGTTGGAGATGCCGTTGAAGTGAAGGACTACGTCACCGGCCAATGGTCGCTGGTTGCGTTGGCGGGTCCGGCCAATCGGCAGGGCCGCATCGCGGCCGATGTGATTGCCGGCCGCGACACTTGTTACCGCGGCACCCAGGGCACCGCGATCATCGGGCTTTTTGACGGCGCCGCTGCCTGGACCGGCGCCGGCGAAAAAATGCTCAAGCGGGTTGGCGATACCGACTATGAAAAAATCTACCTCTACCCGAACTCCCACGCTGGGTATTACACAGGCGCCAAGTATCTGGCGATGAAGATCCTCTTCCGTAAGTCTGACGGTCGCATCCTCGGTGCACAGGCCGTCGGGCAGGACGGCGCTGATAAACGGATCGATGCCATCGCCATGGTGCTCCAAATGGGCGGTACAATCTACGATCTAGAGGAAGCTGAACTCTGCTACGCACCGCAGTTTGGTAGCGCCAAGTCACCGATAAATTTTGCCGGGATGGTTGCGGCCGACGTCCTGACAGGCGACCTGCCGCTTACCCACTGGGACTCCGAAACTTCCGCACTACTGCTCGATGTGCGCCATCCGGCAGAACTTGCGGTGGAGCAAGTGCCGGGTGTGGTGAACATCCCGCTGGATCAGCTGCGTGCGCGTCTGGATGAACTACCCCGAGACCGCGAAATTCACGTCATTTGCCGTTCCGGTCAGCGTGCCTATTACGCGACGCGTATCCTGGTGCAAAACGGGTTGGATGCGGGGTTGTCTCGGTGGCATGATGGCGCATGCAATTCTGGAACGGATATAGGTGGATGGCGATGTGAGTGGTCAGACCGACACGCCCATTTCGATAAACGGACACAAGAAGATGGTAGCCGGACTCCGTTCAGCGTTCGGCGCTGTGACCTAAACTTAGAGGAGACTGCTATGAAACGTTCGTCGATCATCCTGTTGTTAGTTCTAATTGTTGCCAGTCTATCCACGACTGCGTTCACTCTCCCCCTAGAACCCAATTCGCCCCCGTCTGCTGCACCAGCCCAGGACGCTGCGCCTGTCTCCGTTGATTCTGCGCGCCTGGTCACCGAGGTCATCGGTGAAAAGAGTGCGTACCTTGCCACTGTCTCACCCGACGGCAAACATATCGCCTGGGGTAAGCAAGCAGGACGTGGTAAAAATCGCGTACTTCAGCTCTGTCTGTTCGAGTTCGAGACGGCCGCGAAGCAGTGCTCCGATCTCTCGCCCGAACTCTTTAACGGCTACCCTTACCAATTCCAGTGGGCGCCGGACAGTAACTCCATCGTGTTCACCGAAAACCCCATTCAGATGAGCAGTGAGAGCGATATCTGGCTGTTCGACCGCGCGACAGGCGCCTTCACGAATCTGACTGACGATGGTCTGGTAGGTGCATGGCAATCCATGTTGTCTGATGGGAGCAGGCCACCCTGGATTACCTGCCAACGTGGAACGCCAGCGATGAGCAGATCTACTTCTGGCGCATCGTGCCGCTAGGACAATATGCGTTTCACCATCGGCATCTATCGTATCGCGCCGGAGGGTGGCGAACCGGAATTAGTGCGTGATCTGACCACCACCTTTGCCGACCGGCTCCCCATGTTCGACTACGAGAAGATCTACCTCGACGGGACGTCAGCGCTCTCGCCCGACGGCGAGACCCTCGCCGTCCTCATGACGAGCTTCGATGAAATGGGCGCCAGCGAACAGTCGCTATGGACGATTGACCTCACCGACGCCAAATCCAAGCCGCAGATGCTCGCGGATGTTGAAGATTTCCGCGCACCCCGTCCCGAATGGGCGCAAGATTTTCCGCCCCAGGCTCAGGGATTGGCGTGGTCAGGTGATGGTGCAGGAATTGTGGTGATGACACACAGCGACGTTGGTGTTTCGATGCCGTTCCAGGTCTATCAATACATTGACATCGCCAACGGCGAAATCACGCCGATCGTCGACTTCAGCGGGTTGGAGGAGATGGAAAGCTACTCCGAGCCTGCGCCAGGCAGCGACCTGCCGTGGCGCGTCTACTCGCCTTGGACCGCGTCACTCTCGCCCGCCGGTGACAAACTACTGATGGTGAATGATCTGAGTGGAACCGTTGCACTCTTCACTGCGCCGCTCCCGCCGGCCGGCGACTTGCCTGGGATCTCCGCCAGCGCCGACATCTCACCGATGAGCGGCGTAGCGACATCCAGTCGCGGCGCAGAAGGCAAGGTAGTGGCCTATGGTCTACTGTTGAACATCACCGAAGAATAAGTCAAGGCTCCAAAATTCATGCCAATGTCGCCGAGGCGACATTGGCATGATAGAGCATCCGGGCGAGGTGACGCCACTTGCATTTGCGATGATGTCATCAAAACCGGAGCATTCCATTCAGCAATCAATCCCTCGTTCCAAACTCCACCGGCCGCGCCGGCGCAATAACTTCGCAGCCATCCAGCGGGAATTCATCCTAATATTGGACGATTGTCACGTGATCCATGAACGCGTGATTCACGAGAATATATCTGAGGTGGTGCGCCATCCTGCGTTAACACCCCACGTGGTGATCGCCGCACGGAGTGACCCGCCTGTGCCACTTTCGAGTCTCAGGGCGCGGCGATGTCATCTGCGAGTTTCATCGTGGAATCAGTTTAGTGCCGGTTGCGGTGGCGCAATGCTGTGATAAGCGTCCATAGCGTTTGTCGTCTTTTCCTTTTACAATATCGTCATCAGGTTAATCTGTTGCAGTGCAACCCAGAGTACGCTCAGCCGGGATATCCTGAGCGACCGGCGGCAACGGGTGCTCTACGATCTGGCTTTGCTGCCGATCTTTCTGCCCGGCTACGGCATAGGTGATTGCTTTTGCGTGCCTATCTGGCTACACTTCCCTGGGTGCAGCCAGATAGGCGCCAGTAATACGCGGGTGGATACCATGAATCAGCCCCAAGCCCCCGCGCTGGAACAACCCAGCGCCAACCCATTTGTACGCGCGCCGCGCCCACGCGGTCTGAGCCGGTGGATCCCAGGTCTCGCCACATTGCGCGCTTACCAGATGGCCTGGCTGCCCCGGGATATCACGGCGGGCGTGATCCTTACCGCCATCCTTGTTCCCGTCGGCATGGGTTATGCGGAAGCTGCCGGACTGCCTGCAATTTACGGTCTGTACGCCACGATCGTTCCCCTCATCGTCTACGCCCTATTTGGGCCGAGCCGGATCCTGGTGTTGGGACCGGATTCGTCCTTGGCGGCAATCATTGCGGCCACGATCGTGCCGCTGGCGGCGGGTGACCCGGATCGCCTCGTCGCCCTGGCCGGTATGCTCGCCATCATGACGGGTGCGCTCTGCATCCTTGCCGGACTGGCGCGTTTCGGCTTCATTACGGACCTGCTCTCCAAACCCATCCGCCTGGGATATTTGAACGGCATTGCGCTTACAGTCATCGTCGGCCAATTGCCCAAACTGCTTGGCTTCTCGGCAAGTGGGGACGGTCTCATCCAGGAGACACTGAGCCTGATTCGTGGCATTGCCCAGGGGATGACCAACTGGACTGCCTTTGCGATTGGGATCTCGTGCCTGGCGATTGTCTTAATCTTCAAGCGTTGGTGGCCGAAGATCCCTGGGGTGCTGGTCGCAGTCGTCGGTGCGACGATTGTCGTCGGCGTATTTGACCTGGCCGTGCGGGCCGGCGTCTCGGTCGTGGGACCGTTGCCGCAGGGTCTGCCGTCCTTTCAGATTCCCTGGGTTTCACCGAGGGATATCAGCGCGCTGGCGGCCGGCGCCCTGGCCATTACGCTGGTCTCCTTTGCCGACACCAGCGTGCTTTCGCGCACCTTTGCGCTGCGCGGCGGTTATGAAGTCGATGAGAACCAGGAACTGATTGCGCTTGGCGCCGCCAACGTGGCAGCCGGGTTCTTTCAGGGATTTTCGATCAGCAGCAGTTCTTCGCGCACGCCCGTCGCCGAATCCGCCGGCTCCAAGACACAGTTGACGGGTGTCGTCGGGGCGCTGTGCATTGCGCTGCTGTTGATCTTTGCACCGTCGCTCCTGCAGAACCTACCCAATGCCGCGCTCGGCGCGGTCGTGATTGCAGCGTGTCTATCGCTGATTGACATCCAGGAGTGGTTCGTTTATATCGGCTGCGCCCCGACGAATGCACTGGCGATTGTGAGTTTCCTCGGCGTTGCCCTGCTCGGCGTGATCCAGGGCATTTTTATCGCCGTTGCGCTGGCGCTGCTCGGCTTCATCTGGCGCGCGTGGCGCCCCTATGACGCCGTGCTGGGGCGGGTCGAAAGCCTGAAGGGGTATCACGACATCACACGCTATCCGGAGGCGAAACGGATTCCGGGGCTTGTGATCTTCCGTTGGGACGCACCCCTGTTCTTCGCCAATGCTGAGATCTTTCATGAACATGTGGAGCAAGCCATTGCCGAGGCGCCGACACTGACAAAGTGGGTCGTTGTCGCCGCTGAACCGGTGACCGACGTCGACGTCACCGCGGCGGACATGTTGTCCGTCCTGGATGATGAACTGGCCCAGGCGGGCATCGAGCTATGCTTGCCGAGATGAAGGACCCGGTGAAAGACCGGCTAAAACGGTACGGACTCTTCACCAAGGTTGGCACGGAACTCTTCTTTCCGACGATCGGACAGGCCGTCAGCCGGTACTTGGAGACTTATCCGGTGGATTGGTCGGATTGGGAAGATAGGGCCGGGCGGGTGATGGACGTAGTGAAAGAACACGGTGCTGTGGGCACAATTTCAGGCGGAAGAGGAGTGACACTTGGACTATCCGGGAGCGCGTCTATGCCGGCGTGCTGGGAAAATTATCGGGGTTTATCTGGGCCGGCCGTTCGAAGGTTGGACCTATGACCGCATCATGGAGGAACTGGGCGAGATCTGGTATTACGTGCACGAGAAACGACGTGTGCCGCTGATCGTCACCGACGACGACATCTCCGGCACCTTCACCTTCTTGCGCGCGCTGCCGGACTATGACAATCGCCGCGATCTTACCCCTGCCCAGATCGCGCAGACCTGGCTCAACTATATCCTGGAGCAGCGCACCATCCTCTGGTGGGGCGGGATGGGCAATTCCACCGAACACACCGCCTTCTTGCGTCTCAAACAGGGCATCCCCGCCCCCCAGAGCGGGTCGATGGCGCTCAACAGCAAGATCGTCGCCGAACAGATCGGCGCGCAGATCTTCATCGATGGCTGGGCCATGGTGGCACCCGGTGATCCTGGAATTCGCCGTGGATCTGGACGGCGCGCAGCCAGCGTCAGCCATGATGGCGAGGCGATCTATGGCGCGCAGGTCATCGCCGCCATCGAGGCCCAGGCGTTTGTCGAACCGGATCTGAACAAATTGCTCGACCTGGCGGTGACCTTCATCCCCAAGCAGTCGCTCATCTATCGCCTCATTGGCCAGTTGCGCGAGTGGCATGCCGCGGAGCCGGATTGGCGCAAGACGCGTGCGCAGATCGCGGCCCAATACGGCTATGACAAGTACGGCGGCAACTGTCACATCATCCCCAACCATGCCCTGATCATTCATGCCTTGCTCCATGGCGACGACGATTTTCAAAAGACGTTGATGATCGTCAACACCTGCGGCTGGGACACCGACTGCAACGCGGGCAATGTAGGCTGCATCATGGGGATCAAGAATGGCTTGCCCGGCATCATGGCCGGTCCCGATTGGCGCGGGCCGGTGGCCGACCGTATGTATCTCGCCACGGCGGACGGCGGTCGCGCCATCACCGACGCGCTGACCGAGAGTTACCATGTCGTCAATAGCGGGCGCGCCCTGGCCAGGTAAACCGCCGCTTGCACCCAAAAACGGCGCACGCTTTCATTTCAGCCTGCCCGGCACAGTGCAAGGCTTCACACCCGACACGGCTCCGGATGCCCTGGGCGTAGCGACCGTGGCATGGGATGGCAGCCACGGCCAGACGGGGCCAGGGTCGCTGGCGATCCGCTATCACGCTGTTGCGCCCGGCCGCGCCGGCCGCGTGGCGACGCCGGTCTTCATCCCCTCACGGCACGAGGCCGACTACTTTATCAAGCGCGGCTATGCCTTGTATGCCTCGCCCACACTTTATGCCGGTCAGACAGTCCACGCTGCGCTTTGCGCTGATGAGGCCAATCTGACACCGGTGACCGTCAACCTCTACGTTGCCCTGTATCAGGCCGATGACACCCTCACGCAGCTACGTGGCCCACAGCAGGTCGTGCCGCCAGGCGAAACGGCTCAATTGACCTGGCAGTTGCCCTCAACCGGCGGGCTGCCGCTGTGTGCGGTAGGGGTGGAAGTCACGCACGCCGGCCACGCCACTGGCGCACTCTATCTGGATTCTTTGACCTGGACTGGCGCGCCTGACACCATCCTCGCAAATCCAGGGGGTGATGGCGTCATGTGGCGCCGGGCGTGGGTCAACGGCGTCGACCAATATGAAGAGCGGTGGCCAGACGCGTACCGGCTGGTGCAAAACCACGGCCGCGGTCTCTTCTCGCAGGGGACGCGCGAATGGGTTGACTACACGGCGCGTGCCGCCATCAACCTCCACATGGCGCAGGCTGCCGGGCTGGCGGTGCATGTGCAGGGCATGCAGCGCTACTATGCACTGCTGCTCTGCGCCGATGGGTTCGCCCGGCTGGTGAAGGTCCTGGATGGCGAGCAGGTGCTCGCCGCCTGCCCCTTCGCCTGGACGCCAGGATCCGTGCATGAATTTGCCCTGACAACCCGCGGCGCCCAGATCGAGGCGGTCCTCGACGGCGAACCATTGTTCACGGTCGAGGACACGGAACATCCCTTGACAGGCGGCGGCGTGGCGCTTGTGGTCGAAGAAGGGCGCATCATGTGCGACGCGGTGACCGTTACGCCGCCGGCGTGACCCAGATCGTCTTGATCTCAAACGGCCTGAATGCCACGGTGACCTGATTTTCGGCCATGTCGAGGGGCCGGGGATCCTCTTCCATGGCATTGGTCTCGGCTGCCGCGGCCACGTGTAGGGCAAAGGTGAGCCGCGCCTGCGCGGCTGCGCCAGTCGTCTCGTAGAGGCGCAGGATCCAGCCGTCGCCGGATTCCGCCTGCTTCACCGCTTCGACGATGACGTTCGGGACTGACACGGTCAGGAACGCCTGCGCCGGTGGCAATATCCCCCCGCCATTGCCCGACCCGCTGATGCGCATCGGAAGATTGAACTCGTACGCGGTGCGCTGGACGTCGACCGACGCAGGACCGCCGGCATGGGGGTAGAGCGCATAGCGGAAGGTATGGTCGGTCTGGTCGGTGTAGCCTGCATGCACCGCACCGGGTGTCACCGTGGCGTCGTCGACAACCTTCGCCCCAGGGTAGGGTACGCTGCGTATCAGGTTGAGGTCGATCACATTGTCCCTTGATCTTGTGCCCGTACTTGCTGTCGTTGAGTAGCGCCACCCCCGAAGTCGGCCTGCGCCAGATCCACCCACTTGTGGGCGGCCACTTAATCGCGCGCCAGGTCCCAGGTCGTGTTCTGATGGGTGGGTCGCTGCACGTGCCCGAACTGGATATCAAAGGCCGCGGCTTCTGCATGGATCGCAACCGGGAATTCGACGCGCAGCATGGTGGCCGTCTCGCGCCAGGTTGCCTGCGTCGCAAAGGTGACCAGCGGGCTGCCCGCAGTAATCGAAATTTCCTGCACAAGGGTCGAGTGACCCAGCGTATACGTCTGGCGGACGCTCGCCTGCGGTCCGTCGATCTGGGCTTCGGCGGCAGCCAACACCAGCGGTTGCGGCGCAGCGGCGGCATAGTCCATCAGGAAGTCCCAGGCATCGCCGTCGTCGCGATAGACCAGCAGCCGATTGGCCTGCGGCCGGTGCGATGCATTCGCGTTCGCCGCACTTGTCGAAAAGGGAGACAATGGCGCCGGTGGCGTCGAACCGCACGATCACGCAGTCGTTTTCAAGCCGTTCCGGCGTGGCGACAAGCACCCTGGGCAGCGCCAGCGGATCCACGGCCACGGTCGTCCCGTAGCCCATGGCAGGGGCATCGGCGCGCAGCCACTGCTGGTCCGCTTTAATCCATTCCTGGCGTGGCCAGGAGAGCGAATTGAAAACAATCGGGCCGGTGTTCGCCTGGCCAATGCGCCCCGCCAACTGTGCCAGCGTGCGCTCGATTTCGCTCTCCACCTCAGCCAGCAGTGCGGCGTAGCGGGGGGTGGTTTCGTCATAAACGCGTTTGATCGACGAGCCGGGCAGGATGTCGTGGAACTGGTAGAGCAGGACCTCGCGCCAGATCCTGTGCAGTTGCTCCATTGGATAGGCAGCGCCGGTCGTGATAGCGGAGACGGACGCCCACCACTCCCAGTCGCGCAGCGCCTGCTCCAGCCGCCGGTTGTACCATTTGTTGCGCGCCTGCGTGGTCAAGGTGCCCTGATGGCGCTCCAGGTAGAGTTCGCCCACCCAGGTGGCAAAGCGTTCAGCGTCCTTGGCCCACCGCTCCAGGAATTCAGCGGTCCATTCTTGTTTGACCGGCGGCAAGCCGGCAAAGTTTCCCAGCCGTTCGATTCGTTCCAGGTGTTCTTCGCCCGCACCACCGCCGCCATCGCCGATGCCATAGATCATCAGCGCATGGTGCGAGACGCCTTTGTCGGCATAATTCCTTTCGATCCTGGCAAGCGATCTTGGCAGGGCCGGACCATTGTAGGTCTCCTCCGGCAGCATATGCACCAGCACCTGGCCCGTCGATGCCTGCCACCAGAATGACTGGTGCGGAAACTTGTTGATCAGACTCCAAGAGAGTTTCTGCGTCGAGAAGTAGCGGATCCCGGCGTGCGCCATGATTTGGGGCAGCGCCGCGGTGTAGCCAAAGGTGTCCGGCAGCCAGATGTAGTTGGGATCCACAGAAAATTCGGCGCGGAAGAAGTGCCGGCCATACAGGATCTGGCGGATCAGCGCCTCGCCCGTGGGCACATTGGTGTCGCTTTCCACCCAGAGCGCGCCCTGCGGCTCGATCTTCTTTGCCTTGACCGCGGCCCGGATGCGGGTGTAGAGGGTGGGGTATTCGTCCTTCATCCATTGGTAGAGTTGGGCCTGGCTGGCGGCGAAACGATAGCCAGGATAGAGCGCCAGGTTGGCCAGTGCGGTGGCAAAGGTGCGTGCACCCTTGCGCTTTGTCTCCCGGAGGGGCCAGAGCCACGCCAGGTCAATGTGGGCGTGACCAATCGCGCTGATCTGCAAGGAAGGATCGCCGCCGCGCTGAGCCAGCAGCGACTGTAGACGTGCGTGCTGCCGCCACCGCGTCATCCGTCACTCCCCAGTTCAGCAGGTGGGCTACGTCGTGCAAGGCGGCGCGAATCTGCTGGTGGCGTGCCGATTCAGGGGAGAGCACCCCCAGGCTGTCGAGCAGCACCTCGAAATCATAATGAGATCGCGGGTGGCCGCATGGAAGATGGCGAGATGGGCGTTGCGGATGCGCCCGCCTTCTTGGAGCAGGCCAAAGAGATCGTTGCAGCCGGCGTCGGCCCAGATCTCCACAGCCGCGCCGCTCGTGGCCGCTTCCGCCAGCGGCAGCACGCGTTTGCCCGGCAGCCCCAGCGTCCGCTCAAATTCGGAGGCGACATTCGTCAACCCGCGCACCGGTTGGCCCGCGTCATCGACAACCAGCAACTCCCCGTTGACATCCAGCAGCGCCACCAACGGCAATCCCGCCGCACTTTCTGGACCACGCCGGTGAAGCGAAACCAGGCGCAGTCGAAGAGCGCACCCCAGGGTTCCCTGACGTGGGGATGAAGCGGTTCGCCTTCAGCCCGCTGGGTATAGGGTGTGGGTTCCGGTGTTCGCCACGCATCGATCGTCAAGTCCCCAACAATCGTGAAGATCGCCGCCTCGATCTTGCGCAACGTAGGTTCAAGGTTGCGGCCGGTATAGGTCGTAAAATCAGGCATAGGATGCTGTTGCTCCGAATCGGTACATGGGTTGGATGGGTAGAGGAACGATCGGTTAACGTTGGCGTGGTCCTTCGGGTTGCATCGCGGCCGTCTCACTGTCTTCCTCGACCATTTCCAGGTGAAAGTGGTGGAGGAAACGGTGCAGGACAAGCGCCAGCAACACGCCGGCCAGAATCAGAAAGATAATCCCTGCGTAGAGGGCGTAGAAGGACGCAAAGAGCTTGCCGGGTACGGTCTCCATGCGCTCCACCGGCCCCATGCCGCCCAGCAGCATCGAGGCATTCTGCAGCGCATCGATCCAGGCCAACTGCCCCCAGACGTGAAACCCCACGACACCAAGCAGCAGGGAGCCAAAGAGAATGCCAATCGCCAATGCGACGTGGACTGCCAACCGTTGGAAGAAGACAAGTCGCGTCGCCAAAGGCTCGGTATGATGTTCGTAGATAGCCATCGGTAAGTCTCCTGCTTGATACGCTGAATGCGGGTGCGCCATGCGCTTTGATCGGTAATGTGAGTGCGCCGCCCAGGTCTGCGGTCAGGTGGCATCCATCGCTGTGAGCCGTCTTTTCTTCAGATTCTCACGCAGGATCCAGCGTATGTCGGCGTCGTCTGTCGCCACCGCAAACCAACGCTCTATCGCCGCCTTTCCCGCGATCGGATCGGCAACAACAACGACGCTCCATGCGTAGCCAAGCGCCTGGCGCAGGGTGCGGAAGTTGTCGTCGCGGCGATCCACCGCGGTGGTGATATGCGCAGTAGTGGCATCGAGCAGAAGCAGCGCACCGGCGACATTCTCTTTGCGCCGCAAAAGCGCAGGCTCTGCCACGCCGGCAACCACGGCACGTTGCACCAGCCAACTGTCGTTCACCCAGCCGGCGAGTTCCGTCAGAAGTCGCTTCATGTCTACCATGCCCACACGATGTAGCCCCATCGCAACCCCTTCGCGCACCCGCCACCGCGGATCGGCGGCCAATGCACGTAATTCTGGGAAAAGCTCGTTGCGACCCTCTGCGGCCAGCCGTCCAAGCCCGACCACGCCGCAACAGGCAAGGAATTCGCCAGGCGTGTTGGTGGGCGCCAGGTCGGGGGTGAAGGTCAGAAAATGGCGAAAGCGGCGCTCGTCGCCGAGGTCGGCCACGACGTGCAGCAGCTCCAGGTTGCTGCGCGGACCAGGGAGATTGCTATTTTCCAGTACATAGGCGTCCCAGTCGTCTAGCGTTGGGAGAATCTGGCGGTAGAGATCAGCTTTGGCCATAGTGGAGTCCTCAAGTTGATGCGGTATGCGCACGCTACACCCGCAGCGCCGAATTGACAAACCGTAAAACATGCTTGACAAAGCGCCTCTTTACCGGTAAATTTCAGACAATCGATTGCGCAAATTTTCTTCACCCAGTTCCGCACAACAACAGAGGAAGTGACGTTATGGTCACGATGCGCGATGTCGCCGAGCGCGCCGGTGTCTCCACCAGCACCGTGTCTCATGTGATCAACGAGACCCGCTATGTCAGCGAGGATGTGCAGGCGCGGGTGCGGGCCGCGATGGATGATCTGGGGTATCAGCCCAATACCCTGGCGCGCAGTCTGCGCGTCAAGCACTCAAACACGTTGGGGATGATTGTCCCGGATGTGGGCAACCCCTTCTTTGCCGAAATCGTGCGCGCGATCGAAGATGTGGCGTTCCAGGCGGGGTACAGCGTCTTCCTTTGCAATTCGGAAGGCGACCTGGAGAAAGAGCGTGTCTTTACAAATTCGCTGGTAGAACGCCAGGTGGATGGTATCGTCTTTGTGGCGGCAGGCGCCAATCCTGAACAGGTGCGGCGGCTGGTCGATCACGAAGTGCCGGTCGTCGTCATCGACCGTGAACTGCCGGGCGTTGATGTCGATGTGGTGTTGGCGGACAACCTGGCGGGCGGCAAACTGGCGACAATGCATCTCTGCGAACTGGGCCATCGTCGCATCGCCTGCGTGACCGGGCCAAGCGAGTTGACACTCAGCGCGCAACGGGTCATCGGCTATCGGGAGGTGCTGCAGGCGTATGGCATTCCGTATGATGAACACCTGGTGGTGCGGTGCATTTGACTACGCCAGCGGCCAGCGAGCGGTCGAACAATTGCTGCAAGTAGCAGGCCCGCCGACGGCAATCTTCGCCTGCAACGACGTAATGGCGGCTGGGGTGCTGCGCGGGATCCAGGCGGCGGGCTTGCGCTGTCCGGAGGAGATTTCCGTGGTCGGCTTTGACAATGCCCCCATCTCCACCTATACAAATCCACCCCTGACGACGGTGGCGCAACCGATCGGCGCCTTTGGGCAATCGGCGATCAAAATGTTGTTGGAGCGGATTGCGGACAAGGAACTGCCGCTGCGGCGGCAGTTGTTGGAGACACATCTGATTGTACGCGGTTCGACCGCACCGGTGAAGCAGAGCTGAACCACGAATGGCGCCCCGCACCTGCTTGCGGCCGCGCCAGCGCCGTCCATCAGATCCCCGTGGGTCAGAGCACCAGCCCGTCAGGGTGGTGATCCCCCCGTCCCACCGCCTGTCAGAGCACCATCCCGTCAGGGTGGTGTTTCCCTCCGTCCCCCCGTCCGTCAGAGCACCAGCCCGTCAGGGTGGTGATCCCCCCGTCCCACCGTCTGTCAGAGCACCAGCCCGTCAGGGTGGTGATCCCCGCCACCGTCCGCAGCCGCCCCCCGTCCCACCCGAGCACCCATCCCGTCAGGTGTGACTTCCCTCACGTTCATGCCCCCAACCCGCCAAAGCCCGCGCCCCAGCCATCCTGGCCATCCGTTAATCCCAGAAATCATGGTTCAGACAACGGAAGCTTCTGCCGCGGCAAGGCGAACCACTTACTCACGTGCGTGGCTCTGATGACCGATAAATCCGACTCTCCGCCCCCTCCACCCTCTCCAGTCTTCCCAACACCACCAGATGCTCCAGATGCGCCAGCGCCTCGGCAACGGCGAAACGTACTTCGTGCATGCTGAAGCGATCATAGTTGAAGACCGCATAGCTGACCTCCAACGCCGTAGCGCCCTCACCCGCTGCCGCTTCCATCGCCTCCAACCGGTTGGCATGATGCACCTGCAGTTGCGCTAGTCGCTCTGCCCAGTTGTGGATGACCCCGTGATGCCCGGGCAGCGCCACATCGACCGTCAACGCGCTGAGTTCTGCCAGGGAAGCCAGATAACGCCCCAATGGATCCGGCTCCGTGCTGGGCCAGAAGCCGATGTTGGGCGTGATCCGCTGCAGCACCTGGTCACCACAGAGCATGAGCCGGTTTGCCTCGTCATAGAAGAGGATCTGTCCGTCGGCATGACCGGGCGCATGGATCGTGCGGAAGTGACGCCCGCCCAACGCCACCGTTTCACCGGGCGCAAGGATCAGCAGTTCCGCCGGATGCGGAAACGTTAGTGAACGGAGGTAATCCTGCTGGCGCTCGATGATGGTCGCCACTTCACCATGCACTCCCGCCCGCCGCTCATACTCCGCCACGGCCGCGCGGCGCTCTTCCGTCAAGTCCTCGATCCAGGTCTGCATTGCCACTTCACGCTCGCGCGGCGACATGAAGACCGCCGCGCCCGTGCGCTGCTGCAACCAGCCGGATGCGCCAAAGTGGTCCGGATGCATATGGGTCAGCACAATCCGGCGCACCGACGACGGCGCAATGCCGAGCTCCTGCCAGGCGGCTTCCCACAGGTCGCAGATTTCGGGCCGGTGCAGCCCGGCGTCAAGGATCGTCCAGCCGTCAGGTTCCCGCAGCATGTAGGCATTGACATGGTTGAGCGCAAAGGGCAGCGGCAGCCGGACCTGAAAAAGTTCGTCGGCCACCAGACGGGCATGGGTTAACTCGGCGGCGTGCGCCATAAAATGCTCCTACTTTGAGAGATAATGATGCCACAGCAAGCGGGCAGCAACCGCGCGCCAGGGGCGCCAGGGTTCGGCCAGCGCTTCCAATTCCTCCGGTCCCGGCCGTGCGGCCAACCCCTTCACCTGGCGGGCCGCCGTCGCCAGGGCGATATCATGCACCGGCCACGCGTCGGGCCGGCGCAACACCATCAGCAGATAGACCTCCGCGGTCCAGGGGCCAATTCCCTTGAGTTGCACCAGCGTACGGCGCACCTCGTCATCTTCCAACTCGCCCAGTTGCTCCGGGTCGAAGCGGCCGTCGACGATGGCCTGCGCCAGGTGGCGGCCATAACCCGTTTTCTGGCGACTGAAGCCAACGCCGCGCAGTGTCGCGTCATCAAGTTCCAGGAAAGTTGTGGGCGTCAATGCCGGCACGGCAGCCTCCAGCCGGTTGAACGCCGCGCGCGCCGAGGCAAGCGAAACCTGCTGTTCGAGGATCATCAGGATCAGCGTCGGGAAGCCCGGTTCACGCGGCCACAGCGGCGGATTGCCGATGCGCGCCACGATGCCGGCAAGGTCGGCGTCACGCGGCCAGCACCTGCACCGCCGCGGCGAGCGCGGCATCATCCAACGTGGACATCGGTGTCATGGTTGTTTCTCACCTCAGTCAAAATCCGTTGGCCAATCCGGATGGCGGTTGTGGGCGAACATGCGCAATCTGGCCCGGCGTGACGCGGCCAACGGATAACTCGGGCAGCTCATCTTCCGCAAAAAACGCCGCCTGACCGGTCTCGATGCTCGTGCGCGGCTCACCGCCGATGATCTCGCAGCGCATGAAGAGCTTGTACAGGCTGTAGGGCCGCGGCGGATGTGGGTGGCGGGCGCGATCATAGACGGCCAACAACTTCACGGCGCGCGTCTCAAAGCCGGTCTCCTCAAAAATCTCGCGCTGCACCGCGGTGCTTGGTGAATCGTTGATATCGACCCAACCGCCCGGCAGCGACCACCGCCGATCATCGAACAACTCCTGCACAAGCAGCAACTTGTCTGTCCGGAAGACCACGCCGCGCACGTCAACCTTGGGCGTGGCATAGCCGACCTCGCCAGCAAAGAGGTCCAGGATGGGTTCAATCGGCGTGGCAGAGCCGGCCGCCAGCATTTCGGCAGCGATGCGCTGGATCGCCCGATAGCGTTCCGCGTCGAACGGATCGCGGATGTAGGTCAGCCCATTCTGCGCAATGGCCTGCAACTGGAGCGCCCAATCCAGCCACTGCGGGTTCTTTTCGGGCGTGCTCATTCGGTTCGGATGACCTTCACCGAGCGCTTTGCCCGCACATCGTAGAGATCGGAGCGACGATCGTAGAGGTGGCGGACGCTGGCCACATCGCGCTGTTGGACGAGCACCGTGAGGTCAAGGTCGGTGATCAACACGGTCTCAACGTTGGCTGCGCTTTCGCCCGCGGTGGCGTAGGGCGGGAACGCAAAGTCGCTGGGTGTGAAGACCGCGGCCTGGCCATAGTTGATCAGGTAATTCTTGGAGGTCGGCAGGTTGCCGGTGTTGCCCACGATCACGACATAGATGAAATTTTCCACCGCACGCGCCTGGGCGGTGTAGCGGATGCGGTCATAGGCTTTGCGCTCGTCCGTGCTGTACGGCACGAAGAGCACCTCGGCGCCTGCCAGGGTCTGCAGCGCGCCAGTTCCGGGAACTCGACGTCGTAACCGACCTGGATCCCGATGCGCGCCAGGGGAGTGTCAAAGACCTTGATGTCGTCGCCCGGTTCGATGTCAAAGTCGGCGCGCTCGATCGGCGGGATGTGGAGCGCATCCTGGGTGTAGTAGGCGCCGGTTGGGGCGAAGAGGTGCGCCACGTTGTAGAGGTCGCCGTCACGCACCACAGGCTGCGAGCCGGCAATGATGTACAGCCCGTGTTTCTGGGCCAGGGTGCTGAAGAGATCGGTATAGCGGTCGGTCATGCTCGCCAGCCGGCGAATCGCATCGCGCAGTCGAGATCGGAGGGCATAAGGGAAAACAATTGTGCCGTAAATAACTCTGGAAGCACCAAAAAGTGAGAGTGATACGAGTCGGCGGTCTCGACAAAAAAGCTGACCGTGCGCTCAAATTCATCCCACGTCTGGATCCGGCGCATAAACCACTGGCCGGCGCAGACACGTATCCGGCGCACCACGCGTTGGAGCGGGGCGGCGGCGATGCGGCGCTTTTCTGGCTGGTAGTTGGGATTGGGCATCTCCAGCAGCGTGGAGTAGTTGAGGCTGGCGTTGTCCCAGAGAAAATCCAGCAGGACGCGGCGCACATGATAGCCGGCGCGCAGGTGGGCTGTCAGGGATGGGTCGCCCAGTTCACCCGCCACCACCTTTTGTACATATTCTTCGGCGGTCATCTTGCCCGCATAGTCGGTGTAGCCGGGCAGCCGGCCATAGGCAACCATGCGGCGCAGGTTGTAGCGCTTCATCAGTTGCGCGCGCTTCTCGTAGAGCAGCCGTGAGATGCCATGGCGTCGCCAGACCAGCCGCACGCCGATATCCGCACCGTAGAGGGTGTCGCCGCTGGGATCATGGGTGCTGAGGGTGCCACCCCCGGTGATCTCCTCATAGGTGTAGGAATGGGCGTCGTCTTCAAGCTGCACGATCAGTGACGTGGCATAGCCGATGATCTCCCCGTCGACCTCCGCGAGGAATTGTCCCTCGGGGAAAGCCGCAAACTGCATCTCGTAAAAACGCACCGTGTAATAAGCGCTCTCAGGATACTCCGGATATGCCGCGCGGTGGCACTCGACAATGCCGGGAATGTCTTCCTTCATCCATGAGCGAACTTTGACCTTTGGCGTCTTCGTGGGGCGTTTTGGTTTTGTACTCATCACGCGTCTGCACCTGATGCAATGGCGGTTGCTTAGGATTGAAGTTCCGCCCGCGCCCGGCGCACGGTGCGCCGGACGATATCGTAGTTGAAGCCACGGCGGGCGAGAAATGCACTGATTTTCCGCTCAAACTCGGGTTCATCGAGGTCGCGCCAGCGTTCAAGTTTGGGAGCAACGGCATCCCAGGCCGCGGCGTCCTCATCGACACCGGCGACGGCCTCTTGGGCAACTTCACGGTCAACGCCCTTTTGTGCCAACTCATAGCGCAGAGCTGCCGCCGATTTGGGTCTGAAGCGCACTCGGTTCTCCGTCCAGAAGCGGGCAAACTCAGTATCATCCAAGTACTGCTGTTCGATCAATTGGGCAATGGCCGCGGCAATGGCCTCTGCCTCATGCTTTTTCTCACGCAGGTGGCGTTCGACTTCGGCCTGGCTGCGTGGTCTCGGCCCCAGATAGTGGATCGCCGCAGCATAGGCGCGATCCACCTGATCCTGGTTGCGCAGAGCGTCGATCTCCGGTTGCGTGAGTTCTTGTCCCTTTCTTAGTTGCAGGGCAACATCGAGCGTGACAGAGAAGGCAAACTCACCATCGAGAAAGATGCTAACGCGGCTAGCGTTGTGTTTCTGCTGCTGTAGTAACGTGATCGTTGACATGGCCAAATGCCTAAACCGATCCTATGGGACGGTCTCTGGTTCACCAATCGGCCGTAGCCGCAGCCACGCCGCCATCGCCAGGAAGAAGAGTGTCAGCGCCAGTCCCACCGCCCCGACGCCGGCCATGCCGCTCGCCGCAAAGATCGTGCCCGTCACCAGGCTGCCTGCGCCGGACGCCACCGCAACGAGGGTGTCGTTTACGCCCTGGACGCGGCCGCGCTCGCTGGCGTGCAACTGGTCGGTGAGCAGGGCCGAGCCGGCGACAAAGGCAAAGTTCCAGCCCAGACCCAGCAGGAAGAGCGCGATGGCCAACATGATGACGCTCGTTGACCAGGGCGCCATGATGCTCGAAACGATCAGGAGTGCAGCGCCATAGGCCATCATCGGCCGCATACCCAGTTTGTCGATCAACCAACCGGTGACCGCGGAAAAACCAAACATCCCGAGCGTATGCGCCATAAAGACCAGCGAGATTTCGCCGGTTGAGTGATGCAGGTGGTTCATATAGACCGGGGTGATCACCATCACAAGCGTCATTACCAATTGGCCGACGACCATAGAGGCTACGGCGAGTTGAACGGGGGCAAGCCTGAAGATCGTGCCGAGCGGGCGCACCGGTGGCGGCGTTTCGCCGCTGGCTTCCTGGCAGTCTCCATGGCCGCGCTGATTTGTTTGGGATCCGGACGAAGCAGCGAGAAGGCCAGCATCATCGACAGCAAGGTAATGAATGCGCCGACGTAGTAGGGACCGGCATTGGCAGCCAGCCCGAGTTGCGCTGCCAATGCGGAAGTTGGCGCTACCAGCAGGGGACCGCCGATCGCACCGATCGTTCCGGCAAAGACGATGAAGCCGATGATACTGGAGCGCCGCGCAGCAGGCCAGACTTCCGAGGCGATGAAGCGGGTCTGTTGGCTGGCGCCGCTGGCAATGCCGGTGATGCCCGCACTGAGGCAGAGCAGGGCAAACGAGCCCAGACCGACGGCAAAACCACCCGTTGCCAGACCGATCACGCCAAAGAGATACCCCAGCGTGACGATCGGGCGCCGGCCAAACTTGTCCATCATCCAGCCGATGGGGATTGCGGCAACGGCGCGCACCAGCAGCGCCATCGTGCTCGGCACGCCGGCCAGCGCTTCTGAACCGCTCAGTTGCGTCGCGTTGAGTGAAAGCAGGGTGATGGAGGCGATATAGCCAGCGGAAAACAGGCTTTCGCTGGCGAAGATGGCGCCGGTGATGCGCCGTTGGATTTTGTGCAGGGCCAATGGTTCAAGCATTGGCACAGTGTAAAGCAGAGGCAAGCGGGCGGCAAGCGCCCAGAGGGAAGGAAATGACGAAGTGGCCCGGTGCAACTTGCACCGGGCCACTTCGTCTCACAACCTATTCAACCCACACCACGAAGGAGAAAGGAGAACCCAAAAAATCAGGCAACGACTTCATCTTGAACTTCGACGAGCATGGCATCGATCTCGCGAATCACGGTGACGCGGTTCTTGTTGCTGACCTCGTACTCGCGCATCTCAACCAGCACTTCCTTGGGCATCGCCGGCAACTTGGCGACGATGTCCTTGGCGCTCAGCTCATCATAACCCGGCATAATGGTTTCCATCGCCGACTCGACCTTGATGGCCACGTCCTTGGCGACTTCTTCAACCTTAGGCTGGAACTGGCCCAGGAACTTCTCGACTTCGGCGACCACTGACTTGGCGTTCTTGGAGATCACATCGACCGAGTCCTTGCCGTAGTCAACAACCTTCTTGACCTCAGGATTCTTCTGCAGTTCGTTGAACTGCTTGTTCCATTCGATCTCGAGTTCTTCACCGCGCTTCTCGGCCTTGTCGACCATTTCGCCGCTGTACTTCCACATCTCGACGGCCTTGTCATACGCGAGGCCCCACATGCCGACGGTGGCCAGCACAGTCTTGCGGCCGAAATCCTGGGCGTCCTTGACCGAATTCTCAACGGTTTCCTGCACATTGCGCAGGTCGACGTTCATGGCAGTCTTCTCACTCATTTTTCTACTCCCTTAATGTCTCACTATTTCATGTGTTCGCATTCGCTAGCACACACGTCATAACGCACCGCGTTACAAACAGGAGTATAACGCATTGCGTCATAGATGTCAAGAGGGAATTTTTAGTTGGGCGTATTTTGGGGGATTGACAGCCTATTTGTTACGTGCTATATTAGTCGCAAACGTTTGCGCAAACGTTTGCGAGGCTTCAGATGGTCACTATCGAGGATGTCGCCGTCCGTGCCGGAGTCTCAGTCACCACGGTGTCCCATGTCGTCAACCGCACACGTCCAGTCAGCAATGAATTAGTCACGCGTGCACGCAGCAATGGATGAACTGGGCTATCAGCCCAACGCGCTCGCCCGCAGCCTGCGGCGTCGACAATCCCATACGATTGGCATGATTGTCCCAGACAATGCCAACCCATTCTTTGCCGAGATTGCACGGGGAATTGAGGATACCAGTTTCGCCGAGGGTTATGTCGTGATCCTCTGCAATTCCGACGGTGACCTTGAGCGGGAATCAATCTACATCGATCTATTGATGAAAAAGCAGGTGGATGGTGTCCTGCTGGTTGCCGCCGGAGCAAGCGCCGATGGCGTTGTCCACCTGCTCAGCCGCAAGCTACCGCTGGTGGTGGTCGATCGAGACCTCCCGGGGTTGGAAGTGGATCGCGCACTCACTGACAACTTTTTGGGTGGCGTCATCGCCACCGAGCATCTGCTGCAATTCGATCACCGGCGGATTGGCTGCATCACTGGCCCAGCCGAACTGACGCTCAGTGCGCAACGGGTGGAAGGATATCGGCAAGCGCTAACAGAGGCTGGCTTACCAGTCGATCCTGACCTGATCGTACAGAGTGATTTCCGGGATCGCGGCGGCTATCTGGCGGCCCAGGCACTGTTCCAGTTGCCGGCGCCACCGACGGCGATCTTTGCGTGCAATGATCTCATGGCAATCGGCGCCATCAGCGCCGCGCTGGAGCTGGGCATGCGGGTGCCGGAAACGTTATCCGTCATCGGCTTCGATGACATCCATCTTGCGCTGTATGCAAATCCACCTTTGACCACCGTTGCCCAGCCCAAGTATGCGTTAGGCAAAGCGGCGGCGGAGATGTTGATTGAACGAATGCAAGACCCATTGCTGGCACCGCGCCGCCGGCTATTGGCGACAACCCTGATTGTTCGACGTTCGACGGCAAGCTGCATTGCCTGAACTCCAAGGCGCCGTCGAGAATCCATAGTGCCATACGCCCGAAGTGCTGTTCGGATTTCCTGGCGCCACACACGCTGTGGCAACTGTCCGCTTTCGATCCATTGGTTCGGTTTCTAACTTTACTCGCTCGCAATTTCTGAGGGGAGGTGATGCGATTGCTCGCAACTGACCACGGGAATTTGGTGCGTTAATCGGCTTTCTGCGGCCAGCGTGCTGCAGGGTGCTTCCGCACCTACCATTCACGCACATAGGCTGTCTCCCGCATTTCGCAGTTTAGACAATAGGAGAAAACAATCATGAGCAAATTTGGACGTATCGTCGCGCTACTGGCGGTGTTGAGCATGTTATTGGGCGCCTGCGCTGCACCGGCGGCGCCGGCACCGGCTGGAGCAGAACCTGCGGCGGCGCCGGCCGGCGACAAGCCTGTCGTCGGTCTGGTGATGAAGTCACTGGCCAATGAGTTCTTCAAAACGATGGAGGAGGGCGCGGTCAAATATGCCAATGAAGATGGCACCTTCGAATTGGTCCCCGTTGGCATGAACTCCGAAACTGACATCGACACCCAGATCAACGCGGTCGACAACTTCGTGACCCAGGGCGTGGCGATGATCGTCCTGGCGCCGGCCGACTCGGTTGGCCTGGTGCCCTCCGTCAAGAAGGCGGTCGATGCGGGGATCACGGTCGTCAACTTTGATGTCAAACTGGATGACCAGGCGCTCGCCGATGCCGGGCTCAAGGACATGCTCTTCGTCGGCCCTGACAACGAAGAAGGCGCCTACCTCGCAGGGGCAGAGCTGGCCAGAGTGCTGGGCAAGGATGCCAAGGTCGTTATCATCGAAGGCAACCCCGGCGCCGACAATGCCAAGATGCGCAAGGCGGGCTTCGACCGGGCGGCACAGGAATTCGGGCTGAACGTTCTCGAATCCACCACCGCCCACTGGGAGACCGAAGAAGCCAACACCCTGATGACCAATCTGATCACCAAGTATCCGGAGATGCAGGGCGTGATGGCGGCCAATGATTCGATGGCGCTGGGCGTAGTCAAGGCGATCGAAGCCGCCGGCCTCACCGGCAAGATCAGGTCGTCGGCTTCGACAACATCCCGGCCGTCAGGACCTGATCAAGCAGGGCAAGATGCTCGCCACGATCGACCAGTTCGGCCCAGACATGGCGAAAAACGCGATTCAGATCGGCTTCCGCATGAACGGCGGCGAAGACTTGAAAGGCTGGATCAAGACCCCCGTCGCGCTCGTCACCATCAAGGAATTGACTGAAGCTGCCCCCGTGCCTGCACCTGCGGGCAAGAACGGCAAGCCCGTTGTTGGCCTGGTAATGAAGTCACTGGCCAATGAGTTCTTCAAGACGATGGAAGAGGGCGCGGTCAAGTATGCGGACGCACGCGGTGACTTCACCCTGGTTCCGGTTGGCATGAACTCCGAAACCGACATCGACACCCAGATCAACGCGGTCGAAAACTTTATCACGCAGAACGTCGATCTGATCTGTCTGGCGCCGGCCGACTCAGTGGGTCTGGTCGCCCCTGCCAAGAAGGCGATGGATGCAGGGATCACGGTCGTCAACTTCGATGTCAAACTGGAGGACCAGGCGCTCGCCGATGCCGGTCTCAAGGACATGCTCTTCGTCGGCCCTGACAACGAAGAAGGCGCTTACCTCGCGGGAGCGGAACTGGCCAGGGTGCTGGGCAAGGATGCCAAGGTCGTCATCATCGAAGGCAACCCCGGCGCCGACAATGCCAAGATGCGCAAGGCCGGTTTCGACCGGGCGGCCCAGGAATTCGGACTGAACGTCCTCGAATCCACCACCGCCCACTGGGAAACCGAAGAAGCCAATACCCTGATGACCAACCTGCTCACCAAGTATCCGGATGTGCAGGGCGTCATGGCGGCCAATGACTCGATGGCGCTGGGCGTGGTCAAGGCCTTGGATGCCGCCGGCGTCACCGACAAGATCAAGGTCGTCGGCTTCGACAACATTCCGGCCGTCCAAGACCTGATCAAGCAGGGCAAGATGCTCGCCACGATCGACCAGTTCGGCCCAGACATGGCCAAGAACTGCATCGAGACAGGCTTCCGCATGATGAACGGCGAAGAACTGAAGGGTTGGAACAAGACCCCAGTCAAGCTTGTCACCGCCAAAGACCTGCAATAGACGTCGTATCTCTCTATTTCCCGGTGCGGCGCGCTGCGAATCGCGCGCCGCACCTTCTTTGAAAACACTATGGCCGAACCAGAAAATATCCTAGAACTGAAGGGGGTCACGAAGCGATTCCCCGGCGTCGTTGCGCTGGACACCGTTGACCTCGACATCCGCAAGGGCGAAATTCACATCCTTGTCGGCGAGAACGGTGCGGGGAAATCCAGCCTGGTCAAGGTGTTATGCGGCATCTACCCGCGTGACGAGGGTGAGATTCTCTACCAGGGCATGCCCTACGCACCGCAAACCCCGGTTGATGCAATCCATGCCGGCATCCGCGTGGTCTACCAGGAGTTCAATCTGCTGCCGTTTCTGTCAGTTGCGGAAAACATCTTCTTTGAGCAGTTGCCCACCCGGGGTGGTCTAGTGGATTTTTCGAAACTTTATCGAGATGCCCAGGTGGTGCTCGACGAAGTCGGTCTGGATATCTCGCCCAAGACCAAAGTGGAGGTGCTCGGCATTGCGCAGATGCAGTTGATCGAGATCGGCAAGGCGTTGTCCGGCGAGAGCAAGGTTCTGATTCTGGATGAGCCGACCGCCACACTGACACCCAAGGAAATCGGGCGTCTCTTCGAAATCATTGCACGGTTGAAACAGAAGGGCGTCACCATTATCTACATCTCGCACCGTCTGCAGGAGACCTTTGAGATCGGTGATCGCATCACCGTCCTGCGCAACGGCAAGAAGGTGGCGACGCGTGACATCGCTTCCATCACCGTGCCCGAAATCGTGACGTTGATGGTCGGCAAGGAGATGGGCGCTGAGTACCCATTTGATACATCCATCACTCCCGGCGAAGTCGTCCTCCGCGTCGAGAACCTGCACTTCAAAGGTGTCCGCAATGACATCAGCTTTACCGTGCGGCGCGGCGAGTTGTTGGGTATCGCCGGTCTGGTGGGTTCAGGACGCACAGAAACCATGCGCGCCATCTTTGGCGCTGACCCGAAGCAAGGCGGGCACATCTATTTGAACGATCACGAGCTCTTCATCAGGAACCCGAAAGACGCGGTGCACAGCGGGATCGGACTCTTGACCGAAGATCGAAAACGGCAGGGCTTGATTTTGGACATGCCGATCTACGTCAATACCACCCTGACCGATCTCGCCAATGTCTCGACCGCTGGGCTGATGCATCATAGCGACGAAGTGAAAACCACGGAAGCGCTGGTGCAAGATCTCTCCATCAAGACACCCTCCGTGGATCGGTGGGTGCGCTACTTATCCGGCGGAAACCAACAGAAGGTTGTGATTGCCAAATGGCTTTTCCGCCACCCGGAGTTGTTGATCTTTGATGAACCTACCCGGGGCATCGATGTCGGCGCAAAGTACGAAATCTATATGCTGTTGTGGCGACTGGCGGCGGCGGGCAAGGGGATGATCATTGTCTCGTCAGATCTACCCGAGCTGCTAGGCATCTGTCACCGCATTATTGTCTTTTCCAACTGGCAGATCGCCGGCGAAATCGAGCGCGCCGACTTTAGCCAGGAAGGTATCTTATCGCTGGCGTACAAAGATTACATCAATCACACGCCAGTCGTCGCCACCGAGGAAGCCTGAACATGACGGCAAGACGACTCACCTACCTGTTGGTGCGCGAGGCGGGGATTGGCCTGGCGCTTGTGCTCCTATGTGTCATCTTTTCAATTTTCGCACCGCGCTTTGCTTCGCTGGCAAACATCAGCAACATTCTCACCCAGATCAGCATCAATACCGTGATTGCCGTCGGTATGACCTTTGTCATCCTCCTGGGCGGCATCGATCTTTCGGTCGGTTCGGTGCTGGCGCTCTGTACGGTGGTCGGCGGAATGGTGATCACCTACCCTGGCTTCCCGGTGCCTGTGGCAATTATCCTGGCGACGGTCGCCAGTATTGCCGTGGGAATGAGCACCCGGCTTCTTCAACGGTTTCGTGACCGAGCGCTGGCACATCCATTCGTTTCTCGTTACCCTTGGTATGCTGAATATCGCTCGCGGTCTCGCCCTGCAGATCAGCGGCTCGCGCACGATCTTCTCCTTCCCCGCAGAGTTCAATGCCTTTGGCACGCAGACAATCCTGGGGGTGCCGGTCATTTTCGTCATCGCCCTGGTGCTCGTTTTCATCGGGCGTTTTGTACTCAACCGGACGGTCTACGGTCGCATGATCTACGCCATCGGCAATAACGAGGAGGCCGTGCGACTTTCTGGCCATAACCCCTCACTCTACAAGATGGCAGCATTCACCCTGTGCGGCGTGATGGTGGGCATCGCTTCGATCATGTATATGCTGCGTCTCAACATCGCCAGCCCGATCTTGGGGGTTGGCTTCGAACTAAACGCCATTGCTGCAGTTGTCATCGGCGGCACCAGCATGAGCGGTGGCAAAGGCTCGATGATCGGCACGCTGCTCGGCGCTTGCATCATTGGTGTCCTAAACAATGGTCTGTTGCTGCTCGGGATGGGTGATTTTGCACGCCAGATCGTCACCGGCTTCATCATCATCATCGCCGTCATTATCGACACCTATCGCGTCAAGTTCTCGGTGCAAATGGCCGAATAACGGTTGACTTTCACCGCACACCGTGCTATTGTCTTCCCTCATAAGGCATGGAGAGGGACATGCCGCCGAGCACGTTGCTGTACAGAGAGCCGGTCCCTGGCTGTAAGACCGGTCGGAACGACCCGGCGACGACACCCTTGAGCCGACCAGGGAACATCTTGCCGTGCAAGATCAGTAGCTGGCTCCGGGAAGCGCCCGTTACAGCGCAGCGGTTTAATCCTGTCCTCAGCGACGACGGCAGGACGAACCGGTGAAGGCTCTCTTTGCGAGAGCGAACAGTGGTGGCACCACGATGCGGCGTAAGCCCTCGTCCACAAGATGGACGGGGGCTTTTTGTATTGGGGACCAAGAGAATTGTCAATGGTCAATGTAAAGAAAGAAGGGAGGTCCGGGATGGACGAAGATGGCAATGATGATGGCAACAATGATGATGACAGCAACGATTTGAATCGAAGCCGGCGGCGCACAGGATAGCAATGGGTCTGGGCGGGCGCACGATCGGCGAATCCATGCGCTCGGACCTGGAGCAACATCTATGTTAACAATCGCAACTGCGGCACTGATCCGTACGACAGAATTGGCAGCGCATGTAGGGCAACGTGTCGTCTTGCAGGGCTGGCTGCATGCCGTGCGCCGGCTTGGCGGGGTCAGTTTCATCATCCTGCGCGATGGGTGGGGCACGGCGCAGATCGTCGCCGCCCAGCCAGGCGAACTGGCGCCGATCGTCGACGGTGCGGTGCTGCCCGAAAGCGTGATCCGCATCACGGGTACGGTCATAGCCGCACCCCAGGCGCCGGGCGGCGTCGAGGTGCAGGCACCCGAACTCGAGATCATCACACCCGTCACCGAAACCTTGCCGGTGGTGCTGGGCAAGAAAGAGGTCACCGCCGGTCTCACCACCCAACTGGACCACGCCGTCTTTGTCAACCGCCACCCGGCGCGGCGTGCAATCTTTCGCCTCGCGGCCGGCGCCATGGGGGCCTTCCGCACTGTTCTGAACAGCCAGGGCTTCACGGAGATCCAGACGCCCAAACTGGTGGCATCCGCCACTGAGAGCGGCGCCAACGTCTTTGCGGTGGACTACTTCGAGCAGAAGGCCTACCTGGCGCAAAGCCCGCAGTTTTACAAACAGATCATGGTGGGCGTCTTTGAACGCGTCTTCGAGGTTGGCCCCGTCTTCCGCGCCGAACCCCACGACACCACCCGCCATGTCAACGAATATGTCAGCCTCGACGTTGAATTCGGTTTCATCGAGAACCACTTCACGGTGATGGGGGTGCTCCGCAATGTCATTGCCCACATCATCGAAACGCTGCAGGAGCAATCCGCAGCGGAGTTGGCATTGGCCGGGGCAACGCTCCCCACCGTGCCCGCTGCGATTCCCCACCTCCACTTCGCCGAGGCGCAGGAATTGATTCTGCGGCGACATGGCGTAGATGTGCGGGGCGAGCCTGACCTGTCGCCGCAGGACGAGCGCTGGCTGGGTGAGTGGGCGCAGCAGGAACACAGCAGCGACTTCCTGTTTGTGACCGGCTACCCGATGGTCAAGCGCCCCTTCTATACGCACCCAGGACCCGGCGCGGCCCGCATACTCGAACTCCTTTGACCTGCTCTTCCGTGGCACGGAGTTAGTGACCGGCGGCCAGCGCCTTCATCGGTATGCCGACTACCAGGAGGCGTTGCGCATACGCGGCCTGCCTGAGGCGCCGTTCGAGACCTACCTGGAAGCCTTCCGCTACGGCATGCCGCCTCACGGTGGCTTTGCGATTGGGCTGGAGCGCCTCCTGATGCAGTTGACCGGCGCCACCAACCTGCGGTTGACGACGCTCTTTCGGAGACATGAACCGGCTCGCGCCGTAAGGCATCAATCCCGGGGAAACGACTCACGTGCGGCGCTTGATGGTGGCGGGGTGCGGCGCGTGTCGATCGGCCGGCGCGAGTCGAGCCGGACGTGGCGGCGGTGCGCCGCCCTAATACCGAGGGAACGCCTCGGCGTGATTGGTGGCGGGAGTTCGGCGCGTGTCGTCAATCAGAGCGACGTCAGCGAGCGGTTTGCGCCGCCGGCACTCAATCCCGGGAAACGCCTTACTCACGTGCGGCGCTCTGATTGGTGGCGGGAGTTGTGCGGCAACGCGTGTCGCAATCAGGCCGCGACGCGTCAGCGGGGTTTGCGCACCGCCCCTCAATGCCGGGAAACGCCTCACGTGCGGCGCTCTGATTGGTGGCGGGAGTTGTGCGGCAACGCGCGTGTCGCCAATCAGAGCCGCGCACGTCGTCAATCAGAGCCGCGCACGTCGTCAATCAGAGCCGCGAACGTCAGCGAGCGGTTTGCGCGCCGGCGCACTCAATACCGGGGGGAAACGCCTTACTCACGTGCGGCGCTCTGATTGGTGGCGGGAGTTGTGCGGCAACGCGCGTGTCGTCAATCAGAGCCGCGCACGTCGTCAATCAGAGCCGCCGCGAACGTCGCCAGTCAGAGCCGCGAACGTCAGCGAGCGGTTTGCGCACCGCCACACTCAATACCGAGGGGGAAACGCCTTACTCACGTGCGGCGCTCTGATGAGTGGCGGGCAGTGTGATCGTGAAGGTGGCGCCTTGCCCGAGACCGGGGCTGGCGGCGGCGACGGCGCCACCATGCGCCTCGACGATCGCCTTAACAATCGCCAGCCCTAAACCACTGCCGCCCGTCTCGCGGCTGCGCGAGGGGTCGGTCCGATAGAAGCGATTGAAGACGAAGTCGAGTTGATTCGGGCTGATTCCCTCGCCGTTGTCGTGCACCGCCACGCTCACGCGGCCCCCTTCCGCATAGGCGTCGAGGTAGATTGCACCACCGGGCGGCGTGTGGCGCAGGGCGTTCGCCAGCAGGTTGTGCAGCACCTGCCGAATGCGATTGGGATCGGCGAGCGCGGCCGGCAGTTCTGCGGGCATGCTGTCGCGCAGCGCAACGCCTTTTTCGTTTGCGAGCGGTTCAAAGACCGCCACGGTCTCCTGAACGATCTCATGGAGATCGATCGGCTGAATATCGAGTGGCAACTGCGCGGCCTCGGCCAGTGCGAGTTCGCGCAGTTCGCTGACCAGACGGATCAAGTGCCGGGTCTGCTCGTAGAGATTGGCGATCTGCTCATCATCCAGGTCGTATACATGATCTAATGCAGCGCGTAGGTTGCCTTCCAGCACGGTCAGCGGGGTGCGCAATTCATGTGAGACATCCGCCATCAGCGAGTTGCGAAGCTCGGCGGAGTGCTGAAGATCGGCTGCCATGCGGTTAAAGGCCGTGGCCAGTTCTTCGATTTCCTGGCTGCTCTGCTTGATACTGACACGCGTGGTCAAGTCACCTGCGCCAATTGCTTGCGCGGCGTCTGCCAACTTGGTGATGGGGGAGGTCATGACCCGGCTGACGACAACCCCGCCGACAACACCGAAGATTCCGGCCAATACAAACGCACGGAGCACATCTTCGGGCACCCGGCGCCAGGGGTCGCCAATCGGCGGCGGCGCATTTTCACCGGTTGGTGGATTTGTCGTGGACTCCGGGGGAGGATGGCTGGCGATAAAGAAGAAGAACGCAAAAAGGGGATACAGCGCGACGATGAGAATAAACCCGCTGATCACGATGCTCAGCCGTACCCAGAGCCGGTTCATGCATCCGCCCTGGCCAACCGGTAGCCAACGCCGTAGACCGTCTGGATGTAGGCGAGATCGCTTGGGTCCTTTCCGATCTTTTTCCGCAAATTGCTGATGTGCGTGTCGAGGGTGCGCCCCATGCCCTCATATGCAAACCCCATACATTTTTCGAGCAATTCATCACGTGTGAACGTGTGACCGGGAGAACTCATGAGCAGTTGAAGCAGGGTGAACTCGGTGCGCGTCAGTTCTACCGGTTTGCCATCGACTGTCAGGCTCCGCTGGTCCGTATCCAAGACGAGCGCCCCCAGACGCACGATCTGTGGGTGGGGGCTTTGTCCAAGATGGACGCGGCGGAGAAGTGCGCGTACGCGGGCAACAATCTCCCTGGCATTGAATGGTTTGGTGATATAGTCGTCGGCGCCCAGTTCCAAGCCTAAAATCTTGTCGGTGTCGTCGACGCGCGCAGTGAGCATGATGATCGGGATCGCCCCCATCGTGGGGTCGGCGCGGATGATGCGCGTGATGTCCCACCCATCCCGATCCGGGAGCATCAGATCCAGCACAAGGAGGTCGGGCCGCTCGATGCGGAGCGCATGCAGCGCATCCTCGCCGTTGTAGGCGGCATGCACCTCAAAGCCGGCCTGTTCAAGATAGCTGCGCACCACCTTGACAATGGCCTTGTCGTCATCCACCAGCAAAATCCGGTATTGGCCCATGCCGGCATTATCTGTGCTCACATCAAGGTTGGCAAAAGAATCGATCAGCATACCTTATTTTTATCGCAGAGGAATCTCAAGGAATTGTCAAGAGATCGCAAGGAGGTTGTGCAGAGTGGTTCGCAGGGACGTTACGAGAACTGTAAGCTGCGATAATGGACCTTTATGAGACACAACAAATGGCCTGGACTCTCTTTGACTGTGGGGTTTCTGCTGCTCAGCGGGTGTGGCGCCGGCAGCGGTGGCGGCTTCAATTCCCTGACGGGCATCCAGTATCTGCCCAATATGCGGCAACAGATTACACCCCTCGCGCCTCCGGGCGCACAATTCGAAGGGATGAACCCGGGACTAAGCGATCAACCTGGCTGGCTGGTCGGGCATGCTGCCAGCACGGTAGTGAGTCCGGACAAAAAGACCCTGCTGGTCCTGACTAGCGGTTACAACCGCGTCTACAGAACCGATGGCGGTGCTCCGGATGCAAACGGCACGCTTTTCAACTGGCCGGACTCCAACGAATATGTTTTTGTCTATGACATTTCGACGCCCATGCCGATCAAGCAGGCTGTCGTGCAGATTCCCAATGCCTACAATGGGATAGCCTTCGATCCTTCGGGCACGACCTTCTATGTGGCTGGTTGCGGCGACGACAATGTCCATATCATCACGCAGAACGCAGACAAAACCTGGCCCGCAGTTGCTCAGAACGCCCCGTCGCCCGGCAGCACTACGCTTGACTTAGGCCACCCCTATGATCCCAGGGATCCCCACAAGGCCCGCATGGGCAATGGCCTCCTTTACAACCCGGCTTCCCCTCCTCCGGACAGTCCCACCGCAGTAAACGCACAAGTCGCCGTTAGGCCTTGCGCCGCCGGGGTGGCGACTTCTGAAGATGGCCAGACATGGTGGTCGTCAATTACTGACTCCATATCGATCTTTAAAGGCGGTCTTGGCAGTTGGCATCGCGTACAGCCAGATAGCACCACACCAGATTTTGACCTACGCCCGGGCAAGAGTGGCGGCGTCTCCGGCACACCGGGCGGCGAGTATCCGTTCTGGGTGGCAATCCACGGGAATGGGGTGAGCGCCAGAGCATATGTATCAAGCATTCGCGACCGCGAAATCGTCGTGGTGAGCCTTGGTGATGCGCCAGCGGTGATCACACGAATTCCGGTGAAGGGGCAGCCAAACAAGATGACGCTGAATAAGGCCCAAACGCGTCTCTATGTCGCCGAAGACCAGACGGATACGGTTGACGTGATCGATACCGCACAGAACAAGGTGATCGAGACCATCCCGGTGATCGCTCCCGCTTCGGTGATGCCTTCCTCATTGCTACAGTACAAGGGTGCCAATACCAACAGTGTTGCGCTCTCTCCGGATGAGACACAACTCTATGTGACAAACGGTAATCTGAACAACGTGGCAGTAGTGGCGCTCGATGACTCAAATCGTAGTTCCAAAATTGTGGGGCTAATTCCGACAGGCTGGTACCCTAACTCAGTCAGCCTCAGTGGCGACGGCAACACGGTCTATGTCGTCAATGGCAAATCGCCGACCGGCCCGAATCCCGACTTCTGTTATGCTTATGGACCGCCTCCTCCCGGGGACCCAAATTGCGTTGGATCTCAACAATACAATCCTCAACTGACTAAGGCCGGGCTGCAGACCTTTCAGCGGCCCACACCTGCGCAACTCGCGCTACTCTCGACGCAGGTGGCAATTAACAACCGGTTCTCTCACAGCGTGAGCGCCAGCGACGCAGCGGTCATGGCT
This sequence comes from Candidatus Fredericiella danica, assembly GCA_016713335.1. Taxonomy (GTDB): domain Bacteria; phylum Chloroflexota; class Anaerolineae; order Caldilineales; family Caldilineaceae; genus Fredericiella; species Fredericiella danica. The sequence goes on along the minus strand of JADJPH010000032.1, from coordinate 22,112 downwards.
GCGGTGCGCCGGCAGGTGCAGCACGTGATCTTTATCGTCAAGGAAAACCGGACATACGACCAGATTCTCGGCGACCTGGAAGTCGGGAACGGCGACAAGAGCCTCGCCGAGTTTGGCAATACGCCTGAACGACCGATGACGCCGAATTTCCACAACCTGGCGCGTACCTTCGTCACGCTTGACAATTTCTATGCCACTTCTGAGGTCAGTTATGACGGATGGCTATGGACGACTTCGGCGTGCTCCTGACGTCGTGGAACGGCAATATCCCGTAAGTTACGCGGGGCGCGGCCTCAGTTTGGATTCCGAGGGCTACAATCGCAATGTGAACGTGGCACTTCCGAACGCCGGCTATCCAGGCGTGACGCGTCAGAGCGCCAATGCGCTCACCCCATCCGATCCGGACCTCCTGCCCGGCCATACAGACGTGGCCGCGCCGGATGGGCCTGAAAACGAAATAAACACCGGCTATCTGTGTGATTCTGCGCTGCGAGCGAACCTCACGGTGCGAAACTACGGTTTCTTGCTGGATGTTACCCGCTATCAACTCCTCGAGAGTGATCCAATGCCATTTCCTGGTTGCCATGCCGGCCTTAACCCCCCACCGACAGTCGTTGCTTACGCACAGAGTGGCGCTCGCACCATTGCCATCCATTACTTCCGTGGGTTCGATAACAACTTCCCGGACTATTACCGGTTCAAGGAGTGGGAGCGCGAGTTCGACACGAAATATGCTCCCGATGGGGGAGAGGATCTACCTGCGCTGAGTCTTGTTCGGTTCATGCACGATCACACTGGGAACTTTGGCACCGCGAAGTTCGGGGTGGATACACCGGAAGAGATGCAGGCCGACAACGACTATGCCGTTGGTCTACTTGTCGAGAAGATCTCAAAGAGCAAGTACAAGGACAACACGCTGATCTTTGTCATTGAAGATGACGCGCAAGATGGTGGCGACCACGTCGATTCTCATCGCACCGTTGCGTTCATTCTCGGCGCCAACGTAAAGCAAGGTGCAGTGGTTTCCACAAGTACAACACGATTGACTTCTTGCGCACCATTGAAGAGGTGCTTGGTCTCGCACCGATGAACATCAACGACGCGCTCGCCCGGCCCATGGCCGACGTCTTCACCACAACGCCGAGCCCGTGGAGTTTTGAAGCGACGCCATCACCATATCTCTATAATACGGAACTGGCGTCAGAACTGCCTCCCAAGCCTGCCGGTATGGTCGTGCCCAAAACGACGCACGACGCCGAGTACTGGGCGCGCGTCACTGAGGGAATGGACTTCACTGCGGAAGATCGCTTCGATTTCGCGGCCTACAACCGTGTGCTCTGGGCAGGGCTGATGGGCGATACGCCTTATCCCATCAGCGGGACCAGTGACGATTGACGCAGCGCCCATGCCCAGACAAACGAGACGCGTACGTAGTCTACGAAAACGGCTCGCGTTGAGGCAATTCCGCCGGTTCGTCGTGACGGAGCGCGACGGCGATTTCCGCAGCAACACGGGCATTGTTTTTGAGCAGCGCCAGATTGGCGTTCAGGCTGCGCTCGCCCGTCAGGTCGGCGATCCGGGTCAACAAGAAAGGCGTCACTTCCGCAGAGCGCAGCCCCCGCATGGCAGCCTCTTTGACCGCCTGCGCGATGGCCGGTTCGATCTCGTCGGCAGGGAGTTCGTCGGCAACCGGGATCGGCACGGTGACAAGTAGCCCGCCGGGCAGCCCGAGTTGCTGCTTCGCATGCCAAATCTTCACAACTTCAGCCGCCGTGTCACATCGCACATCCACCGGAAGTCCGCTGGTCCGGGTGTAGAATGCCTGGAATTCATTCGTGCCGTATCCAACCACCGTGACACCATGCGTCTCAAGATGTTCCAGCGTTGCGGGTAGGTCGAGGATCGCCTTGGCCCCGGCGCACACCACGATCACCGGCGTCTGCGCCAACTCCTGCAAATCAGCGCTGATGTCGGTGCCTTCACCGCGATGGACGCCACCGATCCCGCCGGTGGCAAAGACCGCGATCCCAAAGTGATGCGCAACCCACATTGTGGTCGCCACAGTCGTCGCACCATCGAGTTTCTTGGCGACGACAATGGGCAAATCCCGGCGGCTGACCTTGCGGACGGTCGATGACGTGGCCAGATGGTGAATCTGGGCCGGCGAGAGCCCGGCAATCAGCTCGCCGCCGATGATGGCGACGGTGGCGGGCTCCGCGCCATTGGCGCGCACGATCTCTTCCATTTCGCGCGCCAGTGCAAGATTATGGGGATAGGGTAGACCGTGAGAAATCACCGTCGATTCCAATGCTACGGTCGGATGCAGATGATGCATGGTGCGCCTCCTTCAGAAACGGATGGATGAATCCTATAGGTTGAGTCGAGCTTCCGCGTACTCCAATATCGCTTGCGCCTGCGCCGGCGCGACGCCGCCCCCCTGGGCATAATCGGGCCGCCCGCCGCCCCCGCCGCCAAACGCAGCAAGGGTGTCACGGAGCACATTGCCGACATGAACGTCGACGTCGGCGCTACGCACAAAGATCAGGGTCAACTTGTCGCCCACCGTCGTTGCGAGGAGTGCTACGGTCCGGTCCTGGTCACGCAGCCCAGCCGCGAGTTGTTTCATTGTATCCACGGATCGATCCTGAAACAGACGTCGCACAATTCTGAGATCGCTGCCGGTTCGTTCGGCTTCACCGAGCAACTGTGCAACCTCGTATTCAGCAAGTTGACCGTTCAGTAGATCCAGTTGGCGCTGCAGGTCACGGTTCTGCTCCTGCACGCGCTGCACTTGCACCGGCACCGCGCCGATCTCCGTACTAAAGAGCGCCGCGGTTTCGACGAGCAGCCGGCTACGCTCAGTATAGTCGGTGCAGGCACGCAGCCCGCACTTGAACGTAAGCCGGGTCTGGCCGCGGCGCCGTTCCTGGCGCAAGATCTTGATCGGCGCGATCTCAGCGGTGGTCCGTACGTGCGTGCCGCCACAAGCCGAATAATCGAACGCAGCGATTTCGACGATTCTAATCTTACCCGATACCTTGGGCGGCCGGCGGAGGGGCAGCGAACCGATTTCTGCATCGGTGACAAAGTAGGCGCGAATCGGGAGTGCGGTATAGGCCAGCTCGTTTGCCAGGAACTCCAACTCATCGATCTGTTGTTGGGTCACGAGCGGTGCATCCAGGTCAAGTGTGGACTCAACTGGTCCGAAGTGAACGGCGACCGTCTCAAAGCCACGTTGCTGCGCCCACAACTGCGACAGCAGATGCTGACCGGAGTGCTGTTGCATGTGATCGTAGCGCCGGGACCAGTCGATCGCGCCGTGCACGCTGGCTCCGGGCTGCACTTGCGGGGGAGCGTCCACAATGTGCCAGACGGCGCCGTCTTCCGCCACAACGTCGATCACGCGTTGCCCAGCGAGCAGACCCGTGTCATACGGTTGGCCGCCGGAAGTGGGGTAGAAGTAGGTGCGATCCAGCCGCAGCGCCGGGCGTCCGGCAAGGAGTTCGACCGCTTCGACCTTTGCGTCGAATTGAGTGGTATATGAATCGTCGTAGTACAGGCGTTCAGTCATGTAGAATCAGATCCTCAAAATAGTGTCGAAGCGTCCGCCGTGCTATGCTTTGTAGTCAAGGAGGAAATCAACAATGCACATCTACATGATCCGACATGGCCAGAGCTACGTCAACTTACCCGACTGGGAAGGTGGCAATACGGATGCCCCACTCACCGCTCTCGGGCGCCAGCAGGCGGAAGCGCTGGCGGCTTTCTTTCCGCAGCGGTTGGCCAAGGTGGACGCCCTCTATGCCAGCACAATGCGACGTGCGCGCGAAACGGCCGAGCCGCTTGCTGCGGCTTACCGGCTGAACATCGACTACGATACGCGTGTACGCGAGATTGGGAACAACCGGCTGGATCATTCGGCCTGGCCGGAAGCAGCGCTGCCGAATCAGTATGTCGACTTCTGGGCCAGCGCCCGCCCCTTTGCGCCGGTAATGGTTGCAGAAAATGCCGAAAGCTTGATGCATTTCCGCACCCGCGTCGGTGTATTTATTGAGGAACTCGCAGTTCACCATCGCGGACAGACCATCATCATTGTCTGTCACGGTGGCGTGATCGAAGCCGCCTTCCAACACATCTTCAATGTCGGCCCGTGGCAGAATTGCGAAGTCTGGTGCAGCAATACCGGGATTACACACTTCGAACGGGTGGAACATGCTGACCGGGAAACCTGGCGGTTGCACAGCCTCAACCGGACCGATCACCTCGAACCAACACTCCGTAGATGAGAGGACGACCGCATCGCTGTTGATGGTAGCAATGCGGTCGTCTGTTGAACACTACTCTTTGCGGCCAGCCTTGAGCGACTTCTGCAGCGCATCAAACGCTGCCCAGTCGCCGGCCGCGCCCAGGGCTGCCTGTTGCGGCCAGGTCGTCGGATCGGCCAGTTTGTAGCGTGAACCAGCGGCCTCCAGAATTGAGCGCAACTTCTCGACCGGCGTCGCGGCCAAATCGCTCAGGTTCAGGACGCCGTTTTCGATCAAGATGCCGGCGATCTTCGGGCCGATACCCTCAACCTTGATCAGATCGTCGGGTTGCGGCGTCTTGGCTTCCCCAAGATCGATCGTCGCCGTGCGTGTTTCAGCGGCTGGTGCGCTTGCCTTGGCCGGCTTAGCAGCAGCCTTCGCCTTCGGTTCGGCCGCGGGCTTGGCAGCAGCCTTCGCCTTGGGTTCGGCGGCGGGTGCGGCGGCAGCTTCGGTCGTGGCCGCTTTGGCGGCAGACTTTGCCGGGGCCTTCTTGGCTTCCGGCGCAGGGGCAGCAGCCGCGACGACGGCAGCTTTGGCTGGCGCCTTCTTCTTGGACGCGGGTTGCAGCGTCGGGCTTGCGGCCGGGGCAGGGGATACGGCTTCAGCAGCACTTTCCTTGCGATCGCGGATCAAGACACCCAGCGCATCGATGTACCAGTCCGCACGGCCAAAGAAGCCGGCGATCTCACCACCCGCCGGGGCCTCGAAGCTGAAATCGGTCGAGCCGCTCCGACCACCAAACGAATCAGAAGCACGCTTGTTGGTGTGGAAGCGGATGCTATCGATATAGGCGCCGCTTCGACCGCTGACACCGACCAGATACTCGTCCGCATCAAGGACAAAGGCGTGGTGGAGACCGCTATGACCACCAATGCGCGGCAGTTCGCTGACGTCGCCGTTGATTTCATACTTCAACTGTAGGGCATCAACATATCCGAAAGCGTAGACGTGAATTTCGCGCAGTTTGGCGTCCGCAGGGATCGAATAGATCGCGAAATCCTTACCGCCTTCTCCACCGGTGGGGCCGAGGGTGACGTTGGCCATGGGTTAGTTTCTCCTTTATTCCATGTTCATTTGCCTTGGCAACCGTGCCTAAGGCGATGCAATCGCGGAGATTATACTCTGTATGTACTCCGTTATGCCAACTTATCGGGGTTTTCTAAACAATATACACAATTAGCAGGTCAAATGCGGACAACCTGCGCGCCGTCGCTGGCCCGTGTAATGTACACCTCGGGCCAGATACTCGTGGCTTTGGGGTACTGGTCAAAGATCGCATCGGCCACCGTCTGCTCCGCGCCGGGTGCGACCATTGCCACCGCACAGCCGCCAAAACCGGCGCCTGTGAGCCGTGCGCCGTAGACGCCGGGGACGCTCCGCATCGCCGCAACCATGGCATCCAGCGCCGGACTGCTCACTTCGTAATCGTCGCGCAGACTCTCGTGGCTGGCGTCCATGAGTTCACCAACCGTTTTCAAGTCACCGCTACTAAAGGCGGCGACGGTGTGGAGAACTCGTTCATTCTCCGACACCACATGCCGGCAGCGCCGGTAGATGTTGTCCGGCATCATCGCCCGGGCAGCTTCCAATTGAGCGCTCGAAACATCGCGCAGCGCCTTGATGCCGGGGATGGTCGCCTGCAGGATCTCCACCCCGCGTTCGCACTCGGCACGACGCTGATTGTACGCACTGCTGGCCAGCGATCGGCTGGCACGCGTATTGCCGATTACGAGCGCAGCCTCTTCGGGCATTGGCACCAACTCATACGTCAGCGAACGACAGTCGATGAGCAGCGCGTGGTTTTCTTTGCCCAACACGCTGATGAACTGATCCATGATGCCGCAATTGACGCCCACAAACTCGTTTTCCGCGCGCTGCGCTGCTTTCGCAATCTGAGGTCCCGGCAGCGCATCCAGCAGACCGGACGCAGCGAGGAACGCATGGGCGGCGCCGACCTCTACCGCAGCCGAACTGCTTAGCCCGCTGCCGCGCGGCACATTTCCACCAAGAACAGCGTCAATCCCGACCAGGCGTAGCCCGGTCTGCTCCAGGCTCCAGGCCGTGCCCTGGATGTAATTTCCCCACAGGCGTTCCGGAATATACGCAGGCGCATCCAGATCGAATTCCAACGACTCATTGTAGTCACCGGAAAAGAGGCGCACGTGACGGTCTGTGCGTGGGCGAAAGACGAACCGGATATCGCGCTTCAGGGCGACCGGCAACACGAACCCATCGTTGTAATCCGTGTGTTCGCCGATCAAGTTAACGCGGCCAGGACCGCTGGCAACGTGCGTCGGCTCCATGCCGTATTGTTTCCGGAAATGCGTCGATCAGTTCGTCAGTTCGGGAATCGTTTAGGTGGACATGGGTGTAAAGTCCGTTCACTGGAATAGAATATGTCTGTTGCTATCAATTTATTTTTGGGTGAGGTTGATCAAGGGGGTGTTGCAGAATCACAAACAGATTCAGGTTGCCTTCCTTGCCGTCCGCACGAAAACTCTCAATGATTTCTAATCCCTCAGCGTTCGCCATTGCCTGAATCTCTGCGCGGTCGAGCTGGTGCACGTAACGAAGCGCCTGCACGCCCTGATTCCACGGCAGCAGTGCGTCGCCCGACTCAACGTCAGCAGCCGTCAAACCGATTGCCTCCCAGGGCGTCCGTTTTTCGACAAAGCGCTCCGCATCGAGAAACTGCCAGGTGGACAACGCCAGAATCCCCTGCGGCTGCACCAGGCCACTCATCTCCGCGATCAAACTCTGGCGCAAAGACCATCCTGGAAAATGGTGTAGAACAGCGAGACAGACTACGGCATCGAAGCCTGACCGGGCCGAAAATTGAGAGACCCAATTCGAATCTGCCAGATCGATGTGTAGGAATTCAGCGGAGACACCCGGCAGATTCTGGGTTTGTTCAATGGCTTGGGCGAGGAGCTGTGTATCCGCATCTGCGCCGATGTAATCGCATGCAACGCCACACTGTGCGAGGGCCCGGGCAAATCGGCCATTGCCACAGCCAAGATCCAGAATCCGGAAGTTCTCGGTGGTGTGGCTGAGTTGCCGGCGCGCGAACAGTTGCTGAGCGAGCGCCAACATGCCGGCGGGCAACCCCTGGCGGGTGCGGTCAAACTCGTTTGCGACTGCGGCGTAAAATGCTCGATTCAGGTCCAAGAGACGGGCCCGGACGGCTGGTCGCATGGCGTAGATAGGGGGATCGCGCTGTGGTATACTCGCGTCTAGAGAGTTGCTGTTCATTAGGAGCCGATATGCTGAACGTGCGCATTGCGACGCTGTTTGATACACCGCCTCACGCGCGCCTTTCTGCTGACGATTATATCGCTTCGCCGCAAAGCGCGCATAAGTCCGATCTGATTGAAGGGGTGTTTGTGCGGAATGAAACGAATTCTCTCTGCTGAAGATATCCCGGCTGATGTCGTCGCCAAGGGTGAGACCTGGCAGGCGAAACGCCGCGACTACCGGCCCGCCGAGCACAGTGCGATCCTTCTGGCTGTGTTTCAGGCGGTGCGCGCCGTCCCCGAAACGGATTGGGACGAGCGTAGCAGTCTGCACGCGATCCTGACGCGCTTTCCCAAAGATGGATCCGGACTCTATTCCAAGGCGAATCTGGTGGCCGGTTACCAGCACCTGGTGGCGGAAGGCGATCTTGATGCTGATCCGCTGCTCGAACGGCGCATCCGCATGAAGCCGATGCGGACGCAGAGTGGCGTCGCGCCGGTGACCGTGTTGACTGCGCCTGCAGGTTGCCCCGGCAAATGCATCTTCTGCCCCGATGACTGGCGCATGCCGAAGAGCTATATCTACGACGAACCCGGTGCGCAACGCGCCGAGCGGGATGGCTTTGATCCCTTTAAGCAGACGCTGGGCCGCATCCAGGCCTTTGAAAACATCGGGCACGACGCCAGCAAGGTTGAGTTGTTGATTCTGGGCGGCACCTGGAGCGCCTATAGCCGGGACTATCGCGAGTGGTTTGTCCAGCGCTGTTTTGATGCCATGAACCGCGCCGGCGACCCTGCTTACACCGGTTCGGCATCCCTTGCCGAAGCACAAGCGCACAATATCCAAGCCCGGCACCGCAACGTCGGGCTGGTGATCGAAACGCGACCGGATTGGGTTACGCCGGAAGAGATTGTCCATCTCCGGCGCCTCGGTGTGACCAAGGTCCAAATTGGCGTACAGAGCCTGGATGATGAGGTGCTCGTGCTCAACAAGCGGGGACACGACGTCCAGGCGGTCCGGCATGCGCTGGGGATGCTGCGCACGGCAGGTTTCAAGCTTCAACTACACTGGATGCCAAATCTCTATGGCGCCACGCCGGATCAGGATCACGCCGACTTTGCGCGCTTCTTCAGCGACCCGGCGATCCGGCCAGATGAGATGAAAATCTACCCCTGTTCGCTGATTGCCGGCACCGAGCTGTACGATCGCTTTTTGGAAGGCGCCTACATTCCCTACAGTGAAGCGGAGTTGGTTGAATTGCTCGCCGATGTAAAACCGGCGATTCCCCCCTACACGCGCATCAACCGGCTCTTCCGGGACATTCCGGCGCACCATATTCAGGCAGGGGTCAAGCTCAGCAATCTGCGCCAGGTCGTGCATGAGGAACTGGCGCGGCGTGGGCAGCGTTGCGGCTGCATTCGATGCCGTGAGATCAAGCGGCGCACAGTGGGCGGCGACCAGCTCAGCCTGCGGATTACGCCCTACGTGACGGATTTGACTCAGGAGTATTTTGTGGAATTTGTGACCAACGACCGTTGCGATGAACAAGGGCTGACGGCGGCGTTCTTGCGGCTCAGTCTGCCGCTCACCGCGGAAGCCGGCAGTCGCGCGTTTCTGCCCGAGCTTGCCGGCGCAGCCATGATCCGCGAGGTGCATGTCTATGGCACGGCGCTCTCGATCGGTGCCGAGAGCCGCGGCCAGACGCAGCATGTGGGGCTGGGGACGGAACTGATCGACGCCGCATGCCGTATCAGTACAGAAGCCGGTTTTGAGCGTATCAGCGTGATTGCCGCCACGGGCACGCGTGCCTACTATGCCGCGCGCGGGTTTGTGGCGGGCGAATTGTATATGAGTAGACCATTGCATCCATCTTCTCACTCGAACCACGGAGGCGATTCATCATGTTGACTGACAGCGACATTCGACGGGCAGTTGAATTCGAGAGCCATGATGCACCGGTGCTTAGCATCTATCTGAATGTTGACCCACAACGGCGCTCCGGCGAGCAGCACAAACGCGTTGCGCAAGCTGCTTGACAAGGTGGAAGGCGCCGATCCGGAAGACGTAAAGCGGATCCAGAACTATATCGAGATGGGGTACAACCGGCAGGGCAGAAGCCTCATCCTATTTAGTTGCGCCAAGAAGGACTTCTGGTGGGCCTTCAGTTTTGCGGTGCCTGTCGATGACTTTGCGTTCGTGAGCTTCCGACCATACGTACGGCAACTTGCCCATCTGCTTGACGTCTACGAGCGCTGCGGTGTGGTGCAGGTCGACCAGGAAGGCGCAAGGATCTATGTCTTCAACATGGGAAATCTGGAGGCGGTGGAAGGATATCTCGGCGAAGAAGTGAAACAGCATCGCTCGGGTGGCTGGTCTGCTCCCCGCTACCAGCGCCGCGAAGAAGGACTGGCGCGGCAAAACCTGCAGGAGGCCGCGGAAATGGCCGAGGAGTTCTATCGCAACAACGGCACCCGGCGGCTGATCCTGGCGGGGACGGGCAAGAATGTAGCCACCTTCAAGGATCTGCTCAGCAATCGCCTGCGTTCCATGATCATCGGCGCCATTGCCGCGGACGCAAATGCAAGTCCGAATGACCTACGAGATAAGGCGTTGGCGCTAGCGGTGAAGGCGGAGAAGCGCGATGCCGATGCGTTGGCCGACCAGATCTTGGCAGCGGCGCAGACGGGTGGTAATGCCGTGCTAGGCGTGACCGAGACGCTCACCGCCGTGCAACAAGGACGGGCATCCCATGTGATCGTGGTTGCAGACTATGCGCAGCAGGCGTACCGGTTTGTGGACAGCGGGCACGTTCTGCTCGAACTCACCGAAGACGCGGACCTGCAAAGCGGGCGCGTGCAATTGTTGCCCGATGCGGTGGAGAGTTGCCTCCGCCGGGCACTGGTCCAAAACATCGGTTTCACCGTCGTCGACCATCACGATGGTCTGGAGAAGGCAGGGAAGATTGGGGCATTGACGCGATACTAGAGTGTTTACCTTTCGTTTGCATCACGTTAGATCTCCGTTTGTTCGTAATCTTTGTTACTCGCGTGTGCGTTGTGATCTTGTAGAACATGCATAGGTTTTGAATCACGCTACAACAAGAAGGAGCGTTCGACCGTATATGATGCGATTCGACCGTTTTACGGAGAAGGCCCAAGAAGCTGCAATGCGGGCCTACGAGATCCTACAACACTACAAACACACGCAGGTGGACACCGAACATGTCTTTCTTGCGTTGCTGCAGCAAAGCGGCGGCGCGGTGCCGGAAGTCATGAAACACCTCGAGGCGCCCGTCGAAGAAATGCAACAGAAGCTGGAGCGCGTGCTGGCGCCGATGCCGCGTGCAAGCGCCAATCCCTATGGGAGCACGGCCACGGCGCAGGTGTTCATCACTCCGCGCCTCAAGCGCATCATGGATATTGCCTATGAAGAAGCGATGCGCCTAAAGGACGAGTATATCAGCACCGAGCACATCCTGTTGGCGGTTGCCAGCGAACGCAACACGCCAAGCGCTACGATCCTACGGGATGCAAATATCACCAAAGAGCGGATTGCCGAAGCGGTCCAGCAACTTCCGCAATGGCCAGCGCGTCACCGGGCCCAACGCGGAAACCAAATACCGTGTGCTGGAGAAATACGGGAACGACTTGACCAAGGCTGCAGGTGACAACAAACTTGACCCGGTGATTGGCCGCGAGGCTGAAGTATTGCGGGTCATCCAGGTGCTGGCGCGCCGGACCAAGAATAACCCGGTGTTGATCGGTGAGGCCGGCGTCGGTAAGACCGCCATCGTCGAAGGGCTGGCGCAAAAGATCGTGACCAAGGATGTGCCGGATCCTCTGCTCGGGAAGCGCGTCGTATCGTTGGACCTGGGTGCGCTGGTTGCCGGCACCCGTTTCCGTGGTGAGTTTGAGGAGCGGCTGAAGGCCGTCATCGAAGAGGTGCAACGGAGCGAGGGGGAGGTCATTCTCTTCATCGATGAGATGCACACGATGGTCGGGGCAGGCAACGCCGCCGGTGCAATGGATGCCAGCAATATGCTCAAGCCGGCGCTGGCACGCGGCGAACTGCGGTGCATCGGCGCCACCACGCTTGACGAGTATCGCGAACACATCGAACGTGATTCCGCGCTGGAGCGCCGGTTTGCGCCAGTCTATGTGGATGAACCCAACGTGGAGGATAGCATCGCCATCCTGCGCGGGTTGCGGAGCCGGTATGAAGAACATCACCACATCCAGTATGACGATGAAGCACTGGTGCAGGCGGTCAAACTAAGCCACCGGTACGTGCAGGATCGCCGCCTACCGGACAAGGCGATTGACCTGATGGACGAAGCTGCCGCCAAGTTGCGCGTGGCGATGTTTAACATGCCACCGGCACTGAAGCAGATGAAGGTGCAGTTGTCCGAACTGCAGACAAACGAAGAAAAGGCGTGGGAATCACGCGACTATGAGAATGCGGCCCAATTCAAAGCTGAACGGGTGCGCGTCGAGGGTGAATATAATGATCTCTCCTCGCGCTGGCGCGTTGAGGCCGACCTTGATGACATCGTCGATGCCCGTGATATTGCGGCTGTCATCAGCGCCTGGACCGGGATTCCAGTGACCAGCATGTTGCAGACCGAGACCGAAAAACTGCTCCACATGGAAGATCACCTGCGCCAGCGCATCATCGGCCAGGCCGCCGCCATTGAGGCGGTCAGTGATGCGATTCGCCGGGCGCGCAGCGGTCTAAAAGACCCGAAGCGCCCAATCGGCACCTTCCTCTTCCTCGGCCCAACCGGCGTTGGCAAGACGGAACTGGCCAAGGCGCTGGCAGGCTTCATGTTTGACGACGATGAAGCGCTGCTGCGAATCGATATGAGCGAGTATCGCGAACCCCACACGGTGAGCCGGCTCTTCGGTGCGCCACCTGGCTATGTCGGTTATGATCAAGGCGGGCAACTGACCGAACAGGTCCGCCGTCGCCCCTACCAGGTGATCCTCTTCGACGAAATCGAGAAGGCCCACCCAGAGGTCTGGAACTCGCTCTTGCAGATCATGGACGATGGACGGCTAACCGATGGACAGGGGCGCCAGGTGGACTTCCGGAACACCGTGGTCATCATGACGAGCAACGTGGGCGCCGAAGTGATCAAGCGCGGGCCACTTGGTTTTATGACGCCGACCTTTGATGAGAGCAAGTACAATCAGGGCGAGTACAGCACCCAGCTCAAACGGCTGTTCCGGCCGGAGTTCTTGAATCGCATCGATGAGATCATCGTCTTTGATCCGTTGACGCGCGAACAGATCCGGCAGATCGTGATGCTGCTGATGAAGGACGTCGCGACCCGCATGGACGAGTTGGGCTTCACGGTGGAACTAACTGAAGAAGCTGCAGACTATCTCGCTGAGATTGGCTACGACGCGAGCTATGGCGCGCGCCCACTGCGCCGGCTGTTGCAGCGGCGGGTGGAGAACGAGCTGAGCAAGCGGTTGTTGCGCGGCGAGTATCGGACAGGCGACCATGTGATCGTCAGCTACGATGCCAGTATCGAGGGCGATAGCAAGCTGAACTTCACGTTGGTGGAGCAGGCGCCGATTCCGGTGGAATTGCCGATCTCGAACGAGGCGTAAGAGAAGGACAAGAGACAAAACCAGTCCATGTCTTGGTCCGGTAGCCTTATGTATAAAATCGGCGGCGGGTGTACCCGCCGCCGATTTTATACACTTGGGTCTAGAGACCCAGCTCAATCCAATAACTCGTCAAACCACTTCTTCTGGTCGGCGACGGCGAAGACGAAGTTGCCGCGATGATTCGCTTTGCTCCCGGATGGCACGGCGGTGACGGTAGCGCCGCCCATTGTTTCTTGATATGCAACCGGCATGGTGGCGATATAGGGAGGGACGACTTCGTCGATATCACCATAATACGTGTGCACCGGCGTGCGCGCGCCAGCGATAGGCGTGATTGTCCTGCAAAATGCGAGTGTAGCGGGTTTCGCCGATCGAGCTGGCTGCGAGGAAATCACTCTGCAACAGTTCGCTCACCATGACCGGCAACACTTTGGCGGCTTCGATATCTGTGATGTTGTTGAGGTAGAGGTCATGCGCTGCCTGTTGGTACTCCGGTTTGATGGCTGTTTGGGCAAGGCCCGGCAATCCATAGTACTGCTCATAGGCGTAGAGTTGGAGTATCACTGCGCCCGGTAGGTAAACGGCGTCAAGTGCAGATGGCGCATGCATCCAGCGATTCACCTGGGCAAACAGGTCGACTGGGGCGCTGGCAATGGCGGTCGCTTCGACCGGGATGTCGAGACTCTCCAGTTTGTTGAGAAATACCATGGTTCCCCATCCCCCTTGCGACCAGCCACTCAGGAAGAGCGGCCCCATCGCGATCCCAAGATCCTCGAAGATGGATTCGGCTGCAAAGAGCATATCGAGACACGCCTGTTGGGTGCTTGCCTTGACGGTGTAGCTGTCAATTTCCGGAGATTGGCCCTTGCCAAAATAGTCGGCTGCGATCACGGCATACCCTTGTCCAGCGAATTGGGCGACCATCAGGCGCGTTTCCATCGACTCTTCCGGATTCGACGGCACTTCCGTTTTCGAGAAGACCGTGCCGTGCTGGTACGAAACCACCGGCAGGGTAGTTTCGCCGGTCTCGGGGATGGCGATCAGCCCAGAAGCCACCGTTGGCCGGTTATTCTGTTCGGGGATCACCGAGTTGTACTGAACCCGATAGAGTTTGACCGGATAGCGCGCCGGCGGATAGGAGATTGGGAAATCGGTGAATTCGGCCAATTCCGTCGTCAGGATTTGGTTTAACCGATCGACGTCGTATGTTGCGATCAACTCGTATTCCACACCAGATGTGACGGGTATGGGTGGTCCTTGTTCAATCTGCGCGCTCGCTTGTGCTGATGGTTTCTGTTGATCACCGGGGTGCGTGATCGGTTCGTTTCCCTTGGCGTTCACGGTGGTGATAGACGCCACGACAAGCAGCAAAACTAACCACGGTGAGAGATTGGTGAGGCGGCGGCGTAGATGACGATTGCGTGGAGCAAAGTGAATTGAGACGGAACCTAACATAGTTTTGTTGAAGTGTGTGCGCATCATGCACCTCCAGGCGACTGCGCCGGTTGATTGACATCTAAGCGTAGCACACGAACACGACAGAATAATCCGTTAAATGACGGCATCCATTTGTTGTCGTAGTGGCGCAAATCGTCAGGACAAGGCAAAATGACGCCAAAACGCCTCCTAGTTGCACACCCATTTATCGGCTAGAATAGCACCTATTCATTGAACTCCGTCTTTTTCGTCCTGACGCTTGCTACCACTAGCATCTTCGTAGTGGACCTGGCAATGTAGGGCATAGGTGAATCGAGGGGAAAGTGACATCAGGAACAACAAAAAAACGCGAATTAAAGGGCATCGGCTACGAGCTGTTCATCGGCGCGTTGTCCATTCTTTCAATTGTCAATATGGTCTTCCTGTTTTTTTTCCGGGACCCGGCGATTGCGACTGTCCTCCAGGTCATCAATGCGATCCTGTTTCCGATTTTCCTCGGCGACTTTTTATATCGCTTTTTTACCGCGTCTGATCGATCGGCCTATTTCTTTCGCGGGTTTGGTTGGGCCGACCTGCTTTCGAGCCTGCCGTTTCAACAAGTCAAGATCTTTCGTGTGTTTCGTATCTGGCGGGTCATCCGGCTCTTCATGGAATTTGGCGCGAAGAACCTGGTGCACGAATTTATCGCCCATCGCGCCGAGAATGCCTTGCTGACCGTGGGTTTTCTCGTGCTCTGTGTGCTGGAATTCGGCTCACTGGCGGTCTTGAAGGCTGAGCATGTTTCGCCTGACGCCAACATCACCAATGCGTCGGACGCCCTCTGGTGGTCCTACGTGACGATTACGACGGTCGGTTATGGCGACCGTTTCCCGGTGACCAACTGGGGGCGCATCGTCGGTATCTTTGTGATGACCGCGGGCGTCGGTCTCTTCGGTACGCTGAGCGGTTTTCTCGCCAATTCGTTCCTCAGCCCGCCCAAACAGCAAGAAGAGGAAGTACCAGCGGCCGATGCGAAAGATCCCAAGGCGAGAATAGCCCATTTGATGCGCCTGATCGAAGCGCAAGAGCAGGCGACCGCCGAGCTAAAGGCACAACTCGAAGAAATCAACGAACTGCTATGAACCCGGTTTAGCGAGAGACGCTTGGTTGGCAGTATATATGTTGTGGTCACTGCAACTGCGATCCTGAATCGAACAAAGTGAGGGCGCCGAAATGGCCGTGAATTCAGATGAACACGTGGTGCTGCGCGTCAATACGGTCGCAGAGCTCTTCAACGCACCCGATGCAGATCCGTTTGCGCCCGGTGAAGGTACGATACTGGGTGAGGCGGCGTTGGATCGATTGGTGCTGCGTCAGCAGGTGCACCCACTGCATGAACTGGCAAGCCTTCCACTGGTCGTGGCGCTGCCGGCCGACCAGATCACACCGGATCTTGGACCGCAATTGGCCGCAGGGATCAAGCGCTACTGCGAGGCCCGGATCGAAGACAATAAACTCGAGATCCGTCACTCGCGCTTGCAGCATGGCGTCGGCATGGTGGTCACCCTATTCGTGGTGCTCGTCGTCATGGCCGTCGGCTACCTGTTGTTGATGACCGTGCTCGCCGGTGTGTCGGACGTTGTCCAGGGTTTGATCGTCGGCGCAGTGTGCGTCTTTACCTGGGTCATTCTGTGGGATCCCCTGGAGGCATTGCTTTTCGATTGGGTTGCGCCGGCGCGGGAGAACCGTGTCCTCGCGCAAATCATGCAGATGCGCGTGACTGTAAAGACGCAGGGTTAAGAGGTGAGTGCGATGTCTGCCAATCCCAAACCTACAGAAAACACCGTTACCCTGGCGCTCAACGAGATCGGTGAGTTGTTTTCTGCCCCGGTGATCAACCCGTTCTCCGACAAACCTGTGGACTTGCGGGGTGAGGCCGGTATTGTCTACCTGCACAAACGTCTGCGCCTGAAGGGATTGCTGCCGCACCCCGCTACGAAACTGAAACTCCAGTTGCCGGCGGGGGCGCTGCCTGCGGACAGTTCGAATGTGGCCCAACTGGCCCAGGCAACGCAGGCGGCGCTCAATCGCTACTGCCGCGAGCAGGTGGCGCAGAATCGACAGGAAGAACGCCGTGAGCGCAGCGTGCTATGGCGCCAGTTGGTGATTGTGCTGCCGGTCTGTGCGCTTGCGTTGGGCTTTCTCCTGGCGCTTGCAACGGGGCAGTTGACGCCAGGGCAGCCCGTGTTGCAGGGTGTCCTAATGATCGTCACCCTGTTCGTGGGGTCGATCGCATTGTGGGATGTGCTGACTGATCTCTGCTTTGGCTGGGCGCCCTACGTGATCGAGAATCGTTCGTATCGCCGGTTGGGCGCGATGGAAGTCGAGATCGAGACCGGCCGCGCTTCGGATCGTTGATGCCGGTGCCCTCGGAGACTCTCTATTGCCCGGAAGCGCACTGCGGCAGGGGGGATCACACGAATATCACCAGAAATAGGTGATGCACCAGGTGATACGACTGCGCTAAGATCGGTGCACCACTGATGAGCACTCTTGGTGTGAAAAAGTAAACAGTTCGACTGTTACCACGAAAGGATGAAAGACCATGTGTTGTGGATTTCTCGCGCTAGTACTGTTTGGGCCGCGTGTTTTCGGCGCCTTCTGGTGGCTGTTCCAGCCAATGACCTGGCAACTTGCGTTTAATGGTGTGTTCGGCAACAACCTCTGGTGGCTCTGGGCAGTCCTGGGGATCATCTTCATCCCATGGACCACGATCATGTTCGTGATCGTGGCGCCGGGAGGTATCAACGGCTGGGATTGGTTGTGGCTCGGCATCATGCTTTTCGTTGACATCGCCTCTTACGGTGGTGGCATCGGTCGCAAGCGGATTCCAAATTACACCGGCTATTGATTCATGTTTGATGCGTTGCCCCGGTCCCGCGGACGACGCAACTTTGACTGACGTAATGACAGGGGGAAATGGCAAGCCAGACCCACGTGGGTCTGGCTTGCCATTTCCCCCTGTCATTACATGTTTGATGAATGCTGTCGTCGTGGCTATCCGACGTTGGCAGGCGACGGGTGAAGACGCCAGTCGATTTTATCTGCTATTTCGCTGCAACTCCGGCAGGTAAATCGTCGCCGTGGTAAGTCTGCCATCTGGCACATAGGTCAGCCGTACGGCGCTTGCCAACACCATGCGCGTGGCATCGGGGTCGTCGGTCAGGTCGCTGAGCACAATTGAACCGTTCTGCCCCTTCATGAACGGGTAGATGCCAAGTGATAGCCAGCCGTTGCGCACCGTCGTCTGGTTGGCGGTTTGATAGGTCGCACCTTGTGTGTGATAAACCGTGTAGTGCGCGGATGCAGTGCTAGATCCCAGCGTTGCCGTTGGACAGGGCCACTCGACAGCCCCATGCTCCGGCAGGTAAACCTCGACGCGATAGAAACCCGCAAGCGGCGCATTCGGCACCCAGATGGCAGTTCGTGGCGTGGGCGGAGGTGGCACCGTCCCCCCTTCTGACCGATTTCGGGTCAGATAGGCAAACTGATTGCGGGCGTT
Source organism: Candidatus Fredericiella danica (assembly GCA_016713335.1). Lineage (GTDB taxonomy): Bacteria > Chloroflexota > Anaerolineae > Caldilineales > Caldilineaceae > Fredericiella > Fredericiella danica. Next base: position 3,981 of record JADJPH010000032.1, on the reverse strand, counting down.
GGTGAACCGCATCCAGCCCGATTTGCAGGGATCAGACCCATAGGCCGGCACCAACTCGGGTGTCTCCACCGTCACCTGGGGCGGCGGCGCGGTCAGATCGGCTACCGGCGCGTCCAGCACGTTGCTGTCGATGTTGAAGGTTACCCCACCATACGTTTCATCATGACCGCCGGTGTACTGCCGGATACGCTGCGACCGGCTCCAGAGGGTGTCGTCCAGACAGGCAATGCCCCAGACCGTCATCTGCGGGTCAAAGCTGGATCGTGTCCATTGCGCGGCCCAGATGGCGTCGGGCACCTGGCTGTTGTTGGCAAATTCTGCAATGCGAGGATTGCAGGCGGAGCCATACAGCCCGGCGCGGTTGCCGGATTCATGGAGCCCGCTCACCCACCCCGCAACAAAGGCTCTTGCCGCCGCCACGCAGGCGCTGTCTTCGCCGTCAAAACTCTCCAGGTCGTAGTAGAGGATCGTACCGGTCTTGTCGGCGAAGGTCAGCCCGAGTTGAGACGCGACATTCACGGCCGCCAACGCTTCGGCGTGACCCTCGGCGTTGGCAGTGGTCGGGTTAAGGCTAAAGCGTTTGGCGTATTCGGAGCACGGCGCTTGCGGTCCGACCCAGGTGGGGATGAATCTCCACCCCTGGCCGGTTAGCGTACGCAAGAAGGATGCGGACAACAATTGGTTGCTGCACGCCCGGAGCGCGCCACCGATATAGAGGTTGACGGCGCGGTATGGGCTGGCCGAGAACCAGGTGGCCAGTTGGTTTGCCGGTGGGATTTCGCAGGTATCGAACCCCGGTGCGCGCAGGATCGAGACCAATTCGGCGCCGGCAAGCGAAACCACCTCCGCCGGCTGTGACGGCGCCGTGGCCGTTGAAACACCCCAGGGCGTGGTCAATGGCCGCCAGGTTTTGCCCCCATCGCGTGTGCGCCAGAGACTTGCGTCCTGTGCTGCCACCGCCCAACCAGTGGTTGCCGTCGCCATGGCAAGCCGGGCCACCGTGTGGCTATCATCGAGATTTAAGGTCCCGAAGAACGGCATCGCCTGGGAGGACGGGCGCACCGGTTGGCCGCTTTCCGCGATGAGCCAGGCGCGTGCATCGACCGCGTCGGGTGCACCGGTGGTTGTGGCGCCGGCGTCAAAGGTGCGCTCGAACTGCCATGAGCCGCCACCATCGCGGGTGACGAACCAGTCGACCCGCTGAACGCGATCGTCGGTCGTCGCCACAACCGTCACACCGGTGCGGCCATCAGCGCTAAAGAGCGGGACGTAGGTTCTTTGTTGCGCCCCTTGATTGCCGGTGGCTGCAAACGGCGCAGCCCTCCAGGAACTGCCACCGTCGTGGCTCTGCCAGAAACCGGCGCCGTTTGCGCCGCCGGCGGTCCAACCTGCGGTCTGCGTCAGAAAAATGACCGGTTCCCCGGCTGGCAACGCTGCCTGGATCCAGGTTGCGCCACCGTCGCGCGTCTGGTAGAGCAGACCACGGCTGAAGTTGCTGCTTGTCCCAGTTTTTGCCACCAACCAGGCCTGGCTTGCGTCGAGTGCATGGAGACTCCACCCATTGATCGGTGTCGCCCCGCTAGAAGGTGGCGGAAGTTGCAACGGTCGTTCACGCCAGGTTCTGCCGGCGTCCGTTGTCGTCGCAAGGATGTTGTCATTGCTGCCATGATAGAGCACCCAGCCCGTATCGTCGTCTACAAAGAAGACCGAGGCGATGCATCCACCGTCTGGTGCGACGCCACCAGACTACGCTTTGGCTGCTCCCCGGCGGAGTGGCATTGCGCCAGGTGTCGCCACCGTCACCGGTGATCCAGAGTTCGTCGCCTGCCAATACCCAGCCGTTTTGTGCGGAGAGCAGGTTGTATGCCGGCAGGGGGGCGTTGGGCATGGCCATATCTGCGCCCGTGGCATCGATGACGCGGAAGACACTCAAGAAAATGCCGAAGATCAGAACCGCTAGAAAGGTCAAAAAGGGCTTTGATAGTGTCATTATTAGTGACTCCTGGGTGCATTTAGCAGGGGCAAACCGGAGACAAAGCAAACTGTCAATGGTCAACTGTCAATGGTCAACTGTCAATGGTCAACTGTCGATGCAGTGGTATACTATAATATGTTTTCTGAAAGCGCTTTCAAGACTCTTCGACTACAGTTTGATAGAAAGAACCATCGTCTCCAATGCGCCGGCCAATTCAACTCCTCATCGCAACGTGTACTTGCTTCATGATTTCCAGTTGTGGCGGGCAGGCGCCGGCGGTGTCTTCATCTGCTCCTGCCATCGCCACGAGTGCCGTGGCACAATCCACACCGGCGAACACCGTGTCTGCCACCGCCAATGCACCAGCCAAAGCATCAAATCGATCTCCACTCTATCAGGACGCCGCAGCGCCTGTGGAGAAACGGGTCGATGATCTCCTGGCCCGCATGTCGCTGGCCGAGAAGATTGGGCAGATGACGCAGGTCGAGAAAAATAGCCTCACGCCGAACGACGTTACGCGTTTTGGCATTGGTTCGGTCCTCAGTGGTGGTGGCGGCTATCCTCTCTCCAATACAAAGGACGGATGGCGGGAGATGGTTGGCAGCTTCCAAGAGGCCGCCTTGCAGACACCGCTGGCCATCCCACTTCTCTACGGCGTCGACGCTGTACACGGCCACAACAACGCCTACGGCGCTACGATCTTCCCCCACAATATCGGCCTGGGCGCAACCGGCGACCCTGAACTGGTCGAACGCATCGCTGCGGCCACGGCCGAAGAATTGAAAGCGACCGGCGTGAATTGGAATTTTGCGCCGGTGGTTGCGGTTCCCCAGGACATTCGCTGGGGGCGCACCTATGAGGCGTACGGCGACCAGACCGACCTGGTCGCGGCATTGGGCGCCGCGTCTGTGCGCGGGCTGCAGAACGGAATACTGGCCACGCCCAAACACTATATAGGCGATGGCGGCACCGCGTTTGGTTCCGCAACCACCAATGGCTATCTCCTAGATCAGGGCGACACACAGATGGATGAGGCAACGCTGCGTAGGCTGTTCTTGCCGCCTTATGAGGCTGCTATCGACGCCGGCGCCAACTCCGTCATGGTCTCTTTCTCCAGTTGGAATGGGGAAAAGCTGCATGGCAGCCGGTATCTGCTCACCGATGTGCTCAAGGATGAACTTGATTTCGCCGGCTTTATCGTTTCCGACTGGCAGGCGATCGACCAGTTACCCGGCGACTACTACAGTGATGTCATCACTGCGATCAATGCCGGGATCGACATGGTGATGGTTCCATATGACTATAAGAACTTCATTGCGACACTGACCCAGGCGGTGGAAATGGGCGACGTGCCGCTGGCGCGGATCGACGATGCGGTGCAGCGGATTCTGCGGGTGAAGTTTGCGCAGGGGATCTTTGAGCAGCCACTGCCGGCCGAACCAGGTGCGGACGCCGGACTGGGCGCAGCCGCCCATCGGGAACTGGCGCGCGAGGCGGTGCGCCGGTCGCAGGTGCTGCTGAAGAACGAAGACCAGACGTTGCCGCTGGCAAAGGACCTACCCCTGATCTTCGTGGCCGGTGATGCGGCCGATGATATCGGCGTTCAAGCGGGTGGCTGGACGCTGGAGTGGCAGGGCAAGACCGGTGACATTACGCCTGGGACAACGATCTTGGAAGGAATCCGGGCAACGGTTTCGCCCGCCACGCGGGTCGAGTACAATCGGTATGGCAAGTTTGACACGGTCATCGATGCGGCAGGCAACGCTGCCGTTGCGGATGCATGTATCGTCGTTGTTGGCGAAGAACCCTATGCGGAGGGGAAGGGGGATCGCGCCGATCTCGCGTTACCGTCGCGTGAAGCACGGATGATCGATCGGATGTCTGAGCAGTGCAGAAAGACGGTCGTGCTCCTGGTGAGTGGACGACCGCTGATCGTAACGGACTACCTTGCATCATGGGATGCGCTCGTGGCAAGTTGGCTGCCCGGCACAGAAGGGCAGGGCGTG